>DESK01000047.1 GCA_002361955.1 Lachnospiraceae bacterium UBA3316
CATGTTCTTTACATAGTCAGCATGCCCCGGGCAGTCAACGTGTGCATAGTGTCTCTTCTCTGTCTCATACTCAACGTGAGCGGTAGAAATTGTGATTCCACGCTCTCTCTCTTCGGGAGCCTTATCGATGTTATCGAAAGCTGTAGCTGTGTTACCTGCAACTCTCTCAGAAAGCACCTTTGTGATAGCGGCAGTCAGAGTTGTTTTACCATGGTCAACGTGTCCGATGGTACCAATATTACAATGTGGTTTCGTTCTGTCAAATTTAGCTTTAGCCATTTTGAATGTCCTCCTTGATAAATATGCGCCTCTCCGGCTTTTATTTTTCATTCTAAGCAGATGTTTCCAATCTGCTTCACTACTTGCTTACAATCCCGCTGCCCCTCCCCAAAAGGGGCACAGACAGCGTAACTGCACTGCATAGGCTATTTCTGATTATATTTCAAATCAGAGATATTTTCAAGCCCATTTTTTATATAAATACTGATTTTCGTTATTTAGACTTTGCGCTCAGCACCTTTTCCTGTACGGACTTGGGAACCGGCTCGTATTTCTCAAAGAACATGGAGTAGTTACCACGTCCCTGTGTCTTGGAACGCAGGTCTGTGGAGTAACCAAACATCTCTGCCAGCGGAACGTAACCGCGAACGATCTTTCCGCCTCCGATGTCATCCATACCCTCGATACGTCCACGACGGGAGTTGATGTCTCCGATTACGTCACCCATGTACTCCTCAGGCATCGTAACCTCAACCTTCATGATCGGCTCAAGAAGGATAGCGTCTCCCTTTCTCATAGCGTCCTTAAACGCCATGGAACCTGCGATATGGAAGGCCATCTCACTGGAGTCGACCTCATGGTAGGAACCGTCGTATACGTTTGCGTGTACGCCCAGTACCGGGAATCCGCCGAGGATACCTGACTTCGCAGCTTCCTCGATACCTTCTCCGACTGCCGGGATGTATTCCTTCGGAATCGCGCCTCCCACAACGGTAGACTCAAACTGGAAGGTCTCTTCGCCGTTGGGATCCATCGGAGTAAAGATAACTTTACAGTGTCCGTACTGTCCACGTCCACCGGACTGCTTCGCGTATTTGCTGTCCACAGTAACCTCTTTGGTAAAGGTCTCCTTGTAAGCAACCTGCGGCGCTCCTACGTTTGCCTCAACCTTGAACTCACGGAGCAGACGGTCTACGATGATCTCCAGATGGAGCTCACCCATACCTGCGATGATGGTCTGTCCTGTCTCATGGTCTGTGTGCGCACGGAATGTGGGGTCTTCCTCTGCAAGCTTTGCAAGGGCCTCACCCATCTTACCCTGTCCTGCTTTCGTCTTGGGCTCGATGGCCAGCTCGATAACCGGCTCCGGGAACTCCATGGACTCCAGGATAACAGGATGCTGCTCGTCACAGATCGTATCGCCTGTAGCAGTCAGCTTAAATCCAACGGCTGCCGCGATATCACCGGAGTATACCTTGTCAAGCTCTGCCCTCTTGTTAGCATGCATCTGCAGGATACGTCCCACACGCTCTTTCTTTCCCTTTGTGGAATTCAGTACGTAAGAACCGGAGTTCAGAGTTCCTGAATACACACGGAAGAACGCAAGCTTACCAACAAACGGGTCAGCCATGATCTTGAATGCCAGAGCGGAAAACGGTTCTTCATCAGATGAATGCCTTACGACCTCGTTTCCATCCAGGTCTGTTCCCTGGATTGCCGGAACATCAAGCGGTGACGGCATGAACTCGATAATCGCATCCAGAAGCTTCTGAACACCCTTATTTCTGTAAGCAGTTCCGCAGCATACGGGAACGGCTGTACACTCGCAGGTAGCTTTTCTCAGCGTTGCCTTCAGCGCGTCCACAGAGGGCTCTTCCCCTTCCAGGTACTCCATCATCAGGTCGTCGTCCAGCTCACAGATCTTCTCTACAAGCTCTGTACGGTACAGCTCTGCGTCGTCTGCCATATCTTCAGGAATATCTACAATAGAGATGTCGTCGCCCTTCTCGTCGTTGTAGATATACGCTTTCATTTCAAACAAGTCAATGATTCCCTTGAATTCATCTTCCTTGCCAATCGGGAGCTGGATGCAGATCGCGTTTTTACCCAGTCTTGTCTTAATCTGCTCCACAGCACCGTAAAAATCTGCGCCCAGGATATCCATCTTATTGATGAATGCCATACGCGGTACATTGTAAGTATCCGCCTGACGCCATACATTCTCTGACTGAGGCTCAACACCGCCCTTAGCGCAGAACACGCCTACGGCACCGTCAAGTACACGCAGAGAACGCTCAACCTCTACGGTAAAGTCAACATGCCCCGGTGTATCAATGATATTGATACGGTGCTCCAGAGCACCCTTTTTGGGCTTGCAGTTTTCCTGCAGAGTCCAGTGACATGTCGTAGCGGCTGAAGTAATGGTAATACCTCTCTCCTGCTCCTGCTCCATCCAGTCCATGGTTGCAGTGCCTTCGTGAGTATCACCTATTTTGTAGTTTACACCAGTATAATAAAGGATACGCTCTGTCGTTGTGGTTTTACCCGCATCGATATGAGCCATGATACCGATATTCCTGGTTCTCTCTAATGGATATTCTCTTCCAGCCAAGTTTTTTTCCTCCTAATATCTTAGAAACGATAGTGTGCAAACGCCTTGTTCGCCTCTGCCATTTTGTGCATGTCTTCTTTCTTCTTCACAGATGCGCCTGTGTTGTTGGCTGCGTCTAAGATCTCATTCGCAAGCCTCTCCTGCATGGTCTTCTCGCCTCTCTTGCGGGAATACAGGGTAATCCAGCGCAGAGCCAGAGCCTGACGTCTGTCAGCTCTTACCTCGATGGGCACCTGGTAGGTAGCTCCACCGATACGTCTTGCCTTTACCTCAAGTAACGGCATGATGTTGTTCATGGCCTCCTCGAATACTTCGATTGCCGGTTTGCCGGATTTTTCTTCAACTCTGCTAAATGCGCCGTATACGATCTTCTGTGCTACGCCCTTCTTACCGTCTAACATGATGTTATTGATAAGCTTCGTAACCACTTTGTTATTGTATAACGGATCTGCTAAAACGTCTCTCTTCTGAGTATGTCCTTTACGTGGCACGGTACTTCCCTCCTTAATTAATGGTACGGCTTACGCCGTTTAGATTAAATCATCGGTACTCACAATGTGTCGTTCTATTGTGTGCATACCAGGACTTCTATATCAACCTGCAACCACCTGGTGACTAGATATCCGGCACAACGATAGTTCTGTTAGTGATACGAATGTGTTACTGCATATTATTGGAAACCCTTGTGCTTCGCACTCTATGGTCTTCCTCGCTTTTTATTTCTTAGCGTCTTTCGGTCTCTTTGCGCCGTATTTGGAACGTGCCTGTCTTCTCTTAGCCACGCCTGCGGTATCCAGAGTTCCGCGGATGATATGGTATCTTGTACCAGGCAGATCCTTTACCCTTCCTCCACGGATCAGTACCACGCTATGCTCCTGAAGGTTATGTCCTTCACCCGGGATATAGCTTGTTACTTCGATGCCGTTGGAAAGACGTACCCTGGCGATTTTTCTAAGCGCTGAGTTCGGCTTTTTCGGTGTAGCTGTCTTTACTGCTGTACACACACCTCTCTTCTGCGGTGCGGATACGTTTGTGCTCTTCTTCTGCAGGGAGTTAAATCCTTTTTGCAGAGCCGGTGCGGTAGATTTCTTCTCAGAAGTCTGACGACCTTTTCTTACTAACTGATTAAATGTTGGCATTCTATTCACCTCCTGTTAGAATGTGGTTGCTGTTCATGATTGTATTAGGGTGCGCAAAAAAAGTTGTGTTTTCACGCACACTTCAACATTATACTGACAGAGCCCCCGTCTGTCAAGTAGTATCCCAAAAAATGGGCCATGTTCTTGCGTTCTTGCGTTTCCGCAAAAAGGACGCAAAGTTACAGGCCGGGGATTCCCGGCCTGTTTTATGAAGCATCCTGTTACGGAGCGATTATGAATTTACTATATGGTTTTCCCCATACACTATAATAATCAACCATCGCTTCATCACTCTTCTTAATCTGAAGCGCAATCGTATAAGCGTCCATTACGGCGGGGCGGATACCGCCATCCTGCCCTGTGTTTTCATAGTCAATCTCTATCCTGCCCTGAAGTTTCCCTGAGCTGTCTAATTTTGCAGAAAAAGCAGCTTCCGAAAAAATAGACACATAACCAAACGGATGGGACAGAATAACAAGGCTGTATCTGGAAAAATCCATATTCTTATAATTTCCCAGCCTTGTTTTCCGGAAAGGCAAATCATTCTTCCTGTTCCATACCTTTTGAAGCTTCTGAAAACCCTCCGCACTTCTGATGACAAGTGCCTTCCCGGAGATACTGCCCGGTGGGCAGGCATATTCATAACCGGCCGGACAATCACTCACACTATACCAGTGGCCGCAGGTAACCTTATACTCCTTTTCCACTTTTGCCGGTGCTTTTTTTACCTTCAGCCGAACCGCAGCCCTGACAGCCGGATTTTTCTTTAATGTCGCCGTGATAACGGTTTTTCCAGGCTTTTTCGCTGTCACTTCCCCTTTGGGGGAAACAGCGGCAACTTTTTTATTCTGGGATTTCCATGTCACTTTCACAGAGGCATCCGCAGGTTTTGTATTCACCACACACAGTCCTGCGGATTCCCCGGCATAGAGAACGACCTCATTCCGGCTGAGGATCAGCTTTTTAGGGGCAGGTTTAGATTTTGCCGCTGCCGGAACTATAGGAAGCATACAAAACAGACATAAGGTACAGAGTAATAACGAAAATTTTTTTACTTTCATAGGTTTTTCTCCTTTCTTCTCTGAAGCATAAAAATGTGGGCAAGAAACAGGCTTGTTTTTTTTAGCAACACGCTAAAAAAAATATTCTTATAATTTATATCATTACTCATTGCAGTATATGTCAATACAGAGTTTCCGTAGATTGTAATATAAATCCCATTGGCAAAGGAAATTTTATGGTTGACTATTTTACGCCGGACAGATATAATCTATCTTGTCGATAAGGAGACGTATCGAAGTGGTCATAACGAGCTTGACTCGAAATCAAGTTGTCCTCCGGGGCACGTGGGTTCGAATCCCACCGTCTCCGTCAAGAGAGGCCGGCAACGCAGCGCGTTACCGGCCTCTTTTTATTCTTTCTTTTACCCGTTCGTTCTTCGCTTTCTCCGGGCTTTGCCTGTCACCTTCTCCACCACCAGTTTAAACACCTTTGTATGAGGCATCACTGCTTTATTAAACGCGAAATCCTCCTGATGGTAATGCTTCATCAAAATGCACAGGGCGTCATATTTTTCCTCGTCGGAAAGCACTTCCATGTGCCCCTGCCCGATCACGCTTTGATACTCCATGGTACAGTTGCCCCTGTCGGCCTCCGTCACCAGCCGGTGCCCGCAGTCCATCTCAAAAGAAGCCCTGGGGTCCTTTTCGATCAGATCATACTTGGTGCCCTCCTGCGCCCCGTGAAAATACAGCTCAATCTGGCCGTCCTTCACACACATGCCAAAATTAAGGGGCACAATATAGGGATAGCCGTCGCCATTCAACGCAATCCGGCACACATCACACTTTTCCATAACCGCTACAATCTCTTCAAACTCTTTAATTTCTCTGTCTGAACGGCGCATTGTTTATCCTCCATTTTTACAGCTCCCGCAGCCTCTGCAGGGCCTCTTTTCCGATGATACACGTTCCATGCTCCATAATAAAGGCTCTCTGTCCCGGGGTGATGGCTTCCACCTCGGTGAATTCCGACAGATTTACGGTACACCAGGCGATCTGCTCTTCATCCTTTTTCCGGGGATTTAAGATCAGCAGATAATTGTCCTCCAGCTTATAGAGAGCGTTGGCCAGATCCATCTCATCGCTTAAAAGCCCTGCGATCCCGATCACCTCATCCAGGCTCTCAAAGGAAGCCAGCAGATAGGGAATATCGGGAATCGCCTCCCTCTTTGTGATCGAAAAGGTAATCCTCTCATCATTCAGCTCCTTGAGGCTGCAGCTCAGCACATAGCCCTCCACCTGAAAGCTTAAGTCCTTCTCTGCCAGATAGATGGCTTCCCGGAAAAGCTCCTTCACTTTAGGCGTTCCCGTCAGAAAATCAAATAGGCTCACCTGATTTCGTTCCATGTCTTCCTTATACAATGACCACAGAATCTGATTGTCGTCTACTTTTTCAACCTTCATAGCCATCCCTCCCTTCTTCCATTATGGATAAGCTATGCTTTGTTTGTTCTATTCAAACTATAACATACTCCCATCTCTTTTGCAACTGCCATTTGATTACTGTTCACTTCGTTCACAGTAACCTTCGCAAATCCATTTAAAATTTGCTGCGCAAATGGGATTTGCTCACACCTGAATCACTTTCTTACGGTCTGTGCAGTAAATGCACAGACCTACATGAACAGTAATTCTATCTTCTATACCTATATTGTACCCAAAATCCCGGCAAAAGGGAACAACATTTTCATTGCGGGAAGAATTTTTATGGGATATACTGAAAGAAGAAACTACTCAGCGACAACAGCGTGAACAAAGGATGAACGATATGACCTACAAAAGAAAAACTGCTCTGCAGCAAAAGCGGTATCGGCAGAAAAAGATCCGTCTGACCCTTGCCGCCGCAGCCGTTCTTGTGCTTGCCACAGGCTGCGTCCTGTTTTTTACGAGAAACTCCTGGGCAAAAGGTTTTTCCGCTTTTGCGGAAAAAGAATCCACAGAGGCGCCGGAGACGGCTGCCGTCAAAGTACCGAGGCTTGTGGACGCCCAGCTTACCGTCAGCCTGATGGGGGACTGCACCCTGGGCACCGATGAGGCCTTCAACTACGACACCAGCCTCAACGCCTACTTTGCCACCCAGGGAGCCGACTATTTCTTCCAGAATGTCCGCCCCATACTGGAGGCTGACGACCTGTCCATTGTAAATATGGAAGGAACCCTCACAGAATCCACCGAGCGCAACTGGGAAAAATTCGCTTTTAAGGGAAGCCCGGATTTTGTAAACATCCTTTCCGGCTCCTCGGTGGAAGCCGCCAACATAGCCAACAACCACAGCCACGACTACGGAGACCAGAGCTTCGAGGACACAAAGGCTACCCTGAAGGAGGCGGGGATCACGCCCTTTGGCTACGATGACACCGCCGTCGTCACCGTCAAAGGCGTAAAGGTGGGCCTGGTGGGAATCTATGAACTGAACGACCACCTGGAACGAAAGCAGCAGCTAAAAGACAACATCGCCCAGGTGCGCCGGGACGGCGCGGATCTGATTATCGTCGTTTTCCACTGGGGAAATGAACGGGAAACCGTCCCTGACTCCAACCAGATGACCCTGGGGCATCTGGCCGTGGACTATGGGGCAGACCTGGTCGTCGGCCACCATCCCCATGTCCTCCAGGGAATCGAAGAATACAGGGGCCGCTACATCGTGTACAGCCTCGCGAACTTCTGCTTTGGCGGAAATTCAGCCCCCACGGATATGGATACGATGATCTTCCAGCAGACCTTCACGCTTCGAAACGGCGAGGTTCTCTGCGATTCAAATACGAAAATCATTCCCTGCTCCGTCTCCTCCGCCACCGGCTATAATAACTACCAGCCTACCCCTTCCGAGGGCAGCGAGGCAGAGCGGATTCTCCAGAAAATCGAGGATCTGAGCAGCCAGATTCCCGCGGCGCCCTAAACCATTCCCGCAGGATTTTTTCCCTCATGAAAACGGCAGTCTTTTTCTATAAATCGGGTAGGAGGTAGATAA
>DESK01000053.1 GCA_002361955.1 Lachnospiraceae bacterium UBA3316
GCGCCCATACTGGGCGCACAACAATAAACGGAGATGCTCCCGCATCTCCGCTTTTTTCTGCTTATCAATTAATAGAACCAATGAGCGCCGATCTTCGTTCCCCGGCCTGCCCCCGTATTAAAATACAATGCTCCGGGAACGGGATTCTCTCCGTTCAGCGCCGCCTGGGCCGCCTCATAGCAGTCATCCGGCGCGCCGCTTGCCAGTACCTGATCCAGCCAGCCGCTGCCTGCCGGTGAGAACTGGCCGCTCTGGTAAACCACCTCCCGGATGCTTCCCGGATAGGAGCTGCTGGCAATCCTGTTCATCACCACCGCGCCCACGGCTACCTTGCCCTCTCTGGACTGGTTTCCCGCCTCACAGTAAATCAGCGCGGCCAGCAGGGATACATCATCCGTACTGGCGGAGGTCACCGTCTCCTCGGAAGGCTCCTCCGTGTATGTATCCTCTGCCGTACTGCTGTCGGAAACGGAAGGATCCGCGTCGCTGCTGTCCGATGACGCTGCGTCCCCGGCCCCCGTGTCTGCTCCCGTTTCTGTGGAAGCGCTGTAGCTGTCGTCGGAAACGCTGTCCGCTGCGGAATAATCTTCATAGGAAGCAGCTTCCCCGCTGTCTGCCTGGGCCTCCGAGGAGGTTTGTGTATCCGCGGCATACTCCGGCTGCCAGCTGGCTGCCGTATAGGTGCCGTCGCTCTCTCCGTAAGCACCCTCCACCGGAATGGCTTTGTCCAGGATGGTCGTCTTCTGCACGTCCTCTGCCGGAACGTAGGCCACCGTCACATCGTCCATCTGAACGGCGTACCAGGCTCCCTCCTTCTCCAACAAAGTATATTCGCTGCCTCCCTTTGCCTTCTTCAATACAGAAGAACAGCAGTCAGGCTCCGCGAACATGGCCACATCGTCCCAGGACACCTCCACCCCCGGCGTGCCGTACACGCCGGCCAGCTTCTTCGCCTGATCCCCATAGGCCAGAAATTCATCCTTGATATATCCCTCTACGCCGCCGGAAATGATATGGGTCCACTCCTCGCCCCTCTCAATAACCTCCGCCGTAGCCGCCTTGGGCAGGTAGCCCACGATCGCGCTCTCGGTAGACGCGCCCGCCCGGATATTCACCTGGGTGTTCACATTTGCCACTGCAGTAAAGCTCCACTTTGCGTCTTCTATCTCCGTATCGGATGCAGCCATGACAGCCATAGATGAAAGCATGGAAATCGCAGCCACAGAAACTGCACAGCCGATCACAGGTCTCATTTTTATTCTCATACAAACCTCCTGTGTAACCATTTTTCGGGAAAATATTACAGAATATTACTTTTTCCCCTAATTTGTTACAAATTTATTACGTTTGTTACAAACGCATTATATATTAATTACACAGGCTTGTCAAGAAAAACATAAAGCCAAATATTTCCCTTTCTCTGCGGCGCGTAATCCTACAGCCTTCTCTGCCGGAGCGCCTCATACATCAGCACAGCCGAGGCCACCGCCGCGTTCAGGCTCTCCACATGGCCGCACATGGGGATCCGTATATAAGAATCCGCCAGGGCTGCCGCCTCCTCTGTCAGCCCGTTTCCCTCATTGCCCACCAGGAAACCGCAGCCCCGCCTGTAATCCGGTTTGTCGTAGCTGTCCTTCCCTTTCAGATGGGCGGCATACAGGGCGATCCCCCGACGCTTCATCTCCTCTGCCGCAGCCCCCAAATCGCTCACGTAGCAGAACGGCATCCGGTAAACGGAGCCCATGGTGGACCGGATGGTTTTGGGATTATAGATGTCCACCGTTTCCGCCGTCATAATCACCCCTGTGACTCCCGCCCCTTCTCCTGTGCGCAGAATCGTCCCCAGGTTTCCCGGATCCTGGAGATTTTCCAGGATCATCAGCAGGGGACTCTCCCCGCCCAGCACCTGCTCCAGGGAGTAATGCTGCCTGCGCACCACGGCTAGGATTCCCTGGGGCGTTTTCGTGTCCGCCGCGGCCTGGAATACCCTGTCTTCCACGATTTCCAGGTTCCGGCAGCCCAGAAGCTCTGCAGCCTCCGGCTTCTCGGAAAAGCTTTTCGAGATATAGACCTGTTCTACCAGCTCCCTGGGAGCCTCCCGATACATCTTGATCCCCTCCGCCACAAAAACATCCTGCTCCTTCCTGGCCTTTGCCTTTTTCTGGAGCTGTATCAGGTTTTTGATCCGGGGATTTGAAGTACTTGTGATCATACATTCTCCTTTCAAGAAAAAGCTCCAGGAACGGCTTTGGGCCATCTCTGAAGCTTCCCTCTCTATCTTACTTTATCTTTTTCAAATCGTTGTTATTTCCCACCGTCAGGATTACCTGATGGGGCACCAGAGGCTCATCCGGGTTCAGGTTCGCGTTGATCTTCTCCCCTTCTCTGGCTGCAATGATATTCACCCCGTAGCGCCTCCTTACATCCAGCTCCCGGAGCGTCTTTCCCACCCAGGCATCGGGAACCTCAAGCTCTGCCATGCTGTAGGTCGCGGACAGTTCGAAGGTATCCATAAATTTTCCAAAAACCATATTTCTGGCGATTCGGGAACCCATCTCCCTCTCCGGGAAAATCACCTGGTCGGCGCCCACCTTTTTCAGCACCTCCGCGTGTGTCTGGGAGTTGGCCTTAGAAAGCACATAGGGAATCCCTGCCTCCTTGGAGAGGATCGTAGCCATGATACTGGCCTCCATATCCCCGGATACCGCCACGACCGCGCCGTCCATATTTCCGATCCCCAGGCTTTGGTACACATCCTGGTCTTTCACATTCGCCCGCACTGCCAGAGTCACATCGCCTGCAATATCCTCCACAATATGTCCGTCAATATCTACCGCCAGCACCTCGCAGCCATTTCTCGCCAGGGATACCGCCACACTGTAGCCAAACTTTCCCAGGCCGTACACAACAAATGATTTCGCTGCCATAACCTCTCCTATACGGTAAGAGCCTTGCTCACCTGATACTGATACTCGCTGATGCTCTTCTTCATCTTCAGCGCCTCATCAATGTCAAAATCCGTGTACTCGCCGTTCTTGTAGCATACCACGCGGTTTGATTTTCCCTGGGTAAGCAGATCCACTGCGTAAGCGCCCATGATGGAAGCGTATACACGGTCACGGCAGGTGGGGCTTCCGCCTCGCTGCATATGTCCTAAGATCGTGGCTCTCGTCTCTACGCCGGTAGCCGCCTCGATACGTCTCGCCATGCTGACAGAGTGGCCGATTCCCTCCGCGTTGATGATGATGTGATGCTTTTTGCCCCTCTTCCTGTTGGCAATGATATTATTGATCAGCTTCTGCTCGTCATAGTCATACATCTCCGGAAGCAGGATGTCCTCCGCGCCGTTGGCGATACCGCACCACAGGGCGATATAGCCGGCGCCTCTTCCCATAACCTCGATGATACTGCATCTCTCATGGGAGGAAGCCGTATCACGAACCTTATCGATAGCTTCCATAGCGGTATTTACCGCCGTATCAAAGCCGATGGTATAATCGGTGCAGGCAATATCCAGGTCGATGGTGCCCGGTACGCCGATCGTGTTGATTCCCTGGGCTGCCAGCTTCTGCGCTCCGGCAAAGGAACCGTCTCCGCCGATCACCACAAGGCCGTCAATGCCGTGCTTTCTGCACACCTCTGCGCCCTGCTGCTGTCCTTCCAGCGTACGGAACTCTGAGCAGCGCGCCGTATAAAGGATCGTGCCGCCCTTTGAAATCGTATCTGACACGTTGCGTGCCGTCATATCAATGATCTCTTCGTTCAACAATCCATTATAGCCCTTCAGGATTCCCTTTACCTTCAGTCCCTTGTAAATGGCCTGACGAACTACTGCGCGGATCGCCGCATTCATACCTGGTGCGTCACCGCCGCTTGTCAATACTCCGATTGTTTTAATCTCTTTTGCCATGATCTTACCTCCGTAAATCTGCCAGTGCTTCTATTTTTAAATATAGACATTCTTTTCCATCATTCTAATTCATTTTGCCCTGTTTTTCAATAGACTTTTCCACAACTTTTACATTCTCTTTGCCAAAATATCCCTCCAGCCTGCCGATCAGCTCTCCGCTGGCTGTAATTCCCCAGTTTTCCGAGAGACGTTTGATGGATTTCGGATTCCTGACGTAGATCACGACCCGGTCTTTTCCCTCCTCCTCCCTGAGGAAATCGTAAAGCTTCGACTCTTCCCTGTCAAAGCTCTCCCTGTCCGCGAACTGTATCCACAGCTCCCTGGGGATATCCGAAAAGCTCCAGATCTTTTCGCAGACCAGCTTGCTGTCCTTCTCCTCCTCGCCGGTAACCCGCCCCCGGATAAACACCTTGGCGTCCTCTGTCAGCAGATCCCGGAATTTTTCATAATCCTTCGGGAACACGATCACCTCCACGGAACCCACCAGATCCTCCACTGTCAGAAAGGCCATGGCTTTGTTTGTCCTGGTGTATTTCACCGTCTTTGCCGTGATCATACCGCCGATCACGGCATACGAATTGTCCTGCGCTTTCGCTCCTCCCGTCTCCTCCCACACAAAATCTGAGGTGACTGCCGTGATATTCTTCCGCCACAGGGCCTCGT
Organism: Lachnospiraceae bacterium UBA3316; assembly: GCA_002361955.1. Classification (GTDB taxonomy): domain Bacteria; phylum Bacillota; class Clostridia; order Lachnospirales; family Lachnospiraceae; genus Hominisplanchenecus_A. The sequence goes on from DESK01000053.1 coordinate 4,574, forward strand.
AATCGTCCAGGGGATGGCCGCTGACGTAGATGCCAAGCACTTCCTTTTCAAAGGCAAGCAGCTGCTCCTTGTCATACTCGCCCACATCCGGCATACGGATCTCATAGGCCTTCTTCTCTTCTTCCCCTACAAAATCAAACAGGGTGAGCTGGCCTGTCATGGCATACTTTTTTTCCTGGGCCACACTGTCCATGATCCTCACATAGACCTGCATCAGCTGCTTTCTCGTCCCGCCCAGGCTGTCCATAGCCCCGGACTTGATGAAGCTTTCAACCGTCCGCTTATTTACCTCTTTTCCCGAAAGACGCTGGATAAAATCCTTCAGGGACCGGTACTCACCGCCTGCCCGCCGTTCCTCCACGATGGCGTCAATCACCGGGCGGCCGATGCTCTTGATGGCCCGCAGGCCGTAGCGTATGCTCTTCCCGTCCACGGAAAACCCGGCCTCCCCCCGGTTAATGTCCGGAGGAAGAATGGCAATCTTCATCTGGCGGCAGGAATAAATATACTCCGACACCTTCCTGGGATTATCGATCACCGACGTCATGAGAGCGGCCATAAATTCCACGGGGTAATAATACTTCAACCATGCCGTTTGATAGGCTACAATGGCATAGGCCGCCGCATGGGATTTATTAAACGCATATTTTGCAAAATCAATCATTTCATCGTATATCTTATTTGCCACCTTCTCGTCGATTCCGTTTTTGATGCAGCCGGGAACTCTCTCCGCCTCGTTTCCGTAGACAAAGGTCTGACGCTCCTTCTGCATCACCGCCGCTTTTTTCTTGGACATGGCCCTGCGGAGAAGGTCGCTTCGTCCCAGGGTGTAGCCCCCCAGGGCCCGCACGATCTGCATCACCTGCTCCTGGTAGACGATACACCCGTAGGTGGGTTCCAGGATGGGCGCAAGCTCCGGGCAGTCGTACGTAATCGAATCCGGGTGGTTTTTCCCGCGGATATACTGGGGGATGAAATCCATGGGGCCGGGGCGGTAAAGGGAAATTCCCGCAATGATATCCTCAAAACACTGAGGCTTCAGTTCCTTCATGAAGTTTTTCATGCCCGCGCTTTCCAGCTGGAAAACGCCGTCCGTTTTTCCCGTTCCCAGGGACGCGTACACTGCCGGATCGTCGTACTCCATGGCTTCCAGGCAGATGCTTTTCCCGCTGCTCTTTTCCGCCATCCGCAGGGCGTTCTGGATCACGGTGAGCGTCCGAAGCCCCAGGAAATCCATTTTCAAAAGCCCCAGCTCCTCCAGGGTAGTCATCGTAAACTGGGTGGTAATCGATCCGTCCCCGGCTCTTGAGAGGGGGACGTACTCATCCACCGCCTTCTGGCTGATCACCACGCCGGCCGCGTGCATAGAGGTATGCCTGGGCAGGCCCTCCAGGCGGCGGGACATATCGATCAGAAGGTGGATCTGTTCGTCCTCATCGTAAATCTTTTTAAATTCGCTGTTGACCTCCAGCGCCTTATCAATCGTAATGTTGAGCTCCTGGGGCACCATCTTTGCAATGGAATCCACCATGGCATAGGGAAGATCCATCACACGCCCCACGTCCCTGATCACGCCCCGGGCCGCCAGCGTACCGAAGGTGACGATCTGCACCACCCGGTCCTTGCCGTATTTTCTCACCACGTAATCGATCACTTCCTGCCGCCTCTCAAAGCAGAAATCCACGTCAATATCCGGCATGGACACACGTTCCGGATTCAGGAAGCGTTCAAAGAGAAGGTTATAGCGGATGGGATCCAGTTGGGTGATATCCAGGGTATAGGCCACCAGGCTTCCCGCGGCCGACCCTCGCCCCGGCCCTACCATAATACCGTGATCCCTGGCGTATTTTATAAAATCCCACACGATCAGAAAGTAATCTACATACCCCATCTGCCGGATCGTGCCGAGCTCATAATCAAGCCTCTCCCGCAGCTTGTCATCCACCGGATCATATCGTTTCGCAAGGCCGTCATGGCAGAGCTTATTCAGGTATTCCCAGGAGGTGTAGCCCTCCGGCACATCGTATTTGGGCAGCTTTGTCACGCCGAACTCAATCTCCACATGGCATCTTTCCGCGATCCTATGGGTATTTTCCAAGGCCTCCAGCGCATAGGGAAAAAGCTCCGCCATCTCCTCCGGGGACTTCACATAATACTGGCCTCCCTCGTAGCGCATCCTGTCCTCATCTGCCAGCCTCTTTCCCGTCTGGATGCACAGCAGGATGTCATGGGCGCTGGCGTCCTGGGCATACGTATAATGGACGTCATTTGTGGCTACCAGCTCGATACCAAGCTCCCGGCTCATACGGAGGAGCTGCTGGTTCACTGACTTTTGCTCCGGAATCCCATGATCCTGAAGCTCCAGAAAATAATTTCCCTTCCCAAAGATCTCCTCATGGCGCAGGGCAGCCCTCTTGGCCTCCTCATACATCCCCCGCACCAGATAGCGCTGCACCTCCCCGGCCAGGCAGGCGCTTAAGGCGATGATCCCCTCATGATACTGCCTCAACACCTCCATATCGACCCTGGGCTTGTAGTAAAACCCTTCCACATAGCCCTTTGATACGATTTTCATCAGATTGCTGTAGCCCTGGTTGTTTTCCGCCAGCAGGACCAGATGGTAATACCTGTCCTCTCCCCCAGCCGTCTCTTTATCAAACCGGGAATTGGGGGCCACATACACCTCACAGCCCAAAATCGGATTGATCCCGGCTTCCCTGGCCGCCCGGTAAAAATCAATCACGCCGAACATCACTCCATGATCCGTGATCGCCGCGCTGTCCATGCCCAGCTCCTTGACTCTGTCCACATACTCTTTGATTTTATTGGAACCGTCCAGCAGGCTGTATTCCGTGTGGACGTGCAGATGCGTAAAATTCACCGTTTTCTCCTTTCCAAGAAAAAAGCGCAGACCCTCCCTGCGAATGGCGGAGGAGGCCTGCGCACTTCCCTGTCTTACTGTAACATCATACAATCTCTATCAGCACCATATATACGACTGCCAGCACCACGGCAGCCACAAAGCTGGGCGTCACAAAGCTTTTGCCTGTCCCTTCCGGCAGGGGATGTCTTTTAAAACACCACCGCATATGGGACTCACGCTTGCAGTGCTTTGTCATCCAGACCATCACACCCATCGCCAAAGCCGTAGTTCCCAGAGCAAGAACTCCCATCACGCCCACCGTATAGACCAGGGCCTCCTTTGTGATGTCCGCCTGGGCTGCCGTCTCCCCGGCCAGCCGTTCCATGGGCTTCTGCAAAGCCATCAGCAGCACATTCCAGCCGTTGATGGCAAAATGGGCCGTCATAGAGGCGTAGATGCTTCCCGTTATCTCCAACATCACCGAAAAGATCACTCCCAGCACCGCTGCGTAGAAAAACTGGTTCAGGTTCCGGTGCATAATACCAAACACCAGGGCACTGGCCAGCGCCCCCATGAGCACCCCCTTCTCCCGGTAAGCATGGTAAAAAACTCCCCGGTAAACCAGCTCCTCCACCACCGCCGGAATCACGGCAATGACCAGCAGATTCACCCAAAAGGAATTTTCCATAAACTGGACGCTGCTCTCACTCACATAATTGGTAGCGAACAGCATGGAAAAGGCGTTGATAAACGTCACCAGCGGAAGCAGGAGAAGCCCCGTAAGAAACGACATAAAGACCGTCAGCAGGTCTATACGCCGGAAGGGGATCCACTCCCTGGGATAAATCCTTTTGATCACCATATACACGACTGCCGGAAGCGCAAAAAGCGCCTCCCCCGCCACAGAAAGCTGCACGTTGCTCAGGCGGCTCAGGATTCCTCCCAGCAGAAACGGAGCGGCCAGAGCCCAGACAATCAGGCACAGAAACAGCCGGTTGATACTTTTCGTTTTGTTCATCTTATTCCTCTTTTTCTAAGGTTCCTTGCTTCTTTACCAGCAGATTCAGCCATCGCTGGCCGTTCCCCCGGACATCCTCGCTTTGCCACATATCAAGGATCTCCAGATTTTCCTGCCGTTTGACCATCCGTTTGGCCGTTTTCTCTGTATAATCATGGAACAGCCTGTGATTGCGTATCTCCTCTGACTCCCCGTACCGGAAGGACATATAGAGAATCCCTCCGGGCAGCAGGGCGTCTGACACCTTTCCCATAATGCGGTCCATATCCTCCTCAGGCACATGAAGCAGGGACGCGCAGGCCCAGATGCCGTCAAAGACCTCATCAAACTCCATCTCCTCAAAGGTCATATGCAGTACTTCCTGATCCGTATGGATCTCTGCCAGCCTGCACATCTGCTCCGAGCCATCCATCAGCGTCACGCAGCAGCCGGCCTCCTCCAGATAAATGCTGTCTCTCCCGGAGCCGCAGCCCAGGTCCAGTACATCCGCGTTTTCCGGAAGCAGCTCCAAAAAGCGGTCCAGAATTTCCTCCATGCCGGCGTCTACCGTATTTTCAAAATAACTGGCGGCATAGCGTTCATAATAATCAATCGAATCCACGTTCTTTCTCCTTAATCATTTACAGCCTTGTTGTAAAATACTATAACAGTCCGAATACCTGAACCGTTACAAAATACTTCTTTTTTCAGTATATACGAAACATAATCGGAAAGCAAACCCTTTTTACATGGGGCAGGTATTCCTGCGTTTTATTTTTTCCATATCCTGTTTTCTCCGATATCCACCAGCCCCTGCTTGTACAGCCGCCCCAGGGCGCGCTTAAAGGCCGCCTTGCTGATGCCGAACTCCCTGTTGATCACCTCCGGCGAAACCTTCTCTCCGAAGGGCAGCACTCCCTCATAAGAGTCGATGACCTTCAGAATCAGGGCCGCGTCCTTATCCATCTGCATCTCTACCCGCTCATTCGGGCTGAGATCCAGCTTCCCGTCAGGCTTCACGCCCGTGACCCTCACGCGGATACTGTCCCCTACCCGGTAACGGCCTGTGGCTTCCCGCTTGGGAATCAGCCCAGAGTAGCAGTTGTCCACCGCCACGAACACGCCGAAATCGCCGCCCGTCTCATAGATGGTTCCCGTCACATGGTCATCCTTCTTGTAGGGCGAATCCGTGCGCAGGTAGGGATACACATTCATGGTTCCGCAAAACCTGTGGCTCTTATCCAGGTAAACGGCTGCCAGCACTTCCTCCCCCTGTTCTACCCTCCTGGTCTGCTCCTTAAAGGGCAAAAGCAGGTCTTTCTCAAGCCCCCAGTCTAAAAACGCTCCGATCCCGGACACTTCCTTTACCTTCATTACTGCCGCCTGGCCAAGCTCCGCCACAGGCTCCCGGCAGGTGGCGATCATCCTGTCCTGGGAATCCAGATAGAGGAACACCTCCAGCATATCTCCCTTCTTCACATCCTCCGGCACTTCCTTTGCCGGAAGCAGCACACGCTCCGCGGCGTCCTCCTTCTCTCCCAGATATACGCCAAACTTCACTCTCTTTACTACGGTCAACTTCTGTCTTTTCCCTAACTGTAACATAATTCCTCCTGCCCTTCTTTCCTCTCTGACATTGTTACTGTCCACAGTAACATTCGCATATCCCTCTAAACTCCATATCGCCCACGGATTTACTCACTCCTGAAACTCAACCACCGCGTAAGGCCTGCCGTCGCTGTCGCACAGGGCCACCGTACATCTTCCCGCCTCCCGGTGTACGCGGGGAACCACCGGATCATAAAGCACAGCGGCCTTCTTATATTCTGCCCGCATCTGGCGCACCCGGAAACCCTCCGGCAGAAACTCCCGGGCCATCTGCACATACTGCCCGTTATTCACATGATGATTCGTGTCAAGCTGATGGCGCAGAACAGAAAAGCTCTCCCTCTGCTCCATCTCTTCCGGAAGAGCGATCTTTCGCGGCGCGTAATCCATCTCCAGCCGTTCTCCCAGGGGGTAGCCCTCCAGCTGTTCCTTATCCGGCTTCACCGGCCGCCCCGTCTCTGTATCCACAAAAATCCAGAGGGAGTTCGCCCTTACGATCTTATTTCCCGCCTCGTCCAATATGCAGAAGTTTCTGTCCCCACAAAATGCCTTGAATCCGTACGCCCAGGTCTGCACCCGGATCTTTTCTCCAAACACAGGCACTTTGTCGATCACGATCTGCCAGGAAGAGAGCAGCCATGCCCGGTGCCTCTCGGCCAGATACCCGATCCCCAGGCCCAGCTCCTCCGACTGGAAGGTACTGCAGTCCTGAAAATAATTGATAATCCCATGCAGCGTCAGATCCTGCCGTTCATCCACTTCGCTGTAACGGACTCTGCTTTCAAACTCATAAACCATACTGTCTGTTCTTTCCTCTCAGATAAATCTGCGGGTTTCACCGGCTGCCATGGCATCCGTCAGGCATCTGCGGAAACACGGCCGTTTTCCATTACCCGCGTAAATAAAAAAGCTGCTTTCTACAAAGCAGCCTGGAAACTGGGCTACAAGGATTCGAAC
>DESK01000028.1 GCA_002361955.1 Lachnospiraceae bacterium UBA3316
TTGACAAAAGTCACTTCATAACGGGGGTGTGTAAATGGGCTATTTAGACGTACCAGGGCTGCGGAGGGTATGGAGCTACATGAAGTCCTATGTGGACGCCTGCGTGGAATCCAGGACCGGCACGGCGGATAGGCTTGCGACTGCGAGGGCAGTTGACGGCGTCACTTTTGACGGGACGGCGAACATCAGCCATTATGCGGTGTGCAGCACCTCCGGGGGCACGGCGGCGAAAACATGTAGCATTACCAGCTTTTTGCTGGTGACAGGGGCAAGGGTGATGGTACGGTTTACGAACGCAAACACAGCGTCCCACCCCACGCTGAACGTGAGCGGCACCGGGGCGAAATACATATACTATAAAAGCACCTACATCCCAACAGACAGCATAAAGGCAGGGACAGTGCTGGAGCTGGTCTACAGCGGGAGCTACTGGTACGCCGTGGGAGATCTGTCGGGGCATCTGGCAGAGGCCCTCACAAGCCCCATATCCCTGTACAGCTCGGCAACGGGCATATACGCCTCATCCCTCCAGGCCTGGGCCTATACGACGGTTTCCGGCCTTTCGAACTGGAAGGAAGTGCGGGTGTGGGCGGAAGTCGGGGACGGCACGAGGGGCTATTATATGCTTAACAGGAGCCACACCCAGGCGAACCTGAGCGGCTACGTCAGCACTGCTTACAATGGGATGATGTATGTAGCCTGCGACTTTGCGAACAACAGGGTCGGTGTGTATGTGACCAGCAAGACAGGATGGGGCTTTTCCGCCCTGCGGGTGCTGTCCGTGGAGGGGCTTGTGAGGAATGCATAAAGGAAATATGGTTAAGAAAGAGAGGATGGGAACATGAACGTAAATAAAGTCATTGACACTTATAACCTGCTTGTGGGGACGGCTGTGACGCTCCTGACGGCTGTTTTCGGTACCTTCTGGTACATTTTTGCGGCTTACCTGATTCTGAATATCTTGGACTGGCTGACAGGCTGGTATAAGTCCAGGAAGCTGCATAAGGAATCTAGCGCGGTAGGGCTGAAGGGGATCCTGAAAAAACTGGGCTACTGGGTTGTTATTGCCGTGGCATTCCTGGTATCCGGCGTATTTGTTAATATTGGGAATGACCTGCTGCATGTAGACCTGGCATTTTTGACTATGGTCGGCTGGTTTACGCTGGCCTGCCTGCTGGTGAATGAGGTGCGCAGTATCCTGGAAAACCTGGTGGAATGCGGCTACAACGTGCCGCAGGTGCTGATCAGGGGGCTTGCCGTGACAGAAAAACTGATTAACAGCGAGACGGAGGGTGAATAGCACGATACGGAGTTATTGAAATAAAAGGGCTGGTATGGTAAGATACCGGCATGGGACAACCGTGTTACGGGGTGGCTGGCCTCTATTCTTACATAGAATGGGGGTGGTGCTGATGGACAATCATCATTTTGATTTCAAAGACCTTATGGCTTTTGGCATGTTCATTCTGGCGTTACTCACTTTCATTTTTATGAACTTGAAGTAATGTTTTAAAGCATAGAAAAACCACCCTCTAAACTTTGGCAGGTTCGGGGTGGTAATTCTATTATCCATTTACGAGGTCAACCCCTTGTGGGCGGTTGTTCCTTTTCTATGTTCAATATAACACTAACAACGTAATAGTTCAAGTAAAAACTGAGGGGCGGGCGACCGTCCCCTTTTTGTTGCGCCGGCTCAAATGCCTGGGAAAGGAGTCAAGAATGGCCACTATAACAGAAAATTTAAAGCGGATTTTATCGGCAATATATGGAAAGGATGTACGGCAGGCGATCCATGACAGCATCGAGCAGTGCGAGGCAGATGTGAAGGCTGGGGTGGAGGAGTGCAACAGTATATCCAGCGCTGCCGTACAGCAATGCAGGGATATGGGGAGGCAAGTGAACGAAAGTTACCGTGAGATTTTAAGCCTCTTGTCGGTTCCGGCAGCGGGTGTTGTCTACCATAACGGTTATGCGTGGAGCAGCCCCGGCCATGGTGCGTACTCGGTGCTGGCGAGTGCTGTGACGGGCGCCCAGTGTGTAGCCGTACCTGTAGAATCCGGGGCTGTTTATGCAGTCGATACTTATGTCAGAGGCAGCACGCCCCAATGGGTAACGATTGCGGCAATCAAAGGGACGCCTTCTGATACATTTTTCACAAGCATACCTGCTGAAGATATTCATAATGGGGGTTGGATCGCCGGTGCGGTTGGATGTTATGTAGTAACCATACCGGCGGGCCAGAACCTGCTGCTTGTCACGTCGGAGGATTATAGCTATGGGGATATTAAGGTGAGAAGGTTAAGGATCTAAGAAATAGCCCGTGCAAAAGTCGTGGGAAGAAAGAGTAGGGGGTGGTGTTTTGTATGCTGCGTTCCCGCAACAGGAAAGGAGCCAGATTCATATGGCATTGAATATTATTAAAAACTATCTGACAAATAACCGTTGCTACATCAAAGGAGAAAAAAGAACTCCTATCGGTATCCAGATCCACACGATTGGAACTGGGCAGGGGACAGCGCAGAGCGTGGCGGACTACTGGAACCAGGCGGCAGTACCAGCCTGTGTAACATACTGCGTAGATGCGGACGTCTCGGGCAAAGTGCTGCAGTTTTTACCTGAATGGATGCGGAGCTGGGCGGATGCTGGGTGGGGCAACAATAACCTGGTCACCATTGAGGTCTGCGAGTCTGACTATATCCGGTACAAAGGCGGGGCAAATTATGATGTCCTGAATGCAACAAAATTTAAGGAGGACATCCTGCGTGGCTATCGGGCAGCGGTGGAACTGTGTGCATCTATTTGTAGGAGGTATGGATGGAACCCGAAAGCAGAGCTGCCGAATGGCATGCATGTGATTAGCAGCCACAGGGAGGGGAATCTGGCCGGATTGTCATCTAACCACGGTGATCCGGATCATGTATGGAGCCGCTTTGGGCTGACTATGGATAAATTTCGGGCGGATGTGGCAAAAGCTATGTGTCCGGAACTCAAAGCTGGAATGAAAGTCAGGCTCACCCAGCCGGTAGCGATCAGGGACAGCGTGTCCACCAGAACCAAGAAAGCAGGATACGTAAGATACAGAATCCTGCCCGTAAACGTAAAGAGAAAGTGCAAGCGCCTGGCCGGGGGAAAGGCACAGCTCAAAGCCGGGAATGTCGTTGTGATCCGCGAAGTAATCAAGTCATACGATGGGAACACTTGGATCAAGATAAAAAATGGATATTTGCCAGTTGTGGTAAATGGGGTGTGCCGGGTGGCGCAGGTGTAAAAAAAATAGGGGCGGCGCTTTGCCGTCCCTGTTTAAATTCATGTTAAAACATATTGTACCATCAAATATAATATCTCACTTTTTATCTCACAAAATCCTGGAACCCCCATAAAATAAAGGAAAAATGGCACTATGGACACCTGACTCTTAATCAGGGTGTCCAGGGTTCGAGCCCCTGATCGCGCACTGAAAGCACTGTTTTTGCAGATCGTACTGCGGGGACGGTGTTTTTTCTTGTGCTACGGGTTTTGCACCCGCGGCTACCTGATATGCTTCCGCACGATTCCACGGATCTCTTTATAAATAAAGGGCTTGATCTCCTCAAGGGGCACGGGCTGCCCGTAAAGGATCGGGCTGTAGATGCTGCCGCTGACCAGCTCCGCGATCATGTAGACCATGATTTCAGGCCGGACAAACTCCTGGCCGGATTCGGAGAGGATCTGCTCATAGATCTCGTAGACATTCTTTTCGGAGTCGGGATCGGGCCGGGACATGGCGTTTTTGAAGATTCCCCAGCTCAGGTGCTTGGAGATCAGTGTGAGCAGGGAGCGGTTCCGGTCAAGCTCCGTGATGATATAGTCGCAGATAAATACTACTTGATCCTCGAAGCGCGTCAGGCTCCGCTTGCGCAGCTCTGTGTAGGCCTCCTGGAAGAGCTGATTCGCTTTATGGGAGATCAGCTTGTTCCGAAGGTCGTATTTGTCTGTAAAATACAGGTAAAAGGTTCCCTTGGCCACACCGGCCTTCTCTACAATATCGGAAATGGACGTTTTCTGGATGCCCTTTGAGACAAACAGCTCAAAGGCGGTATTCAGCAGGGCGTCCTTTTTTTGTTTCTTATTTGTCTCAAGCTTGCTCATGGAATCAAACCTCCGTTTCATTTGTTTGTTTACCCCCTATTATTGAATAAAAATGACTAGAAGTCAAGAATATCCTTTTCTTTTCTTAAGAAAGTATAAAAAATGAAAAATAAGATTGACGGATGGTCATTTTTGATGTATAACAGCAGGGAGAAAAATGACTAATAGTCAATTATGATGCAAGAAGGGGTTAGATACTATGGTTAAGATTGGAAAGAAGATCGTTAAATTCCGGATACCTATCTTTGTTCTGTGTATGCTGCTTTTGATCCCCTCCGGATGGGGGTATCTGCACACCAGGATTAATTACGATATCCTGAGCTACCTGCCGGACAGCCTGGAGACGGTGCAGGGCCAGGACATTATGGTGGATGAGTTCGGGATGGGGGCGTTCTCCATGGTGATTGTGGAGGATATGGAACCCAAAGATGTGGTAAAGCTTAAGGAACAGATTGAGAAAGTAGACCATGTAAAGGATGTGCTCTGGTATGACAGCCTGATGGATATCAGCATGCCCATAGAAATGCTGCCGGACCGTCTGCGGGAGGCTTTTAACCAGGGGAACGCCACGATGATGATCGCCCTCTTTGACGATACGACGTCGGCGGATGCCACCATGGACGCCGTGACGGATATGCGCGCCATCTGTGAAAAGCAATGCTTCGTCAGCGGAATGTCCGGCGTGGTCACCGACATTAAAGAGCTGTCCTTAAAGGAGATGCCGGTCTACGTGATGATCGCCGTGCTGCTGGGACTTCTGATCCTGTGCCTGACGATGGAGTCCTTCGTGGTGCCGGTGATTTTCCTGTTCGGTATCGGTGTGGCCGTGATCTATAACCTGGGCAGCAATATTTTCCTGGAGGATGTGTCCTATCTGACCCAGGCGCTGGCGGCGGTCCTGCAGCTGGGCGTGACGCTGGACTACTCGATCTTCCTGCTGAATACGTATGAAGAAAATAAGGCGCGGTTTGCAGGCGATAAGGAGAGGGCCATGGCCCACGCTATCGCCAATACCTTCCAGTCAGTGGTGGGAAGCTCTGTCACCACGATCGCCGGATTTGCGGCGCTGTGCTTTATGACCTTTAGGCTGGGTATGAACATCGGCCTTGTGATGATGAAGGGCGTGGCGTTGGGCGTCATCTGCTGTGTGACCCTGCTGCCGTCCATGGTGCTGATCTTTGATAAAGCCATTGAGAAGACGAAGCACAGGCCTCTGATCCCAAAGCTTGATAAGCTTTCGAATTTTATCACAAAGCATTACAAGGTGTGGCTGGCAGTGTTTCTGCTCCTGTTTTTCCCGGCCCTGTACGGAAATAACCACAACAAGGTTTATTATAACATCGACAAATCCCTGCCGGATACTCTGAAAAGCGCCGTGGCCAACGAGAAGCTGTCCGAGGAGTTTCACATGAGCAACGTCTATATGGTCATGCTGAAAAACGGGATGCAGGCCGGGGAGAAGCAGGAGATGATGGAAGAGATCCGCGGCATAGAGGGCGTGAAATGGTGCATCGGCATGAATTCCGTGGTGGGAAGCGGCGTGCCGGAAGAGATGCTGCCGGAGGATCTGAAGAGTATGGTTCAGGGGGACAATTATGAGGTGGAGTTTGTAGCCTCTGATTATGCCAGCGCCACCGACGAACAGAACGCGCAGATAGAAAAGGTGGATGCCATCGTCAAGGGGTATAGTCCCGCGTCTATGGTGATCGGGGAGGCGCCTCTGATGAAGGATCTGGCGGATGTGGCCGATGTGGATATCCGTAATGTCAATATCGTGTCCATAGGAGCCATCTTCCTGATCATCCTGCTGGTGTTCAAATCCATTTCGATCCCTCTCATTTTGGTGCTGGTGATTGAATTTGCTATCTTTGTCAACATGGCGATCCCCTTCTATACGGGAACAGAGCTGCCCTTTGTGGCCAGTATCGTAATCGGCACCGTGCAGCTTGGTTCCACCGTGGACTATGCGATTCTGATGACCAGTAAGTATCAGAGGGCCAGAAGTCGGGGGCAGGGAAAAATAGAAGCCATAAAGGAGGCCCACCGTTCGTCCATGAAATCCATACTGGTCAGCGGCGTCAGCTTTTTCGCAGCCACCTTTGGTGTGGGACTTTATTCGGAGATTGATATGATAAGCGCGATTTGCACCTTGCTGTCCAGGGGAGCCGTCATCAGCATGATTGTCGTGATCTGTGTGCTGCCGGCCATGTTCATGGTATTTGACAAAGTGATCTGCAAAACTTCCGCAGGCTTTTTGCCGAAGGGAGCAAAGAAGCAGAAGACGCAGTCCGCGTAACACGGCGAAGCAAGTTTATAAGGAGGAAGCATTATGAATAAAAATAAAAAGATCGTTAAAACAACAGCAGCAGGCCTGGCCGTGATGATGGCGGGGACGGGAGTGTTCGGCGCCGGGCTTCCCGTCCGCGCGGCAGGGCAGGAGAAAGAGGAGACGGTTTACGTTAAGGCCCAGGCGGATGGAACGGTGGATAGAACGATTGTCAGCAGCTGGCTGAAAAATGAGGACGGAGCCGACCAGATCGAGGATGTCTCAGAGCTTAAGGATATCAAAAATGTGAAGGGTGATGAAACATTTACGCAGAACGGAAAAAGCATCACCTGGCAGGCGGCGGGCAACGACATTTACTATCAGGGCGAGACTGATAAGGAGCTGCCTGTGGGCGTGAAGGTTACGTATTATCTTGACGGGAAGGAAATCTCCCCGGAGGAGCTGGCAGGAAAGAGCGGTAAAGTGAGGATCCGCTTTGACTATACGAATAAGAGCCGCGTGGGGGAGGTTTATACACCGTTCCTCATGGCCACGGGGGTGATCCTGCCTGTGGAGAATTTTACAAATGTGGAGGCTGAAAACGGAAAGGTGATCTCTGACGGAAGCAAGCATATCGTGGTGGGAATGGGATTTCCGGGATTGTCCGAGAGCCTGAAGCTGTCGCAGTCGGAGCTTACGAAGGAGTTTGAGGTGCCGGAGTATTTTGAGATCACGGCGGATGCGGAAGATTTTGCGCTGACCATGACGGCGACGGTGGCGACGGCGGCGGATCTGGGGGAGTACGGCCTTGATCACGCGGACAGCCTGGATGAGCTGCAGGATTCCTTGCGCGAACTCTCGGACGCCTCCAAAGAGCTGGTGGATGGCAGCGGTGAGCTGGCGGACGGCGTGAAGACATTGCAGGATGCCTGCGGCGAGCTGGTGGACGGTATGAACACGGTGGATGAAAAGATGGGGGAACTCTCCGAGGGGATTGGAACCATGGACAGCAAAAAGGCCGAGCTGGTGAACGGCCTGCAGACCCTTGCCAATGGGATTGACCAGATGAATAAAAAGAAGGGAGCCCTGAAAAAGGGTTCTGAGGAGTTATCAAAGGGCCTGGATACCTTAAATAAAGAAAAGGAAACCCTGAAAAAGGGCTCCGAGGAGCTGGCGAAGGGGCTGAATACCTTGGATAAACAAAAGGGAACGCTGAAAAAAGGCTCCGAGGAGTTGGCAAAGGGGCTGGATACCTTAAATAAAGAAAAGGAAACGCTGAAAAAGGGCTCTGAGGAGCTGGCAGGGGGGCTGGATACCTTAAATAAAGAAAAGGGAGCCCTGAAAGCAGGGGCCGATGAGCTGGCAGGCGGCCTGAACACCATAAATGAGCAGAAAGGTACGTTGGCAGCCGGTGTAGACAGCCTGGCAGAGGGCAGCGAGACCTTGAAGCAGGGAAGCGCAGGCCTGCAGGCAGGCGTGGAGCAATACACCAAGGGGGCGGATGCCCTGGCGGCAGGCGTGGACACTTACACGAAGGCGGCAGATACCCTGGCTGCCGGAGTAAGCGCCTATGTTCCCGGGGCGGCGAACCTGGCGGCGGGCGTCCAGAAGCTGGACGCGGATCTCCAGGCGCTGACCGGGGCCTCCAAAGCGCAGCAGCAGACCCTGGAGAAGAGCGCGGCTGACGGAAAGCTGGCGGCTGAGCAGGCAGGGGAAGCCCGGGCGGCAGTGGCCGATCTGGAGACGATGATGGAGCTGGCGGACGGGACGATCAGCAGCCTCTCCGTCTCCATCGAACAGAACCAGGCGGTGCTGGCCACCCTGCAGGACGTCAAGAGCCAGCTGGGAAAGATCCCGGGAGACCTGATCGCCAGTTATTCCAGCACCTACAGCAATTATGCGGCGGCGCTGGACACAGACATCGCCTACCTGCAAAAGGACATCGCCATTCAGCAGAAAGCCCTGGACGCCTGGAAGACGTTCCAATCATCCGCTGACCTAAATGGGCTGAATACATCGCTGGATAACATCGCAGGCACGGCTTCCGGTATCTCCGCCAGGGCGGCGGCAGACCCGGAGGAAGTCCTGGCCGGTGTGGCGCAGACGGTAAGCGGCATGGCGGCAGCCTCCGCGCCCCTGGCGGACCAGAAGACGGTGGACGCCCTGACGGGTGGAGCCGGGCAGCTGTCCGGATCCTCAGACACTCTGCGGGGCGGAGCCGCGTCTTTGAGCGGAGGCAGCGCGTCCCTCAGCGCGGGAGCGGCCGGCGTGGCCCAGGGGGCCGAGACTCTGGATACGGGCATTGGCCAGGTAAAGACGGGAGTGGAACGGCTGTCCTCCGGGATTGAGGCGTTGGCGGCAGGCGGCACAGCCCTCCAGGCAGGCGTGGGAGCGGCCGGAGCAGGGATTGAAAAACTGGCGGCAGGCAGCGCGGCCCTGGACGCCGGGATCGGCACGATGAACGCCGGAATCGGAAAGCTGGCGGCAGGCGGCACAGCCCTGGACGCCGGGATCGGCACGATGAACGCCGGAATCGGGAAACTGGCAGCAGGTGGCACGGCCCTGGATACAGGCGTCGGCACGATGAACACTGGAATCGGGAAACTGGCGGCAGGCGGCACGAAGCTGGATAGCGGCATTGGCACCCTGACAGCAGGCATCGGGCAGCTGGCCGCAGGCGCCGGGAAGCTGACAGGGGGAGCAGGCGCCTTAAGCGCCGGGATCGGCAGGCTGGCTTCCGGGAGCGGACAGCTAAAGGAAGGCACGGCGAAGCTTGCCTCCGGCGGAAAGGAGCTCACAGAGGGCGTGGAAGAGCTGGCTGATGGAAGCAGCAGGCTGCGTGACGGCATGAAGGAGTTCGATGAGGATGGCATTCAGAAGCTCACAGGCACCTTCGACGACGAACTGCAGGATATTTTCGACAGGGTGGACGCTTTAGCGGACGCAGGGGAGGCTTACCAGACCTTCTCAGGGGCGAAGGAAGCCACAGCAGGCAGCGTGAAGTTCATCATAGAGACGGGAAGCGTCGGAGAGTAAAAAAATTGGAATATGGCACCGCAGTTCTCCTTCCGGGGAGGCTGCGGTGCGTTGCAATTTTGCGGGAAATGCAGTATATTAGCATAGAGTATGGGCGGCGATGCGAAGCAGCGCTGTAAATGGATTTTAAGGAGGAATTTGTCATGGAATTAGAACAGCTTAGGAAAGATATGGTAGCGGCAATGAAGGCAAAGGATAAGCCGAGGAAGGAGTCGATTTCCTCTCTCGTATCTGCAGTGAAAAAGGTAGCCATCGATGAAGGCTGCAGGGACAATATCGCCCCGGAGCTGGTAGACCGGGTGATTTTGAAAGAATTGAAATCTGTAAAAGAGCAGATTGATACCTGCCCGGATTCCAGGCCGGAGCTTAAGGCGGAGTACCAGGCCAGGTATGATGTGATTTCGGAGTACGCGCCGAAGCTGATGTCCGCAGAGGAAGTAAAGTGTGTGATCGAGGAGAAGTTTGCCGATGTGGTAGCCACAAAGAACAAGGGACAGATCATGAAGGCCGTTATGGCGGAGCTCAAGGGCAAGGCAGACGGTAAGGTGATCAACCAGGTAGCCGGGGAGCTGTGCAAGTGATGGAGGTCTGCCCGGTATATAAAAAATGCGGCGGCTGCGATTTCCAGGGCGTCCCCTACCAGGAGCAGCTTAAGAAAAAAGAGAAGCAGGTGAAAAAGCTGCTGGCCCCTTATTGCAAGGTGCATCCCATCATCGGTATGGAAAATCCGTATCATTACAGAAATAAGGTTCACGCGGTTTTCGACCGTGACAGGAAAGGAAACCCCATCTCAGGTGTTTACCAAAAGGGAACCCACAGAGTTGTGCCGGTGGATCAGTGTATGATCGAGGACGAGAAGGCCGACGAGATCATCTGCAGCATCCGGGGACTCCTGAAGTCATTTAAAATCCGCGTCTATGACGAGGATACAGGATATGGCCTTCTGCGCCATGTCCTGGTGCGCCGGGGCTTCGCGAGCGGAGAGATTCTTGTGGTGCTGGTGACGGCTTCCCCCGTCTTTCCATCCAAAAACAATTTTGTCAAGGCCCTGCGGAAGCTCCATCCGGAAATCACATCGATCGTGCAGAATATAAACGGCAGGGGCACAAGCATGGTTCTGGGCAGCCAGGAGAAAACCCTGTACGGGAAGGGCTACATCGAGGATTCTCTCTGCGGCTGTACCTTCCGGATTTCCCCCCGCTCCTTTTACCAGGTAAACCCCGTGCAGACGGAACGGCTCTATGGGAAAGCCATAGAGCTGGCGGGCCTGACGGGAAAGGAAACGGTCATAGACGCTTACTGCGGGATCGGCACCATCGGCCTGATCGCGGCCAGGCAGGCGGGGCAGGTCATCGGCGTGGAGCTGAACCAGGACGCCGTCCGTGACGCCATTGTAAACGCCAGGCGGAACCAGATCAAAAACGCGCGCTTCTTTTGTGGGGACGCCGGAAAATTCATGGTTGACCGGGCGGCAGAGGGCATGAAAGCCGACATAGTCTTTATGGATCCGCCGAGAAGCGGAAGCG
This sequence comes from Lachnospiraceae bacterium UBA3316, assembly GCA_002361955.1. Lineage (GTDB taxonomy): Bacteria > Bacillota > Clostridia > Lachnospirales > Lachnospiraceae > Hominisplanchenecus_A. The sequence continues at coordinate 10,957 of DESK01000028.1, forward strand.
ACGAGACCTTTCTCGATTGCCTGGCGGCAGTGGGGCCGAGAAAAGTGGTCTATATCTCCTGCAATCCGGAGACGCTGGCGCGGGATCTGGGGTATTTGAGGAAGAAAGGGTACGAGGCAGAGGAGGCCTGGGCGGTGGATATGTTTGGGTGGACGGTGCATGTTGAGACGGT
>DESK01000013.1 GCA_002361955.1 Lachnospiraceae bacterium UBA3316
TCAGTTATCAATGTTCTTTGCTGTAAGTCAGCTTGTAAATAGTAACATATCTGTCAGTTTTTGTCAACAGCTTTTTTCTATTTTTTCTGACTCAACGGAGAAGGAGGGATTTGAACCCTCGCGCCGCTGTTAACGACCTACTCCCTTTCCAGGGGAGCCCCTTCGGCCAGCTTGGGTACTTCTCCATAGCTGCTCTGCTTATAGTTGCACAGCATATTTAATTATGCATCTCACGATAAAGCGGAGAGGGTGGGATTCGAACCCACGCGCCCTTGCGGACAAACGGTTTTCAAGACCGCCTCGTTATGACCACTTCGATACCTCTCCAACGCGATCAGCAAGAAAAATAATACCAGCAATTTTTCGCTTTGTCAATACCTTTTTTCAAACTTTTTCACGGATAACTTTTTCACGGACTTTTTTCACGGATTTTTACATGTAACGGTTCCGGTATCTGAAACTGTTACGGCCGCCCGGCGAAAAGCGCCGCGATCTCCAGATCCTCCGGCGTGGTGATCTTGATATTTTCGTAGGAACCGGGAACGAGCCTGCACCTCTGCCCTGTCACCGCCTCCAGCACCATGGCGTCATCCGTCACTGTCCGACGTTCCGTTTTCAGAAGCTCCTCATAAGCCGCGAGGATTGTTTGATAGGAAAACGCCTGGGGAGTCTGGATCATCCATACCTTTTCCCTGGGCGGTGTGCAGCTGACAAACCCATCCTCGTCACTGATTTTGATCGTATCCTTTACCGGCATTCCTACGGCACAGGCCCCGTATTCCTTTACGCTTTCATGAGCCCTCTCCAGGATCTTTTGGTCGAGAAAGGGCCTGGCGCCGTCGTGGATATAGACATAGGTACAGCTCTCCGCTGCTTTCAGTCCTTCATATACGGAGTGGTAGCGCTCCGCGCCTCCCGCCACGATTTTTTTGGTCTTAGTGAGCCCGTAGCGCTCCACGATCTCCTCCCTGCAAAATCCAATCTCCTCCGGACCTGTCACCAAAATGATCTCATCTATAAAAGGGCATTCCTGGAACTGCTTCAGAGAATAATATAAGACTGGATACTCTCCAAGCTTCAGGTATTGCTTTTGAACCTCCGTGCCCATCCGCCTTCCCCGGCCCGCTGCCAGCACGATGGCCGTATTCTTTTCTCCCATAGTCTCTCCTTTCCGGAATCCGCTATCTCTCTCCGAGCTTCAGGTTCGGCACCGCGTTTAAATCCCAGCCGTGCCTTGTCCCCGCCAGATATTCATAGTAAGCCGCCGCGCCGATCATTGCCGCATTATCCGTGCAGAAAATCGGGGACGGATGGTAGAACTTTACATGATTCTTCCGGCAGGCCGCTTCCATGGCTGCCCGCAAAGAGGAATTGGAGGCCACGCCCCCCGCAATGGCAAATTTTGTAAAGCCAAATTCCTTCACCGCCATCATGGAATGTTCCACCAGCACATCAATGACCGCCTTCTGGAAGGAAGCTGCCACATCGGCGGCAATCACCGTTTCCCCCTTCATCTTACAGCCGTTCAGATAGTTGAGAACGGCAGACTTCAGACCGCTGAAGCTGAAATCATAAGGCGCATCCGCCACATGGGCTTTTGGAAAATGGATGGCCTCCGCATTCCCCTCCTTTGACAGCCTGTCGATTTTGGGGCCGCCGGGATATCCAAGGCCAATGGCGCGGGCCACCTTATCAAAAGCCTCCCCGGCCGCGTCATCCCTTGTTCTCCCGATAATCTCATACTTTCCATAATCACGCACCACCACCAGATGGGTATGTCCCCCGGATACCACCAGGCAGGCAAAAGGCGGCTCCAAATCAGGATTTTCAATATAATTTGCCGAAATGTGCCCTTCGATATGATGAACGCCGATCAACGGCAGCTTTTTGGCATAGCTGATAGCCTTCGCCTCCGACACGCCTACCAGAAGCGCTCCCACGAGACCGGGCCCGTAAGTAACCCCCACGGCGTCCAGATCATCCAGCGTCACCTCTGCCTGCCGCAGCGCCTCCTCAATTACCTGGTTAATATTTTCTATATGCTTTCTGGACGCGATCTCCGGCACTACGCCCCCGTAGAGCTTATGAAGCTCAATCTGGGAAGAAATCACATTCGAGAGAACCTGCCGTCCGTTTCTGACCACAGACGCCGCCGTCTCATCACAGGAGCTTTCGATTCCCAGTATCAAAATATCCTTCTTATCCTCCATATCTTTCCCTCCAAAAACAGACAGCACGAAAAGACCGGGGTTACCCGGGACTTTCCGTCTCCTCATCCTCAAATTTTAATTCCACCGTTTTCCCGTCCTTTCCCGGAAGGGCATTGGGGAAAATCTCCCGCACGTCGCCCATAAATTCCTCCGGCCTCACCAGGGACGGGCTGTAATGGGTCAGCCACAATTCGCGGGCCCCTGTCTTTGCGGCAAGCTTCGCTGCCTCTTTAAATGTCATGTGCTTGTATTCTCTTGCCTTCTGCTCCTTCTCCGGCTCTCCGTACATTCCCTCGCAAATAAAAAGATCCGCTCCCGCCCCATTGTCAATGATCGACTGGGTGGGCCTGGTGTCCGTGCAGTACACAAGCTTAATGCCTTTTCTCGGCGCGCCTAAAACCATATCCGGCGTATAGACCTTTCCGTCCATTTCCACCGTCTGTCCCTTCTGCAGGGGGTTCCAGCATCTCAGCGGAATCTCTGCGGCCCTGGCGCGCTCCGCGTCAAATTTCCCCGCCCGGCTGATTTCCACCGTATACCCATAGCAGGGGACATTATGATTTACTTTGAAGGCGCGGATACGGCAGCCTTTGATCTCAAAGGTCTGCTCGGCTCCCTGTATCTCCAGGAAGCGAAGCTCAAAGGGCAGCTCCGGCGCAATCACCCGCAGGGCATTCACGACCCGCTCCAGTCCCTTTGGCCCGATCAGCGTCAGGGGCTCCTGGCGCTCGGCATTTCCCATGGTCAAAAGCAGCCCCGGCAAACCGCTGATGTGGTCCCCATGGTAGTGGGTAAAACAGATCACATCGATGGGCTTAAAACTCCATCCCTTCTCTTTGATCGCGATCTGGGTCCCCTCCCCGCAATCTATCAAAATACTGCTCCCATTATAACGGAGCATCAGGGAGGTGAGCCACCTGTATGGCAGCGGCATCATCCCTCCCGTTCCTAGTAAGCATACATCTAACATGATTTCCGTCCTTTTCCTGTTTTTGCTGTTTTACGGTCTCATAAAAGCTCCGTCAGCCTCACACGCTCCACCGGAATGGCGAAAGCCTCTGTGATTTCGTCATAGCAGTCCTCGCACAGGTCAAAGCTGTGCCTTTCTCCATCCTTTTCGGAAAAATATCCCCAGTCGGTCTCTGCATGGAAGAGTCCCTCCTGCGCAATACCGCTTCTGCTCTTTATCTGTTTTTTGCACCTGTTGCAGTAGATTTCATTTTCTCTTCGCATATGCTTCCTCCCTGTAAAATCTGCGCTGCCCGGCAGGGACAGCCCCTGTCTCCTTCGCACGTTTCCTTCACAGAATAGCAGAAAACATCACTTACGTATAGTGGAAAATCCATGAAATCCCGGCAGCTCTCCCTGCCCGGCTACGTTCCTTCCTCTCATAGAAACGGCTTCTTCTACCGCTTCCACATGATCACGCCATCCTCCACAGGCTTTTGGTAAAACTTCTTCCGGATACCGGCAGCCTCGAATCCCAGCTTTTCGTACAGCCGGCGGGCCGGCAGATTCCCCTGCCGCACTTCCAGTGTATAGGCGGAGATTCCCCGCAGGCTTCCCTGCACCATCAGCTCCCGCAGCATGGCTTCCCCCACGCCCCTGCCTCTGTATGCCTCGGCTACGGCCACATTTGTAATATCGGCTTCGTCAAAAGACTGAAACAGCCCGCAGTACCCCGCGATTTCACCGTCAAAGAGGGCTGTGAGATAAAGGGTACAGGGCTGCGCCATAGAATCGGCAAATCCTTTGGCCGTCCAGGGTTCGGAGAAGGTTCTCCGCTCAATCTCCGCCACCTGTTCCAGATCCGTCTCCCGCATCTCCCTGATTTCTAGCATGACCCGGCCCTCTCTGCCCGTTCCCGCTCCGCCTGGGACATCCGCAGGTATTCCGGCCGGTGTTCCTCTGCCGTCACTGCTTTTCCGCAGGCCAGATAGCGAAGGCCCAGGCTTGCCACGGCTCCTGCCCGCTGCTTATTCATATGGGCCGGGGCAAACGCATACGGGACGCGGAGAGCCTTCTCCAAAATCTCCCGGTATACAGGCACCCCGTCTCCCAGCAGGATCACTTCCCTGCCGGTCTCATTTAATCTCTCTGCCAGCTCTGCCACCGAGAGGGGCGTCTGATCCATAAGGGCCGTCAGCTCCTCCCCCCGGAATTCATAAATCCCGGTATAAACCTGGTTTCTTCTGGCGTCCATCATCGGGCAGACCAGCTTCTCTGTTCCGTAAAGATTGTAGGCAAGCCCCTCCAGGGTGGGAATCTCCACCAGGGGCTTGCCCAGGGCCAATCCAAGCCCTTTGGCTGTCGCCGAACCGATACGCAGGCCCGTAAAGGATCCCGGCCCTGCCGCCACTGCTATGCCGTCCAACGTATTCAGATCAAGCTCCGTCATCCTGACGATCTCATCGATCATGGGCAGAAGCGTCTGTGAATGCGTCTTCTTATAATTCACTGTATACTCCGCCAGCAGGTTATCATCCTCCACGACTGCCGCCGAGGCCACCAGCCCGGAACTGTCTATTCCCAAAATTTTCATTTCTGTCCATCCGCCTTTCTTCCTCGTCTCGTCTACCCCACCGTAATCCTTCGGTAGTCAAACCCTTTTTCCAGGTTCTTCTCTATGGTGATCGGCACTGCCTCCGCCGGGATCAATTCCCGAACCCGCTCCGCCCACTCAATCAGGCACACGCCCTGTCCGTAAAAATAATCCTCGTATCCGATCTCTTCCATTTCCTCCACATCCCCGATCCGGTACACGTCAAAATGGTAGAAGGGCAGACATCCCTCCTCATAGACCTGCACAATCGTAAACGTCGGGCTGTTTACGGATTCTGTAATGCCAAGTCCGGCGGCAAACCCCTGGGCAAACACTGTTTTCCCCACTCCCAGATCTCCCGTCAGTGTATAGATCCCGCCGGCCTTCGCCTGCCTGCCCAGTTTTTTCGCCAGGGCAAACGTCTCCTCCGGGCTAAATGTCTCTGCAACCATCTTCCTCATCCTTTTATCTTCACGCGGGACGCATCCATGTGCTCCCGGATCAACTTCACTGCCGTCTCATACTGATCCCCCAGACATTCCTTGGGCAGAACAAAGGAATATCTTTTTCCCGTATAGGCCAGAAGGCTCAGCTTTGTTTCCGTCACCTTCCACAGATCCTCCCAGGCGATTTTCGCCTCTTTGTCCTCCTGCCTGCTGGTAATCCCTTCCTCATTGATGATGTAGGTTACAGGCTTTTTGAAGGTAGGATTCAGCTTTACCTGCTTGGCCGCCCGCATATAGAGGCTCACCGGCTGGTAAACGAGAAACCAGAGGCCAAACGCGAAATAAGCAACGCTCTGCCATCCGGGCACATTCCCCCAGGTCACTCCCATGACCACGAAAGCCCCCAGGCCGAAAAGGATCCCCATGGTTCCCGCCGCACTGCGGTATGTGTGGTTCATCAGGAAATTGTACATGATTTTCTGTGTCATCTTTACTTCAAATTTTATTTCCATTCTGCGTCCTCCTTCTGCTTCAGGAACGCGAAGGGCTCTTCATCCTCCAGGAAATGCATCAGCATATAGGCGCACATGATGGCCACCCGCTCTTCCTTCAGGATCCTGCGCACCTCGTCCCTGTCCGCAAGCACTACCTCGATATCCTCCGTATCCTCCAGCCACCGGCTGCTGATCTCCCCCTCCGCGTAACCATATACAGTGGCGCAGCACTCATCGGTCATGCCCACGGTGGTAAAATACGGCTTCTCATACATCGGGTGGACGGGAATCGGGTGGAGGGTAAGCCCCGTCTCCTCCCTGACTTCCCGAACGGCCGCCTGCCGATAGGTCTCTCCCTCATCTACCAGCCCTGCCGGAAACTCGTAAATATAATCATCAATGCTGTAGCGGTACTGGCGCACCAGCAGCACCTTATCGTGCTTCTCCCCGCAAAGGCTGTAGATGATCACTCCATCCGGCCTGTCTTTTTTTCTGTTGAGCAGCAGCTCCTCCGGCGTATCCGACCGGGATGCCACAAAATATTCGATCTGCCCGCCTACCCGGTCGGTGGCGTCAAGCTGATACATGCTCAAATGACTGTTCTTTGTCAACTGTTTGATTTCTCTGATCCGACTCATGGTTTCCTGCCTCCTGTTTTATCTCCCTGCCGTCCCAGGGCCCGCGAAAAAGCGCTTCCGGCCCGGATCACAGCTTCATGGTCAACGAGATCCTCTTTTTCTTCAGGTCCACACCCAGCACCTTTACATCTACGATATCGCCCACGCTCACCACCTCCAGGGGGTGTTTGACAAATTTCTTGTCGGTCAGCTCGGAAATGTGTACCAAACCGTCCTGGTGTACGCCGATATCCACAAAGGCACCAAAATCTATCACATTGCGCACCGTTCCCTTCAAAACCATACCGGGCGTCAAATCCTTCATATCCAGCACGTCGCTGCGCAGGATGGGTCTTGGCATCTCTTCCCTGGGATCCCGCCCCGGCTTTTCCAGCTCCTTCACAATATCCTGCAGCGTGATCTCTCCCACCTCCAGCTCCTCTGCCAGCTTTTTATAATCACGGATCTTCTTTGAAATTCCGGAAAGCCCTCCGGCTGTGATATCCTCCATGTGATAGCCCAGCCTTTCCAGCAGGCGCTCCGCCGCCCCATAGCTCTCCGGATGGACGCTGGTGGCGTCCAGGGGATTTTTCCCTCCCCGGATGCGCATGAAACCGGCGCACTGCTCATAGGCCTTCGGCCCAAGCTTCGCCACCTTAAGCAGCTGCCTGCGGCTGGTAAAGCTACCGTTTTCCTCCCGGTAGGCCACAATATTTTTCGCCACAGCCTTGGAGATGCCTGAAACGTACTCCATCAGGGAGGCGGAAGCCGTATTCAGGTCCACGCCCACCTTATTCACGCAGTCCTCCACCACGCCTCCCAGCGTCTCGCCCAGCCGTTTCTGGTTCATATCATGCTGGTACTGTCCCACGCCGATGGACTTGGGATCAATCTTTACCAGCTCCGCCAGGGGATCCTGGATGCGCCTCGCAATAGAGACGGCGCTTCTCTGGGCCACATCGAACTCCGGGAATTCTTCCGCCGCCAGCTTGCTCGCCGAGTAAACGGAAGCACCGGCCTCATTGACGATCACATACTTCACAGGCTCTTTGATCTCCCCTAAAAGCTCCACGATGACCTGCTCCGACTCCCTGGAGGCTGTGCCGTTCCCCAGGGAAATCAGGGTGATCCCATACCGTTTGATGAGCTCCTTCACCGTTTCCTTGGCCGCCCGTATCTTCGTCTCGTTGGTAGGGGCCGTGGGATAAATGACCTTCGTGTCCAGCACCTTTCCTGTGGGATCCACGACTGCAAGCTTGCACCCTGTCCGAAAAGCTGGATCCCAGCCCAGAACCGTCTTTCCCTGTATAGGAGGCTGCATCAGAAGCTGAACCAGGTTTTTCCCAAATACGGAAATCGCCCCCTCCTCTGCCTTCTCTGTCATCTCGTTTCGTATCTCACGCTCAATGGCCGGGGCGATCAGGCGCTTGTAGGCGTCCTCAAGGGCCTCCCGGAGAATGGGCGCTGTATAGGGGTTGTCCCTGGTGACCACCTGGCTGTCCAGATATTTCAGAATCTCTTCCTGGGGCGCCTCCACCTTTACTGTCAGGAATTTCTCCTTCTCTCCCCTGTTTAAAGCCAGGGTCCGATGGCCAGCTACCCTGTGAATCGCCTCGTCATAGGCATAATACATCTCATAAACGGACTGCTGCTTCTCGTCCCTGGCCGCCGAGACGATCCTTCCCTCCCTGGCAGTCATTTTCCTGATCCGCATGCGATAGGAAGGCTCATCCGCGATGGACTCCGCCAGAATGTCCGAAGCACCGGCCAGAGCCTCCTCCGCTGTACACACGCCTTTTTCCTCTGACACAAAGGCCAGGGCCTCCTCCGCGGCCGGACGCTTCAGCATCTGCAGCCGGATCATATTTGCCAGAGGCTCCAGTCCCTTTTCCTTAGCGATCATCGCCCTGGTGCGCCGTTTCGGGCGGAAGGGGCGGTAGATATCCTCCACCACCACCAGGGTTTCCGCAGACAGAATCTGCTTTTTCAGCTCTTCCGTAAGCTTTCCCTGCCCCTGAATCACGGCCAGCACCTGCTCTTTTTTCTCCTCCAGGTTCCTCAGGTAATTCAGGCGCTCAAAAAGCTTTCTGAGCACCTCGTCATTCAGGGTTCCTGTAGCCTCTTTACGGTATCTGGCAATAAAAGGGATCGTATTTCCCTCGTCGATCAGCTTTACTGCCGCCTCCACCTGCCAGAGCTGCACCGCAAGCTCCCCTGCAAGACATTTATTGATATCCATATAAAATACTCCTTTTCCAAGCGACTGTTCACAGTAACCTGCAATTATCGTAACTGTTCAGATGCCTGAACTGTTACCAATCATCCAATCGTTTCGTTCTGTCAGTATGACAGTATATCACTTGTGTTTCGCCTTTGTCTATGCTATTATAAAACAAGATTTAAGAACAGGCGGGATACTTACTATGGATAATGAAAATCATTTTACAAACGAAGAAGAAAACTCCTCCGCCAACGATTACGGCGGAAACTACCACTATGAATTTGACCTGGATCAGCCGAAACAGGAGCCCCCGTTCCAGCAGCCAAGCGGTTTTGCCTCCGCAGCGCTGGTACTGGGAATCCTCTCCCTGGCTCTGTGCTGCTGCTGTTACGCAGGCATTCCCCTGGGAGCCCTGGGCATCCTCTTTGCCCTGCTCTCCAGACAGCACACCGAGATGGAAGGCCGGGCAAAGGCCGGGCTGTGGCTCTCCGTGGCGGGCTTATGCCTGTCCGTCATCCTTACAGCCAGCGCCATGGTGACACTTTTGCGCCAGGGCGACCTGAGGGATTCTCTGGACGGCTACATGGAATACTATATGGGAGACGACTATGACCCCCATGACCTAGACAATCTCTTCCCCGGCGGAAGCTTTGATCCAGATCCCCCAGAGGAGCCGTTAACTCCCTTCCACGATGCTCTGTAACAGCTGGGACAGCTTTTCCCGGAAAATGCAAGAAAATTCAGGGGCGCTCTCCACAAGGAGGCTGCCCCTGAACGGCGTTTTTCTGCCGGGGCCAACTTTTTGGGCCCCGGCTTTTTATGGGATCATGGGGTAATGCCAGAAAAGCAGTACCCCGTTTTTTATGATAAAGTTTACGGCCAGGATCAAAACAGCCAACACCACCCAGCGTTTTCGGTAGCGCATTCCTATCCGAAAGCGCCCGCGGCTCACATATTCCACGGTATTGGAGAACAGGAACCAGACGTAGAGCACCGCCCCGTAGAGCACAAAGGGATGGTAATAAAGAGATTCCAGAATATGGCCTTCCAGAAGAAGGCGCACTGCCCTGGTACCGCCGCAACCGGGACAGTAAAAGCCGGTGACTGTATGAAAGACGCAGGGCAAAAGAAAAGGGCTGACAGAAATCCCCCAGATTTTGGAAGCCGCCAGATAAGCCGACCCCAGAAGAAGCAGCAGCCAGCCCAGGCAATATAAGGTTTTCCTCTCATTTTCCGCATTCCTGTTTTCCATATCGTCCCCTCTCTCTGTTGCTTTTAAGTGCTTCCTGTGATATACTGCTAAGAAAAGAGTAACCGTTCAGCCTTTGGCTAAACTGTCACAAGAAAGTCTGGTGTTAATCATGAAAAAATCATCTGCTGAACTAAAGGCCCTGGCAAAGCAACGCCTGGCAGGCCATTATGGAATCCTGATCGGAGGCTTCCTGCTCGGCTCCGGCGTGGGCATTCTGCTGTCCCTGCTGCTTGAGGCCGTTTTCCATCCTAATACAAACGCGAGTTCCCTGTCCATCGCCCTCTACTGTGTGTGCACTTTTATTGTGACCCTGCTGGAAGAGGTGCTCACTGTGGGCTACACAAAAATGGCGCTGGACATCAGCCGGGGGCTGGAGGCCCGCCTGGATACCCTTTTCTACGGCTTCTCCCACCAGCCTGACCGCGTTATCCTGCTGTCCATCCTGGTGAGCCTGATCGCTTTCGCCTGCGTGCTTCCCGGTATCCTGATTACGATCGTTTGTTCTGTCATCGGAGTATCGGCGGCCCTCCCCCTGATGCTGGCAGGCATCCTGGCGCTGCTGGCAGGCATCGTTTTCTCGGTTATCATAAACTATGCATACGGACTGGTATTTTATCTGTATCTTGATCACCCGGAAAAGGGTGTGCTTCAGCTCATGCGGGAAAGCCGCCAGATCATGAAGGGAAATAAAGGACGGCTGTTCTATCTGGATATCAGCTTTATCGGCCTGTTCCTGTTATCGTCCCTCACCTGCTTTATCGGCCTGCTGTGGGTGCTCCCCTACGTGGAAATGACAAAGGCTCACTTCTACAGGAATCTGCTGGGCGAAGTGTAATAGAACATACGCCCCTACAAATATGCCGCCGGATTTTTCCGGCGGCTGTTTTTATTCCCGTCTCCTATTGTCTGAAAAAGTACTCCATCATTTCACACCCCGGGGCGATATCGTTTCCGCTGTCTTTCGCCTCTTTTTCGTTATACTTCCAGGTGTTTTTCTGCGGTTTTTGGCTGTCATACAGCAGATACGGAACAGGCGCGCTTGTATGCGTCCGCACCTGAATAGGCGTAGGATGATCCGGCAGCACCAGAAGCCGGTAATCCTGGCCAGAGGCATCCAGCCCCTCCTTTACCAGGCGGATCACCCGGCTGTCCAGGTACTCAATCGCCCTGACCTTCCGCTCAACGCTTCCCTGGTGCCCCATCTCATCGGGAGCCTCCACATGGATATAGGCGAAATCATACCCTCTGTTTAAGACAGCATCCACCGCGGCCTGCGCTTTTCCTTCATAGTTTGTATCCAGGCCGCCGTTGGCGCCCTCCACACAGATATTTTCCATCCCTGCGCCCACGGCAATTCCTTTGAGCAGATCCACCGCCGAGATCATCACACCACGCTTGTGGTATTTTTCCTCAAAAGAGGTCAGGATCGGCTTTGTGCCTGCTCCCCAGAACCAGAGGCTGTTGGCCGAATTCAGGCCCCTTGCCTTCCTTTCCAGATTGATGGGATGGTTTGCCAGAATGTCATAGCTTCTCTCCTGCATCCGGCGAAGCACTGGATCCTCTGGGAGATGTGTTTCTATCACCTGGCCCAGTACATCGTGGGGCGGTGTCAGCTCCACCACCTGGCCCTGCTCCCAGATCAGGCAGTGCCTGTAGCTGGTGCCCACATAAAAGCGATAGCTCTCGCTTTCTAATTCCTGCTTTACAGCCTCCAGAAGAACGGCCGCTTCCTCCGTGCTGATCTCATCGGCGCTGTGGTCAAGAATCGTCTTCTTTTCATAGGGCTCATCCTCCGACAGGGTGACAATATTGCACCTGAGGGCCACATCCGTATCCTTCATGGGAACACCGATACTGAGGGCCTCCAAGGGAGAGCGCCCCGTGTAATACTTCTTTGGATCATAGCCCATCACAGACAGGTTCGCCGTATCGCTTCCCGGCTTCATGCCCTCCGGAATCGTATGAACCAGGCCGATCTCCCCCGCAGCCGCCAGCGCGTCCATCGCCGGGGTGTCCGCAGCCTCCAAAGGCGTCCTGCCCCCCAGGCTCTCTATAGGCTCATCTGCCATGCCGTCTCCCAGAATTACTACATACTTCATCGTTCCCTCTCCATTTCATTATCTTATTCGGATCCTGTTTTTCACATTGCCGCACAGCTCTTCCTTCTTCGCGTAGTCCGCCTCAGACATCTCCTCCGTGACGAAGCCGAACTCACCGGGAAGCTCCGGAAGCACGATGGGCTCCACCTCCCCGAAGATCCCGCGCACCTTTTCCAGATCTGCCGCCGGATCTCCCTGCACACGCACAAAGAACTGCTTTCTGGAATTGCTGATATCTGTAAGCTGAAGCTTACTGCTGCTCCAGAAGGACATGATATTTCTGTGCAGATGCTTCGCCTCATCCACGATATCTGCCACCACAGCGCTGGCTGTGGGAAGCTTTCCTGCGCCGCTTCCATAGAACATGGCGTCTCCGAGGACATTGCCGTGAATAAAGATCGCATTGAACACGCCGTTGACACTGTACAGCGGGTCATTGGCTCCCACGATCTCCGGCGCTACCATCGCGTAAAAGCTCTCATCCACCTTTCGGCTGTAAGCCAGAAGCTTGATGGTCTTCCCCATCTTCTTCACGTACTGGATATCGGCAGCTGTGATCCCCGTGATCCCCTCGGTGTAGATCTCCTCAAAATCCACATGCTCCCCAAAGGCCAGTGAGGAAAGGATGGCAATCTTCCGGCAGGCATCATAGCCCTCCACATCCGCCTCCGGGTTCTTCTCCGCGTAGCCCTTATTCTGAGCGTCCTTCAGGACATCTTCAAAATCCGATCCCTTCTCGAACATTTCCGTGAGAATATAGTTGGTAGTCCCATTTAAAATACCTGCGATCTCGTCAATCTCATCCGCTGTCAGGGAAGAATTTAAGGGACGGATAATGGGGATCCCGCCGCCGCAGCTGGCCTCAAACAGGTAGTTGATATTTCTCTCCCTGGCGATCTGCAAAAGCTCCGGGCCGTGCCGGGCCACCAGCTCCTTATTTGAGGTACATACGCTCTTTCCTGCCAGCAGGGCCTTCTTTGTAAAGGTATATGCCGGCTCCACGCCGCCCATCACTTCCGCGATGATCCGAATTTCCGGGTCATTCAGAATAATATCGAAATCATGGACGATCTTCTCCTGCACCGGATCTCCCGGAAAGTCCCGCAAATCCAGCACATACTTAATATTGATCTCCTCGCCCGCTTTTTTATTGATGCTGGCATGGTTGGTATTGATCACCTCTACCACGCCGCTTCCCACTGTTCCATATCCCAACACTGCAATCTGTATCATCTTCGTTCCTTCTTCCTTTCTTTGGCTCCTTATTCCCTGGCCAGTATTTTCAAATATCGTACGCCATCCTGGGCCTCAATCTCCTCGATCATCCTGGATACATCCCCTGTCGTGGCCAAAATATCCACGCTCAGCGTCAGGGACGCCACCCCATTGATGGGAATACTCTGATGAATCGTGAGAATATTCGCGTGATAATCTGCAACGATGTGCAAAACATCGGAAAGCAGACCCGGCTCGTCATTCATCTGAATGACAAAGGTGATGGTCTTTCCTCTCGCATTATCATGAAACGGAAAAATATCATCCTTATACTTATAGAAGGAGCTTCTGCTGATGCCCACCCGGTCCGCAGCCTCCTGTACGGTGACAGCTTTCTCAGACTCCAGCAGCCGCTTTGCCTCCACCACCTTTAACAGTACCTCCGGAACGGCCTTTTGCTTTACAACAAAATATTCGCCCTTTTCTGCCATAATACCTCCCGTCTGTGCGTTCTTCAAATACATCTGTATTCATACGGAAGATATTAACACATTTATCGTGATGGTGCAACTATTTTATCGGAAGATCTCTCCCCCTCCGGCGCCACATGGCCTCCCTCCCGGATGCCGAAAAGACGCAGCAGCCTGTTTGTGGGCACGGAAAGCAGCCAGATAAACGGCGTCAAAAGCTTCGAAAGGATATAAATGGGCCACACCGTCCACAGGGAAAACTGCTCCGCCCTCTGCATGGCAAGCCTTTTCGGCACCAATTCGCCGAATACCAGGGTAACATACGATAAAAGAATCGTTACCGCAGCCACAGCCAGGGTCTCACCTGCCGGAACGCGGCAGCTTTCCAGCCAGTCTGCCAATACCTGGGAGATTCCCGTGGCCGCGGAGGCACTGGAAAAAAAGCCTGCCAGCGTGATGGCAACCTGGATCGTAGATAGGAATTTAGTAGAATCTTCAAACAGATGTTCCAAAAGACATGCCCGCCGGTCTCCGCACCTGGCCCGCTCCCGAATCCGGCCTTTATCCACAGAAACCACCGCCATCTCCGCGCCTGCGAAGAAAGCGTTTACAAGAGTAAGAACTAGAAGTACAAGTAGTTGGAACGCCGCCGCGTCCCCGTCAGAGTCATCAGAATCCATAGAAAATCAAATCTCCTTTTAAATTTTTAGGAGAAGTATAGCATCCGCGAAGGAGGAGCACAAGAACCTTTTTCCAATTTTAGCAGGATCCTAGCCGGCCACTATTTAACATTTTCTTAATATTTTGTAATCTAATTGACATATTTCGGGGATTCCGCTACAATGAACCTGTATCACGCAGGAAGTGTACAGGCCCGCAGACTGCGGGATTCTATGAAGAAAACAGGAGGATACCATTATGAAACCATATAGAAAATTTCTTGCCTATGCCTGCATAGGAGTCCTCGCCCTCTCTTCTCTTTACGGCTGCAAAAAGAAAGCCCCTGAGACGGAATCACAGGCGCAGACTGAGACGCAGGTACAAAAGGAAACCCAGGCGCCAACGGAAGCGCCCACAGAGCAGGAAACGAAGCAGAGTGAAACGCCTGCTTCTGAGCCCCAGACAGAAGCAGAGACCAGGCAGAGCGAACCCGCGCCGGAAACCTCCGGTGAAACGGCCCAGGCTCCCGAAAGCGTTTCCACAGAGGAACCGGGGAATGACAGCGGCGTGTCCGGCACAGATACCGGCGAAGCCGTAGACATCTACCGGAACGACGGCACTTATACACGTCTGACAAAGGACGCCAACGGAAACTGGGCAGATGCCAACGGCATCACCTACGAGCTCCGTGAGGATGGGGCTATGGACTCCAACGGGGAGTTCCATCCCTGGTAATCGGGTAGGACAATATGAAGT
>DESK01000048.1 GCA_002361955.1 Lachnospiraceae bacterium UBA3316
AAATCAACTCTTTTTTTCACTCTTCCTCTCCTATTCTCTATTTTTACGTATACCTTAGCATAGAAAAATTAAAGGAACATTAGAAGGAAGTCAAAAATTTTTAAACGCCGCAAACAGTCCCCCCTCCGGCTCCGCCAGAAACTCCATGGCTTTCCCGGTTCCGGGATGGATAAAAGAAAGCCTGTGGGCCGCCAGGGCCACGAAGGGGGCCGCCTCCGCCCCGGCTCCCGGGTTGTATTTCCTGTCTCCCGCCAGGGGCAGCCCCGCCCCCGCCATCTGGACGCGGATCTGATGGTGGCGGCCCGTCAAAAGCCGGATCCGCGCCAGGGCATACCCCTCCGCCTCCGCCAGGATCTGATAGGAAAGCTCCGCCCGCTTGGCGCCTTTTACCCCCTCTTTTACAATGGAGGAGGTATTTGCCCGCCCGTCTTTCAGCAAGTAATCCACAAGTTGGCCCTCTTTTGCGGCAGGTTTTCCACAAATCACTGCCAGATACTCCTTTTTCATACGCCCGTCCGCCGCCTGCCCGCTGAGCTTTGCCGCGGCCTGTTTTGTCTTGGCAAACACCATCACGCCCTGCACCGGCTGGTCCAGCCTGTGCACCAGGCCAATATAGGAGTCCTTCTCCCGTTCCATCCTGTAATTTTTAAGGAGGCTTACCATGTCCTGGGTGCCCACTCTGGCGCTCTGCACCGGGACCCCGGCAGGCTTTCGGCACACCAGAAGCTGCCCGTCCTCATATAAGATATCCATCTTCATAAAAATTTCCCCTTCTTAACTCCGGACCGTGTCCGTTCCATAGAAAAGGCAGAGACCGGACGGTTTGCATCCCCATCTCTGCCCTGCCTGTGCCGGACAAGCCTTATACTTTAAAGCGGTATCCCACACCCCAGATCGTCTCAATATACTGAGGCTTCGCCGTGTTAAACTCAATCTTCTCCCGAATCTTCTTAATGTGCACGGTGACCGTGGCGATATCCCCGATGGACTCCATATCCCAGATCTTGGAGAACAGCTCCTCCTTCGTAAATACATGGTTGGGATTCTGGGCCAGGAACGTGAGCAGGTCAAATTCCTTGGTGGTAAAGGTCTTCTCCTCACCGTTTACCCACACCCTCCGGGCCGTCTTGTCAATCTTGATGCCCCGGATCTCGATGATATCATTCTGGGGCACATTCGTGCTTACCAGACGGTCATATCTGGCCATATGGGCTTTTACCCTGGCTACCATCTCGCTGGGGCTGAAGGGCTTCGTCATATAGTCGTCGGCCCCCAGGCCCAGGCCCCGGATCTTGTCGATGTCGTCCTTCTTGGCGGACACCATAAGGATCGGTGTATTTTTATGATTCCTGATCTCCTTGCAGATCTCAAAGCCGTCCATCTCTGGCAGCATCAGATCCAGGATAAAGAGATCAAACTCTTCGGACAGCGCCCGCTTTAAGCCTACATCTCCCCGGCTTTCAATCTCCACCTCAAAGCCGCTCAGCTCCAGATAATCTTTCTCCAGATCCGCGATGCTCTCCTCATCCTCAATAATCAGTATTTTACTCATTGACAGGTACCTCCTGATATTTTCTCAGCACAAAGAACATGATCGTTCCTGCGCCTAATTTACTGCTTGCCCATATTTTTCCGCCGTGGTCCTCCACGATCTTCTTCACAATGGAAAGGCCGATGCCGCTGCCTCCCTGGGAAGAATTCCTGGACGCGTCCGTCCGATAGAACCGGTCAAAGATCAGGGGAAGATCCTTGGCGGCGATACCCTTTCCGTTATCCTCGATCTCCACCTGGATAAAATCTCCCACATCCTTCACACGGATGCTGATGTAGCCCTTGGGCTTATCCAGATATTTCACGGAATTCCCGATAATATTGTTGATCACGCGCTTCATCTGTTCCGCGTCCGCGATCACCTGGGTATCCTTGTCCACATAATTAAAATAAGAAAGCTCGATGCCCTCCGCCTCCAGCTCCACTCCCATCTCTTCCACACAGTCGTCAAAGTAATCGATGACATTGATTTTGCTGAAGGTATAAGGGATCCTGTTCGTATCGATCTTCGAGTAGAAGGTAAGCTCATTGATCAGCCGATCCATCTCGTTCGCCTTATTGTAAATGGTGCGGATATACTTATCCATCTTCTCCGGCGTGTCGGCCACACCGTCCATGATGCCCTCCACATATCCCTTCACCGCCGTGATGGGCGTCTTCAGGTCATGGGAGATATTGCTGATCAGCTCCTTATTCTCTTTGTCATACTCCACCTTCTGGGCCGCCGTCTCCTTGAGCCGCTGGCGCATTTCCTCAAAATCCCGGCAGAGCTCACTGATCTCATCCTCCCCCTCCACATCCATCACAAAGTCCAGGTTTCCTTCTTTGATGTTCTGGGTGGCCTCCTTCAGCTTTTTCAGAGGCGTATTGATGCCGCTGTAAAGCCATGCCGCCAGCAGAAGCCCCGTGATCATGAGGATCACTACAATGGATACCAGCATATCCCGCACAAAGGAACGCAGCTGGGGAACCATAGCGTTCACAGCTGTGATGACAAAAGCGCTTCCCTGGCTGCCGTCCCGGAAAGTCATATCCACCTGCTTGACAAAAGCGTCCACATCTCTGCCAATGTATACGCCGCTGTCCGACGCCTGGCTGGATTCTCCAAAATCCGGCAGCTCTAAAAACAGCCTGGTAATGCTTCCGCTGCTCCCGGAATAATACAGGGCATTTTCCTTCCGCACCACCAGATAAGAATGGCGTCCGCGCAGCTGCTCGTTCAGCTCTTCCAGATAGGTGGTATCCAGAAACGCGTCCGCGTCCGCGCCCGCTTTTTCCTGCATTCCTTCAAATATATTCTGGGTGGACTTGCTGAGCATCTGCAGCGAGTTGGAGAAGGATTCATAGGTCAGATCATCGACGCCGTAGCTCTCCTCCATCGATTTGAGCTGATAACTCACAAACCCCACAAAAGCCGCCGCTGCCATCAGCACCGGCACAATGATAATCACAAAAAAAGCTATGGTAAGCCTTGTCTTTAACTTCATATCATGCCTCCAAAGTCTTTATACTTCATGATACCATAAATACGGGGGCATTTCACATAAACTTTTTATAAAAAGCCGTCCTGCACAGTTTATCGCTGTGCAGGACGGCCCTCCTAAATAGGGGATGATGGGTCATCACGCTCCGGGCCATGGCTGCCGTCCGGGGCTTTCTTATATATGAAAGCCAGATGCTCCGTGCCTGTGGCACTCCCGCATCTGACACCAGTATTCGCAATCCGCGCTATCGCACTACTTGCTCATACTGGCTTGCCCGTCCGATATCCATGTCCCTATGCGTGTAAACACGCTCCGGGCCATGGCTGCCGTCCGGG
>DESK01000004.1 GCA_002361955.1 Lachnospiraceae bacterium UBA3316
TGGTTAGTTTGCCAGTGCTTGATCGCAAAAGTGATTTTAGGAACCATGCAAAACGCAAGGAAATTAGTAAGCATCGTGGAACGCGTTCCCTATGAGGCAGAATTACGAAACGGACGTTATGTGGTGGACACCAAATCTATGCTCGGGGTATTGAGCCTGCCGGATTTTGAGGAAGGAGAACTGCACATTCATACGGACAATCGTGCAGAATGTAAAAAACTCATGGAGCAGCTGAGGGGGCAGGGGCTTTTGGCAGATACTCCCGATCCTGTGAGCCCTTCTCTGTATGATATTACTGTCTTTGGCGAAATCCTGATCGACTTTACCGCCCAGGGGCAAACGGAAACAGGGCAGGTCCTGTTTGCGCGAAATCCGGGAGGAGCCCCTGCCAATGTTGCCGTTGCCGCAAACAGGCTCGGCGCCCATACAGCCTTCCTCGGCAAAGTGGGCAGAGATATGCACGGAGAATTTCTCCGTGCAGTCCTGGAACGGGAACAGGTCGATACCAGAGGGCTTCTCTCAGACGACCGATATTTTACGACCCTGGCCTTTGTGGATCTCAACGAGGCCGGTGAACGCACGTTCTCCTTCGCGCGAAAACCGGGAGCAGACACGCAGATTCAAAAAGAAGAGCTGGATGCAGACGTCTTAGACCGCACAAATTTTTTCATGTGGGTTCCCTTTCCCTCACTGACCAGCCGGCCAGGGACACCACGTTTTACGCCGTGAAAAGGGCAAAAAATAGAGGAAGCATTATTTCCTATGATCCCAATTCATCGAAAGCGTATACCAATGGGTAAACGAAAACGGCATGAATACCACCCAGGATGTTTTGCACTTCCTGACCTTCTGGGAAAAAGGCGGCCGGTCACTCTCCATGACCGGCCGCCGCATTTGCTTCTTCCGCCTGCTTTATTACTTTTTATAAACGATATAAACGACTTTCCTGCCTGCGCTCTTCATGCACTTTTTCAGCTGGGCCAGGGATATCTTCTTTGCCGCTGTCACCCTGCATCCTGCTTTGATGCCCTTAAACGCCTGGCTTCCGGCCTTCGGCGCTTTTGTGCCCTTAAAGGAAATACTGCCCAGGCTCCTGCACTTATAGAAAGCCTTTGCGCCGATCTTCTTTAAGGCTTTGCTGTTTACCGTAACCTTCTTGAGCTTCGCGCATCCTGAGAACGCCTGCTTCCCGATGGATTCCACATTTACTCCCACAGTGACGCTGGTGGCCGCTTTACAGGTCTTAAAGGCGGAGGCCCCCACTTCTGTCACCCGGTATTTCGTTCCCTTCAGGTTTACGGTGGCAGGAATCTGTATCTTTTTCAGCTTCGCGGCCTTTTTCCCATCCGGTCCCACAGCGGAAACCGTCTTCCTGGAAAGGCTGGTCACCCGGTATCGGTAATTCCCTGCGCGGTAAACCTCGCCCTCCTTAACGGCGGGATCCGCCGGCTGCTCCGGTTTGGGATCGGGCTTCGGGTCAGGCTTTGGCTCTCCCTGCTTCTCCCACACTGCCGCAAATGCCGCATCCTTCACGCCCATCACATACCTGGCGTTCGGGGCATACACCTCCGTTCCGTCGCTCCATCCCCGGAAGAGATAGCCCTCTCTCTTAGCCATCATTTCCGGCAGAACCAGGATCCTTCCCTCCGGACAGTAGAATGTCTCTGTCGGCGCTCCCACGCCGCTAAATACAGCCTGGTGTACCTTCTCCCCGGAAATCGGCAGAATCTCATAGAGCACCGGAACCGTTCCTTCCGGCCATGCCACCGTCACAGACAGCAGATCCTCCCTGCCGCTTCTGTAGAAGGTCTTTGCCCCGGCGTCCAGATATCCCAGCCTCTCCGTCGTGATCTGGTTTCCGTCATAAACCTCCGCCGTGACCACGGCGTTGGTGACAGCCGACGCGTCCTGCAGGATCATCAGGGACGTAACCTTCGTGTTCTCTGTCAGCAGATATTTTACGTAGTCGGAACCGTCGGAAGCCCTCTCTGACCGGTACACCGTGGAGATATCGCCGTCCGCGAGCTTTTCCAGATCTCCGGCAAGAGTTCCTGTGATCGCCCTGTTTTCCGCCTTCTGCCCTTTATTTACCGTGATCTCATTG
The DNA here is from genome assembly GCA_002361955.1 of Lachnospiraceae bacterium UBA3316. GTDB lineage: Bacteria > Bacillota > Clostridia > Lachnospirales > Lachnospiraceae > Hominisplanchenecus_A. The sequence continues at coordinate 2,105 of DESK01000004.1, forward strand.
ATCCGCAGATAATATCCCGTATCCCCGGTAAGCAATATTTTCAGATAACGGGCAGAGCGTCCTCCCAGATCCTTTCGGATCCGGTAATAGATGTCCTCCCGCACAGCGTCTCCGCCGCCGTTCGTCACCGTGGCAAAGGGCTCTCCCCAGTCTGTCTTGTCGGATGACAGGTAAAACTCCGCGTTATAAAACCTGGGATTTCCGTCCAGCGTGGTGATCGTCAGGTCACGCACCTGGGTCTCTGCCCCAAGATCCACAATGATGTAATCTCCGGTTCTCTGGGCCCTGTTGGTCCATGCGTAGGTCTCTTCCTTTCCGTCAAAGAGATTGTCCCAGCTTCCCTCCTGCAGGCCGTCGTAATTCGTCTCTGCCACAGACGGGCGGAGGGCCATGCCGTCCACCGTAACCGCGAAGGTATCCAGAGAAAGTCCCACGCTGCTGCTCTTTTCGTTGTACAGGCGTACGTAACGGACCAGCTCTCCGTTCGGGGTCTCCGGAATCTCCTTCCACAAGGCGCCGTTTTCTGAATACTGCGCCGTCAGCTCCGATACGCCTCTGCCGGAAATCTCTGCCTTCGCAAGCCCCGCCAGCTCCTTGAGCTTAATGCCCACGTAGTCGCCTGCCCCAAGGGTCAGCTCTCCCGCCGTGTCCAGGCGGTAGGCAAGCCCGTCTAAGGACACAGTCCCCGCCAGGGCCTCTGTGCTGGCATAGGAGCCAAACGTCTCCGACACGCTTCCGCCATTAATGGTGATCTCACGGATAAAGGTCCAGTAATCCGGCTTCGTGGCCGTTCCTGTCTTGGTGAGACGCAGCCTGACATAGCGGGCCTGGATCGAAAGCTCCTTTTCACTGATATGCACGGCATCCACATAGTCCTGGCCGATCTTCGTCCAGTTCTCCCCGTCCTCGGAATACTCCAGACAGGCATTGTGGAAGTAATCGTGGTCCGCATCCGTCTTTCCCTGAAGGATCTCAATGCTGTGTACCGAAAGAACTCTTCCCATATCGACGCCGAAGTAATCGCCTGCCTGCTGAACGGTCTGGAATGCCCCGTAGCTGGAGGTATCACCGTCAAACACCTTCATGGTATTTGCCGTATCTCCCTGGTCTGTCCCTCCTATCCTTCCAAAGAAAGAGGGGGTAAAGGCCTCTGACCCCGGATCCAGATAGGGCAGAAGATTGTTTTTCACAGCGGTCACCGCCTTTGCCACGAAGGGTACCAGCCGTTTGCTTCCCGCCAGTGATTTATTGCCGTCAAAGTTTTCATAGGTTCCCTGTGTTCCCATGGCAGCACCCGCGACGCACAATCCGCTGATGGCCGCGTCCACATCCTTCTCCTCCAGGGCAAGCAGGGACTCCAGCGCCGCTTCCCCGGCCTTCGCCACATCGTTCAGGGAGTTCAGCCAGGAATCCAGCTCTGTTTTCAGCACCTGGTTTTCACAGCTGCCGCGGAAAACGGCGATGGCCGACTGTATCCACCCAAACTCCTCCTTCAGCTGCAAAGCCTTGGCGTCACCCGCCAGGGCCTGCCCCTTCTGGATCTTTTCCCCTGCCTGATCCAGGGCGTCTTTGATATATTCAGACTCCGGGAAGCCGGCCGGCACTCTGCTGGAGCCCGGGCAGTTAGACACATTTCTTGCGATGGTCAGATAGGCCTGATAAACCTCCGGCTGGAGATACTTGAAGGATTCCTGCCATATCTCCTCCGCCTTGCTGCTGTAATCCCGGTTGTTCCAGAAAAGGCAGGCCAGCTGGAACAGCCCCACCTTGTTCGACTCTGTAAAGCGGCTGGGATTTGACACCGCCCCGGCCAGTCCTGTGACGCCGTCCCTGGCGTAATGGGTGATATCTCCCAGGTAAATTCCTGATTTTCCATGCTCGTTAACCGGATAGTTCAGCCAGAATACAGCCTCATGGCCTGTCTTCTCTTTCACATAATTGACCGTCTCCTGGGTGATCGGAGAATTCACATCATCCCCCGTCCAGAAGAGATCCGTCGAAGCGTTCAGGCCCTTTAAGGCCTCCAGCTCTCCCGCCGAGCTCCAGGCTTTGTTGTAGCCCTGCATACAGTAGCTCAGGTTTTCGCATCCCTTTGGTTTTAAGAACTCATCATCCAGTTTATTCAGAAGGCGCACCACCTCCGCATGAGTTCCGCTGCCAAAATCATCGTTCAAAATCGCGAATTTCCTGACGCCCGCATCGTACAGCTGCTGAAATTTCTTCTCCAACCTCTCATACATTTCATTGAATGCCTGGTTGTACTCGGCAGACCCCACCGTTTTCCCGCTCAGGGCGTTGAAGAAATAGGAAATATGGACGGACCAGCCGTACTTTACCTTTGTCTCCTCTCCCACCTGGACGAGCTCCCTGATTTTCGCAATCTCTTCCTCGGGATACAGCACATCATTTTTGTGGTAGCTGTCCGTCTTTGAGGCATAGAGATAGGTATTCATCTTCACATCACGTCCAAACCGCATCAGGCTTTCGCGCCCCTCGTAGTTCCATCCGCCGTAAAAGCCCTCGATGAATCCACGCATTTTCATTGTGGCATAATCCTCGATCTGTACATTCAGGAACCGGTTCCCGGCAAAGGAGGAAAACATCATCTGCAGGGTTGCCAGGCCGTAATATACAGCGTCCGTATCTCTTCCCAGGATCACGACTGTGCCATCCTGGGCGCTCAGCAGATAAGAATCCGTCTGGTCAAAGAGAGCCGCCCTGGAGAGGGAGAGATGTTCGTCCGCCCAGGTATCCACAGCGCCGCCGCTTCCCTTAATTCCCAGAAGAATTTTCTGTCCGGGTCCCGGAACGGCCCCCTGCTTCCCGGTTCTTCCGTAATCTGCCAGGATTTCTTCCAGGAAGCTGTTGGTATAAGTATCGATTCCCTCCTCGCTCACCACCTGCACGTCCTTGGCCAGGGTGAATTCACCGCCCGAATAGACCGTGCTCTGGGGCACGGGATAGATGGCGTAGGCGTCCTCCGTGGACGCATAGCCCTCTCTTAAGATCTCCTCCGCCTCCGCAGGCTTTCCAAAGGCCACTGCCGGAAGAACGCTCCCAAACGCCAGTCCTGCCGCCAAGAGAAAGCTGATCACCTTTTTCGCTCTTTTCATAAACTTCTCCTTTCTGTGGTTTTATCATCACTGTGAACAGTAACGTTTTATCTTTTTACGGTCACCTTCACCCCTTTGCCCAGCGGGCTGTACTTCCCGCCCTTCAACACTGCGACCTTATAGTAATACGTTTTGTTTTTCTTAAGCCCACGCCTGTCTGTATAGCGCACCGTGCTCTGCTTCCGCACCTTTGCCACCAGCTTATAAGCTCCCTTTTTGCTGTCTGCCCGGTAGATCAGGTAAGCGGCGGCGCCCTTCACCTTTTTCCAGGAGAGGGTCGTCTTTTTCCCCTTTTCCGCCTTCGCCTTCAGGCTCAGGGGCGCCTTGGGCAGCCGGATCGTCTTTTCCTTGCCAAGCTCCGCGTCCGTGTACCGGGCGGTATCTCCCGAGACAGCCTTCACAGCGTAAGATACCTTCTTTCCGCCGACGGGATTTTTATCTGTGTAGGACAGATTTCCAGTGGTTCCAAGCTTCGTATAAACGCTGCCTGCCTTCCGGTAAATTTCATAGAAAGCCGCCTGCTTAACCCCGGCAAACGTGATCTTCACGCCGTTCTTTGTGCTCTTTACAGAAGTCACAGAGGCCGCCTCCAGCTTTACCGGCGCAGGGCCGGGAGTTGGATCAGGATCCGGCTTCGGGTCGTCCGGGATGGGCTTCGGCTCCGGTTCCGGTTCCGGCTCGATTCCTGCCACCTTCTCCTCCCTCGTTCCCTGGAGGGATGCCAGCAGATTTTTATCCCTGTCTCTCACAGACACGGATATCTCTTTTCCTATCTCTGCCTCGGTCAGCACATAGGTATCGGAGACCGCCTCCCCGATCTCCTCTCCGTCCGCCAGCCACTGGTAGGTGAAATCGGTTCCATTGCTGTTCTCTACATTCGCCCTCAGGGTTTCCCCCACCCGAAGCGTCCCCTCGATGGATACGGTACCCGTCAGGCGGTCATACTTCGAAGCCTCATAGGCAAAGCTTCTGTGCAGAAAGCTCTCCCGGCGCTTCAGGAAATCCCTGACGTAAGCCACGCTCTCCGCAAGATCCCCGCCGTTATACACGCCCGTGATCTGATGGCTCAGCATATCCGGCCAGGTGATAAAATTCATGTTCGCGGAACCTGTGAGCTCCTGCTCATACTCTGTCAACGTCCGGAGATTTTTCAGGGAACAGGCCTCCTCCTCTTCCAGGAAGGTCCGGATCACAGGGTAGAATACCTCGTTCCACTGCTCCACCACTTCTTTTTTCACGGACTCGTGCTGCACGGCCCTGGCTAAAATGTTCAGGCCGCCGATATTGTAAATCTCCGCCCTGTTGGCCCACCACTCCTCCGGGTTTGTCAGGGGAACGAAAATGCCTCCCGCCATTCTTCCTGCGTTATTTCCGATCGCCATATCGAAATCCCACACAGGGGCCATATAAAACTTCCCGTCTCCCGACAGGTCAGAATCCTTGTACAGATAAAAGCTCGTGATACCCGTATCCAGGTTCATGCTGTACTCCTGGATCAGATACATCTTCGCGATGCTCTCCTCGTCAATATACTGCGTAAAATGTACACCTTCCTTATTATATCCCGTATCGGAATACAGGGCGTCCTCCATATCCTGGTACAAATCCGCGATGTAATTGATCTGGGCTTTTGAGACAAATTCCGGGGCCTTCATCGTCACCGACTGGCCTCTGTCAGTGACAAACCCGCAGGCCTCCGCGGCATAGCGCTCGTTGAGCTCGATCTCGATCAGGTAGCCCCCTGTGATGTCTTCCGGGTCATTGGGGATATTTCTCCACTTTCTCGTTCCCCGCACCGGCTGGGACTGTCCTCCGGCCGTATAGCTGTCCAGTTCCTCCGTATTGACCTCCTCCGTCGCCTTCTCCATATCTGTGATATTTACCCGTTTCTTGTCGATCTCCACCTTCTCGGTCAGCAGATACGTGCCCAGATATTCCCCGTTTGCGTAAAAATCAATGGACTCGCAGGCCATATTAAAGGGGATTCCCACCTCGTCCGCCATCGTATATACGATCTTATTTCTGAGCATTGAGCTGTCCAGGTAATTGGCCAGAAGACACCAGCCCTTCGCTTTTCCCATGTCCAGCAGATCCGCGGAACTGTCCAGCTTGATATTATACGGTTTTTTGGGGTAATCCCAGGTAACGTTTCCTCTTCCCTTGATTTGCTTCAGGGAGCTGTCATAATCCACGGAGCCGTCCTCCCGGATCAGGAGCATGTCGCCCCCTTCCTTATATTCCTTGTCCGCATTGACCTGTTTCAGCGAACCGGATACCGTATTGATGAACATGGCGGGAACCTTCTCTGACTGAAGCACCTGAACGTTCACCGTCTTTCCGCCCTCAAAACCGATGGACAGACCGCCCTTTTCCGGCAGCGTGATACTGTCCCCGCTGTAGACCTTCTCCCCTCCGATCATCACATAGCCTGTCTCCGGCACATACGCCGGGTCTCCTCCCTGGGACGTGTACTGCGGCTTCCGAAAATAGATCTGCACCGTCCGCGAATCTGTGCTCGCCGGAAGGCAGAACGCGGGATTCTTATAGGAAGCGTCCGACACCTGGGATTTCCAGCGCAACGCCTGGTCCGGCTTCTGTGACATAAATCCTGTGATATAGATATCCTCATTTCCATTGTACCCGATCTGCGTATCCGCAGCTTTCGCTCTCCCGGGGAACAGGCCCAGAAGTCCCGCAAAAAGCACGGCGCAAATCACCAGACGTCTCCAGTCACTGCGCTTTTCTTTTTGTAGCTTATGCATAACTTTTCTCCTTTCTTTCTTCTATTTTATATACTTTACCACAAGTTTCTGCCGCTGTCATCACAGTTTTAGGAAAACTATACCATGATCTCCGGTTGCTCACAGCGCAAAAATGCCCCGTCCGCCGAACTGCGGACGGGGCATTTTCAGGCTTTAGTCTGTCTTTGCCAGAAGCCCCGATTTTTCCAGGGCCGGACGAAGTATGTTGTAGAGAAGCGCCACCAGGATCACGGAAACTACCGCGTTCACAAATGTGGTGGCCGTACTCCACTTGGCCAGGACACTGGCCATCTCCTGGGGCTGGCCCAGGATCCACATCTTGTAGAAATATCCCACCAGGGGATCAAAAATCACGTTGAAGGCCAGGCCGCATACAGAGGCGATGACGCTCCATTTAAATATGTATTTCGGATCGTGGCTGGAACCAATCTTCGCGATCCTGTGAGCCACAAATCCCGTAATCAGGCCGATGCAGAGCTTCAACACAAAGGTCTTCGGCGCGCCCACAATGTAGATCGGATCCAGGATGTCCGCGATCGTCATTCCCACAGCTCCCGCCAGGCCGCCGTAGCCGCCTCCCAGGAGCAGGGCTGCCAATACGCAGAAGGCGTTTCCGATGTGCAGGGAGGTGGCGTCCCCTCCCGGCATCGGGATCTTGATCTGCAAAAAGGTAAACGACACAAAGCAAAGTGCGGCAAGCAGGGCGGTCTGTGTCCATTTCAATAAAGTATCTCTCTTCTTATCCATAAGTATGCTCCTCTCTTCCTTTTTTTCCAGAACATAGTAACACGCTTATGGCATTATCAAAATAGCCAGTTTCCGCCTTTTTAACCAGGCCACTTTTATCTCTGGTTGGCAGGCTCGATATTGATGGATTTTCCCTTGATCTTCGCGTGATCCATAGCCATCAGCACATCCCGGGCCCGGTCCTGGGGAACCTCCACAAAGGTGTACTTGTCAAACATATCGATGGTTCCCACCAGCTTCCCGGGCATACCGGACTCCCCGGCAATGGCCCCCAGGACGTCCCCGGGGCGCACGTTCTGTTTCTTTCCTATATTAATAAACAGCCGCACCATGCCCTCCTCGGCTCCTGTATCCCCGAAGTCCACCGGCTTCTCCTGGGCCGCCTCGCCGTATCCCATGGCCTGCTTCAGGAAGGCGGCCGCAATATCCATGGCCGTGTAATCCTCCTCGTTCAGCCGCTGTTCGATCAGGCTGATCATCTTGCCCAGATCCTCGTTTTTGATCACATCGGCGATGCCGCTCAAAATCTTGTCTGCCTTGATGGCGCTCACATCGTTTAAGGAGGGGATGGGCTGAGCGTAAATTTTCGTCTTGCAGTAGCGCTGGATATCCTTGAGCTTGTAGACCTCTTTTCCCACAATAAAGGTAAAGGCCCTTCCCACGCGCCCCGCCCTGCCGGTTCGTCCGATCCTGTGGACATAGAACTCATCGTCCTGGGGCAGGTCATAATTAAACACCGCCTCCACGTCATCCACATCGATCCCTCTGGCCGCCACGTCGGTGGCGATCAGGATTTCCGTTTTTCCATTCCGGAAGCTGTTCATGACCCTGTCTCTCTGGGACTGCTTCATATCCCCATGGAGTCCCTCCGCAAAGTACCCGCGCCCCTGCAGAGCCGTTGTCAGTTCATCCACCCGCCGCTTTGTATTACAGAAAACCAGGGAAAGCTTGGGATTGTACATATCCAGAAGCCTGGAGAGCACCTCCTGCTTATTTTTCTCCTTAACCTCATAGTAATACTGGTCAATATTCCGCACCGTCAGCTCTTTTTTTACTACCTTTACCAGCTCCGCGTCTTTCTGGTAATTTTTCGTGATATCGAGAATGGGCTTGGGCATGGTAGCGGAAAACAGCACCGTCTGCCTTTCCTCAGGCACATCCTTCAGAATCGTCTCGATATCCTCCCGAAAGCCCATATTCAGCATCTCATCCGCCTCGTCCAGCACGATCGTATGAAGCTCGTCGAATTTTAACGTGTGGCGGCGCATATGATCCATCACACGGCCCGGCGTGCCGATCACCAGCTGGATGCCTCCCTTCAGGGAACGGATCTGCTTTCCGATATCCTGCCCTCCGTAGATCGGCAGGATCTTGATACCGTGCATAAAGCGGCACAGGCGGCGCATCTCATCCGCCACCTGGATCGCCAGCTCCCTGGTCGGGCAAAGTACAAGGGCCTGAAGCTTCCTGTTCTTAGGGTCTATTTTCTCTAAAAGAGGGATGCCAAAGGCCGCCGTCTTTCCTGTTCCCGTCTGGGCCTGGCCGATCACATCTTTCCCCTCCATCAGCAGGGGGATGGCGCGGGCCTGTATGGGGCTGGCCGCCTCAAAGCCCATCTCTGTCACTGCCCGCAAAATCTGGGGACGCAGCCCAAGGTCTTCAAATCTAACTGTCTCCATTCTTTATCTTCCTCTCTATCTATTTGCCGCCCCTTTCGGGGCCTCTTTCTGCAAAGGGTACAAAATAACCCTGTACGTTATCTTATGTACAGGGCTTCTCTTCGCTTTTTTCCTCCGAGATAAGTACAACCGCTTACCCTTCGGCTCCGGCCGAACGGTAACGCAACGGGGTTTATCATAGCATACTGTTTCTAATCATGTCAACTGCAAAAAAATTCAAAAACCTCTTGCTTTTTTTGTGAAATAGACATAATATAACCATATCATATAGTTTTCAAAACTACGTATTGTTTTGATCGTATTTTGTTGTGTAGTAAAGGAGTGACTATTTATGGCAAAACATATAACATCCAATGCAAAGAAACTGAAAGATCCCGGCAGCGCTATCACCCATTTCATCGGTATGATGATGGCCCTTTTTTCCGCCACCCCACTGCTGATTAAAGCTACCAAGGATCCCGACAGAATCCATCTGATTTCCCTGAGCATCTTTATCGTAAGCATGATTCTGCTCTATGGGGCAAGCACCATCTATCATTCCCTGGATCTGTCAGAGCGCATGAACCGCATCCTTCGGAAGATCGACCATATGATGATCTTTGTCCTGATCGCAGGCACCTACACGCCTGTCTGCCTCGTGGTCTTAAATAACAGGACGGGACGCCTTCTCTGCGCTCTGGTATGGTCCATCGCCCTGGCAGGCATCCTGATCAAAGCTTTCTGGATCACCTGCCCCAAATGGTTTTCCTCCCTGCTGTATATCGGTATGGGATGGGTCTGCGTCCTGGCATTTACCCAAATCGTAAACGCCCTGTCCCCGGCGGCCTTTGGCTGGCTTCTGGCAGGGGGCATCATCTACACCATAGGCGGAATCATCTACGCGCTGAAGCTGCCGGTGTTCAATTCCCTGCACCCCTCCTTCGGTTCCCATGAGATCTTCCATCTCTTTGTCATGGGGGGAAGCATCTGCCATTTTGTCCTGATGTATGTATTTGTGGCAGGAATGCCCCTGACCTAGGAGACATTGCAAACCATTCAATCAGAAAGCCTCGGCCGTCCGGATGATACATCCGGCCGCCCGGGGCTTTTCGTATGCTTTATTCTGTCAGAGGATCCAGGTATGTGATAAATACATTGCCTGCCTCCTCAAACATCGCCGTGCTGTCCTGAAGCCCCGCATAGGTAAGCTCCGTATCTCCCGGCTTTAAAAGCCTGGTATTGTACTCATCGTAACCGCCGATGATCACCGCCCCTTCCGGCGTCTTTGCCAGCACCGGAGTTCCCTCGCTGACAAAATAGAGCACCTGATCCAGGGTACAGCCGGTCAGATCCAGTACCCGCTGGCTCATCTTGGACTGGATCGCCTCCGGGTTCAGCTGGTATTCCATGAAAGCGGCCGGGAAGGTTTCTATATTCAGATCCAGCTTTGTCTGCTTATTTCCTCTCTCCCATACCATCTGCTGGCGGCAGTCCACCACCACGCCCAGATTCTCATCGGCTTTGCGGATGGCCTGCTTTGCGAACCGGTAGATGCCCTCCAGGGATCCCTTCGCATACACATAGTAAAGATCCTCCGATCTCTCCTTTGCCTCCAGGACGATCTTCCTGGAGCCCTCATAAATCTGCTGGCGGCAGTACACCACCTGGGGAGCCTTCGAGGCATTCAGCCCGCTCCCCACCTTCAGGATCCTGATCTCTTTCTTTCTCTCTGTATTCTCCGTGGTAAGTCCCGCGCTGTTCTCCTCCGTGGCCGTACTTCCCACAATATGGTCATCCTCCACAGCCTCAAAGCCGTCTGCCGACGGGGTAATCCTGGACAGGGTCATCAAGTTTTCCGAAATGGCCGCTCCCGACACATAGCATCCCTGGGGCACATACTCCTTCACCGTCTCCCCGGCGCTGTTTACGATCAGCACCCGGTTCATGGGAAACACTTCATTTTCGTCACGGCTGGTGTCAATATCTCCGGCGTCTGCCAGCCCATAGGCCAGATCCTCCCCGATAAAGCCCAGCAGCCTCAGCCTTTCTCCGCTGCCGCAGGTGATCTCCCGTTTCTCTTTTGTCTCCAGGTCCATCACCGTGATGGAGGACGTGTCATAGATGTCGCTTCCTTCCATCCAGGCAAACTGCCGTCCCGACGCGGAGGAGCCGCAGGCCCCCTGCAGCAGGCCGCCCGCCACCTTCTCTACCTGGCGGGTCGTCATGTCCACCCCGTAAGCTTCCCCGTTCACCAGAATATAGAATTCGTTTCGGTCCTCCGTCACATAGGCCAGCGTGCGGACATCCTGCCAGAGCAGGGAAAACGCCTGGCTGGTATCCACAAAAAGACATTCGCTGACTATGGCCCCCAAGGCGTCATAATAATAGACCGCCGCGCCGGACTCACCCTCATGGATTCCCCTGTTCATATACCCGCAGACCAGGAAATACATATTTCCCTGCTCGTCGATATTTACGATCTCAATATCATTCTGCCGGTACATATCCCTGGCATCAGAGCCTGTTTCCTGGGGAAAGCTGAACACCTGCACCAGCTTATTGGCATTGATATCATAGCTCCACAATGCCCCTTCCCGCACGAATGCCAGGAAATTATTTTTCCTGTCGCTCTTGTACGTGATATCCCGGCCTGTGATTCCAAGAATGATGCCCTTGGAGCTGATCACCTGGTTTTTCGGGTTGAACACTTCGCTGGTATCCCTCTCAAAGTCCAGAAGAAGCACCCTGGACTCTGTGTAGCGCATCCTGTAATATTCCGACACCCGGTACAGCTCCACGCCCCCCTTCTCGTCGGAAGCCGAAACCATATAATCCAGCACCATCGTCGCCGTATTTTCGTTCAGCTCCCGTATGTTTGGGATGGGCTTGTAGTAGACCTGGGGAGACAGCCCCCTCCAGACCATCTGGGCCGTGCTGTTGTGGATATCCATATGGGCAAAGGAAGAATTGTCTGCCTCCGTGTCAGGCTCCACATAGGCCTCAATATTCAGGTCGTTTCCATTTAAACAGTTCTGGTAAAAGCCCATAACAAAATTGATATAGGCTTCTGCATGCAGGTTGTCCTCCCGAATGATCCGTGTATAGTAATAGATCGTTTCGCCGCCTGCGTCCACCGCGATTTTCAGCATATACTCCGTATTGATCAAAATCTTATTCTGCAGCTCCAAGGTGGCCGTCACATAATCCCCATCCTCCGCAAGCTTCGTCACCTTTGTCTTTTCCATGGAAGTCTTTCCGTCTGACGTAAGCACCTCAAAGCTGATACCGCCGATCTTCTTCTGAAACGGCTCAATCTGGATCCTGACCTTCCGTTCGCTGTCGATGGGCGTCAGCGCGTCTCGCATAGCCTTCACGTCCATCTCCGACGCGTGGCCGTGGAGGCAGTTGATCTGCGTCTCCCCCGCCATCATATAGACCAGCGGAAAAGAAGCTCTTGCCATCTCCTGGGTAGTATCCGGCGTATCCCGGTTAATATATTTCCCTATCGCGAATACTGCTGCAAAAAATACCAGCAGCAGAACAAGTACCCTTACTAATATTTTTTTTACCATTCTTTCGTGCCTCCCCTATGGCCTGAGCAATCTGCCAAGCAGCGGATCTACTCCCAAAAAATCCGCGCAGTCATCCAGCTTTTTGTTTCTCTTCTCCCTCCCTGTCTTCACTCCCCGAATCAGGATATTTTTCGGCGTATGCTCCATGTCGATGAATTCCAGGATCTGTACCTGATACCCCTGCTCTTCCAGGCGCCCCGCCCGCAGGGCGTCTGTGATAAGAGCCGCCATCCTCTCTTTGATCAGCCCGTATTTCAGCACCGGCTCCAGTGTCTCACAGTGAATCTGCCCGTTCAGTTCATGCTGGCAACAGGGCACAGACAGAATCACCTCCGCCCCCCACTTCACCGCCTTCTCCAGGGCATAGTCCGTAGCCGTATCACAGGCGTGAAGAGTCACAACCATATCCACCCGGGAAATTCCCGTATAGGAGGCGATATCCCCCGTCAGGAAGGTCAGCTTCTCATAGCCATACCTCTCTGCCAGCTCGTTGCAATGGCAGATCACCTCCTCCTTCAAATCCAGTCCGATCACCCGGATGTCCAGATTCTGCAAAACCCGCAGATAATAATAGAGGGCAAAGGTCAGATAAGACTTTCCGCAGCCAAAATCAACGATCGTAATCTCCCGGTCCCTGGAAAGCCTTGGCAGCACATCCTCGATAAACTCCAGGAAGCGATTGATCTGGCGGAACTTATCATACCTGGCATTCACCAGCTTTCCCTCGGCTGTCATCACTCCCAGATCCACGAGAAAAGGCACCGGCACGCCCTCCTCCAAAATATAACGTTTCTTCCTGTTGTGGGACAAATCCGCGGCCTGCCCTTCCTGCTGCCGCCGCTTTCTCTTTATGCTCAGATTTCCCTTTTTCCCCGCCAATACCGAAATGTGCTCTGTCGTTGTCAGCACCTGCATCTGCTTAAAATCCTCCCGCAGATACTGCCCGACCGCCTCTGTCAGCTCTTCTTTCTCGTAATTTTTGTGGAATTCCTGCTTTCCCCTCTGTTCGGATGCCTGAAAAATGAGCCGCCCCCTCTGACGTATGGGACGGACCTTTACTTTGGAAGCTCCCTTCTTATCTCTGGCGCCGCTCAGCACCAGCTGTATCAGCTTTTCATCCAGACAGCTATCTAAAATCTCCTTTAATTTTTCCATTCTTTTTTTATTCTCCCCTAAACAATAAGCCATGGCAAAAATGCCATGACTCTATTGTAAAGGCTTTGGCCCAAAACCACAAGCAGGAAAATATGTTTTTTTGTCGCAGTTTCTCCTTGTTTACCAGCCCCGGCAATTCCTGCGGCGGCACCGCCTCCTGTGCATCTCCTGGAACAGCAAAATGTCCACCATATCTCCCAGCCAGTCTTTTCTGGGAGGATAGCGTCTCCTGCTGACCTGGTTCATGGCAAAGACATCATCCTTATCCTCCTCCTGGGGAAGCTCAAAACGATCCTTTACCCTGTCATAAATCTGGCTCCTGATCCTGCCCATCATGACACGGTCCGGGTACTCATCGAACATCACGCTTCCGTCATACTCCAGCTTATCGCATTCCTCCTCCACATAGGGGAGGATCTCCTTTGCGGCATCGGGATACATCTCCTTTAGCTTCTGGATATCTTTCTCGCTCTCCATCTCCTGCCACAGAGCCTGGGGATATCCCGGCATCTGGTAATAGGGCATAGGGTGGGCAGGCATTCTGTAAAAACTCGGTTCTTCCATTCTCTCCATCCTTTACAGACCTTTTGCTATAATATATGGAAGGAATCCGTAAAACGTGAATACCAGACAAAACACCCTTCCGCCGCAGGCCGGCCGCCGTTACTGTAACAACCTGGAAAAACCACTTCCCAACTACATAAAAAAATGCTATGATAGTAAAATACAAGATTGTAGTTCGGCTGCTGTCCCACCCTGGGACGAAGCTGCAGCAATACGAGTGTTGTATAGGAGGCCTCACATGAAAAAGAAGCGAAAAATTAAATTTAGCGGCAAGCTGAAATCCTATATGCAATGGCCGCTGTTCATGATCCTGTTTTTACTGCTCATGAATGTTTTGATCTACCTTGTAAATGTGAAGGCAGGACTGATCGTATCCTTCTTTGGCGTGATCTACAGCGCTACCGCCCTGTTCCTCCTGCTTCATTATAAGCCAAGCATCATGAATGAGATGATTTACTTTGCCACCCAGTACGGGCAGGTTCAGAAAAAGCTGCTGGAGGAATTTGAGATTCCCTACGCCCTGCTGGATCCCGACGGAAAACTGATCTGGATGAACAATGAATTCGGCAGGGTCACCGGGAAGGACAAAAAGTATCGGAAAAATATCCAAAACCTGTTTCCGGAGATCGACACCCCCGTGCTTCCCGCGAAGCGCAGCCAGAACGCCATCGACATCGTCCATAACGGGCGGGACTACCATGTGCAGCTCCACAAGATTTCTGTGGAAATCCTGGACAAGTCCGTGGACATTATTGAGATTCCCGACGACAGCAGCTACCTGATCGCTGTCTACCTGTTTGACAATACGGATCTGAACGAGAGCATCCGGGAAAACCAGGCCCAGAGGATGGTGGCAGGCCTGATCTATCTGGACAACTACGATGAAGCCCTGGAGAGCGTGGAGGAAGTGCGACGTTCCCTTTTGGTGGCTTTGATTGACCGGAAAATCACAAAATATATCTCCAACCTGGACGGTGTGGTGAAGAAGCTGGAAAAGGACAAATATTTCATTACGATGAAATACCAAAGCCTGCTGGAACTGGAGGCTTCCCGCTTTTCCCTCCTGGAGGAGGTAAAGACGGTAAATATCGGAAATGACATGAACGTCACCTTAAGCATCGGTATCGGCGTCAACGGAAACGGCTATCTGCAGAACTGCGAGTTTTCCCGGATCGCCATTGAGATGGCCCTGGGCCGGGGCGGCGACCAGGCAGTCGTCAAGGATGTGGATAAAATCTCTTACTACGGAGGCAAATCCCAGCAAATGGAAAAGAGTACCCGTGTAAAGGCCCGCGTAAAGGCCCATGCCCTCCGGGAATTTATCGGAGGCAAGGAGAAGGTTGTGGTCATGGGGCACCAGATCACCGACATTGATTCCTTCGGCGCCTCCATCGGCGTTTACTGCGCCGCGAAAATGCTGGGCAAGAAAGCCCATATCGTGCTGGGAGACATCAACAGCTCCATCCGTCCCTGGGTGAACCTGTTTCTGGACAATCCGGACTATGAAAAAGACATGTTCATCACCCACGCGGACGCCGAGTCCATCGTAGGAAATGACACCGTCGTCGTGGTCGTGGATACCAACCGTCCCAGCATGACGGAGTGTGAATCCCTGCTGCATAAGACAAAGACTATCGTCGTCCTCGACCATCACCGCCAGAGCAGCGAGGTGATCAAAAACGCTGTGCTCTCCTACATTGAGCCCTACGCCTCCTCCGCCTGCGAAATGATTGCGGAGATCCTGCAGTATTTCGCCGACAATGTCAAGCTGAAAAGCCGGGAGGCCGACTGCATCTATGCGGGAATTATTATAGACACCAACAATTTTGTGGCAAAAACAGGTGTGCGCACCTTTGAGGCGGCAGCCTTCCTGAGACGCTGCGGCGCAGACGTGACACGCGTACGGAAGATGTTCCGAAACGATATGACTTCCTACAAGGCCAGGGCGGAAGCCGTGCGCCATGCGGAGGTGTTTATGGACTCCTACGCCATCAGTATCTGCCCGGCAAATAAGGAGCTGGAAAGCCCCACTGTGGTGGGCGCCCAGGCAGCCAACGAGCTGCTGAACATCATCGGCGTAAAGGCGTCCTTTGTGATGACGGAATACAAGGGCCGCATCTACATCAGCGCCAGGGCCATCGACGAGGTAAACGTACAGATCATCATGGAGCGCATGGGCGGCGGCGGCCACTTAAATATCGCCGGAGCCCAGCTTGACGGCGTCACCTTAGAGGACGCCCGCCAGAAATTAAAGGATACATTAATAAAAATGTCGGAGGAAGGAGCAATCTAGGCTCCGGCAGAATGGAGGATCGAATGAAAGTAATTTTGATAGAGGATGTAAAATCCCTGGGAAAAAAAGGTGAGATGGTAAATGTCAGCGACGGCTACGCCCGGAACGCCCTGTTCCCAAAGAAACTGGCTCTGGAGGCTACCCCGAAAAACATCAATGACCTGAAGCTTCAGAAAGCCCACGAAGAGCGCAGGGCAAAAGAAGTCCTGGCGGAGGCAAAGGCTTTCGCGGAGGAGCTGGCTAAAAAAGAAATCCAGGTTTCCATCAAAGTCGGCGAGGGCGGAAAGACCTTCGGCTCCATCTCTTCCAAGGAGATCGCCGAGGCGGCGAAGGCACAGCTTGGCTATGAGCTGGACAAGAAAAAAATCATCATCTCCGCGCCCATCAAGGCTCTGGGAAATACGAGTGTCGGCATCAAGCTTCATCCGAAGGTGACTGCGGAACTGAAGGTTGTCGTAAAAGAAGCCTGACAGACGGTGAACTTTTGAGGGACCTATGGAAGAAGCATTGATTAAACGTGTACTGCCCCACAGTGTGGAGGCAGAGCAGTCTGTCATCGGCTCCATGCTTATGGACAGGGAAGCGATCATGACTGCTTCAGAGATTATCGACAGCAGTGATTTCTACCAGCACCAGTACGGCGTGCTGTTTGAATCCATCGTGGAACTATACAACGAAGGCAAACCGGCGGATCTGATCACCCTGCAGAACAGGCTTCGGGAGAAAGACGTACCTCCGGAGATCAGCAGCCTGGAATTTGCCAAGGATCTTCTGGACTCCGTTCCCACTTCAACGAATGTGCGCTACTACGCCCAGATTGTCCAGGAAAAATCCATGCTCCGAAAGCTGATTAAGGTCAACGAGGAGATTGCCAACACCTGCTATCTGGCCAAAGAGCGGGTGGACGATATCATGGAGGACACGGAAAAGAAGATCTTCAACCTGCTCCAGAAACGCACCTCCGGCGATTTTGTCCCCATCAAGGACGTGGTTTTAAACGCTTTGGACAAGATCGAGCTGGCCTCAAAAAATAAAGGCAGCGTCACAGGCCTTGCCACAGGCTTCGTGGATCTGGACTACAAAACTTCCGGAATGCAGCCCTCCGACCTGGTGCTGATCGCGGCCCGTCCCTCCATGGGAAAGACAGCCTTCGTGCTGAACATCGCCCAGCATATGGCCTTTAAAAACGATGTAACCGTGGCGATTTTCAGTCTGGAGATGTCAAAGGAACAGCTGGTAAACCGACTGTTTTCCCTGGAATCTAAGGTAGACTCCCAGTCCCTGCGGACAGGAAACCTAAGCGACGAGGACTGGGCCAAGCTGATCGAGGGCGCCGGTATCATCGGCCGGTCAAACCTGATCATTGACGACACGCCGGGTATCTCCGTGGGGGAGCTTCGCTCCAAGTGCCGGAAATACAAGCTGGAGCACAACCTGGGGATCATCATCATCGACTACCTGCAGCTGATGACAGGAAGCAAAAAATCGGATTCCCGCCAGCAGGAAATCTCCGACATCTCCCGTTCCCTGAAGGAGATCGCCCGTGAGCTGAACGTTCCGGTCATTGCCCTTTCCCAGCTCAGCCGTGCCGTAGAGCAGCGTCCCGACCACAGGCCCATGCTCTCCGACCTGCGTGAGTCGGGAGCCATCGAGCAGGATGCGGACGTGGTAATGTTCATCTACCGGGACGACTACTACAATAAAGACAGCGAGAAAAAAAATATCGCGGAGATCATTATCGCCAAACAGAGGAACGGCCCCATCGGGACTGTGGAGCTGGTATGGCTGCCCAATTATACAAAGTTCGCGAATATGCAGAAATAAAGCAGCCCCCCCCAGACGCAAGAATCCTTGCCTGGGGGGGGGCTGCGTCTCCTGCAAAGAGACTTTTGACGATGATTTGCTGTCTCTGTCCTTTAATTCATACGTTGAACTGCAATATCTAACCGTGTATTTTTTTTTGACCATTTGCTGTAGACAATTTTTCCATTTACTTTGCGGTATGCCCGAATGCAAAATTCCTTTTTAGAATTAAACAATTTTTCGGAGCCATAGAAAGTTTTGTTGCCGCCCCTTATGTGTTTTATCAATTTGTAATTTTTTTCTTTTGGATTGCGGGCATACAGTTTATAACCTTGTGCTCCTGGTACTTTCTTCCACGACAATGCACCAACAGGTGAAAAAGTCAACATTTTAACTGACCGCTCGGAAAAAGGAACTTTGGCGGCAGAAGTTGTTATCATACTAAAATTTCCAATAAGCATGCACACCACAAAGGACAAAGCCATATATTTGATAATTTTTTTTCTCATATTATTTTTATACTCCTATTTAGTTTAATTGTATTTATTTACAAGTTGCAGAATGGCATTTGTGATACGTCTCCCATAATTTTGTTTTGCGGCAGAATTACCTAGTATATGAATACCTACTACACAGAATTTTCCATTTTGTTTTAGGTAGAGAGGACTACCACTTTGTCCGCCTTCAGTATCAATAGTATAAGAAAATATATAGTCATCATTTTCAAAACTTGCTGTACCACTATGTTTGTATAGTTTATTATTTTGAGTTTCATTTCCCGGATAACCTGCTAAAGTAACTTTAAAGGAATTAAATGCGCCTCCGCCTGCTAAAGTAACGTTAAGGGGATTAATTACGCCTTCAGTTCCTACTATATAGTTTGCATCAGTACTAAAAGATCCTGTAGTATTCCCAATAGCAGTATTTAATTCCATTACCGCATAATCGTACTTCTTGTTATAAGTGGGAGCACTATCTTTGTATTTGGTTGGGACATGTAATACAGTTCCTTTTGCGCTACCATATGGTGTACTATTGCCATTTCTTCCCGGATAGAAAATGGCTTCTGTCACTTTATCATAAATAACTCCGTCATCATCAGTTGGATATAAGCAATGAGCCGCTGTCATTACTAATTTGGGGCCGACTAAAAATCCGGTACCCGAAAATTTGGCAGCTTTACCTGTTTTACTAGATGATGCATAAATAACTAAACGACCTATATAACGATATGGTGCAACTGTTGTATCTGAAACAATTGTGCGGTTGTCATTACCTATTATGACATAGGGTGATGTTTCGTCATCTTGAGCATAATTCATTGGTAAGATAAAGTCTTTAACATAACTCTTACCTTCTATTTGTGTTTCAAGATTATAATCTGTTATCTCAACTGTTTCTTGAGTATTTAAAGATAGTTCTGTTATTTCTGGCGCAGCGAATGAAGTACTGGTATTCAAATTGAAAATTATAGTTCCGCACATGATAAATGCACATGCTTTTTAAAATAATTTTTGTTCATAAACATTCTCCTTTTCTCTGGAAATTAATAATTGTATAAACTGATTACAAGGTAAAAATATTCTATCCCCCCTTCAATCATAAAAAGTTAGGCGTTTGCGAAACGCCAGAACCCGCAGGCCTCTTCTTTATCCGATGCTCAGGGCTCTGTTATTACAGCTCATTTTCCCAGTTCCAACGACTTCCCTCCTGATCATATTTCTGAAACAGTCTCAAGAATTATGAGATTTCTGCGGTTTTGATGTTGTCCCGGATATTTCTATGTTCACCCGGTTCAAACAGGATTTCTTATCGGGCTTACATATCGTTTCACGGGCAGATAATTTTATCTGCTTGCATATTCTAAAATCTAGCTTTTTATTTTGTTAAAATCAAGATTGCGAATTTGTTTCGCAATTATATAATAAAGAGGAAATTCTTTTTGCTAAAGAATAATCTTTATTATGTTGTAATACAGTAATTATATCATACATCATTATATTTATCAATATTTTTATTCGCGTTTTGCAATTGTTTACATAACTTATTTACACAGTGCAGCAAAGGTACATTGTCCACATGGTAAGGAACACACGGAAATACGCAGCAAACAAAGATAGGAAAGCATTTGCTAAAGACTTAAAGAGTATTTAAACCGCATTTGATGAAGCGGAAGAATTTAATGCTAGAATTATCGAAGATCTTATCTCAATTTACAAAAAAAATTTCACACCGTCCCGGCAGTAGGGATGGATTATTAAAAAAGACCCCCAGGCAGGGATTCCTGCATCTGGGGGGTCTGCTTTATTTCTGCATATTCCGTTATTCCAAATTCTGTAGACAGCAAAATCCGTGTCCCTTTCTCATCATACACTTCCCAGATTACAGGATACTGCCATTCTGATTTTTCTAAAGCACTATCTTCCAATACTTTACCTTTGTCCCTTTGACAGCCTGACAGTGCAAATATCAGCAATATTCCAAATAACAAGAAACGGCAGTCTCCTAAGCTAATAATCCAATCCCACCGCCGGGACGGCGGCATAAACATATGTTTTATCCTCCGTCCGGCTGTAATACATCGCGATATTCACGTTAAAGGGCTCCTCCTCCTGCATCTCATAATCCTCAATCCAGGGGGTATAACCATAAATCGTATAGAGCTGCATGTCCCGGTTCTCCGAAACGACCTTCGCATCCATCTCGTGAAGCAGCCCGTCGGCAATCTCGTTTCTCTCCGTCAGGGAGAGCTCTCCGTCATAGGAGCCAATAATGTTGGCGGAGCTTCTGCTGCCTTCGCAGTAGGGCTCAAAAAGCTTCTCCAGCCTTCCCTTGCAGCCGTACATCTCCTCCATTCCACCCGGCAGCGCAAGCTTCGCCATGATATACTGCCGTGTCTCTCCCTCCGCCCGGGAAGTCAGAAAACGGAGGCTAAGGGACGCCTCGTTTCCCTTTTTTGTAAGCTTCAGCTCCCTGCGGCTTTTCTCTCCGCTTCTGTCCACCTTACACGACGCCCCAGCCACTCCAAGCTCTCCCGCGATTCCCTGAAGAAGCCGCTCCTGCCCCTCCTCCTCCAGGTACTCTCCTCCGTAGACGCCGTAATACTCCGCCACGCCCTTTTGCTCTCCCTCTCCCACCCGGGCAAAGACCTCCACCACCCGTTCCTTTTCCAGTTCACGCCCCTGGGCCAGCTGGCTCGCTGCCAGAACCCACAAAAGAAACAGGGCAATCAGCCATCTCTTTTTTATCATAGTCCAAGTTCCTCCGCTGAGATTCTTTCCACAGTATTCCCGCCAAACAGAAACTTTATGCACAGACAGAGGGAACTTATCCCCGGGCAGACACAAAAAGAGCCCTCCGTTACCGCCTGCCGGCAGTCGGAGAGCTTCTCTCTTGTCGTTTCTATTGCTGTCCTCTTTTGTGTGATGCTTCGATACGCACCAGCGCCCGGTGCAGGGCCATCTCCGCCCGCGCCACGTTGATGTTGGGATCCTGGGTCTGCATACGCCGCTCCGCCCGGATCCTGGCCTCCTCGGCACGGTTTAAATCGATTTCCTCAGGCCACTCTGCCGCTTCCGCCATAATGCTGATCTTCTCCGGCAGGATCTCAATAAAGCCCTCGTGAAGGGCTGCCACCCGCTGGCCGTCACCGTCCTTAATATAGACAAGCCCCGGCTCCAGAATCATCGTCATGGGGATATGCCGCTTGTAGATACCCACAAAGCCTTCTGTCGTGTTCAGCTCGATCATGGACGCCTTTCCCCGGAAAAACACTCTGTCGGGACAGATGATCTCCAGGTCAAATTGTTTGTCTGCCGCCATACCGCACCTCCTACTTCATGCGCGCCGTCACATCGTCAATACTGCCCGCATTCAGGAAATAGCTCTCTGGAATGTGGTCATGCTTTCCTTCCAGAATCTCCTTAAAGCCGCGGATCGTCTCGGATAAGGGAACATAGCGCCCCTCCAGGCCTGTAAACTGCCCCGCCACAAAGAACGGCTGGGAAAGGAATCTCTGGATCTTTCTGGCACGGCTCACCACCAGCTTCTCATCCTCGGAGAGCTCATCCATACCCAGGATCGCGATGATATCCTGCAGCTCCTTATATTTCTGAAGAATCTCCTGCACACCTCTGGCCACTGCGTAATGCTCCTCTCCCACGACCCTGGGATCAAGGATACGAGATGTGGATTCCAGAGGGTCAACCGCTGGATAAATACCCAGCTCTACAATGGAACGGGAAAGTACCGTAGTCGCGTCCAGATGGGCGAAGGTAGTGGCAGGCGCCGGGTCTGTCAAGTCATCCGCAGGCACATAAACGGCCTGTACAGAGGTGATGGAACCGTTCTTTGTGGAAGTGATCCGCTCCTGCAAAGCGCCCATCTCCGTCTGCAGGGTCGGCTGATAGCCCACTGCCGAAGGCATACGTCCCAGAAGGGCCGATACCTCTGAGCCTGCCTGGGTAAACCGGAAGATATTGTCGATGAAGAGCAGCACGTCCTTACCGCCCTGGTCACGGAAATACTCTGCCATCGTAAGCCCTGTCAGGCCCACGCGCATCCTGGCTCCGGGCGGCTCGTTCATCTGTCCGAATACCATGGTCGTCTTATTGATAACGCCTGATTCCGTCATTTCATGGTACAGGTCATTTCCCTCACGTGTGCGCTCTCCTACACCTGTAAATACCGAATAGCCGCCGTGCTCCGTGGCGATGTTTCGGATCAGCTCCTGGATCAGCACCGTCTTTCCTACGCCTGCGCCGCCGAAGAGGCCGATCTTTCCTCCCTTCTGGTAGGGACAGAGCAGGTCTACCACCTTGATACCTGTTTCCAGGATTTCCGTAGATGTGGACTGCTCCTCAAAAGAAGGCGCGTTTCTGTGAATCGGGTAATATTCCACATTTTTCGGGGCTTCTTTATTGTCAATGGGGTCGCCCGTCACGTTGAAAATACGTCCCAGGGTCTTTTCTCCTACCGGAACAGAGATGGGCGCCCCGGTGGCCGCCGCCTCCATGCCCCGCACCAGTCCGTCGGTGGAGCCCATGGCGATGCAGCGCACCGTATCGTCTCCCAGGTGCTGGGCCACCTCCGCTACAAGCCTCTCCCCATCCCTCTGCCGGATATGGATCGCCTCATAGATCGCCGGAAGCCGTCCCTCGGTAAACTTGATGTCCAATACCGCGCCAACGACCTGGGTGATTTTTCCTATTGTTTGTTCTGCCATATTTTTACTCCTTTTAGCTTATCGCCTCTGCACCGGCGATGATCTCTGTAAGCTCCTGGGTGATGGAGCCCTGCCTTGCCCTGTTATACTGTAAAGACAGATTTTCAATCATCTCCTCCGCATTGCTGGTGGCGGAATCCATGGCCTGCATTCTGGCACCGTTTTCGCTGGCCACAGCCTCTACCAGAGCGCCATAGAGGAGGCTGGTCAGATATTTCGGTATAATAACATTCAGCGCCTCTTCCTCCGAAGGCTCGTAGTTCATAGGCGTCCTGGCCTCCTCCTTGGTGAGCTCCTGTTCGGAAAATTCCACAGGCAGAAGCTTTATGAATTTCGGCTCATGGACCACCGTATTTTTAAAGGATGTGTAGGCCAGATAAATCTCGCCCACCCGATCCTGCATAAAATCCTCGAGCAGCCGCTCTCCGATCATCTTGGCATCGGAAAACAGGGGCGCGTTGATCACATCACTGTAATCCTTGCATACCTGGTAGCCCTGTTTCTCCAGGGCGTCCCTGCCCTTGCGCCCGATGGTGTAGAGCAGCACATCCTCCTTGTTCAGGCCGCTGCCCGCAACCAGCTTCGTCACATTGGAATTGTAGCCTCCTGCCAGGCCCCGGTTGGAGGTGATCACGATCACTGCCTTCTTATCCGACGCGCCCTGCTTCAGATAGGGATGGTCGATGTTCCCTGATCTTGCCAACATAGAAGTTACCGTGTTGTACATATATTGAAAATAAGGCCGGGAATGCTCCGCTCTCTCTTTCGTTTTCTGAAGCTTGACAGTAGAAACCAGCTTCATGGCCTTCGTGATCTGGCTGGTGCTGGTGATACTGTTCTTCCGCCTCTGAATATCTCTCATAGAAGCCATTTGCGTTCACCCCTCTTTACTTTCCGAATGCATCCTTACACTCTTTGATCGCTTTTACAAGGGCGCCCTCCGTCTCCTCTGAGATCACCTTTTCCGTGCGGATCGTCTCCGGAATCTCCGGATATTTTGTCTGAATATGCTCAAAAAGCTGCTTTTCAAAAGCCTGTATCTCCCCAGTGGGAATATCAAGCAGATATTTATTCGTAGCCGCGTACAGGATGATTACCTGAAACTCTACGGGCATGGGCGCGTACTGAGGCTGCTTTAAGACCTCCTTCAGCCGTTCGCCCTGGGCCAGCTTCTCCTTGGTATCGGCATCCAGCTCGGAGCCAAACTGAGAGAACGCCGCCAGCTCCCTGTACTGGGCCAGCTCCACACGGATCGGCGCGGCGATTTTCTTCATCGCTTTGATCTGGGCAGCGCCGCCCACCCTCGACACGGAAAGTCCGGCATTTACCGCCGGGCGGAAGCCCGCGTTAAACATCTCCGTCTCCAGATAGATCTGTCCATCTGTGATAGAGATTACATTTGTGGGGATGTAAGCCGATACGTCCCCGGCCTGGGTCTCAATAATCGGAAGAGCCGTAAGGGAACCGCCTCCCAGCTCATCGGAAAGCCTTGCGGCCCGCTCCAGAAGCCTGGAATGTAAGTAGAAAACGTCTCCCGGGTAAGCCTCACGGCCTGGCGGACGCCTCAAAAGCAGGGACAGGGTACGGTAAGCCGCCGCATGCTTGGTGAGGTCGTCGTAGATCACCAGCACATCCTTTCCCTGTTCCATCCATTCCTCGCCGATGGCGCAGCCCGCGTAAGGCGCAATATATTGCAGGGGAGCCAGCTCACTGGCTGTGGAAACCACCACCATGGTGTAATCCATGGCCCCGTATTCTGTCAGGGTTTTTACGATGCCTGCCACGGTGGACGCCTTCTGGCCGATCGCCACATAGATACAGTAGACGCCCTGCCCCTTCTGGTTGATGATCGTATCCAGGGCGATGGCCGTCTTTCCTGTCTGCCTGTCTCCGATAATCAGCTCACGCTGGCCTCTACCGATGGGCACCATGGAATCGATGGCCTTGATTCCTGTCTGCAGGGGCGTATCCACGGATTTTCTTGTGATAACACCGGGCGCCACCCTCTCGATCTTCCTGTATTTGTCTGTGTGTATGGGGCCCTTGCCGTCAATGGGCATACCAAGGGCATTGACTACCCTGCCCAGCATCGCGTCTCCTACCGGCACTTCCACCACGGTTCCCGTGGTCTTTACCGTATCGCCCTCGCTGATGTGGGAGGTATCGCCCAACAGCACGGCGCCCACATTGTCCTCCTCCAGATTCAACACCATACCGTGGATCTCTCCCGGAAATTCCAGAAGCTCTCCCTGCATGGCATTCTCCAGCCCATGGATCCTGGCGATACCGTCCGCCACCTGGATGACGGTTCCCACGTCTGCCACGGAAACTTTTGAGGAGTACCGTTTAACCTGCTCTTTAATCACAGAGCTTATTTCCTCTGGTTTCAAATTCATGAGGCCCTTTCACCTTCTTTCTTATCGTCTAACGAAATTTTTAAAAGCTGGCTGGTCAGCTGGTTCAGCTTATATTTTAAACTGCCGTCCACCACCCGGTCTCCGATTCGGATGACCAGGCCCCCGATCAGGCTTTTGTCCACCTGCCAGTCGATTTCCAGCGTTTTGTAATCTGTCGTTGCCATAAGCTTGCTGCGGATCTGCTCTTTTTGCTCCCTGCGAAGCTCTGCGGCTGATTTTACCGTCACGACACCGATTTTTTTGTACTCCTTCACCCGCATCGTCAGATAGTCAAAGACCTTCGGAAGCTCCCGAAAGCGTCCCTTTGAAACTACCACGGTGAGAAATCCCGTCACATCGTCAGAGACCTGTCCGGAAAAACAGTTCTCAATCAGACGTACCTTTTCCTCCTTGATGATCTTTGGATGGGTCATCAGAGCCTGCAGCTCCTGGTTCTCCTCCAGAGCCTTCCTGACAGCCCGCATCTCTTCCATCATTTCATCTATGCGGCCGTCCTCCACAGCTATCTGAAAAAGCGCCTCGCCATATACCTTTGACGCTAACTTAGCCATGTTTTATCTCCTATCTCTTTTAAGGTCTCTTCCACCAGGCTGTCCTGAATCTGGGCGTCCACCGTCTGGGCCACAATTTTCTGCGCCATCAGTGCCGCGATCTGAATCATCTCTTTCTTCATATCATCCGCCGCCGCCTTCTTCTCAAGCTCTGCCTGCCGGTTTGCCCTGTCTATGATCCTGGACGCTTCCGCTTTGGCCTCTTCGATAATCTTTGCTTCATTCTGTAAAGCTTTTTTCCTGGCCTCACTTAAAATAGCTTCCGCCTCTTTCTCGATTCCCTTAAGCTTCCCATCGTAATCCGCCTTCAGCGCAGCCGCATCCTCTTTGTCCTGCTTTGCCGTGTCGATCTCTTCCTGTATCTTATCCTGCCTCTTTTTCAGAAATGCCCGCACCGGGTTAAACAGAAAATAGGAAAGAAATGTAAACATAACCAGCATGGAGAGCATCAGCAGCACAGTATCATGGATTAGCTGAGGGTCCAGGTTGAACAATCGTTCCAAGAGTCCGCCTCCTCTCTGTATTTACATCATATTTGATTCGTTGCCATCTGCGGCAACATCGATTCCTCTTTTACAGTTTTCCGAGAAGCGGATTCGCAAATAAGAGGATGAACGCGATCGCCAGTCCGTAAAGACCTGTCGTCTCGGCTACGGCCTGTCCCAGAAGCATGGTTGACATAATGTCTGACTTGGCCCCCGGATTTCTTCCCACAGCGCTTGCGCCATATCCTGCCGCGATACCCTGGCCGATACCAGGTCCGATACCTGCGATCATAGCTAAACCTGCGCCAATAGCGGAACATGCTAAAACTAATCCTCTGTCACTCATAATTTGATTCCTCCTGATTAATTTAATAAAGAAATATGATAACTTATCACTCCGGCATCTTATCCGTGGTATATACCATCGTCAGCATACAGAACACATACGTCTGGATGGCGCCGGAAAATACATCAAAGTAAATGTGCAGGATTCCCGGCCAGCCGATGGCGAAGCGGGAAAGCAGCGAATAGATCAGCGACATCATAACCGTCCCTGAAAGCACGTTTCCGAAAAGCCTCAGGGAGAGGGAGAACGGAACGGCAATCTCACCGATCAGATTGATCGGAAACAGGAAGGGCAGCGGTTTGAAGAGGCCGGTAAACGCGCCGAACTTGTTATACTTAATGTTATTATACTGGATGATGGCAAAGGTCATAAGGCCCAGAGGAAGGGTTACGCCGTAATCGGCCGTAGGTGCCCTCAGGCCAAACAGCCCGGATATATTGCTGACAAGAATAAAAAGGAAGAGAGATCCTATATAATTAAGAAATTTCTTTCCATTTTTACCCATGCTCCCATAAACCATCTTATCCAGAAATTCCACGATCAGCTCCACGATATTCTGGAAGCCTCCAGGTACCTCATCCGCGTGGCGGATCTTATAATTGGCCGCCACCGCGAATACCATCAGAACCAACATGACTACCAGGATGCTGACATGGGTTGTAGTGATCCAGAGCTCCTGCCCGAACAGTTCGTATTTGAACAGCCCATGTATCATGAAATCTACATCACCGCCTGCAGCTAATAACACATTTTCACCTTCTTTCTTTCTCTTTTTTGTGTATCAGCCTGTGCAGAACAGGCTGAAAGTATGCCCCAAATTTCAGTGTGAAAAGCCCTGCGAAAATGGCCAGGGGGCTTCCGATCCGAAGCAGATGCGCTGCGCCGAAAACGACAACAATCATCCCCATGCGAAGCACGGCCATTTTCTGCATATAGCTCTTTGCGTCCTTTTCCGTAAACTCCAAAGACTGCCCGATGCTGTAGTTCATATGGAGGCCCAGGACGACTGCCAGGAGCATCCCCAAAAGAAGCCCTATCGTAAAGCTTCCCTTGTCCGGCACAAACCAAATGAGTACCAGCCAGATGGCTGCCCCGAACAGGAGGATGCCAAGCAAAAGCTCCCTTACTGTGTCACTCATCTGTCCGAGAAACCGTTTCATCATGCTTTTTCCCTCCCTTTTGCTCCACCAGGCCCTGTAGCAGCAGCCAGGTATTTCTTCCGCCTGCCAGGATGCCTAAAATCAGCAGCACGGGCACGGTGCTCCACCCGAATTTCGCATCCAGCCACTGACCTGCAAAGACGCATAAAACAACAGGAGCAAGCATACTGATGCCCACCTGTGTAATCATTGCCAGGTTTTTTATGACATTCTTATCAGGTTTCATATGCCGCTCCTTTCACACGAACTTTAGCACTATATTAACTCATTTATGCACAATTGTCCAGTAACTTCGAATGGACATTTCACCAAATTTGCCCAGAATCGTAACCATTCAGGCACCTGAACGGTTACCCCAAATCAGCGTCCATCCCCCTCCTTCTCGCTCCCCCAGATCTCCCTGACGCACTCCAGGATCACCAGCAGGCTCATAGGCCCCAAAAGAACGCCGGAAACGCCGAAAAGATAGATCCCCGCATACACCACCAGAGCGATCACGATGGGGTACACCCCCATCCTGTCCCCCAAAAGCCGGGGCTCCAGATACTCCCTGACGCCGCTTGCCAGGATAAAGAAAGTGAAGTACGCCGCGGCATGAAAAAAATCTCCCCGCAGCAGGCACAGCAGGGACCAGGGCACAAAAACCGTACCGGTGCCGATGAAAGGCAGCACGTCCAACGCGCCAATCAAAATTCCCACCAGAAGGGCATAGGGGTTTCCCGTCATCCAAAGCCCCAGCACACAGACAACGATGATGATCAGCATGATGATCAGCTGAGACTTGAGATAAGCGCCCCCCAGCCTCCACAGACGCTGAAAAATATTTACCGCTCTCTGATATCCCCTGTATTCCCGGAGCCGCCCACGGATCGCGTCATAATCCTTAATGATCAGCAGGACAGCTATAAAAATCAGGAAAAAGCAGCCCAGGACTTTCATAAACCCCACCGCGTACTCCACAGAATGCTGCACCAGCCCCGGCATGGCGTACTCCCTGATATGGACGCCGGCCCGGTCCATATTCTGTTCCAGAAAGATCATCACCTGGCCGCCGTCCACGCCGAACGCGCGCTCTGCCGCCCGGCAGCACTGCATGGCGGCCTCGTTCACCTGGGCCTCATAATATTCCAGCCGGGACACCACGCTTCGGATCTGCTCACAGAGCCTGGCCCCCAGAAACCATCCCGAAAAGCAGATAGCCCCTGTCCCCGCCAGCAGAATCACCAGAGTGATGACGCCCTTATTGACAGGCAGCCGCTTTTCCAGCCTTGCGGCCAGGGGATATATCCAGTGCGCCAGCAAAAATGCCACAAAAAAAGGAGCCACCGCTGGCAGAAGGTACCGCATACCTAAATAGACTGCCAGGGTGATCCCCGTAATTCCCAAAATCTTCTTCGCTTTTTCTCCCATGACCGCTCCCCCCGTGGATATCTTTTCCACAGTATGCCCCAAAAACCTTCTTTTTATCCACAGAAAGAGCGAATATACACGCAAAACCCGGTGACAACCGCAAATATCTGCGGCTGACGCCGGGTTTTTTCTTACCGATAGCTGTTAAAAAAATCCTTCAGGTTTGTCAGGGCCTGCACCAGCACCTTCGTTTCTTCCCGGGAAAGCCCCTTCAGCGTGGCGTTTATCATCTCCCTGTGGAAACTCTCATGGTGCCGGCAGGCATGCTCGCCCTTTGCGGTCAGGGAGATCAGCACGACCCTCCTGTCTTCCTCGCTCCGCACCCGATGCACATAACCTTTTTTTACAAGACTGTTGATCGCTGTTGTCAGGGTTCCCACGGTGATGGAAAGCTTCTTTGCCACCGCCGACATACTCTGGGGACTGGACAGCCCAATGGCCTCCAAAATATGCATATCATTGTTTGTAATATCTTTAAATTCCTCCGTGATGATAGCCTTCTCCTCGATGGACATGATATCCTGAAACAGCCCGGTCAGTACCGAGTGAAACGTATCATAACTGTTCACCACCGCTTCCCCCCTTTTTCTCAAACGTATCTTTCTCTGATCACTTCGTAACGGTTCCGTTCCCTCACAGTTACATCACTTCTTTAAACAGTGCCTTTCTTCCCACAGCCTCTGTGAGCTCTGCCATGCGGGACAGATCCCCGATGAGGATCACACCGCACAGTCTGTTATTCAGAAAATAATATTTCTCATACTGGCGTTTTCCCATATCTTTAAATTCCACGGTCTTGTAGATCAGATTAGGATTCTTCCCTGCGTCGCCGATGGCGTAAAGGGCCGTGTTCATTCCGTGGAAGGTCAGCGCGGCGGTGACGGGCGCGTAAGAACTCGTCTCCCCTGCCGCATTGGCTCCCGCCGTTTTGCCCTGCTCGGAGGCCTCCGGCCAGAGGGCATAATTCACACCCTGGTACTGGGCGCAGTCCCCGCAGGCGTAAACGCCTTCCAGATTTGTCCGCATCTGGCTGTCCACCACAACAGCCCTGTCCACCTCTATGCCTGCCTCCTGAGCCACGGCAGTGTTCGCCCGGACGCCGCAGGAGACGATCACCAGATCCGCCGGGATCTGCGTCCCGTCTCCAAGCCTTACACCCGTCACATGGCCATCGCCCTCAATGGAGGCAATCTGCACACCTGTGAGAATCCGGATACCGCATTTCGCCGCGATCCCTTCCAGCATCTCACTGGCCGCCCCATCCAGCTGGCGTCCCATAAGCTGCGGCGCCAGCTCCAGAACCGTCACTTCACATTTTGCCTTTTTCAGCTCCCAGGCCGCTTCCAGCCCAAGGACGCCGCCGCCGATAACAACTGCCTTCCCGGCATGTTCCAGAAGCCCTGCCACCTTCTTTGTGTCCTCCAGGCGGCGGATCGCCGTCACCTCCGGCAGCTCCGTGCCCGGGATCGGCGGGATGAAAGACTCAGCCCCCAGGGCATAAATCAATTTCGTATATTTCAGGCGTGTTCCGTCGGACAGCTCCACCTCTTTCTCCTCCGGGCAGATAGACGTCACGCTCTTTCCCAGCACCTGGTAAATCTGGTTTTGCTGATACCAGCTCTCCTCCTGAACCGCGATCTGCTCCGCCGACAGCTCTGCCATGATAGACTTGGTAAGCATGGGGCGGTTGTAGGCGCTGTAGGGCTCATTGGACACCATAACGATGGAGCCCGTCTTATCCCTCTCCCGAATGGCCTTGGCCGCGGAAAGGCCTGCCGCGCCATTGCCCAGGATCACATAGAAGTCCCTGGAATCTCTGTGGAAGCCCGACGCTTCCTCCTCCACCTCTACGAAGTTTTCTTTACCTACGCCGCAGACCGGGCAGATCTCTATGGAGGAATCAAAGATTTCCCCGCACACCAGGCATTTTACAAGGCGGGATTTTCCTGTTTTTTTGACATTCTCCTTATTTTGCAGGACACAGCCAAAATTGTAGCCGAAGTCAAAGGCGTCTGTCAAATCATTTTCTGAGGGCTTAAAGCGCACACGTAATCCATTATCCGTCACCTTCAGGCGAAGCTGCTTCAAACGCTGTATGATGTGGGGCACGCCCTCGCCGCTCCAGCCATAACTGCCAAACGCGCTGGCATACTTTCCTCCATGGGTCACCGGAAACATAGCGATGGTCAGATCCCAGATGGGCTTCAGCGCCTCCCCCAAAATCGTGGGCGTTCCAAACAGAATACCGTCGGCAAAGCCAATCTCCTCAAGCACCTGAGCCTGGTCTGCCGTCACCATATCGTAAAGCCTCGTCTCCACATCGCCGCTGGCCTCCACGCCCTCGGCAATCCTGCGGGCCAGTGTCTCTGTATAGCCGTAAGCGCTCACATAGGGAATCACCACCGTCTTTTTCGTGTTGGGATTCTCCACGGTACACCATTTTTCATAAGTATCCATGATCACGTCGATCTTATCATCCAGCACCGGCCCGTGTCCCGTGCAGATCATCGTGATATCCAGCTGGCGCACACGATCCAGCGCCTTCTTCATAAAGGGCTTGAAGGGGCCCAAAATGCAATCGAAGTAATACTTGGTAGCCCTCATATAATCATCCCAGGCCGTCACCTTGCTTAAAAGCACCTCCTGAAAGCCATAATGAGAGCCAAAGGAATCACAGGTCACCAGGATCTGCTCTTCTTCAATATAGGTATACATGGTGTCCGGCCAGTGAAGATTCGGCACAAACATAAAGCGCAGCGTTTTATCTCCGATCTCCATACGCTGGTTGTCGCGCACCACAATACTGGTGAAATCCCTGTTCACGATTTCCTTCAAAAATCCGCTGGCTGCGCCCGTAGAAATAATTTTCAGATGAGGGCAGAGATCTAAAAGCCTTTCCACGCTGCCTGCATGATCCGGCTCCGTATGATTCACCACCAGATAATCAATCTTTGACACGTCTGTGATCTCGCTGAGCTTCTCCAGATAGTCATCAAAGAATTTCGCCTTCGCCGTCTCAAAGAGAATGGTCTTCTCCCCGGCCTTCAACACATAGGAATTATAAGTCGTCCCAAACTCCGTATACATAATGATATCAAATACCCGCAGCTTGTCATCCACAATTCCAGTCCAGTAAAAATTTTCTCTCAATTTTAAACTTTTCATTGATCATCCTCATAAACTAGGCGAAACACGCTCTGCGGGTTTCGCCTGCCTTACAATTCCCCAACGCCTGCTGCATCGTGCGCCTCCACCCCGGAAAGCTGTCCACCCTCTGCCTGACAAAGCGCCTGGCGTCATTTTGTTACACACATTCCATCTGCGTCCGGACTGCTACCTGATATATTCAGCTACCTTCTTATCGCATACCTGGATATGGTTCAGGAGCCACTCTACGATATTTCTGTTTACCGCAGCTACGAAAGCGTCGGTGGGCCCTTCCTCCTCCTCAAGCATCTGGCGAAGCTCATCTACCGCCTTCTCAAACTGGGCATGCTGGGCTTTATGGGCCTGAAGCTGGGGATAACCGCTTTCCTCCTGCAGCTTCTCCTCCGCCCGGAAATGAAACTCCGTATAATCCATAAGGAAATCCAGTGTCTGTACTGCCACATTTTTTTCTGTTGAGGTATCGCAGCTTTCGGAAAGCTTGTTCACTCTGTCTATGAG
This sequence comes from Lachnospiraceae bacterium UBA3316, assembly GCA_002361955.1. Lineage (GTDB taxonomy): Bacteria > Bacillota > Clostridia > Lachnospirales > Lachnospiraceae > Hominisplanchenecus_A. The sequence continues at coordinate 35,031 of DESK01000004.1, forward strand.
CTCCCGGTGCTGATCATCGATCAGGCTGTTTCCTGTCTCCAGACTTTTATCAAAAAGTATGCCCATCTTAAGCCCTCCTATTCTTCTACGAAAACGTCTTTTCCCAATCCACAGATCGGGCAGACCCAGTCCTCCGGCAGATCCTCAAATGCCGTGCCCGGCGCGATTCCGTTATCGGGATCACCCACCTCCGGATCATACTCATAGCCGCATGGTTCACAAATATATTTTTTCATTTTTACTTCACCTTTCCCTTTCTTTTATTTATACTGTTAGTATATACATCTTCCCGAAAAATATCTGTTGCAAATGCAACTTCTTTAACATTTTATGTAGAAAGGAGAACCCCCTATGAACGGAGCGCTTTTTCAGGGAATTTCCGAACAGGAATACGAGCAGATGATGCGCTGCTTCCATGCAGATAAAAAGAACTATCAGCCGAACCAGGTCATCTGTACCTACGGAGAAAACCGGCCGAAAATCGGCATTCTTACCAGGGGGGAAGCCTCCCTGATCCGCATTCAGGAAAACGGCAGGCAGACCCTGCTGGATTATCTCCACACCGGAGACATCTTTGGAGAATCCTTAAGTGTCTTCTCCAGCAAAATGGACATCATTCAGGTCATATGCTCCAAAGCCTGCCAGGTGGAATTTATCGACTATTACCATCTGACAAAGCGCTGCCCCAAGGCCTGTACCTTTCACAGTACCCTGGTAAGCAATGCCTTCCTTCTGCTTTCCAAAAAGGCCGTCCGCCTGAGTGAACGGCTGGATATCTTAAGCCAGCGCACCATCCGGGAAAAGCTTTTACGCTATTTCACACTGGCAGCGGCTGATCAGCCCGCCGGCTGTCCTTTTGTGCTGCCCTTTTCCTTTGGCACGCTGGCCGATTATCTCTGTGTAGACCGCAGCGCCATGATGCGGGAATTAGGACGGATGAAAGAGGACGGCCTCCTGCTGACAGATAAACGGAGGGTCACCCTTATCGATCCCACTTTTCACAGAGAGCATTGATCTGATCGGCAAATTTCGCCAGATCCTTATTGGCGCCGCCCTCATTGTGACGTATGACGGTGAGCAGTCTCTGGCCAGCCGCCCACAATCTTGCGAATACCGTGCTGCCTCTGGCTGCCTTCGGAAGCCTCGTGAGGGGCTCCTCCCGTTTCGCCCGCACAGGTACTCCCTGTTTGACGCAGACATTTTCCGCAAGGTCATAGACGGTTCCGCTGTAGGGGGCCGCCGCGTCAACGCCCAGCTCGCTTCTGAGCCTTCCTGCGAACAGCTCGCACACCTCATCCTCCCCATGGACTACAAATACTTTTTTCGGCTTCTCTTTAAAAGCCCCGATCCACCGCAGCAGGCCCTCGCTGTCCGCATGGGCGCTGATACCCGATAACCTGCAAATCTCAGCTCTCACCTCGATCTCCTCGCCAAAAAGCTTCACCCTGGGCGCGCCTTCTAAAAGGGCCCTTCCAAGCGTTCCCCCTGCCTGATATCCCACAAACAGCACGGTGCACTCCGGCCTCCACAGGTTGTGCTTCAGGTGGTGCTTGATCCGCCCCGCCTCACACATGCCGCTGGCAGACAGAATCACCTTAGGCTTACTGTCAAAGTTGATAAGCTTCGAGTCTTCGCTGGTGACGGAGGTGCGCAGGCCGGAAAATCCGATGGGGTTAATCCCCTTCTGTACCAGCGCGAAGGCCTCCTCGTCAAAGTCATCGTACATATGCTCCATAAAGATCCTGGTGGCCTCTATGGCCAGGGGACTGTCCACATAGACCTCAAAATCTCCGTGGCGTTTCACCAGTTCCCGCTCCTTGATCTCCCTGATAAAATAGAGAAGTTCCTGGGTTCTGCCCACTGCGAAGGAGGGAATCACCAGATTTCCGCCCCTGTCGAAGGTCCGCTGAATGATTTCTGCCAGCTCGTTCACATAGTCCGGCGTCTGCCCATGGCTCCTGTCGCCGTAGGTGGACTCCATCACCACATAATCGGCCTCTGTCAAATACTGGGGATCCCTAATCAGCGGCTGGTTTACGTTTCCGATATCGCCGGAAAACACGATCTTTCTCTCTGTCTGCTCTTCCTTTACCCAAAGCTCAATGGACGAAGATCCCAGCAGATGCCCCGCATCCACAAAGCGGACACGGATGCCGTCGGCCAGGGTGATCTCCCTGTCATAAGGGCATCCCACAAAGCACCGGATAGCCCCTTCGGCGTCATCCATATCGTAAAGAGGAATAAACTCTTCCTTTCCCGCGCGCCTGCCCTTTCTGTTCCGCCACTCTGCCTCAAACATCTGGATATGCGCGCTGTCACGCAGCATGATCTCGCACAGATCCCTGGTGGCATTCGTCGCAAAAATCTGCCCCCGGAAGCCCTTCTGGTACAGAAGCGGCAATTTGCCGGAATGGTCAATATGAGCATGGGTCAGAAGAACCATATCTATTTCACTGCCCGGAACGGGGATCTCCTGGTTCTCATACTCATCCGGCCCCTGCTCCATGCCGCAGTCCACCAGGATCCTCTTTCCGCAGGCCTCCAGATAAAAGCAGCTCCCGGTAACCTCATGGGTAGCTCCTAAAAACATCAATTTCATACGCTTCCCCCTTTCTGTTTCTACATACAGTATAAGCCAAAACAAAGGAATATTATAGGGGCATTTTGGAAATATATCTGTTTTTGTTACCGTTCTCTTCATTCGCAGTAACATTCGCAAATCCTTTTAAAATTAGCTGCGCGAATGGAATCTGCTCACACCCGAATCACTTTCTTACGGTCTGTGCAGTAAATGCACAGACCTGTGTGAACGGATCACCGGTTTTTCAAAAAATTGATACTTAATCTATATACAGGCCGTTGGTCACCGTATAGCCTGCGTCCGACTCACTTCCTAAAATCGCCAGATGGCTCCCCCGTATCCGGTAGTAATATCCGGAATCCACAACGAGATCAATCCCATTATCCACAAAAAAAGCGTTCGCTGCCGTTTTCCTTTTTGTGATCACCGGCTTCCAGGTATCTCCCACCAGCTGCTCCAGATAAAAATACACCTTTACGCTGTCGCATGTGCGGAAACAAGTGGTACTCCCCGAAAGAAAAATCAAGCCTTTGTTTTCCTTTGCCAGCCGGCTGACGCCCATGGATACAAGCCCTGTCCGCTGCACATTTTCAAAGCTGTCAGACACCTCCATCCCGCTGGTTAACAGAGATCCGTCTACGGTTTCCCCGTCTCTCGGACCGGCCGCCTGTACCTGAAGCCCCACCACTCCCACGCAAAGAACCATAAGGGCTGCAACCGCTGCCCGCAACATCCTTTTCTTCATTGTCATCCTCCTGTATGCTCTCTAACTGGAAAAAATAATATTTTCCAGAACCTTTTGAAATTCCTTTTTTTCCATCTCACCGACGATCACGCAGTAACAATTGTCATAGACAAAATCTCCTGCGTAAGCTCCCTCTTTATCCAATGTATACAGCTTTGCCGGTATCTCCATTCCATCCAGCTCCACTTCCTCTGTCACCCCAGAATTGATCATACACTGCATGGTGGCCCCGTTTTTATGCTTATAGAGATACATGGTTACCACAGTTTCCCCATACTTATAGAATACAAATCCGCCTCTTTTATCTCTTTCTATATGATGTCCCTAAAATTCCATGCCCTCCGGGCGGTACTGTATCTGCGGCACAGGAATTCCCAGCTGTTCCTCAAGCTCCCTGTATGCCTTCCTCTCATCCTCCGGATCCTTGAGCGTATCTTCATCGGAAGCCTCCATATAGACGCCCCACTTGTCTCCCGTAACGCGGTTTACCACGCCTGCGGCGTACTGCCTGCTTGCTCCACTGGATATGGAGACCATCAAAACACATACGGCCACTGCTGCAGCCATCTTCCGCCAGCCGTTGATATGGGCTCTTTTTCCCTTCCTTTGGATTTCCCGGCCGATCTCCAGGGCCTCCCGGTCCTTCCCGGACAGGAGGGAAAGAATATCCGCAGACGTCTCCTCCTGGCCGTTTTCTTCCTGGCCATCCTCCTCTTCCCATTTTCCCTCCGCCTTCAGCTGGCCCACTATCCTTCTAAAAAGCTCCGGCGGCGCGTCCATACCGCGCAGCTCCTGGTTTTCCTCCAGCTCCTTTTCCAACTCTTCCGTATCCTTTTGAAGCTGACGCTTAAAACTCTCCAGCCATTCTTCGCACTCCTCCTGCTCTTCTTGAGCGGGAAACCTGCTGATTTTATTCTTTTTATAAGGCTCTTTCTCCATATCTGCATCAACTCCCTTCTTGACTTTTTCCCATAACAGTATAAGATGAACATAGGATTAATAGTTTGGAGGATAATTATGAAACGTATCGTACTTACCGGCGGCGGAACAGCCGGCCATGTTACACCAAATATTGCGCTTGTCCCCACGCTCAAAAAGCTGGGCTATGATATTCACTACATTGGCTCTTACTCAGGAATTGAGCGCAGGCTGATTGAGGAAATGAAAATTCCCTACTACGGCATCGATTCCGGAAAACTGCGCCGCTACTTTGACCCGAAAAATTTCACCGACCCCTTCAAGGTCATCCACGGATACGGCCAGGCGAAAAAACTGATAAAACAGCTCCGCCCGGATGTGGTCTTTTCCAAGGGCGGCTTCGTCACTGTCCCTGTCGTCATGGCAGCCCACAGGCATCACGTTCCCGTCATCATCCATGAGTCCGATATGACGCCGGGCCTTGCCAACAAGCTGGCCATCCCCTCTGCCGATAAGATCTGCTGCAACTTTCCGGAGACCATGTCCCATTTACCGGAGGGAAAAGCCGTTCTGACAGGTTCGCCGATCCGTAAAGAGCTTCTCCTTGGCAACAAGCTGAACGCCCTGAAATTATGCGGTTTCACCGCCAATATACCCGTACTGATGATCATCGGCGGCAGCCAGGGCTCCGCCATTGTGAACGACGCCATGCGGGGGATTCTGCCTGAGCTTCTTAAGACCTTCCAAGTCATCCACCTGTGCGGAAAAGACAAGGTAGACCACTCTCTGGATCATCTGGAGGGCTATGTACAGTTTGAATACGTTGAGAAGGAGCTGGCAGACCTCTTTGCCCTGGCCGATGTGTGCGTATCCAGAGCAGGAGCCAACGCCATCTGCGAGATCCTGGCCTTAAGAAAACCGAACCTCTTGATTCCCCTCTCAGCAAACGCCAGCCGGGGCGATCAAATCCTGAACGCGGAGTCCTTCGAAAACCAGGGCTTCAGCGAGGTCCTGACGGAGGAACAGCTGGCTCCGTCCATCCTGATTCCAAGAATTTTAAAGCTTTACGAAAAACGGGCAGATTATATTGCCGCCATGGAAACCAGCGAACAAAGCGACGCCATTCCCAAAATCATCAAGCTGATCGAGGAGGCCGTAGGCTGATCTTCCCAGACGGCGGCGGGATCTTCCCGCCCGGATTCCCCGTCAAAGCTTTCTTACTTCCAAAAGCAAGCCAGGCGAAATTCGTTCTGCGGGTTTCGCCTGTTCTTTTGGAACGCCTCCATCTGCCAGACAGACACGTCTCCTCCCTGTACCCTGTCAGTCCCTGTATTCTTTGTAATACTTCCGGCGGATATACTGCTTCGCGCGGTACAGCTTTGCCCTCAGTACCTGAATCGTCATTCCCAGCATCTCGGCTGCTTCTTTCTGGCTCATTTCCCCGATACAGACCGCAACTACGATCTCATACCATTCTCTGTTCTTATCCCGCAAATCATCTAAAATCTGAAAACTTAACCGCTCATTTTGTATGCGCTCTACCACCATATCCTCACCTTCCGGCAGGCATTCTGCAGCATCCTGACAGATTACCGCAGTCTTATTCCGCATGACCTTCTGCTTTCTCAGATAATCCACCACAGCATTTCTTGATGACACGATCAGCCAGGACTTCACGCTCGTATCCTTTACTTCATCCATATGTTCATAAAAGGATATAAACACCTGCTGGCAGATTTCTTCCGCCAAAAAGCGATCCTTCAGGCTGTCATACGCAATCTTCATCACCAATTTTCTGTATTCTTCGTAAATTTTTGTAAATCTTTTGTTCTTCATCGCATGCGGAATTCCTTCTCTAAAATATCAATGCCCCCTCAGGCTCCAGACTTAAGCGCGAAAGCCCTCCAAAATTTCTTTCTTATCCTCTTCCGACAAGGTTTTCTGGACCCAGGTAATTCCCGCTCCGTCATTTTCATATCTGGGAATCAAATGGATGTGGAAATGGAACACGGTCTGTCCGGCGGCCGCCCCGTTGTTTTGTATCACGTTAAAGCCGTCGCACTTTAAGACCTCCATCATTTTCGCCCCCATTTTCTTCGCCAGGGCAAAGGCCTTCATCTCCCACTCCTCCGGCATCTCAAAAATATTCGCAAAATGCTCCTTCGGCAAAATCAGCGCATGGCCCTTTGTAGCCGGATTTAAATCCAGGATCACCCGGAAATCCTCATTCTCATAGATGGTAGCTGAGGGGATCTCCCCGTTTGCCAGTTTACAAAAAATACATTTTTCTTCTTTCATCGCCTTCTCCTTTCGCCTGTAACGCAGGTTATTTCCTGCCATTGTATAGTTATGGTAATTCTTTTGCAAAATAATGTCAACAATAAGTATTTGCTATTTTTCCCCTTCAATGATACACTGATTGCTGTTCACGCAGGTCTGTTTATTTACTGCACAGACCGTAAAAAGGTGATTCAGGTGTGAGCAAATCCCCTTCGCAAAGCGAGCGTAGAAAATTTCAAATGGATTTGCGAGTATTACTGTGGTAAAGTGAACCGTAACATGCACTGTGTTACATACAGGCAAGTATAAAAAGGAGTCTAAAAATGTCAGAAGCTGAACAGATAGAACGACTGAAAAGGATCATAGAAGAGCAAAAAATTACGATTTCCCAGATTTCCCATGAGGTGCGAAATCCTGTGACCGTAATCAACAGCTCCTTACAGCTTATAGAAAAAAAATGTCCCGCCATACGCGAATATCCTCTCTGGCAGGACACCATGAGAGATATGAAATACCTTCTGCGTCTGCTGGACGAGGTATCCAGCTATAACAACAGCACTCTGCTCAGAAAAGAGGTTCTGGATACCAGTACCTGGCTCTCCGGGTTTCTCTCCTCCCTGAGCCGCACCGTTCCTGCCCCCTTTTCCCTGTCCTGGCAGGTGCCTCCGGCCCTCCCGGCCATCTGCGCAGATCCCCTGAAGCTGCGCCGGGCCCTGGAAAACCTGCTCCGCAACGGTTTTGAGGCTCTGGAGGATCAGGGGGAAGTGTCCTTCCTGGCAGAGGCAAAGAAGGACGCCCTCTGCCTCCGTATCTCCGATACCGGCTGCGGAATTCCCCAGGAGCGCCTTGACACCCTGTACCAGCCCTTTGTCACCCATAAACCGGACGGTACCGGCCTGGGCCTGTCCATCACCAAGCGCATCATCGAAGCCCACCGGGGAACCCTTTCTTTAGAAACTGTCCCAGGGCGCGGCACCACCTTCACGGTCCTCCTGCCTGCGGGGCCGGCGGTAGAGGATCACCGCTAACAGCAGGCCGGAAAGAAATCCGCCCACATGGGCCGCATTGTCCACTCCCACAGAGGTAAATCCCTCAAAAAGGGCGAGAAAGGCCATGAGGATCAGGCGGCGTCTCGTAAACTCCGCGATCCTTCCTCTGTTTATAATCGCAATATAGACGATGGCTCCCATCGCCGCGAACACTGCGCCGGAGGCCCCTGCCGAAACTGCCCAATCCCCGCCTCTGTACTCCAGGATACAGGACAGCACATTTCCCAAAAGTCCTCCCCCCAGATATATGATAAGATACCGGACACTTCCCACCGCATGCTCCAGGGCATCCCCCAGGAAGGTCAGTACAAGCATATTATTAAACAGATGCTCAATTCCAAAATGCATAAACATACAGGTAAAGAGCCTGTAATATTCCTTTTCCTCTACAATCCAGGGCGCATAGCTGGCTCCATGCTCCGCCATAAAAAGCACATCCTCTGTGTTTCCCATAATCTCCAGAACAAAAAATACCGCAATATTAGCCAAAACAATCACAAGATTGCATACTGTCCTGGACTTCAGAAAGGCTTTGACTTCTTCCATAGCAATTCTCCTTTTCTGCCAAATGATGATTCCTATTTTAACAGAAAGAAGCTTATTTGCAACCCTGAATCCTGGGTTTCCGCAAATCAAAGGGCAGTTGGGCAAATCCTGTCTGTCCGCGCCTCTTTTCATGCCGATGGAATCCGAAAACCATGGGAAGGCGTCCTCTACTCTTTAAAATAATATCCTGCCCCGGCAAAGCATATCTCATCTCCCGTGTGAAGCTGCCGGTATTCATTGGCTTCCAGCCGCTCTCCGTTCAGAAAGGTGCCGTTGGTAGAATTCAAATCTACCAGGAAGTACGCTCCCTCCCTCTTCTCTATCTCCGCGTGGATCCGGCTGATCATCGGAAGATTCAGCACCATGTCCACCTGGCCTTTCATCTTTCCAATCACGAAACGTTCCTTGTCAATCGCCATATTTTTCCGCAGCTCCGGGCTGCCGCTGATGAGAACAGGCTGGGCGCTCTTTACGTTTCCTCCAAGGAAGGTCGTCTGCCCATAGACCTCCTCTTCCTCCTTTTGCCCTTCCTCCACAAAAACCGGCCCCTCTTCCGGACAGGTTCTCTCCTGCTTTTTTTCCTGCGGACTGCGCCTGATTTTCCTCTCTTTTTCCCGTGCCTTTTTGTCCCGCTTTTTTACTTCCGGCTTCTCCGCCTTCTCCTCCCGCGATTTCTTCTCTCCCATACACAGGTAATAAGCTGCCGCTGCCGCCAAAAACAGAATGCCCCCCGCCTGTGTCAGTGTCAGAATATGGAAAAATACCAGCGCTACCTCCACCGCAAGCCCTGCCGCCGCTCCCAGAGCAACCAAAAGCACTTTTTTCTTCCTCGCCCTCTTTCTCAGCCTCTCCTTCCCTGTCATGTTCCACTGGGCAGGCGTTTTTTTCTCCTCCAAAGGCTCTCTCTTTTCCGGCTTCGCCCCCCCTTTCTCCGGAATCTCCTTCTTTTTTACTTCCTTTCCCCGCAGGCTGCGAAGCACCGCGCTGATACTATAATTTTCCTCCACCGTCCCGCTGTAGATCTGATAGCCCCAGAGCACCGCCTGTTCATCTCCATGATCCAGCTTCTTTAAGAGATACTCTGCCAGACTGCGAAAGGTATCGGAGATAGCCTCCCTGCTGCAGGGCAGGTAGCAGAAGCTTACTTCCCTGGTTTCCACATCCATATAAATGAGCTCCGGATTTAAGACAAGGCTCTCATCCGGCAGAAGATACCTGGAGATCCCCTCCAGCGTCCGGCTCATGGCCTGCGCCACAGCCCGGATATCCTCTCCGCCTGCCGCCCGATGCTCCAGGATGCGAGCCAAAGGCTGCTTCGACGTGATCTCATAGTAAAAGTAGGACGCCCCGTCGATCCTGCGCAGCTTGCACCGCAAAAGCCCGGCAATATCATTGACTAAAAGCATCCTTACCTGATATTCGCTCCCCTCTACCTCCTCCGGCGCCTGGAGAACCATATAATTATGCTCCCCGTCACGGCGATACATCACTTCCATGCTTCACCTCCTCCGCAAATCTCTTTGCCAGCCGCAGCCGAATCAATGTCCTTCCGGGGTCTGTCACCCTCTGCTCCGCAAAAGCCGACAGCTGCAGCTGCCCGCCGCAAAAGAACTCCGCCACAAAACCCGGTATAAGGAACGTACCGGACGCTTCCGCCGATACCCGCCTGTTATCGCCGCTCACTTCCAGCCCGGCTCCCCGGATCCCCAAAAGGCCATCGTTAATTTTACCCGGTTCTCTTTTTCCATCCATATTTTCGAGAATCGCCGCCTCGTATGCCGCGCTCTTCATAAAGGCTTTGTCGTGCATATAAAAGCCCAGATAGAGCACTCCTGCCAGAAGCGGGATCAGGACTGCCATCAGCAGGGCAGCTTCCACCGTATAGCTCCCTTGAAACCTCATACTGCCGCCCCCTCTCCCATGAGCAGCCAGATCACATAACCTCCCATCAGAAAGGGAAGAAACGCCATCCTGTGCTTTCCTCCTTTTTTCCTTGCCAGAAACAGCCACGCCCCATACACCGCTGACAGGCACAGCCCAAAAAAGAAAATCTCCGCCAGGGGAAGCAGCCCCAGCCAGACGCCAAGGATCATCGCCGCCAGGGCATCCCCATAACCCAGAGCCTGCCCCGACAGCCTTGCCAGCCCCAACAGCAAGGCTCCCGCAAAAGCCCCGGCGATCCATCCCTGCCAGGGCTCTTCCCCATAGCTTACGGCCATTTTCCCCAGCTGCACTGCAGCGCCAAGCAGAAGAAAGCCAATCAAAAAGACTCCTGAAATCTCCTTTTTCCTGATATCCATCACACTGCCCGCCCCCAAAAACAGCAGCATCGCACATTTTTCCATCTTACACCTACCTTCCGCACTTAGAACAGGGTCTCCAGTCCTCCACCTGGGATAAGGAAACGACAATCACACTTCTTTTTAGCCGGCTGCAGGCTTCGTGGCTGTGGTATCTGTCGCCAGTATCCGTAATGTACACCCAGCCTCCGGCCTTTTCCCCACAGGATTCACAGGGATAATACTTTCCCCCATCCTCATTTCTCAGCCCTCCGACCTGACCTTTCGCCACTCCTCTGACAGACAAGCGAATATGGCTGCACTCCCTGTCCCTGTGGTATACACTTCCATTTTCCGTGATGTATACCGATTCCTCCTTTTTCTCCTCTTCCTCCCCTGTCTCCGATGATTCTCTTCCCGTCCACGCGCGCACCCTGGCTCTCTGCACTACGGGAACAGACCGTGAAAACAGTGGAAGCCTCCATCGAAAACGGTACGATGCCACCAGATCTATAATCTCATCCTCTTCCAGGATAGAAGAACCAAGCAGGCTGACAGAGGATGCCTCCTTCCCTGCTGCCTGACGGATTCTCTTCCTGGCATATAGAAGATTCAAAACTGCGCCTGCTTTCTTCCTGGCCTCGTCTCCATCCGAATTTTGGACGTAGGCATAAACTGCCATCTGTTTTCCCGCATCCTGCAGCCCCTCTGCCACGCCTCCCGCCATGGTGAGCATCTGCAGGAAATATAAAAAGGCCAGAATGGCATACAGGCAGACCGGGAGCACACAGGCCGCCTCTACGGTCAGGCTTCCTCTGGCAGAGGCGGAAAGGGATATTCTTCCCCTGCTAACATGAAAGATCTTCCATACGAATCTGTTCGGGAGAGAGCCTGACTCCTTTCTGATACTGTGCATACTACAGGGAAAGAACATCCCTTTCCGCCTCCTTTCTCAATATTCCAGTTCTCCTGTTACCCGGTACGGCGCTTCCCCCGAAGTCACCGGCAGAAATGCCTCCGTCACACGGAAAAACACTCCGGAAAATCTCCAGGCCGTCTCAGCCTTTGCCCTGACGATCCACCCATCCGCCCGGGCCCGCTGGTCTCCAAGACTGCTTTCCATCATGTCCAGCGCCCGCAGGGGATAGCGGCCCTTCTTTCCTGCAAACAGCAGAATCCTCAAATAATCCTCATAATCCTGCCCCGTGCCTCCGCCGTCATCACAGGAGTCGAAAAGCTCCGTCACCTTTGCCAGGTTCGACAGCGACAGCTTCCAGGAAGAGGCATCCTTCATCGGCGGTACACGGCCTTTCGAAAGTAAGGTGCGCACATCCAGAAGGCTTTCCGCATAAGCCCAGGCCAGGGCCAGCACTGCCTCAAGGGCTATACAGAGTCCCGGAACAGGCGCTGCTCCCCCAAGGCCCAGCGCCAGGGTTTTTATCTGGGTTCTCATCTTTGTGTCCGACAAAATATAGACAAGATTCACACCCTCCCGCAGCAAAAGCAGTCTGTTTACGACGCCCTTCAGATTCTCTTTGTCACTGTTTTTTCCTATAAGAATATATTCCATCTGGTAGGCCAGCCCCTCCTGATCCCACGGATCCGTCCAGGCGCTGAAATGCCCCAGAAGATATTCCTGAAAGATTCCGTCGGATATAAGCCCTTTTTCTGTCTCTTTTAACGGAAGATTTCCCTTGTTCCGCTTTCTGTTTGACGGCAGGCCGGAAGCCTCCACGCGTTTTTCGGAGATGCCTGCAGGCTCCTTTACTACCAGGCCTAAAATCCCCATCTCCTTGATTTTCTTGATCGTATCCAGTGGATTTTCCTGAGGCGCTTCCTGCACCGGCTCCGGGTCTGCCTGCTTCTCCTCCCCGTCAGCCTCCTTCTGCAGCTCCTGGACCTTCTCCAGGTTGTCCCAGGCGGAGGCGTCCTGGTTTTCATACTCTTCGGCGGCCTCCTGCTGCCTTTTCGCCTCCTGTATATCCTTCTGAAAACGAAGCAGGAGCTCCATGCCCAGATTCTCCCGAATCCCCTCCACCACCTGCTGGTAAAAGGCATTCCCGTTTTCATCCGTAGCCAGCGTATAGCCTGTAATCTGGCAGCTCTCCGCAGTCATGGGAAACAGATTGACCGCCCTCTTCTTCAGCCCTTCTGTGGGAGAGGTATTGTACTTCATATAGTCCTGCATCCGCCAAGCTACTCTTTCCGGCGAAAAATCTCCCGTCCCGAAGGCGCCGTCCAGCAGCAGCACGTCATAATTTTCAAGTAGCTCTCTCTCATACTCTCCGAATACGGAAAAGAGCCCCATGTCTGTCACGGCCGCCGCCCAGGCCCTGGCCCCCTGTATCCTGGCCGACTCGGCCAGAGCACAGACCAGGGCGATCAGCAGCACACCCACCAGACTTAAGAATACCGTAATACTTCCCTGGTATCTGTCTCGGCTCATCCATCCTTCCTTTCTCCAGATGCCGCTAAATGCTGTTGCTCTGGCTTATAATCTTCTTAAAGATACGGTTGACAAGATTCGTAAGCTGGCTCTTGAAAATAACCACAAGGCCGATCAATACCACCAGGATCAAAATGATTTCCACTACGCCGACTCCGTCCTCTTCTGTCCAGAATTCTCTCATATGCTCCATCCTCTCACCCCCT
>DESK01000038.1 GCA_002361955.1 Lachnospiraceae bacterium UBA3316
GTACAGTTATCAGGTCAGATACTGTTCCGTGAATAATTCAGGTTAAAGAATCTGCCGCACGGCGGCAAAAGAAAAAAAGCCGTCGTATAGCAGAAACATTTCTATGCGCTTATGAAGGGGCTGTCGGTAAATAGATAGCCCCTTTGCTTTTCCCAATCCGTATCTTTGCTTAACTTCGTGCTTTCTGATAAAAAGAGTGTGTAAGTCGAAAACGCTTATATCAAGAAAGGAAGATTTATATTGTCTAAAATCCACTTTCCCCCCTTTAAAGTGGAAATAAAGTTTTCACTTTAGCGCAAAGAGTGGCGCTTCCCCGCAAGAAATAGAAGGTTTGACAAATGTACCATGGTGGTTTATAATGTGCTTAACAAGACAGCCGGAAGGTGACCGTAACTCACCCGTCCCGGCGAAACATTGGCTAAAAAATAGTCGTCAGCTTTTCCAGGGCAGGACGGCTATTTTTTATGTGTATAATTTAGAACGGCGATGATTACGTTAACAGCTGTCAAGATAATCATGAATTCTTCGTATGTACTCATAAACACCACCCCTTTCCGCAAGACTCGGAACGGGTGGGAGCACGTCCCCCGGCTGCCCGGTTAAGCATATTATATTTTTCTGGTACAAGGGGATCCGCCTGAGCGGAAGGAAAGGATTTGACTAGAGTGTGTATAGAATAAAAAAGAGCCTTGATTTTCAAGGCTCTCCGGTACTGGAGCATATGAGATTCGAACTCACGGCCTCCACAATGCGAATGTGGCGCGCTCCCAACTGCGCTAATGCCCCCTAGCTTTAGTATAGCACAAAATCCTGAAAAATCAAGAGTGAGTTGCACGAATTGCAGGATTTTTCGGGATTTTTCAGGATTTTCCCAGGATTTCGCCGCCGGGAAGGGAAAAACCCATTACAGGCCGCCGAAGGAAATCTTCGGAAATGGGCGAGAAAGGCTTTCAGAAAAGAAGTTTTCGTTGTATAATATGTATGGTTTCAGTGTCAAAAGTCCGAATTCACGTCATGCTTGCATGACAGTGGATGAGAGACTTTATGACATGCCTGGAAATGAGGAAGAAGTGGGGAAGGGGGCCCGCGGATTCCGAATTTTCAGGAGGATTGTGGGAGCGCTGTGCGCGGAACAATCCGTGAACCAGTTTTGACACTTAAATCATATGTATCGTATGAAACCGCCGCAGGCAAAGAGCCTGTCCGGCGGGGGGATCTGTATAAAAAGCATTTCGGCCAGGTACAGGGAGGCCGGAATTATGATATAGGAGGACAGCATGATAGATAAGACGAAAGACCAGCTTGCGGCGATCCAGGGGAAGACCTATGATATCGGGCTTCTGGGAGACTGGCAGGGCAGAAGGTATGTGAATGAACTGGCCGCCTACAGCTTAAAGACTGTGTTGGAGCGTATGGGGTATTCCGTGCTTGTGATCGACGGCCAGGAGGAACCTGAGCTTCTCAATCCATTCTGCGGCACTTTTATGGTAAACAGCAGCCAGCCGTGGGAGTATGAAGCGGCAAAGGCTTTTGGAAAGAGATTTTATCTGGATTTTGCGGAGGACGCAAAAAAGAAGATTGCCTACGGAGTTTCCTTCGGAAAGGACAAGTCATCCGTTCCCATCGGGGAGATCGCAGGGACGACAAAGCTGATCCATCGGTTCAGCTCCATTTCCGCCCGGGAAGAAGACGCTGTGGAAATTTTGAAAAATGAGTTCGGCGTTGAGGGACCGCAGGTGCTGGACAGTGTGCTTCTGCTGGAGCGGGCGGATTACGAAAAGCTGGCAGAGAAAAGCAGGAGAAAAGAAAAAGGCTACGTCCTGGCCGATCTGGAAAAGATTACGCCGGAGACGGAGGAACTGTTTGACGCTGTCGCTAAAAAGAAAGGACAAAAGCTTGTAAAGATCACAGAGGAAAGGGAGCTTACGGCTGCCGACTGGGTAGCCCTGGTGATGGATGCGTCCTGTGTGATCACAGATTCCTGTCAGGGGGCGGAGCTGGCGCTGCTCTTTGAGAAGCCTGTGATCTGCTTGGCAGACAAGGAGCAGGGCAGGAAGGAGCTTCCTTCCCTGGCAGATCTGTTCGCGTTGAACCACCGCCTGTTTGGAAAGCCTGCCAGGGCTGCGGCAAAGGCAGAGCTTTTGGAAAAAATGGATGTTTCCCGTATCCGCAAAGTGCTGGAGATGGAGCGGGCACGGTCAGAAAAATGGCTGCGTGAGGCGCTGAAGGCGCCGGGGGCGGAGCTGAAAAATATAACCTGTGTCACAAAGAAGGAGTGCTGCGGCTGCGGAGCCTGCTACAACAGCTGTCCTGTAGGCGCTATCACCATGGAATACGACGACGAGGGCTTCCTCTATCCTGTGATTGATGATGAAAAATGCATCCGCTGCGGGAAATGTGTGAAGGCCTGCCCGTCCCTCCATGCCAAACGGGATCATTTCAAGGTGCCGGATATGTATGCGGCCTACGGTGACAACCAGGTCCGTTCCGTGAGCTCTTCCGGCGGTATTTTCTCACTGGCGGCAGAGTATGTTCTGAAAAACGGCGGGGCAGTCTGCGGGGCGGCTTTTGACGAAAACCATAAGCTTTCTCATGTGGTGATTTACGACGAGAAGGATATGGGCCCCTTAAGAGCCTCCAAGTATCTTCAGAGTAATACGGTAAAGACGTACCAGGAGATCAAAAAGGTGCTGGATCAGGGAAAGCCGGCCCTGTATTCCGGCTGTCCCTGCCAGATCGCGGGACTGCGCAGCTATCTGGGGAAGGACTATGACAACCTGTACACCCTGGATGTGCTGTGCCACGGCGGCCCTTCCCCGGTATGGTTCCAAAAATATCTGAAAGAGGTTCACGGAGGGAAGAAGATTTCGTATATCGGTTTCAGGGACAAGGATTATTATGGATGGTCTACGGAGATGACCGTCAAATACGAGAACGGTGACGTGTACCGAAAGGTGAGAAGCGAGGACTTGCATTACCGTTCCTTCCTTCCCTGCCTTTCCGTGCGGCCCCATTGCCAGGTGTGCCTGTACTCGGCGATTCCCCGCCAAGGTGATTTTACACTGGGTGATTTTTGGGGCGTCCAGAAATATGATCCCAAACTGACGGACGGCTATGGCACCTCCATTCTTTCCGTCAACAGTGAAAAAGGAAGAAAGCTTCTGGATGCGATCAGGGAAAAGCTGGTGCTGCTGGAACCCATTGACCTGCAGTATATCCTTACCCACGGGCAGCCCTTTGCCCGTCCCTTTAAAAATAATGCCATGCGCTATCGTTTTGTCCGCATGATCAGGGACTGCTCCTACGCGAGAACGATCGAGTGCTGTGCCGCCAACTTTTTTGAGTATGCCTTATATGGCATGAACGGGGACAGCTACGGGGATATTTTGAATTATTATGCCCTGTATAAGATCATGAGCCGGATGAATTACTCTGTGCTGATGGTGCGAAGGGTCAAGGAGGATCAAAAAAAGATCACGCCTCTGGAACACAGGCTCACCGCCTTTGCCAACCGCTACTATCCAAAGGTCAGCGCGGTGGACAGGATCGGGAAGATGGACACCTTAAAAGGCACCTGCCGGGGGCTTCTGGCAGGACCGAACCAGGTATGGGACGAGAGGCGCGGCCCCCTGTTTGGGTTTGCCGAAAAGGAGCAGAAAAAAGTATTTTTCGAAAAAGAGATCGGGAATCCTTTAAGCCCCCTGTTTTTGCTGGGACAAAAGGAGTACGATGAGCTAGTAAAATACGCGGATATCTCATTGCCGGAAAACTATACGGCCGTCTATCTGGAGAAGGGAAGCGCCCGGGCGGCGGAAATCCTTGCCAGGGCCGGAAAAAATACGGTGGTTTTGGACGATGATATGATGGTGGAAAACTGGATAGCGGCGATCAAATACGCCGGGTGTGTAGTCACAGACCGGGCGGACGCGGCAGCCATGGCTGCGCTGTATCAAGTGCCTCTGAAGGTATACCGTCCGGAAGCGGCATTGGAGGGCTGCCTGAAGCGCCTGGGGATCACAGGGGCAGTCATTGACAGCGAAGAGGGGCTGGCTGACGGGAAAGCCTTTGCTTCCTGGGAGGCAGCGCGGGGAGAGATCAAAGGATATCGGGAACAGACGGCAGAGCGCTTAAAAAGAAAGCTGAAATACCACAGGCGCCCGAAGGATATCGCCCGGGGGGTAAAGCGCAGAACGGTGGGCTTTGCCAAAAACCATCTGCCGGATTCCGCGAAGCAGGTGATCAAACGCATGCTCGGAAGAGGCTGATCAGGCGGAGGATGGCCGGCCGTTATGGAGCGGCTTCAAAGAAAGATATGGCACACGATGGAGGTGCCGCTGGAGGTTACAATGGACAAGCATTATGATGTGGGAATACTTGGCGTATGGTTCGGATGCAATTATGGAAGCATTGCGACGTATTACTGCCTGCACCAGGCGGTGGAGAGCCTTGGAAAATCAGTTCTGATGGTGCACCGTCCCTGGATCAAGCCCTTTGACCAGGAAGCTATGGAAAAGAGGCATTCTTTAAAATTTGCCAGAAAGCATTATGAGATCAGTGAATGTTACCAGGTCGAGGATACAAAAAAGCTGAACGACCTGTGCGATACCTTTCTCCTGGGGGCTGACCAGCTCTGGAAATACGGGGTCACGAAAATCTTTGGTCACAGCTATTTTCTGGATTTCGCGGAGGAAGGAAAGCGGCGGATCGCTTATGCCACCTCCTTCGGATCGGACCGTTTTATCGCTCCCTGGAGCTTTATGTGGAAGGCAGTGAAATGTCTGCGGCGTATGAACTATGTGTCCGTCCGGGAGGAGATCAATGTCAGAATGTGCCGGAAGATGCTGGGGATCGAGGCAAAGCATGTCCTGGATCCGGTACTTCTCTGTGATTCCAGTGTGCTGGGAAACGTGGCGGAGGAATCTTCCAGGGAGAAAAAGACGGGCTATATCGCGGCCTATATTTTAGACCCCACGCCGCAAAAGAGAGCGGCGCTGCTCCGCATGGCGGAAAAATACCAGAAAGATCTGGTGGTTATGCTGGATGGCTGGCCAAACCTGTTTAAGAAAAACAAGGAGGCCATGGACCTTCCGGAGTATACGGTTTCTGACCTGGATGTGACAGACTGGCTGTTTTATTTCAAACACGCGGACATAGTCATCACCGATTCCTTCCATGGAACCTGCGTGGCGATGCTGTTTGAAAAGCCGTTTTATGCCATCACAAATCCGCAGAGAGGAGCCGACCGCTTCATTTCCCTGCTGACGGATTTTGACCTGATGAGCCATTACGTTACCAATCCGGACAAGATCGGGGCCCAGGAGCTGCCGGAGATTGATTATGGGGAAGTGAACAGGAAGCTTGCCGCCAAACGGCAGGAGTCCTTCGCATGGCTGAAGAACGCCCTGGAGTCCCCGGAGGAAAACCATTCCGTGGTCATCAAAGAGGAAAAGCTGTATCCTCTGCGGGTGCTGAAGTCTATCGGGATGTTTGAGATGGCAAAGAATACAAAGCTGAAGAAGCTGTATCATAAGGTTACGGGGAGATAGAAAGCTCCTTTTCAATAACCAGAAGACACAAAGCGAACAAAATCCCTGGCAGACCAAAAATCTGCCGGGGATTTTTCTTGCCGTTACGGGAGAGAACCTGCTATAATTGGAAAAGGCAATAAAGAAGGCGGGATCGGCATGAGGGCGTCCGTTTGGGAGGTGGGATTTATGGTAAGAAAGAGGATCTATTTTTCCGGGCAGGTCCAGGGCGTGGGCTTTCGGTACCGGGCGACCTGGATCGCCCGAACGCTGGGGCTGACGGGATGGGTCATGAACCTGCCGGATGGGCGGGTGGAGATGGAAGTACAGGGAGATCCCTATACGGTCGGGCAGATGGTTCAGAGACTGTATGAGGAGAGAGGGATACGGATCTCCTTTATCGAATCGGAGGATATCGAGGTAAACATATCCGAGAGAAAATTCAGGGAGATGTACTAGTATGATCCACGGCAATTACCGTGGGCCATACCAGACCCAGGCAGCCGGATGGCGGAAATGTTACAGATAGATAGCGTAAAAAGTGAAAGGCGGATGATAATAATGGAAATAACGGTACGGAAATATGAGATAGAGGATCTTCCGGAGATGACGGAGATCTGGAATGAAGTGGTGGAAGAAGGAGTGGCTTTTCCGCAGATGGAGCCGCTGACCGGGCAGGAGGCGGCTGCTTTTTTCGGAAGCCAGAGCTTTTCCGCTGTGGCTGAAAAGGACGGGGAAATCCTGGGGCTTTACATTCTGCATCCCAATAATGTGGGACGCTGCGGCCATTTGTCAAACGCAAGCTATGCCGTCAAAAGTACGGCCCGGGGCATGGGCATCGGAGAAGCTTTGGTAAAGCACTGTATGGAGAAGGGAGCGGAGCTCGGATTTCGCGTTTTGCAGTTCAACGCAGTCGTATGCACCAATGAGAGAGCGATCGCGCTCTACGACAAGCTCGGTTTTGTGAAGCTTGGAACCGTACCGGGGGGCTTTCTTATGAAAGATGGCACCTATGAGGACATTGTTCTCTTTTACCATGTCCTGTAACAGCTGCCCATCATCTTGGCAAGGATAATAAAGCCTTTAAAAATTTATCACTTCCGTTGCAAAAGCTCCTAAAAGATGCTATGATATTCATAAAACTGTACAGGTAAGATAAAAATTTCAGAAGAAGTAACATAGAAGTGCCCGGGGCAGTTCGGGTGGGCACAGAAGGAGGAAAACAGCATGGGACGGCGGATTTGTAAGATTTTTCTGGGCATCCTTCTGGCTTTGGCAGTAGCAGCGGCGGCGTATGTCATTTATATGCAGGTTCAGTATTACCGGATCGATGATTTTACCAGGCTTCCTGTGGAAAATCCACAGCAGGAGCAGATGGAGACAGGGACGGCTTACCGGATCATGACCTACAACATCGGGTTTGGGGCATATTCGGATGATTATTCTTTTTTTATGGATATGGGAGAGATGAAGGACGGCACAAAGACCACCGGAAAGCATGGACGGGCTCTTTCCAAGGAGGCGGTTCTGGCGGATACGGCGGGAAGCCTGGAGCTTTTTAAACAGCAGGAGGCGGATTTCATATTTGCCCAGGAGGTGGACGAGAAGGCCGACAGAAGCTATCACGTAAATCAGCGGGAGATCCTGACCGAAGGGCTTCCGGGGTATGGATCTGTGTTTGCCAACAACTTCCACAGCGCTTATCTTTTCTATCCCTTCCATGAACCCCACGGGGCGGTGGAGGCGGGGATGCTCACTTTCAGCAAGTATCAGATTACGGAAAATATCAGGCGGCAGTTCCCGGTGAGCAGCGCGTTTATCACGAAATTTACAGATCTGGACAGGTGCTTTCTGATGAGCAGGCTTCCAGTGAAAGGCGGCAGAGAGCTGGTGCTGATCCAGGTACATCTGAGCGCCTACGATAAGGGCGGCACGATCCGTGCGAAACAGCTGGCGCTTTTGAATCAGGTCTTCGCAGAAGAACGGGAAAAAGGAAATTATGTGATTGCCGGAGGAGATTTTAATCATGACATTGCCGGTTCCATCGATACGTTTCCTTCAGAGCAGAAGATTCCGGGCTGGGTATATCAGCTCTCAGAAGATGACCTGGCAGAAGGCTTTCACTTTGTGAAGGCAGAAAACGCGGGAGAGACGCCCACCTGCCGGGGAGCGGATATTCCCTATGAAAAAGGTGTGACGTATACGGTCATTGTGGATGGATTTATCATTTCAGACAATATCGAGGCGTCAGCCAGAAATATTGACGGAGAATTTCGGTACTCGGATCACAACCCGGTGGTCATGGAGTTCACCTTAAAGTAAAAGACCTGCAAGAAGGCCGGAGGCGCAGGGAGAAAGAGCAGAGAAGGGCCAGAATGTTCGGAGGAAGATGAGGAATGGAAAAAAAGGAACTGGATGATGAACTGCTTCGGCAGAGCCGGGCGCTGAAACGGCGGAAGGAGCAGATGAAAAAGCGCAGGCAGAGGCAGAATCTCCTAAAGATGGCGGGCTGTTTAGCCGTTCTGGCGCTGATTGTGGGTGTCACCAGCTTTGCCACAAGTAAGCTGGGGCTGAATGGAGAGAAGCCTGCAAAAAAGCAGCAGACAGAAAGCGGCAGTGAGACAGTCCGGGAGACGGAGAATAAAAACGCGAAGATCCTGGAGGAGGCAGAGCTTTTGGCGGCAGGCTATGATTATGACGCGGCCATTGAAAAGGTTAAATCTGTCAAAGGCTACGAGCAGGAGGAATCCCTGACGGCGGCTGTGACGAAGTATACGACCGCGAAGGCGAGCTGTGTGGCTGTGGATGTGGATGCGGTTCCCCATATTTATTACCATTCGCTGATGAATGAGCCCACGGTGGCCCTGGACGCGGCGGTGATGGGGCAGCAGGAGGCGGACAATATGAACGCCTGGATGACAACGGTGGATGAATTTGATAAGATTACCCAGGCGATGTATGACAACGGGTATGTGTTTGTGCGGCTGCGCGATCTGGTGGTGGAATCAAAGGACGAAAATGGGAATGTGATCTTTACGAGAAATGAAAATCTGATGCTGCCGCCCGGAAAGAAGCCGGTGGTGCTCTCTGTGGATGACCTGAGCTATTACCATTCCTATGAGAAAGCGAGCTACCCCGACAAGCTGGTCCTGGATAAGGATGGCGCTGTGAAATGCCATTATGTCAAGAAGGACGGTACCGAGGAGGTGGGAGATTTTGACGTTGTTCCCCGCCTGAATTCCTTCCTGGAGGAGCATCCTGACGGCGCGTACCACGGAGCCAGAGGGATGATCGCCCTGACGGGATATGACGGAGTGTTTGGGTACCGCACAGATACCGCGTATCAGACAAAGGAAAATCTGACGGCTGACCAGAGCGCGTGGCTGGAGGCACATCCCGATTTTGACTGGGACAATGAGGTGAAAGAGGCCACGAAGATCGCGGAAGCCATCAAAAAATCCGGATGGGAATTCGCGAACCATACCTGGGGGCATCTGAACGTTTCGAACAAGACGGTGGATGAGCTGAAGGCGGATAATGATAAGTGGGTAAATACCGTCCAGAACATTGTGGGAGAGACGGACACCGTTATCTTTACCCATGGAGGTGATATCGGCGACTGGCACGATTACAGCGCGGACAATGCAAAATTCAGCTTCTATAAAGAAGCCGGCTACAATTTCTTCTGCAACGTGGACGGTTCCGTACCCTACTGGGTGCAGATCCGGGAAAACTATGTGCGCCAGGGGCGCATCAATCTGGACGGCTATATGCTGTACCGGGCCAGCCAGGGGCAGACAGAGGTGCTCAATGACCTGTTTGACGCAAAGCAGGTGTTTAACGAAAGCCGACCGACGCCGGTGGCGGCAAACGGGGGATCATAAATCAGGTTTGGTACCTGTATAAGAACGGGAGGAGTCAGAAAGCTCCTCCCGTTCGCTGTTGTCAGGAAAATTTTTTTTGGCTCAGATAGCTGTTGTGGTAGAGGCCGGAAAAGGTTACGTCCTCCCCGAACCAGGCCGGGGGCACAAAGGCCTTTGCCGCCTCCTCGGTGGGGAATTCCACCTCGGCCAGAACCATGGGCGCAAAGGGAGGGTCAAAGAGATCCAGCTCCACAGTCAGCACGCTGTCCAGGGGAATCAGATAGCGCCGTTTGGAAATAAGGTTTCCGTCGGCTTTGGGGCGCAGATGGGAGTAGGCCTCCGCCGTCAGCGGAAGGTTGTATTCCTCCCGTGTCATCATGCCCTTTGATTTGTAGGTGAGATAATATTCGTCATTCTGCCTGCGGATGCGCACAACAGGGGCAGTACACAGGTAGCCCTGCTCGATTTGGAGGCAGGGATACTGTTCCAGGTTTTCGGGCAGCTGTTTGACTAAAAATTTTCTTTCAATTTCCATAGGAACCTCCTTGTTATTGATTACTTATTTTACAACATTTTACCGAAAAATAGTAGTATACTGAATTCAAAAAATGAAAGCGAGGATATTGTGATGAAAAACGTATATGTATTTTTTGCGGAGGGATTTGAAGAGATCGAGGCGCTGACAGTGGTGGATCTGCTGCGCAGGGCAGATATTCCTGTAAAGATGGTGGGAATCGCAGGCGAGGATCCTGCGGTGGGAAGCCACGGCATCTCCGTGGGGATGGACCTGTCCATAGACAGGGTAACGATAGAGGAAACAGAGATGCTGGTGCTTCCGGGCGGCATGCCGGGGACAAGGTATCTGGGAGCCTGCGAGGCGCTGACGTCTCTTTTGAAAGAGGCTGACAGGCGGGGGATAAGGATCGGTGCGATCTGCGCGGCGCCCAGCGTTCTGGGTGACCTGGGGCTTTTAAATGGAAGAAAGGCTGTTTGCTATCCGGGGTTTGAGGAGCGCCTGAAGGGGGCCGAGGTTCTGGAGGTTCCGGCTGTGACCGACGGCCATATCACCACCAGCCGGGGACTGGGCACGGCGATTCCCTTCGCACTGGAGATCATTTCCGGACTCAAGGGACGGGAAGAGGCCGACCACATCGCGGCATCAGTGATTTATAGGTAGTGTTACTAAAATTCGCAAAAAAGGGGTGGCATTTTGAAAAGGCCTGTGCTATACTCTTAAAATGACTGTAAGTATGGCAAGTTACACACTTTTCATATAAAGATCAAGGAGGAAATGAAAAACAATGAGTTTACAGGTAGAAAAGTTGGAGAAGAACATGGCGAAGCTGACGATCGAAGTTTCTGCTGAAGATTTTGATGCAGCGATTCAGAAGGCATACTTAAAGAATAAAGGTAAAATTTCCATTCCGGGCTTTCGTAAGGGAAAAGCGCCCAGGAAGATGATTGAAAAAATGTACGGTGCAGGTATTTTCTATGAAGACGCTGTCAATGCGCTGATTCCGGAGAGATATGCCCAGGAAGCTGACAACTGTGACCTGGAGATCGTTTCCCAGCCGAAGATCGACGTGGTACAGGTGGAGGCAGGCAAGCCCTTCATCTTTACAGCAGAAGTAGCGACGAAGCCGGAAGTAGTTCTTGGCGAGTACAAGGGCATCCAGGTAGAGGCACAGAAGGTGGAAGTTACAGACGAGGAAGTGCAGGCAGAGGTTGACAAGGAGAGAGAGCAGAATTCCAGAGTTATCGATGTGGATGACAGAGCGGTAGAGATGGGCGATATTGTTAAGCTTGATTACGAGGGCTTTGTGGATGATGTGCCTTTTGCAGGCGGAAAAGGTGAGAACCATGAGCTGGTGATCGGTTCCGGATCCTTTATTCCGGGCTTTGAAGACCAGCTGGTAGGAGCTGTCATCGACGAGGAGAAGGAAGTTCATGTGACCTTCCCGGAGGAGTATCATGCGAAGGAGCTGGCAGGCAAGGCAGCCGTATTTAAATGCACAGTACATGAGATCAAAGTGAAGGAGCTTCCGGAGGCAGACGACGATTTTGCTCAGGATGTTTCTGATTTTGACACCATGGAAGAGTACAAGGCTGACATCCGCACAAAGCTGACAGAGAGAAAAGAAAAAGAAGCGAAGTCCGCTAAGGAGATTGCCGTAGTGGAGAAGATCGTGGAGAATGCCCAGATGGATATTCCCGATCCGATGGTGGACAGCCAGGTTCGCCAGATGGCTGATGAGTTTGCCCAGAGAGTTCAGTCCCAGGGCTTGACGGTAGATCAGTATTTCCAGTTCACAGGCATGACCGCTGAAAAGCTCTTTGCCCAGATGAGGCCCGACGCTTTAAAGCGCATCCAGAACAGCCTGGTGCTTGAGGCTGTTGCAAAGGCCGAAAATGTCCAGATCGACGACGAGAGACTGGAGGAGGAGCTCAAGAGAATGGCAGAGGCTTACGGCATGGAGCTGGACAAGCTGAAAGAGGCCATCAGCGAGGATACAAAGGATCAGATCAGAAAGGATCTGGCAGTGCAGGCAGCCGTTGACCTGGTAAGAGACGCGGCAGTGGAGGCATAACAGCCGGCATCTTTTGCGATGCGCGTGTTGAGCCAAATATCAGACAGAGAGGAGAGTCATCATGAGCTTAGTACCTTATGTCATTGAACAATCCAGCAGAGGGGAGAGATCCTACGACATCTATTCAAGGCTTCTGAAGGACAGGATTATTTTCCTGGGAGAGGAAGTCAATGATGTGACGGCAAATCTGGTGGTAGCCCAGATGCTCCACCTGGAGGCGGAGGATCCGGGAAAGGATATCCAGCTTTACATCAACAGCCCAGGCGGATCTGTGACAGCCGGATGGGCCATCTATGATACCATGCATTACATTAAGTGTGATGTGTCCACGATCTGCATGGGTATGGCGGCCAGCATGGGCGCTTTCCTGCTGGCAGGCGGCACAAAAGGCAAGAGAATGGCTCTGCCCAACGCAGAGATCATGATACATCAGCCCTCAGGCGGAGCCAAGGGGCAGGCGACAGAGATTAAGATCGTGGCGGACATGATCTTAAAGACGAGAAGGCGCCTGAATGAGGAGCTGGCCAAGAATACGGGACAGCCCATCGAAGTGATTGAAGTAGATACAGAGAGAGATAATTACATGAGCGCCCAGGAAGCGTTGGAATACGGCCTGATCGACAGTGTGATTACCAAACGGTAAAGATGTATAAGGCTCCTGCCCCTGGGGTGGGAGTCTTATCTGGCATAAAGTATGAAATTTAAATGATTTCGGGGAGGGGAAGCAGATCCCGTTCCCGCAGGAGGAGTATAACAGTGAGAATTCAGGAACAGAAAGTCAGATGTTCTTTTTGTAATAAATCAGAGGATCAGGTGAGAAAGCTGATCGCCGGGCCGGATGAGGTGTTTATCTGCGACGAGTGCATTGAGGTGTGTTCTGAAATCGTCGAGGAAGAGCTGGAGAGCGAAAATATGGACGGCGACGGCATCCATCTTTTAAAGCCGGAGCAGATAAAGTCGTTTCTGGACGAGTACGTGATCGGACAGGACAGCGCAAAGAAGGCTCTCGCGGTGGCTGTTTACAACCATTATAAGAGAATCACCGCAGGCAGGCACTTAGGGGTGGAGCTTCAGAAGAGCAACATCCTGATGCTCGGGCCCACAGGGTCAGGGAAAACCTTATTGGCACAGACGCTGGCCCGTCTGTTAAACGTACCCTTTGCCATCGCGGACGCGACTACGCTGACAGAGGCAGGCTATGTGGGAGAGGATGTGGAAAACATTCTTTTAAAACTGATCCAGGCGGCCGACGGAGACGTACAGCGGGCGGAGTACGGTATCATCTATATTGATGAGATTGACAAAATCACAAGAAAATCAGAAAACGCGTCCATCACCAGGGACGTATCCGGCGAGGGCGTACAGCAGGCGCTCCTTAAAATCCTGGAGGGAACGGTGGCCTCTGTGCCGCCCCAGGGAGGAAGAAAGCACCCGCAGCAGGAGCTGATTCCCATTGATACCACAAACATTCTTTTTATTTGCGGAGGAGCCTTTGAGGGCCTGGATAAAATTATTGAGAGGCGCATGGACACCAAGTCTGTGGGATTCAATGTGGAGATCGGGGAGAAAAAGGAAAAAAATGTGGGAGAGATCTTTAAATATGTTCTTCCCCAGGATTTTATTAAGTTTGGCATGATTCCGGAGATCATGGGCCGTGTGCCGGTAGTGGTGGCATTAGATTCCCTGGATAAGGAAATGCTGATGCGTATCCTCAAAGAGCCGAAAAACTCAATTGTACGCCAGTACAAGAAGCTTTTTGAACTGGACGGTGTAGAGCTGGAATTTGAGGAGGAGGCCCTGGAAGCTATAGCCGATAAATCCTTAGAGAGGAAAACCGGGGCCAGGGGCCTGCGGGCTATCATGGAGGAGTCTATGATGGATCTCATGTATACGGTGCCCTCCGATGAGATGATCGAGTCCTGCGTAGTCACAAAGGATGTGATCGAGGGAACCGGAGAGCCGGAGTTTTCTTACAGAGAGAAACTTCCGGTGCGCAGCAAAGGAAAAAAACGGGTCTCCCGCTCTGTGGGTGAGACGGCATAGCAGTAAGACAGAGGTTAGAAATGAGTGAATTGACGAAAGAACTGCCAGTGGTGGCGCTGCGGGGCATGACCATCCTGCCGTCCATGATTGTACATTTTGATATCAGCCGGGAAAAGTCCATCAAGGCTGTGGAGCATGCCATGATGGAAAACCAGGAGCTTTTAGTGGTGACCCAGAGGGATCCGGACGTGTCGGAGCCCGGGGAGCAGGATCTGTACCGTGTGGGCACGGTGGTGAAGATCCGGCAGCTTCTCAAACTGCCGAAAAATATCCTGCGGGTGCTGGCGGAGGGTACGTTTCGGGCAGAGCTTTTGACGCTGGAAGATGACCTGGGATATTTGCAGGCGCAGGTGACAGTTTTTGATGAACAGCAGGGCGAAGATATGGATGCCCATGAAAAGGAGGCCATGCTTCGCAATTTAAAGGAGATTTATGGGGAGTATGCCCGGGTAAATTCCAAAATGAGCAAGGATCTGACGGTCCAGATTATGGAGACAGAGGATCTTACCAGGCTGGTAGACGATATTTGCAATAATATCCCGTTGTATTTTGAAGAGAAGCAGAAGCTTCTGGAGGCTGTCCGTCTGCCGGAGCGCTATGAGTTGCTCTGCGTGATTCTCAGTAATGAAGTGGAGATTATGAATATCAAGGCTGAGATCCAGGCCAAAGTAAAGGAAAGAGTCGATAAAAACCAACGGGAATACTTGCTCCGGGAGCAGCTGAAGGTGATCCGGGAAGAGCTGGGAGAAGATACAATGCTTTCCGACGCGGATCATTTTGAGGAGGAGGCAAGGAAGCTTAATGCCTCCGGGGCTGTGAAGGAGAAGATCCTAAAGGAGATTCAGCGCTTTAAAAGCCTGGCGGGAAATACTTCCGAGAGCAGCGTGAGCAGAAGCTATATTGAGACGCTTCTTGAGATGCCCTGGGAAAAGATGTCACGGGACAATAAAGACCTCAGGGAGGCAAAACAAATCCTGGAGGCAGACCACTATGGGCTGGAGAAGGTGAAGGAGCGGATATTGGAGTTTTTAGCCGTGCGGATGCTGACGGAAAAGGGAGAGAGTCCGATCCTCTGTCTCGTAGGCCCTCCCGGAACGGGAAAGACCTCGGTTGCCAAATCCATTGCCAGAGCGATGAATAAGAAATATATCCGCATCAGCTTGGGCGGCGTGCGGGATGAGGCAGAAATCCGGGGCCACAGGCGCACCTATGTGGGAGCCATGCCAGGGCGTATTGCAAACGGCATAAAAGCCGCCGGGGTAAAAAATCCGCTGATGCTCCTGGATGAGATTGACAAGGTGAGCAGCGATTATAAAGGAGATACTTCCTCCGCCCTTTTAGAGGTACTGGACGGAGAACAGAACGTAAGGTTCCGGGATAATTATATTGAGCTTCCCCTGGATCTGTCGGAGGTACTTTTTATCGCCACGGCCAATGACGTCCAGACGATTCCAAGGCCCCTGCTGGACCGGATGGAGATCATCGAGATTTCCAGCTACACGGAGAACGAAAAGTTTCATATCGCAAAGGAGCATCTTCTGAAAAAACAGATTGAGAAACACGGGCTGGAGGCGTATGATTTTACGATTACCGGGGGCGCGTTAAAGAAGATCATCAGCGCTTATACCAGGGAGGCCGGCGTCCGCAGCCTGGAGAGGAAGATCGGTGAAGTCTGCCGTAAGGCTGCCAGGCAGATTCTGGAGGAAGGCAGGGATTCCCTGAAGGTGTCTGAAGGGAATCTGAAGGAGTATCTGGGGACGGAGCGCTACAGCATCAACCGGGCGAATAAGCAGGATGAAGTGGGTATCGTCCGGGGCCTGGCCTGGACCAGTGTGGGCGGCGACACTCTGGAGATCGAGGTGAATGTGATGCCCGGCAAGGGAGAGATCCAGCTGACCGGGCAACTGGGGGATGTGATGAAGGAATCCGCCAAGGCGGGAATCAGTTATATACGCTCTGTGAGCCGTGTCTACGGGATTCCGGAGGATTTCTTCCAGAAGAACGACATCCATATCCATATCCCGGAAGGCGCGGTACCAAAAGACGGGCCGTCTGCGGGCATTACGATGGCGACGGCTATTGTGTCGGCGGCCACCGGACGGAAGGTGCGGGCAGACGTGGCCATGACGGGGGAGATCACCCTGCGGGGCCGGGTGCTTCCCATCGGCGGATTAAAGGAAAAGCTGCTGGCGGCGAAAAACGCGGGAATCCGCACGGTGATCGTGCCGAAGAAGAATAAGGTAGATGTGGGTGAGATCTCCAAGGAGATCCGAAAAGGCATGGAGATCCTTTACGCGGAGACCATGGAGGATGTGCTGCCCGCAGCCCTCGTAAAAAAGGATAAGTAAAGAGTTCGCAGAAATCGGGAGGAGAGACGTATGATTATAAAGAGTGCATCGTTGGAGACGGTCTGCGGCGTTACCAGTGTACTGCCGAAAAATGACAGGGTGGAGATCGCTTTTGCAGGAAAGTCAAATGTGGGGAAGTCCTCCCTGATTAACGGACTGATGAACCGGAAGGCGCTGGCCAGAACCAGCGCCCAGCCGGGAAAGACCCAGACCATCAATTTTTACAACGTAAACGATGAGGTTTACCTGGTGGATCTTCCGGGTTACGGCTACGCGAAGGTGTCCCAGGCGGAAAAAGAAAAATGGGGAAAACTGATAGAGCGTTATCTTCACAACTCCGGCCAGTTAAAAGCCGTATTTCTGTTGATTGATATCCGCCATGAGCCGTCGGCCAATGATAAGCAGATGTATGACTGGATTCTGCACAATGGATTTGAGCCGATCATCATCGCCACCAAGCTGGATAAGATCAAGCGCAGCCAGGTGGCAAAGCAGGTGAAGCTTGTAAAGGAGGGACTGGGTGTTCTTCCAGGTACAAAAGTGATTCCTTTCTCTGCGGAGACGAAGCAGGGACGGGAGGAGATATGGGAAGTTATCGAATCTTTTATGGAAAACAGATAGCCTGCGTGGCAGGCTATTTGCTTACGAAAAACTGACCGACTGGTCGGCCGATAAAGCAAAGGAGGAAATCTGTATATGATATCTAAATTTAGTGTCAAGAGACCTTACACGGTGGTAGTGGGCATGATTTTGGTGCTGGTGCTGGGCGTCGTGTCCTTCACGAAAATGAAGACAGACCTGCTGCCTGACATGACGCTGCCCTATGCGATCGTGTACACGACTTACACGGGAGCCAGCCCCGAGGAGGTGGAGGCAACGGTGACCAGACCGGTGGAACAGGCCATGGCCACGATCAGCAATATTGAAAATGTTACCTCTGTTTCCGGTGAGAATGTCTCCTTGGTGGTTTTGGAGTTCGCCCAGACTACAAATATGGATGCAGTTACCATCGAGATGAGAGAGAGCCTCGATCAGATCAAGGGATATTGGGAGGACAGCGTGGGAAACCCCACAATTATGAAACTGAATCCCGATATGATGCCTGTGATGGTGGCGGCGATTGAGGACGAAGAAATGGACAGCCGGGAGCTTACCGATTATGTAAACAATACGGTGTTGCCGGAGCTGGAAAGCATTGAAGGGGTAGCCTCTGTCACCCCTTCCGGCCTGGTGGAGGAGGAGATTCAGGTCATGCTGCGCCAGGACAAGATCGACGCGGTGAACAAGAAGGTATCGGATGCGCTGGACGGCAAATTTGCGGAGGCGGAGAGCGAGATGCAGGGCGCCAGGGACGAGCTGGAGGAAGGAAAGTCAGAGCTTGACGAGGGAGAGCGGCAGCTGGCACAGCAGACGGCCAGCGCGGAGAGCCAGATCAGCAGCGGCCAAAGCCAGCTGATCAGCAGTGAGGCGGAGCTGAACCAGAAGATCGCCCAGGCGGAGGGAAAACTGGAGGAGCTCTCAAAACAGGAAAAGGAGCTGGCAGCCAGGGAAAAAGAGCTGGCGGAAGGGGAAAAGCAGCTGGACGCGCTTCCCGGCCAGTTAAAGAAGGCGAAGGAAGGGCTTGCCGCCATCGAACAGGGAATCACAGGCCTTGAGAGCGCCGCCGTTGGCCTGGAGGGAGCCAGGGCGGCCTTTGAAGGAAAGGAAGAGCTGGAAAAGCAGATTGCGGAGGCAGAGAAAAACCCGGAAACTCCGGCGGGGGCGCTGGCAGCCATGAAGGCCCAGCTTGAGGGAATCCGGCAGCAGCTGGACGCCGCCCTGGAACCGCTGAAAAAGGCAGGGGTAGACACCTTCGGCAGCTATTCGGAAATACAGGAAAAGATCAACAGCAGGAAGGCAGAGCTGATTTCCCAGAAGACACAGCTGGGAGTGCAGGTAGATCAGCTGCAGGGCGCTGTGGATGATATCCCAGAGCAGAGAAAAAAGATTGCGGAGGGAAAGAAACAGATTACCGCCGGGAAAAAGCAGATAAAAGAGGGAAAGCTCCAGATCGAGGAGGCGAAAAAGCAGCTCACTTCGGCAAAAGAGCAGATATCCTCAGGCAAGGCTTCCCTGTCGGCGGCCTTGGCGGAGCTGAACCAGAAAAAGATCAGCGCCACGATCGAGATCGCCTCGGGAAAAGCCCAGCTGGCATCAGGGGAATCCCAGCTTGACGCCGCCGAGGAGGAGCTGGACAGCCAGAAGGACGCAGCTTACGGCCAGGCAGATGTGGAAGGGATCATTACGGCAGATATGGTCAAAAAAATTCTGGCAGCCCAGAATTTTACCATGCCTGCGGGATATGTGACGGAGGAGGGCGTTGACTATCTGGTACGGGTGGGCGATAAGCTTTCTGACACGGAGGCGCTGGAGAAGCTGATGCTTCTCGACATGCATATTGATGGATTAGAGCCGGTCTATCTAAAGGACGTGGCAGATGTGTCTGTGAGGGACAACAGAGGGGAGATCTATGCCAAGATTAATGGAAATCCCGGCATTCTCTTCTCTATGCAGAAACAGTCCGGCTATTCTACCGGGGAGGTTTCTGATAAAATCAAGGCAAAATTCGCAGAGATTGAGGAGGAATCTGCGGATACCCATTTTATTAAGCTGATGGACCAGGGGATTTATATCGATATGGTCGTAAATTCAGTGCTGCAAAATATGCTGTCGGGGGCAGTGCTGGCGGTGCTGATCCTGCTCCTTTTCTTAAAGAATGTGCGCCCCACGGTTGTCATTGCTTTTTCTATTCCGATCAGTATTTTGACGGCCGTCGTGCTGATGTATTTCTCGGGGATCAATATCAATATCATTTCCCTGGCAGGCCTGGCCCTGGGAATCGGTATGCTGGTAGACAATTCCATCGTCGTGATTGAAAATATTTACCGTCTGCGCAGCGAAGGGATGCCTGCGAAAAAGGCAGCTGTCGAGGGGGCCAGGCAGGTGGCGGGCGCCATTGCGGCTTCCACGCTCACCACAGTCTGCGTATTTCTTCCGATCGTGTTTACAGAAGGGATCGCCAGGCAGCTTTTTGTGGATATGGGGCTGACGATCGCATACTCCCTGCTGGCCAGCCTGGCGGTGGCCCTGACGGTAGTGCCGATGATGGGGGCAGGCCTTCTGAAAAAGACGGAGGAGAAACAAAGCCGCGCGTTCGGAGGAATACAGGAAGGCTACGGGAATGTGCTGGGATTTGCGCTGAATCACCGTGTCTTCGTCCTTTTAGGGGCCGTGGCAGTTCTGGCAGCCAGCGTGGTTCTCTCCCTGTCAAAGGGAACCGAGTTTATGCCGGAGATGGAAAGTACCCAGATGGCTGTCACCATGACGATGCCGGAGGAGGGAGTATCTGCCCGGGAGCTGGATGAAATGTCAGACAAGGTGATCGAGAGGATCCGAAAGATCCCTGATGTGACGGACGTGGGAGCTATGGCAGGCGGTTCCGGCATGATGGGAATGATGGGCGGAGGAAATGACGGCGGTGAAATATCCATGTACCTGATCCTGAAGGAGGATAAGGAGCTGGATAATCAGGCGCTGGCAGAGGCGATCCGGGAAGAAACAAAGGATTTGGACTGTGAGCTTGACATTCAGGTTTCCAGCATGGATATGTCCTCCCTGGGCGGCAGCGGAATTTCCGTCAAGGTCAAAGGGCGGGAGCTGGATACGCTGAAGGAGCTTGCCGGGAAGGCGGCGGAGGCAGTGAGCCGGGTGGAAGGTACAGCAGATGTATTGGACGGCATCGAGGAAAAAACCTTGGAGCTGCGCGTGGTGGTTGACAAGGACAAGGCGATGGAGCATCAGCTTACCACAGCCCAGGTTTACCAGTTCCTGCAGGGAAAGCTGGCTGAGGCCAGGAGCGCAACGACGCTGTCCACAGATGTGAAGGATTATCCTGTGATGGTGGTCAGCGAGGCGGACAAGGAGCTGACCCAGGAAGAGATCCGAAAGCTCACCATAAAGGGAACGGACAAGGACGGCAAGGAAGAGGACGTGGCATTAAAGGATATCGTAAGCTTTGAGGAGGCAGAGGGCTTTTCCTCCATTAACCGGGAGGCTCAGATGCGCTATGTGACGGTTACCGCGTCTGTGGATGCCGGCCACAATATCGGACTGGTATCCTCGGAGGTAGAGAAGCAGCTGGCAAAGATTGAACTGCCTAAGGGATACAGCTTTGAGATGTCAGGCGAAAATGAGACGATCAAGGAATCCATGACGGAGCTTTTGAAGATGCTGGGGCTTGCGATTATCCTGATCTATCTGATCATGGTGGCCCAGTTCCAGTCGCTGCTCTCGCCGTTTATCATTATGTTTACCATCCCGCTGGCATTTACAGGCGGTTTTCTGGGGCTGTGGATCACGGGAAAGCCTGTGAGCGTCATCGCTATGATCGGATTTGTCATGCTTTCCGGTATCATAGTCAATAATGGTATCGTTCTGGTGGATTATATCAACCAGCTCAGAAGAGGCGGCATGGAAAAGAGGCAGGCCATTATCGAGTCGGGGCGTACCAGGCTGCGTCCGATTCTGATGACTGCCCTGACTACGATTCTGGGACTCAGCACGCTGGCCATCGGCATGGGAATGGGGGCAGATATGGTCCAGCCCATGGCGATTGTAACAGTGGGCGGGCTTCTCTACGGTACGCTGCTGACTTTGCTGGTGGTGCCCTGCATTTATGACCTGTTGAACAGGAAGAAAGATATGACGGAAGAGGAGCTGTAGGAAAGAGTATGATAGACGAAATGGAGATCGAGCGTATGCTGCGCCTCTCCTCACCGAAGGTACTGGCCATCTATGAGGCGGTCAATGGGCTTATGGAGGAAGGGCGCGACATTTACAGTATGAAAATATCGGAGATCACGGCTAGGGCCGGTATTGGAAAAGGGACGGCCTATGAATATTTTTCCACGAAGGAAGAGCTTTTGGGAAAGGCGGTGTTCTACCAGCTCCATCAGGGCCTGGTGCAGATGACGGCGAAAGCCATGAAGGCCTCCGCCTTTCGGGAACAGATTTACGCCGTGCTGGAGGATGTGGAACAGAATTACCGCAAACGGCGGATGCTGCTCCGCTATCTCTGTTATTATATGCTGGAAACCTGGGGAAAGGAGGGCGGCTGCTGTCCGCCTCCCACAGGAAACAGCCTGTTGGCGGAGGTGATACGCCACATGAAGCGCCAGGGGGAAAAGGAGGGGCTTATCAAAGAGCAGCCGGAATTCTTTGTGGCAGAAACGCTGCTTTCCCAGTTCGCAGGCTTCTGCCTGTATATCAGCGCAAAAGAAGGCGTGGCAGCGAACGTCAGCGTGGAGGAAATGAAAGCGTTTGTGTATGAGAGCATCGTGAAAAGCCTTGGAGGGAGTACGGCTCCGGCCTGAAAAATAGGATTCCCATTCTTTCTTTCAAATGTTATACTATAGAAAAGAAAGGACGGCAGAGAGATGGAGATCAAAATAGAAGATAAAGAAAAATGGATTCTGGGGCTCCAGGCAGCCGTGGGTATTGCCTATCTGGCTCTGGCGCTGAAGGAGAGCACGAAAAACAAGACACCGAAGACGAAAAAGAATCTGGCCCGCCAGGCGAAGCGGCTGGACAAGCTGAACAGGCTGGAGTACCGGCAGGAGAAAAAAGCCATCAAAAGGCGGGGGAAAGCGGAGAGGAAGGCCATGAAGGCCCTGGAAAAAGGCAGAGGGAAAGGGAAGGAAGCAGGCGGCTGGTTTTCCATATTGCGGCAAAAGTCCTGATATGGTACAATGTTTGGAATAGAAGAAAGGAAGGAGTTCATCCCATGAGCATATTGATAAAGAATGGAAGAGTGATCGACCCGGATACGAAGCGGGACGGGAAATTTGATGTTTTCATCAAGGATGGAAAGATCCTGAAGATTGGAGAGAAGATTACGGAAAAAGCAGAGGAAGTGATCGACGCCGCAGGCTGCTATGTGATGCCGGGGCTGATTGATATGCATGTCCATCTGCGTGATCCGGGACTGACGTATAAAGAGAGCGTAGAGACAGGCGCCAGGGCGGCGGCAAAGGGCGGGATCACCACGGTGGTAGCCATGCCCAACACCAAGCCTGTCACCGATGACAGGGAACGGGTCGGCTACGTGATGCATAAGGGAGAGATGGTAGCGCCGATCAACGTACTGCAGACGGGTACGGTGACAAAAGGAATGGCAGGAAAAGAAGTGACAGATATCGCGGGAATGGCGGAGGCAGGCGCGCCGGCGATCACCGAGGATGGAAAGACCGTGATGGATTCCGGCGTTTACCGTGATGCCATGAAGGAAGCAAAGAGAGTCGGGATTCCGGTGCTGGCTCACTGCGAGGATAGCAACCTGGTGCAGGGCGGCGTCGTAAATGACGATGAGAACATGAGGGCCCTGGGGCTAAAGGGCATCAGCAATGCCGTGGAGGATATTATCGTAGCCAGGGATATTATGCTGGCGGCGGAAACAGGGGTACATCTGCACCTGTGCCATTGTTCCACAAAGGGAAGCGTGGAGATGGTGCGGCAGGCGAAGGCGGCTGGGATTTCTGTGTCTGCGGAGGTTTGTCCCCATCATTTTACCCTCTCCACGGATGATATCAAAACACCGGACGCAAACTATAAGATGAATCCGCCTCTCAGGACAAAGGAAGATGTAGAAGCGCTGAGGGAGGGACTGAAGGAAGGCGTCATGGATGTGATCTCCACAGACCATGCGCCCCACAGCGCGGAGGAAAAGAGACAGCCCATAGAGAAGGCGCCCTTTGGCATCGTGGGCCTGGAAACCTCTGTCGCTTTGACGATGACGGAGCTGGTAGATACGGGAATTCTGACTCCCATGCAGATGGCAGAAAAGATGAGCTACAATCCCGCGAAAATCCTGGGGATCGACAGAGGGTCACTGGCGGAGGGGAAGATCGCCGATGTGACGGTGATTGACCCGGCGGCAGAGTACAGGATCGACGCATCGGAATTTGTATCCAAAGGAAAGAATACGCCCTTTGACGGCAGAAACGTAAAAGGACGGGTGGTGGCAACCATCTGCGGCGGAAAGACCGTATACAGATTTTCATAGATTGTAACAGTTCAGCTTCGAAAACAGGAGGAAAAAAACGTGATACAGAAATTGATTAAAAATATTCAGAGAACAAACGCGCCTATCGTGGTAGGGCTTGACCCCATGTTGAATTATATTCCGGAGCATATTCAGAAGAAGGCCTTCGCCGAGTTTGGGGAAACCTTAGAGGGCGCGGCGGAAGCGATTTGGTTATTTAATAAAGAAATTATCGACCATACCTGGGATCTGATCCCGGCAGTGAAGCCCCAGATCGCCATGTATGAGCAGTTCGGCGTAGAAGGGCTGAAGGCGTATAAGCGCACCGTGGACTACTGTAAGGAAAAAGGGCTTGTAGTCATCGGCGACGTAAAGAGGGGCGATATCGGCTCCACTTCCGCAGCCTACGCAGTGGGCCATCTGGGAAAGGTACAGGTGGGCAGCAAGACGTATGCGGCCTTCGACGAGGATTTTGCCACAGTGAACCCCTATCTGGGAACGGACGGCATCAAGCCCTTTATCGACGTATGTAAGGAAGAGAAAAAAGGAATCTTTATCCTCGTAAAGACTTCCAATCCCTCAAGCGGTGAGTTCCAGGATCAGAAGATTGACGGAAAACCCCTGTATGAGCTGGTAGGAGAGCATGTGGCCAAATGGGGCGAGGAATGTATGGGAGATACGTACAGCTACGTGGGCGCTGTGGTAGGCGCGACCTATCCTGAGATGGGAAAAATCCTGCGGGGCATCATGCCGAAGGCCTTCATCCTGGTTCCGGGATATGGCGCCCAGGGCGGAAAAGGCAAGGATCTGGTGCATTTCTTCAATGAGGACGGACTTGGAGCCATCGTAAATTCCTCCAGGGGAATCATAGCTGCCTACAAGCAGGAAAAATATGCAGGCTTCGGCGCGGAAAACTTCGGTGAGGCATCCAGGGCAGCCGTGGAGGATATGGCGGCAGATATTGCCCAGGCGCTGGCATCCAGATAAAAGGAGAAACGTATGGCAGCAAAGTGGAAAGAAACAGGAAGGATTGTAGGAAAGAGTCAGATCGGACGGGGCATCTACAGCATGTGGTTACAGACAAAGGAGATTGCCGCCCATGCGGTTCCGGGACAATTCGTCTCCCTGTACTGCAGGGACGGCAGCCGTCTGCTGCCCAGGCCGATCAGTATCTGTGAAATAGATCAGGAAATGAAGCAGCTCCGCCTGGTATATCGTGTGGCGGGAAAAGGCACGGAGGAGTTTGCGGGAATGCAGGTGGGAGACAGCCTCACAGTGTTAGGACCTCTGGGAAATGGCTTCCCCCTGGAGCGCATGAAGGAAAAGAAGACCGCCCTTCTGATCGGAGGCGGCATCGGCGTGCCTCCCATCGTAGAGCTGGCGAAACAGCTGGAAGGTGAGAAAAAGATCATAGTAGGCTACCGGGACGAACTGTTTTTAAAGGACGAGCTGGAAAAATGCGGAGACCTCTATGTGGCGACGGAGGACGGAAGCGCCGGGACGAAGGGAAATGTGATGGACGCCATCAGGGAGCAGAAGATCGAAGGGGATATTATCTATGCCTGCGGCCCTGCGCCCATGCTCCGGGCGCTGAAGGCCTATGCCCTGGAGAAGGATATAGAGTGTTGGATATCCATGGAAGAGCGCATGGCCTGCGGAATCGGTGCCTGCCTGGCCTGCGTCTGCCAGTCTACGGAGGTAGACGGCCATTCTCATGTGCACAATAAGCGTGTATGTAAGGAGGGGCCGGTCTTCCTGGCTACGGAGGTGGAGCTATGATAGATACAAGAGTAAACATCGCAGGCGTGGAGTTGAAAAATCCTGTGATGACGGCGTCGGGTACGTTCGGCTCCGGCCAGGAATACAGCGAATTTGTAGATTTGAGCAGGCTGGGAGCTGTCGTCACCAAGGGGGTGGCAAATGTGCCCTGGCCGGGAAATCCTACCCCCAGGGTAGCAGAGGTTTACGGGGGCATGCTCAACGCTATCGGCCTGCAGAATCCGGGCATCGATGTGTTTGCGAAAAGAGATATCCCGTTTTTGAAGAATTATGACACGAAGATCGTGGTGAATGTTTGTGGAAAAAGTACGGAGGATTACTGTGAGGTGGTGGAACGCCTGGCGGATGAGCCGGTGGATCTGCTGGAGATCAATATTTCCTGTCCAAACGTAAAAGAAGGGGGCATTGCTTTCGGGCAGAACCCCGCCTCGGCGGAGGCTATCACAAAGGCAGTGAAAAAGGTGGCAAAGCAGCCTGTTATCATGAAGCTCAGCCCCAACGTGACGGATATTACCGAGATGGCCCGGGCTGTGGAAGCGGGCGGAGCCGACGCGGTATCCCTGATCAATACGCTGACCGGCATGAAGATCGATATTCACCGCCGCACCTTTGCGCTGGCAAACAAAACCGGCGGGCTGTCCGGCCCTGCGGTAAAGCCTGTGGCTGTGCGTATGGTTTATCAGGTGGCAAACGCCGTGAAGCTGCCGATCATCGGCATGGGAGGGATTGCCACTGCGGAGGATGCGCTGGAGTTTCTTCTTGCCGGGGCGACGGCAGTGTCTGTGGGAACGGCAAACTTTTTCAATCCTGAGACAACAGTGGAGGTAGTCAGAGGAATCGAGGACTACATGAGAAAATATCAGGTGAGTTCTGTGACCGAGCTGATCGGCGCAGTGAGATAAAGGGATCAATATGGAGGTTGGTAGAACTATGGAAAGCTATAAGCAGGAATTTATTGAATTTATGGTGGACAGCGATGTTTTGAAGTTTGGAGAATTCACTTTAAAGAGCGGCAGGAAATCTCCCTTTTTTATGAACGCGGGAGCCTACGTGACGGGCACTCAGCTCCGAAAGCTGGGTGAGTATTACGCGAAGGCCATTCATGACAATTATGGACTGGATTTTGACGTACTCTTTGGGCCTGCCTACAAGGGAATTCCTCTGAGCGTGGCTACCACGATGGCCATCAGTGAGCTTTACGGGAAGGATATCCGCTACTGCTCAAACAGAAAAGAGGAGAAGGACCACGGGGACGCGGGGATCCTTTTAGGAAGCAAGCTCAAAGACGGCGACCGGGTAGTGATCATCGAGGACGTGACGACTTCCGGAAAGTCCATTGAGGAGACCTTCCCGATCCTGAAGGCCCAGGCGGATGTAGAGATCGTAGGGCTGATCGTTTCCCTGAACCGCATGGAGCGTGGAAAAGGTGAGAAGAGCGCCCTGGAAGAAATTCAGGAGAAATACGGCTTCCCGGCCAATGCCATCGTAAATATGGCGGAGGTGACAGAGCATCTCTTCAACAGGGAGTGTCGGGGAAGAATTGTGATCGACGACGCCATCAAGGCGGCGATCGATGCATATTATGAGCAGTACGGCGCAAGATAAGTAATCCAGGCAGCGGTAAGGAGGTCTTTTTATGAATGAAAAAATATACAAGACAATGGGAAGCGCTGGGGCGGCCGGCATTGCCGTAGGCATCGTGGTGCTGGTGACAGGTATCGCGTCGGGGATACTTATGATTGTACATGGGGCAAAGCTTTTGCAAAGCCGGATGAACCTGCTGATTTGAGATGAGGTACGATACAAAAAAGAAAATACGGATTCTGGGACTGATACTCTTTATCGGTTATCTGCTGGGCCTGACGTATTTTCTGTTTTTTGCGGAGGGCTACGGGAGGACGGCAGCCGGCAGGGAATATTCCTATAACCTGGTTCCCTTTCTGGAAATTAAAAGGTTCTGGTATAACCGGAGGGTGATCGGAAGCTTTGCCGTGTTTATCAACCTGGCAGGAAATGTGCTCGCCTTTGTACCCTTTGGCTTTTTCCTGCCGGTGCTGCTTCCCCGCACCAAAGGTGTGATCCATATGACCTTGTTTACTTTTGAGTTCAGCCTGCTGGTGGAGACGATCCAGCTCGTATCCAAGGTGGGCAGCTTTGATGTGGACGATCTCATTTTAAATACACTGGGCGGAATCCTGGGGTATGTGTGCTTTGAGGTGTGTGACAAGATAAGGAGAAAACTATATGGCTAGAAAAAGGATGTATTCCTTTGCGGAAAAGAAACATTCCCAGAGAGGGCTTGTATCTACGATCCTGGGGGGCGTTTCGCTGGTGATTTTTCTGGCGCTTGCCTACCTGGCGTACTATCTGGACGGCCAGGGCGGCGCCTATATGGGATCCATCGGGCTTATGGGGGCCGTGTTCTCTGTCATGGGAGTGATCCTGGGACTGGTCAGCTTTCGTGAGCAGGACACCTTGTTTTTGTTTTCGAAGATTGGAACGATCTTAAGCGGCTGCATGATGGCTATCTGGATTTTTGTGATACTGATCGGCATATAGCCGGGAATCGGCGGCGCGCGGGAACACAGCCGCGCGTCAGTCTCACTCAGGTATGGATGGAGATGAAGAAGGATCATGGACAGATTAAGACAGCAAATGGAATTTATATTAGAAGTAGATAAGTTGAAAAACATAACAAGACAGACCTATCTCTCTTCGGGGGAAAGGAAGGAGAATGATTCGGAGCATTCATGGCATCTGGCACTGATGTGCGCCCTGCTGCAGGAGCACGCCAAAGAAAAGATCGATGTACAGAAGACCATGCTGATGGTACTGATTCATGATATTGTGGAGATTGACGCCGGGGACACCTACGCCTATGACCAGGCGGGAAACGCCACGAAGCGTGACCGGGAGGTGCGGGCAGCCGACAGGATCTTCGGCCTGCTGCCGGAGGATCAGGCGGCTGAGCTGAGGGATCTCTGGGAGGAGTTTGAGCAGGGAAAAACGCCGGAAGCCAGATTTGCCCTGGCTTTGGACAAGGTGCAGCCGGTGATGTTAAACGCGGCCTCTGACGGGAAGTCCTGGAAAGAGCATCAGGTGGCGCTCTCTCAGATCTTAAAAAGAAACGAACGCACGCCGGAGGGCTCAGAGCCTCTGTGGGAGTACGCCAAAGGGCTTGTGATGGAACATGTGGAGAAGGGCAATATCAAAGACGATTCCGAGGGATAGAAAATCATAAAACCACGGCCGTTCCACGGATCTTACGCAGGACGGGACGGCAGAGAGAAAGGACGGGTGAGCGGAAGCTTTATGGAAATAGAAAAGGAATTATTAGAGGAGCGGAATATGCTGGCTATGGAGCGTATTTCAGATATGCAGACGGAAAACAGCACAGAGGAGCCGTTTCGGGAGTATTTCAGGAAGACGGCTTCTTTTGTTGTGCAGATGCAGAAGCTGTATGAAAAATGCGCCGACGGCGGGTTAAAAACATGCAGCCTGGAAGAGCTTCAGGAACTGAATGACAGCCTTTATGAGGATATTTTGCCCGAGCATTATGGGCAGAGCTATGGAAATCCCGCCTATGCGGTGGAAAAGCTTGGGGATGTCCACGGAAGGATTTTGAGTTTTCTCTATACGGAGCTGCGGGCGATGATCGTTTATGCCTTTGAGCAGCGTCTGGAAGAGATGGTTATTTTAAAGGAGCTTCTGATCGAAGTATACAATTGCTTTGAGCAGGAAGAGCTGCCCTCCTACCGGTGTGTGCAGCAGATTCTTTACTGGTTTGTCAGCGACTACAGTGAGCTGACGGTAACAAGGAGGATCCGGGAGGGCGTGGATCCCAGCCTGGACTTCGCGGTGAAAATCGTCATGGAGTCGGATTTGACCGACCTGCGCTATCTCTATCAGTATGGAGAATATATTTCTGAGAATGAGCTGAAGATGGCGGAGTTTATGAACGGCCTGGATGAAGCAGTCATAGAAAAGCTGGCTTCCGTATACACGGAGGGCTACCGCATGGGCTTTATTCTGGGGCGTAAGGACTTGTCAAAGAAAAAGACCGTAAATATCCGTTATACCCTTGGCTTTGAACGGATGATCCGGGCCGCCATCAAAAATTTCCGGGCTATGGGCCTGGAGCCTGTGATCTACCGGGCAGCGGCAGAGAGCATCAATAAGCGGGGCGTTCAGCGCATCGGCTATTTTGGCGCTATTCCCAATAAGCAGTTTGATTACGACCACAGGGCCGATCAGGCCGTTTATCTGGATAAGCCCTTTGCGGAGCGAAAGCTGGGAGTCCTGCGGACGGCTTATGAGACCTACAAGGAGCTGGCCTATGTCCACGGCGGCCCGGCCTGTGTGGACATTTTCGGGGAACAGCCCTTTGCGCCGGAGAGCAAAGAGGAGTCTTACCGCCTGTCAGAAAAACAGCAGCAGCTTTTGGTGACGATGAACAACGAGGGTTCCCAGGTTATCAACCGCTATATCAAGGGGGATGAGCGCAGCTTTACGATCATAGCCTTCCCGGTGCCGGAGATCGGGGAGAATTTCCCACAGATCTTTGAGGAAGTGGTAAAGATCAATACCCTGGACTACATCCTTTATCGGGATCTCCAGAAAATCATGATCGATGCCCTGGACCAGGGGGAAGCAGTCCATATCAAAGGGCGGGGAGAAAACCGCACGGACCTGGTGGTACAGCTTCACAGGCTGACCGACCCCGCCCATCAGACGAATTTCGAGAACTGTGTGGCTGATGTCAATATCCCGGTGGGAGAGGTATTTACCTCCCCGGTGCTTACAGGGACGAAGGGAACTCTGGAAGTGGGCTGCGTTTATCTCGACGGCCTGTGCTACCGGAAGCTCCACATGGAGTTTGAGGACGGCATGGTACGGAACTATACCTGTGCCAACTTTGACACGGAGGAGGAGAACCAAAGATATATCCGTGAAAATGTGCTCTTCCACCATGACACGCTGCCTTTGGGGGAATTTGCCATCGGCACGAACACCACGGCTTACGCGGCTGCAAAGAAGTACGGCATCGAGGGGCTGCTGCCCATTCTGATCGCGGAAAAGATGGGGCCCCATTTCGCTGTGGGAGACACCTGCTACAGCTGGGCGGAGGACACGGCCGTCTACAATTTTGACGGAAAAGAGATTATCGCCCGTGACAATGAGGTGTCCATCCAACGCAAGGAGGACGTGGGAAAGGCCTATCTGGGCTGCCACACAGATATCACGATTCCCTATGAGGAGCTGGGAAGCATCGAGGTTCTCTGCGAGGGAGGAAGAACGATTCCCATCATCCGGGACGGCCGTTTTGTGCTGCCGGGGACAGAGGCGTTAAATGGGCC
This sequence comes from Lachnospiraceae bacterium UBA3316, assembly GCA_002361955.1. Classification (GTDB taxonomy): domain Bacteria; phylum Bacillota; class Clostridia; order Lachnospirales; family Lachnospiraceae; genus Hominisplanchenecus_A. The sequence continues at coordinate 30,582 of DESK01000038.1, forward strand.
TCTGGACGGCACCGCTTTTCGTTGACATTTCCCGGCTGACTTAGTAGAATAGGAAACTAGAAAAGAAGTTTATCATATAAAGAAGGAGATTGAAACCATGGCAAAAGTAGGTATTGTAATGGGCAGCGATTCAGATATGCCGGTAATGGCGAAGGCAGCAGATATCCTGGAGCAGCTGGGAGTGGATTATGAAATGACGATCATCTCCGCTCACAGGGAGCCGGATGTATTCTTTAATTACGCGAAAACTGCGGAGGAGAAGGGCTTTAAGGTTATCATCGCAGGAGCGGGGATGGCGGCCCATCTGCCGGGAATGTGCGCGGCCATCTTCCCGATGCCGGTGATCGGAATACCGATGCACACCACTTCGTTGGGAGGAAGAGACTCCCTCTATTCGATCGTGCAGATGCCGTCAGGCATCCCTGTAGCCACTGTGGCAATCAACGGCGGCGCGAACGCAGGAATCCTTGCGGCGAAGATTCTGGCTACCTCAGACCCGGAGCTGCTTGAAAGATTAAAGAAGTATTCTGCTGACCTGAAGGATCAGGTGGTGGCAAAAGATGAGAAGCTTCAAAAGCTCGGTTACAAAGAGTATTTGAAACAGAAATAGAAAAAGGAACGGCACACTCTCATCGCAGGCGTGCCGGATAGGAGGGAAAGCATGGATTACAAGAATGCAGGCGTAGATATTGAAGCAGGATATAAGTCAGTGGAACTGATGAAGGAACACATTAAAAAGACCATGAGGCCGGAGGTGCTGACAAATATCGGCGGTTTTTCAGGGGCATTTTCTATGGAAGCCTTTAAGAAGATGGAGAAACCCACTCTGGTATCCGGCACGGATGGCGTGGGCACAAAGCTGAAGCTGGCCTTCGTGATGGACAAGCATGACACGGTAGGTATCGACTGTGTGGCTATGTGCGTCAACGATATTGCGTGCGCGGGCGGGGAGCCCCTGTTCTTCCTGGACTATATTGCGTGCGGAAAGAATATCCCCGAGAAGATCGCCACGATTGTAAGCGGTGTGGCAGAGGGATGTTCCCAGTCAGACGCGGCCCTGATCGGCGGCGAAACTGCGGAGATGCCGGGCTTTTATCCGGAGGATGAGTATGACCTGGCAGGCTTTGCGGTAGGCGTGGTAGATGAAAAGGATCTGATTACAGGAAAAGATATCAAGGCAGGCGATACTCTGGTGGGAATCGCTTCCTCCGGCGTACACAGCAACGGATTCTCCCTGGTAAGAAAGATTTTCAAGATGGATGCGGAAACACTGCATACATACCATGAGGAGCTTGGAACCACTCTGGGAGAAGCGCTTTTGGCTCCCACGAAGATTTATGTAAAGGCTCTGCGCAGCGTGAAGGAAGCCGGTGTGCGCATCAAAGGCTGCAGCCATGTGACGGGCGGCGGATTTTACGAGAACATTCCGAGGATGCTTCCGGAGGGCGTGCGCGCTGTCATCAAAAAAGACAGCTACGAAGTGCCCGCGATTTTCCGCATGATGGCGAAAGAGGGCGATGTGGCGGAAGAGATGATGTATAACACATACAATATGGGTATCGGTATGGTGCTGGCCCTTGATCCCGCCGATGTGGATAAGGCCATGGAAGCCATCCGTGAGGCGGGCGAGACGCCCTATGTGATCGGTCAGGTGGAAGCCGGCGAAAAGGGAGTGACCTTATGTTAAGGCTTGCGGTGCTTGTCTCAGGCGGCGGAACGAATTTACAGGCAATCATAGACAGTATTGCTGATGGCAGGATCACAAATGCCGAGATCGCGGTAGTCATCAGCAATAACAAGAATGCGTTTGCCCTGGAGCGGGCGAAAAAGCATGGCATAGACGCTGTGTGCATTTCACCGAAGGATTACGGGACGCGGGACGCGTTTAATGAGGCGCTGCTGGAGAAGATTCAGTCTTATGGGGCGGATCTTGTGGTGCTGGCGGGCTGTCTCGTGGTGATCCCTGAGATTATGGTAAAGGCATATCCCAACAGGATCATCAACATCCATCCTGCGTTGATTCCCTCCTTCTGCGGCACAGGCTATTATGGCTTAAAGGTTCATGAAGGCGTGCTGGAAAGAGGAGTGAAGGTTACAGGGGCGACGGTGCATTTTGTGGACGCCGGGACAGATACGGGGCCCATCATTTTGCAGAAGGCAGTGGAAGTGTGCCAGGGCGATACGCCGAAGGCGCTTCAGCAGCGTGTCATGGAAGAGGCAGAGTGGAAGATCATGCCGGAGGCGATCAATCTGATTGCCAATGGCAGGGTTTCCGTGGATGAGAATAACCATGTAATCATAGAGGAAGAAAGGGCATAAAAAATGAAAGTATTAATAGTCGGAAGCGGCGGAAGGGAACATGCCATTGCGTGGAAGGCAGCCCAGAGCAGTAAAGTGGATAAAATCTACTGCGCGCCGGGAAATGCGGGCATTGCAGAGTACGCCGAGTGTGTCAATATCGGCGCCATGGAGTTTGAAAAACTGGCGGACTTCGCGGAGGAAAAGGAGATTGGCCTTACGATCATCGGTATGGATGACCCGCTGGTGGGCGGCGTGGTAGATGTTTTTGAGGCCAGGGGCCTGCGGGTGTTCGGACCCAGGAAAAACGCGGCGATCCTTGAGGGCTCCAAGGCATTTTCCAAGGATCTCATGAAGAAATACCACATTCCTACGGCGGCCTATGAGAATTTTGACAATGCTGAGGAAGCTCTGGCCTATCTCGAGACGGCCAGATTTCCGATCGTTTTGAAGGCGGATGGACTGGCACTTGGCAAAGGCGTTCTGATTTGCAATACCCTTGAGGAGGCAAAAGAGGGCGTGCGCACGATCATGATGGATAAGAAATTCGGAACGGCAGGAAACCGCATGGTGATTGAGGAGTTTATGACCGGGCGGGAAGTGTCCGTGCTGTCCTACGTGGACGGAAAGATTATTAAGACGATGACCAGCGCCCAGGACCATAAGAGGGCCGGGGACGGCGATACAGGTTTAAATACAGGAGGCATGGGAACCTTCTCCCCCAGTCCTTTCTACACAGAGGAAGTGGACGAGTTTTGCCGCAAATATATCTATCAGGCTACGGTGGACGCCATGGCGGCGGAAGGCCGGGAATTTAAGGGAATTATCTTCTTTGGCCTGATGCTCACGGCGGATGGGCCCAGAGTTCTGGAATATAACGCCCGCTTTGGCGATCCGGAGGCCCAGGTAGTGCTTCCGAGGATGAAGAATGACCTTATTGAAGTATGTGAGGCCTGCATTGACGGGACACTGGATCAGGTTGACCTGCAGTTTGAGGACAATGCGGCCGTATGCGTGGTGCTGGCGTCCGAGGGATATCCTGTCAAATACGAAAAAGGCTTGCCGATCAGGGGGCTGGAGAACTTTAAGGATAAGGAAGGCTACTATGTCTTCCATGCCGGGACGAAAAGGACGGACGAGGGGATTGTCACCAATGGAGGTCGTGTTCTCGGCGTGACGGCCAAGGGCAGGGATTTAAAAGAAGCGAGAGCCAATGCCTATGAAGCCATCAAACTCGTAGAGTTTGATAATAAATATTACCGGCACGATATCGGAAAGGCCATTGACGAGGCATAACTGCGGTTCTGATAAAGAGAGGTACACTATGGAAAGAAGAAAGAGAAACTGGAAGTTTAGCTTGGCATTGGTGTGCATTCTGGCCTTTGTTTTTTGCAGCCCGGTGCTTGCGGCTTCGGATGATAATTCCCTGTCGTCGCTGAACATACATAATGGTACCCTGTCCAGGGATTTTCAGTATGATATCTGGGAATATGATGTGACTGTGGAGCCGGGAACTACAGAGGTTTTACTGGAGCCTGTCACCTCAGATCCCAATGCCAGTGTGACGTCGATCACCGGAACGGTTCTGGTAGACGGAGAGGCGACTGTCCTGGTCAATACGCTGTCTGAGAGCGGGATTCCCATGACCTACACGCTGCATGTTACGGAATCCGGCGACGGAGCGCAGGCGGCGGAGGAGACGGAAGCCCCTGTGACGGAGGCTCCCCAGACAGAGACGCTCACAGAAGAGACGGAGCCTGTGACGGAGGCTCCCCAGACAGAACCGGCCACAGAGGCTGCCGGAAACGCGCTGCAGGAACAGATGTCAAAGCTGAGATCAGACTCGGATCTTATGATGAAGATCGTCTATGGATTGATCGCGTTGTCAGTGGCTCTGCTGTTTATCATCATAAACCTGATTTTGAAAAATAAAGACCTGAAGGATGATCTGCGGGACGCGGAAAATCAGCTCGCCTACCAGACGAATGAATTTGCCCGGAAGGAGAGAATGATGTCCATGGAGAATTACTATGCGCCGACACAGCAGGCGGCAGCAAAGGCAGATCCTATGCCCATACAGCAGAAGGGGGCCGGGGTAGAGGAGACATTCGGCACGAGGGCCGCGGCCGGCGGGTATCAGGGAATGCAGCCGGAGGATGTGCCGCCAAACCGTCCGATTACGGAGGAGATGGCTCAGCCTGAGGCAGCACCTGCAGACAAGAAGGAGAATACCCAGGCGGAGGCAGCGCCGTCCGCGGAGAAGCCTGCCCGGGAGGAAACCGCAAAATCAGACGTAGATATTACGATGGTAGAATTGTAATGCTTCGGTATCATTTATAGAACATAATAGCCAGGAGCCGCAGTCTTTTTGGAGACGGCGGCTTCTGCTATGTGCAAAGAGATTGACGCAAAGTTCTATTTATGCTATTGTATGTATAACATGATATCACATCCAAACGGCCATGCATTTCATGGGTGTATGAAAAAGCATGGCTTTGGGATTCGTATCATAGGCGGGGGCAAAGGGTTTTGCCCCTTTTAGAGAGTAATCAGTAACTGCATTACAGTACAGAACGAGAAGGTGAATGAATGGTCATCAAGATTGATTTTCAAAGTGACGAGGCCCTGTATATTCAGCTTAGGAATCAGATCATTCTGGGGATCGCTACCTCCCGTATACAGGAGGGGGATGAGCTTCCTTCAGTCCGGCAGTTGGCAGAGGATGTCGGTATCAATATGCACACCGTCAATAAGGCCTACGCAGTGCTGCGGCAGGAGGGATTCCTGACAATAGACAGGCGCAGGGGAGCAGTCATTGCATTGGATGTTGACAAACTGAAGGCGCTCAAAGAGATGGAAAAGAGTCTCTGGGTTATTTTAGCCAAGGGAAGGTGCAAGAATATTTCCTGTCAGGAGGTTCACGATCTGGTGGATGAGATATTCGCGAACATGTGTGAGAACGGGCAGTAAATTTATAAAAGCAGGAGGACATGATATGCGGGGACAGTTTACAGAATATGCGAACAGAGCCTTGGATCAGGCACAGAAAAGGGCAAAGGAGTATGGGACAGGCTACATTGGTTCAGAGCATCTGCTGCTGGGTCTGTTGATGGAGCCCGACGGGGCGGCAGGTATCGTGCTTCGGGAAATGGGAGTAGAGACAGAGAAGCTGGTTGAACTTGTCTCAAAGCTGATCGTGCCAGAAGGAGAGCTCAAAGAGTCTGGCGGCTATACGCCCCGGGCGGCCAGGATCCTGGAAAATGCCGGCAGGGAGGCGGTAGCCCTTCAGATGGGAAAAGTGGGGACGGAGCATATTCTGATGGCGATGATTAAAGACTCAGAGTGTGTGGCGACCAGGCTTTTGCACACGATGGGCGTCAATCTTCAGAAGCTCTATACGGCGATTCTGGACAGCATGGGCGTCGAGGAAGAAGTTTACAGGGAGATGGCACAGAACGCCAGAAACGCGAAGGGCTCTTCCGGAAGCGCCACCCCTATGCTGGATCAGTTCAGCCGTGATTTGACAGATATGGCGGCGGCAGGGGAGCTGGATCCGGTGATCGGCAGAGAGGCGGAGATTGAGCGCATCCTGCAGATCCTGAGCAGAAGAACGAAAAATAATCCCTGCCTGATCGGTGAGCCGGGTGTGGGAAAAACGGCTGTGGTAGAAGGGCTGGCCCAGCGAATCGTCATGGGCGCTGTGCCGGAACAGGTGCAGGGCAAGCGCGTAGTAAGCCTGGATATGGCCAGCATGGTGGCAGGATCAAAGTACAGAGGAGAGTTTGAGGAAAGGATCAAAGGAATTCTATCAGAGGCGGCAGGCAGCAGGGATGTGCTGCTGTTTATCGACGAGCTTCACACGATCATCGGCGCAGGCGGCGCCGAGGGGGCGATGGATGCCTCCAATATCATGAAGCCTGCCCTGTCAAGAGGGGAGATCCAGGTGATCGGGGCGACGACCATCGGGGAATACAGGAAGCATATCGAGAAGGATCCGGCTTTGGAGCGGAGATTTCAGCCTGTGACCGTGGAGGAACCCACGGAGGAGGAGACGGTGGCCATCCTGAAGGGGCTGAGGCCTAATTATGAAAGCTTCCACCGGGTAAAGATAACAGACGAAGCCCTGGAGGCGGCGGCAGAGCTGTCAAGGCGTTATATCAGCGACCGTTTTCTGCCCGATAAGGCCATTGACCTTATGGATGAGGCGGCCTCCAGAAAGCAGCTCAAGGGATACAAGGTGCCGGAACAGCTGGAACATATGGGAAAAGAGCTGGAGCGCCTTGGCGATGAGAAGGAGGAGGCCATCCGCAGGGAAGATTTTGTGAGAGCGGGCGAGCTTCAGAAGGAGCAGGAGGAGCTGAAAAAGAAGCTGGAGGGCCAGAAGGCAAGGATTGAGAAAAAGAATGCAGCCAAGGAGCTGGTGATCGGGGAGGAAGATGTGGCGGAGGTAGTATCCGGATGGACCAAAATCCCCGTTCAGAGGCTGGCAGAGAAAGAATCCCAGCGCCTGCTGAGGCTTGAGAAGATTCTGCATAAACGTGTGGTAGGTCAGGAGGAGGCCGTGACGGCTGTGGCAAAGGCCGTGAAGAGAGGGCGCGTAGGATTGAAGGATCCGAACCGTCCGATCGGTTCTTTCCTGTTTTTAGGGCCTACAGGCGTGGGAAAAACGGAGCTTTCCAAGGCCCTGGCAGAGGCGGTCTTTGGCAGCGAACAGGCTATGATCCGGGTAGATATGTCAGAGTATATGGAGAAGCACAGTGTCTCCAAGCTGGTGGGGTCCCCTCCAGGCTATGTGGGCTACGACGAGGGCGGACAGCTCAGCGAGAAGGTGCGAAGGAATCCTTATTCCGTTATCCTTTTTGACGAGGTGGAAAAGGCCCATCCTGATGTGTTCAACATTTTGCTCCAGGTTCTGGATGACGGCCATATCACCGATTCCCAGGGCCGGAAGGTGGACTTTAAAAATACAATCCTCATCATGACCTCAAACGCAGGGGCGCAGTCCATTATGGCGCCGAAAAAGCTGGGCTTTATGACTGCAGATGACGCCAAACAGGATTATGAACGGATGAAGGGCAGCGTTATGGAGGAAGTGAAGCGCCTGTTCCGCCCGGAGTTTTTGAACCGTATTGACGAGGTCATTGTGTTCCACGCCCTGGATAAGGAGCATATCCGCAGCATTACCGGAATCTTATTAAATGGATTTGTGAAACGCTGCAAGGAGCAGATGAATATTACGCTGAAGGTGCAGAATACAGCCAAGGATTTTATAGCCCAGGCAGGCTTTGACCAGAAGTATGGGGCACGGCCCTTAAAGCGGGCGATCCAGAATAAAATAGAGGACGCCCTGGCAGAGGAGATCCTGGAAGGAAGGATTAAAAACGGCGATACTGTATCCCTGGGGACAAGGGACGGGAAATTGAAATTTTCGGTGAAATAGGTAGCATATTTCGGGGAATTGTGATAAAATTTATCCACAGAATAATTCTGTGGAAGGCCTGAAAAGAAAAGGCCGCCGTGATGGGAATATCACATAAACACAGCGAGAGAAGACCAGGAGGGCATAGAGATGTCAGTGATCAGTGAATTAATACGCACAGAAGCAGATGGAACCATCAGTTTTGGGAATTATGAGCTGAACCAGAAGACAAAGGTATCGGATTTTGAGCATAAAGGTGATTTGTATAAAGTGAAGACCTTCAAGGAAATCACCAAGTTGGAGAGAAATGGTATGTTCGTGTATGAGTCCGTGCCGGGAACAGCAGTCAGATGCTTAAAGGCAACGGAGTCGGGGCTTACCTTTGAGGTGGAAGCGCCCACAGACGTGCAGATTACCGTGGAGCTGGAGGCAGATACCCAGTATCAGGTATTTGTGGACGGCAAGGGCATCGGAACGATGAAAACAAATCTTGGAGGAAAGCTGGTTCTGAGCGTGGAGCTGGGAAGCACAGAGAAGGATACAGCTGAGATCAGGATCGAAAGAGCATAAGTAAAAGATAATCCGTATACGGACACGGAAGGGTGATTCGGATACGGATTTTTTTATGAAAAAATGTAACGGCGGATTGATCTGACAACTTAAAGGGAGGTACTATGGCAAAGGGAAAGAAGACAGCATTTTTCTGCCAAAACTGCGGGTATGAGTCCGGAAAATGGATGGGGCAGTGTCCGGCATGCCGGGAGTGGAATACATTTGCGGAGGAGATCGTGGAAAAATCAGCGGGAGCCCATACCGTGCGCCGGGAAACGGCAGAGCCCGTGCGGCTTTCCAGCATCAAAAGCGGGGAAGAGAGCAGGATATCGTCCGGCTGTGGGGAATTGGACAGGGTGCTGGGAGGCGGCATCGTGCCCGGTTCCCTGGTGTTGGTGGGAGGGGATCCCGGAATTGGAAAATCGACTCTTCTGCTTCAGGTGTGCAAAAACATGACACAGCAAGGGAGACGGGTTCTCTACATCTCGGGAGAAGAATCTCTGCAGCAGATTAAGATGAGGGCGGAGAGAATCGGGAAGATCGGAGAGGAGCTGCTGCTTTTATGCGAAACCAATCTGGAGACCATCAAGAGCGCGATTCAGAGGGTGAAACCGGAGGCGGTGGTCATTGATTCCATCCAGACGATGTACAATGAAACGGTAGGGTCCGCGCCGGGCAGTGTCTCACAGGTGAGGGAGTCCACCTCATTGCTGATGCAGATCGCGAAGGGAATGGAGATTACCGTTTTTATAGTGGGACATGTGACAAAGGAGGGAGTGGTGGCAGGCCCCAGAGTGCTGGAGCATATGGTTGACACCGTTCTCTATTTTGAAGGCGACAGGCATGCCTCCTACCGTATCCTGAGGGGAGTGAAAAACAGATTCGGCTCCACAAATGAGATTGGCGTTTTTGAAATGCGGGAAACAGGGCTTGAAGAGGTAAAAAATCCTTCGGAATTTATGCTGGACGGAAAGCCGGAGGGAGCCTCCGGTTCGATTGTGGCCTGCTCGATGGAGGGGACGAGACCGATCCTGATTGAGATCCAGGCTCTCGTCTGCCGCAGCAATATGGCGATTCCCAGAAGGACGGCCGTGGGAACGGATTATAACCGTGTAAATCTTCTTATGGCCGTATTGGAAAAACGCCTGGGTCTGCATTTGTCCTCCTACGACGCCTATGTAAATATAGCCGGAGGCATCCGCATGAATGAACCGGCGATTGACCTGGCGGTCGTTTTGGCGCTGGTATCAAGCTACAAAGACAGGCCCATCGACGAAAAAGCCATAGCGTTTGGGGAAGTGGGACTGAGCGGGGAAGTGCGGGGCGTAAGTATGGCTCAGCAGAGGGCCCTGGAGGCGAAAAAGCTGGGATTTACTACCGTGATCATGCCTCAGGTGTCCGTAAAGGCTGTCGGGCAGATTGACGGAGTCCGCATTTTGGGAGTCCGTTCCCTTAAGGATGCGGTGGAACGAATCTAGGAGAGAAAGGGGAGAGAGCACTGTTCCGGAGCCTGCGCAGTGAGGGCACAGACGTCTGCAAACAGGTAATGAAAGTTGCGAATAGAATGGCACAGATAATGGCACATATAGAATTGGGAGAATGAATATATTATAATTAAAAAAGCCAGCCAAGGCTTTAAGAAGCAAGCTTTAAGGACTGGATTGTTAAGTGAGAGTGAGGTTATGAATGAAAATCCGATTCGCTGACGGGCAGAGGGCGAGTTTGAAGATATGTGGCTATTCAAATGTGTGGTGATATCACTTGACAAAAGAGCCTGTTTTGAATTGGAGGGGATATGGAGCAGCGTTTGGCTGCTCCGTTTTCTTTTATGAAGGCCTGCGGTAAAGAAGCATCGCCAGCGTTAAAAAAGGGGTGGGAAATCCGGGGGCGAAATATTTACTAAAAAAATGAAAAAAACCGTTGACAAATAAAGAAAGCGGTGGTAAGATATTGAAGTCGCTTCGATGAGGGGCGAAAAGGAAATGAAAAAGTTGAAAAAAGTTCTTGACAAGTCCAGAAAGATTTGATAGAATCGTGAAGCTGTCAAAAACAAAACAGC
>DESK01000049.1:0-28319 GCA_002361955.1 Lachnospiraceae bacterium UBA3316
TCTACTTATTTGTTTCAAACTTTGCCTTAAGGTACCATCACTTCGCCTGCCGCAGCAGTCTCCGTTTCCACTGTCTTTTCCGACTCATTGGGCGGATCCGGCAGCGTGAGATCCGGCTCCGGGTCAGGAGGCGGAAGCTCCTCCGATTTCAGCGGCCCGATCAGATCCTTCAGCACCTCTTCAGCCGTCATTTTCTGATAACCATCCGGATCTGTCAGCACGGATTTTCCGCTGACATTCCAGCGCATTTGTCCGAAGTGGCTCAGATATTTTTCATCCCGAATTTTTGTTTTAAACTTTTTGCACCAGTCGGGATAATACTGCTCCATGTACTTCTGGGCCAGCACCGCGGCCTGGCTCACGATTTTTCCATCCGGTGTTACCGTACCGGAGAGCTGCACGCCCGGGTTGCTGGAGGAATGCAGCACCACTACGCTGCCGTCCTCACACTGGCCGATCACAATCCACACATGGCCGCAGTCCTTACAGGCGCTGCTCATGATATCCCCCGGCTTATAATCCTTCACATCCGCCCGTTTGATATAGGTTCCCCAGCCTCTGGAGGCATAATTTTTCGCCATATCCCTGGAAGACATCACATAGCCATTGTTGCCGCTTTTCGTATTCATCATGTTGTAAATTGCCCAGCCCACGTAACCGGAACAGTCCAGACCGTCGTGTCTCTGGTACTGGGTATTATAGAAATTGTAATCCTTCGACTGGGCATTGAAAAATCTTACCCATTGGCTGCTGACGCCCATGCTCCTGGCCTCCGGGCTTCCGCCGAGGCCGTCCACACTCCAACCGCCGCCCCACACATAGATCGCCTTTCCGATGGGCTCAATGGCTCCCTGCAAAAATTTCTTAATCGTTGAGACCTTTTTCGTCGGCTCCTTCTTTGTCCGGACCTGAAGCCGCTTGCTGTAAGCGCTGTAATATGTCCTGCCGCCCGTCTTCCTATAGGCCCGAACCTTGAAACGGTAAAGAGTCTTTGTGGGAAGACCGTACATGGTATACGTGTTCGTTCTCAGATCCTTCACCCGTATGTACTGCCCCGCGATCTTGCTGTAGCGGTAAATGACATAGCCTGCAGCCTTCGGAACCTTCTTCCATGCCAGCGTAATATAGTTTTTATCATAATCTGCCTTGAGGCCCGTGGGCGTCTTTACTTTTGCCGCTGCCGCCGTCTGCCCCAGGCAGAGAACCAGCAAAAGCACTGCCGCTGCCAGCCATCGCTTTTTCATTGTCCGCACGTTTTCATTCCCCCTTATCCTGTGTCCTGCCGCTTCGCTTCTACAGCTATTCTACCAGACTTGAAGACAGGGCACAAGAACCTTTTCCCTGTCAGCGCTGCCTGTTACGTCGTGCTCCCCAGTCCCCCGTTTCGCACTTCCGTCACATCATCATCTACTGTGATGCCATATTCTACAAAAATCCCCTGCATAAAGCCTGTCCCCTTTTCCACGCAGAGAGTCTTTTTCTCGTTGGTATCATTGGTCAGCTTCGCGAAAATGTGGCCTTCATTGTCAGAATAAAAATAGTCGCTGTCAATGATGCCCACAGTATTGTTCAGCTGAAGGCGGAACTTAAATCCAAGCCCGCTTCTGGGATAGCACTTCAGTACCCAGTTTTCGTCCATCTCTACCCGGATTCCCGTGGGGATCTTCACTGTCTCACCGGGAGCCAGCACAAAATTCACAGGAGCAAAAAAATCATACCCCGCCGACCCGGCTGTGGCCCGCCTTGGCAGGCGAATCTCCTGATAAATCTTTTCGATCTCTTCCTGGGACATTCCGGGAAATTCTCCGAGCCATCCCTCCTGAAACTGTTCAAAGCTTACTTTGTGAAATTTCGCAATCCTTTTCATATAATCCTCCTATTCACAGTACAGCACCGTCTGGCCGCTGGCCAGGGATTTCTGCACATCAATCACCCGCTGGTTTGCACTGCCTCTCCAATGAAGCTGCGTATCCCGCTTGTCTTTCTCATACTCTCCATCTACCATAACATCCAGATACTTCACCAGGGAACGCTTCTTCTCTCTCTCCCACAGGCCTCCCGTATAGAGCCATATGGTCTTCTCAGGAAAACGGCTCCTGACTTCCTTTACCAGAGCTTCCACGTCCATCCGGTTCCCCGGATAAAGAGGATCCCCCCCGCTTAAGGTCAGCCCCGACACGTAGCTCTTCTCCAGCTCCGCAAAAATCTCTTCCTTCGCTTTTTTATCAAAAGGAATCCCGCCGTTTGGATCCCAGGTGACGGGATTGTGGCATTCCTTGCAGCAATGGTTGCACCCCGCAACCCATAATACGACGCGCAGCCCATCTCCGTTCAGCATATCGTCCTTTGTTATATTATGATATCTCATACGCGCATATCCTCTCTGTCTATCAATCTTTCCCTCACCACATCTAGTGTTACTTTTCATTTTTCACACAGGATATTGTAGTGCGGTTCTTATCTTATCACTTTCCCTCCCTTCCGTCAACCCATTACAGCTGTGAAAAAACCGCATCGCGCAGTGCGCAAAAAAAGACTGCAGCCTGTCGGATTTTCCCACAGCTACAGTCCTGCAACTCTCAATATTCCCCGGCTCTCAGGATCGTTCCGCCTCCGAGCACACGCTCTCCATCATAAAACACCACAGCCTGTCCCGGCGTGATGGCCCGCTGGGCCTCCGGGAAGACACAGCGAATCCTCCCCTCTCCGGCAAGCTCAATACGGCAGGGAGACCCTTTGTGGTTATAGCGAATCTTTGCCATGACCTCCATACCGTCAGTAAATTCCGGCACCGCCATATAGTTCAGGCGGTCCGCCAGGAGCGTATGGCGGAAAATATCCTCATTTTCTCCTATGACCACCTCATTCGTCTCCGGGCAGATCCTGGAAACAAAAACGGGATGGCCCATGGCAAGGTTTAAGCCCTTTCTCTGGCCGATGGTATAGTGCGTGATCCCCTTATGCCTTCCGATCACCTGGCCTGCCGTATTCACAAAGTTCCCTTCCGGTATGTGCCGTCCTGTATACTCCTCAATAAAACGGGCATAATCCTTGTCCGGCACGAAGCAGATCTCCTGGCTGTCCGGCTTGTGAGCCACCCGCAGGCCGATGTCCTCCGCTATCTGCCGGATCTCATCCTTCGAGAACTCCCCCACCGGCATAAGCGTATGGGATAGCTGCTCCTGGGTCAGGCTGTAGAGGGCATACGTCTGATCCTTCGCTGACGCAGCCGACTGCAGCAGCGTGTACCGCCCGTTGGGCAGCCTGCGGATTCTGGCGTAATGGCCGGTGGCGATATAATCTGCCCCGATCTCCAGGCTTCGCTTAAGCAGGGACTCCCACTTTACGTACCGGTTACAGGCGATGCAGGGATTGGGCGTCCTGCCGTTTAAGTATTCCCCGGTAAAATAATCCATCACATTTTTCTTGAATTCCTTCTTGAAATTCATGACATAATAGGGAATCCCCAACTGATCCGCCACTCTCCTGGCATCGTCCACAGCGCTTAGCCCGCAGCACCCGCCGTTCTCCTGCTGGATCGTTTCTTCCTCATCCTGCCAGATCTGCATGGTCACGCCGATAACCTCATAGCCCTGCTCTTTTAAAAGGTAAGCTGCCACGGAGGAATCCACGCCGCCGGACATGCCTACCACGACTTTTCCCTTACTCATACCAACACTCCTGCTTTTCACAAGGCTTAATATTCTTCCTCTTCTTCCTCTTCACCCTCGTGAATGTCAGACTTCGGCCTCTTCAGCCCTTCGATCTTAATGCCGTTCTTTTCCGCATAATCCCAGAGTGCCGCGTGGATCGCCTCCTCTGCCAGCAGAGAACAGTGAACCTTCACTGGGGGAAGTCCGTCCAGGGCTTCCATTACGGCCTTATTTGTCACCTGAAGGGCTTCCTGGATATTCTTTCCCTTTACAAGCTCCGTAGCCATGCTGCTGGTAGCCACAGCCGCGCCGCAGCCAAAGGTTTTAAATTTGACGTCCCTGATAATGCCGTTATCGTCGATATCAAGATAAATTCTCATGATATCACCGCATTTTGCGTTGCCGACTGTTCCCACGCCGCTGGCGTTCTCGATCTCTCCTACATTCCTGGGATTGTTAAAATGATCCATTACCTTTTCACTGTACATAATTGTTATTCCTCCAACGCTTTCTATATTTTCTTTATTTTTGCTTTTTTACAAAATCCTCATACAACGGTGACATGCTGCGCAGTCTCTCCACGATCTTTTTGATCGACTCCGCCACATAGTCCATATCTTCCTTCGTGATTTCCTCGCTCAGCGTCAGCCGCAGAGAGCCGTGGGCAATCTCATGAGGCAGCCCGATGGCCAAAAGCACATGGGAGGGATCCAGGGAGCCCGACGTGCAGGCAGAGCCGCTGGAGCCGCAGATACCGTCCATATCCAGCATAATCAGCAGAGATTCTCCCTCGATGAACTGGAAGCTGAAATTTATGTTATTCGGCAGCCTGTTTGTCCTGTGGCCGTTTAAGCGTGTATAGGGGATCTCTTTTAAGATCTTGTCGATCAGATAATCCCTGACCTCCGTCTCATGCCTGGTGCGCTCCTCCATCGTCGCCATGGCGCGCTCTACAGCCTTTCCAATTCCCACGATCCCGGGCACATTTTCCGTCCCGGCCCGTCTCTTTCTCTCCTGGGCGCCGCCGTGGACGAAGGAACGGATCTTCACGCCCTTGCGGATATACAGGAAACCAATGCCCTTGGGGCCGTTCAGCTTATGGCCGCTGGCACTGAGCATATCGATATGGCACTCATCCACATTGATTGGGATCTGGCCAAAGGCCTGCACAGCGTCTGTGTGGAAAAGGATTCCCTTCTCATGGGCGATCTGGCCGATTTCCTTGATCGGCTGGATCGTTCCGATCTCGTTATTGGCAAACATCACAGAGATCAGGATCGTATCCGGACGAATGGCTTTTTTCAGCTCATCCAGCTTCACGGTACCGTTCTCGTCTACGCCCACATAGGTGATCTCAAATCCCCTCTTCTCCAGATATTCCGCTGTATGCAGGATGGCATGATGCTCAATCTTTGTGGTGATGATATGCTTTCCTTTTTTTTCATAGGCCTCGGCTGTAGCCTTTAATGCCCAGTTGTCCGACTCTGAGCCGCCTGCCGTAAAGTAAATCTCGTTATCCGCGGCGCCCAGGGCCTTCGCGATAATTTCCCGGCTCTTTGTAATAGCCGCCTTGCTCTTTCCTGCAAATTCATACACGCTGGAGGGATTGCCATAATACTCCGTAAAATACGGAAGCATCGCCTCCACAACCTCCGGCGCAGTCTTCGTCGTCGCGGCATTATCCAGATAAATAAATTTTGCCATTTTTAATCACTCCTTACTTTTCCTGCGATCTATATGATTTTTATGTTTATGCTTTAGGATCAAATATTTTCACTGGCAGGGTCTCCTGCCCTGCTGCTCTGCGCCGCCGCGGTCCTTTACGGCTTTGCTTTCCTCGACAAGCTGGGACAGCTTGATCTCGTCCACCGCCTGGGTGATACTGTCATTAATTCTCTGCCATACATATTTGGTGACACAGAAATCGGCTTCCTCGCAGCCGCCCTCCGCATCCAGCCCTGCGCAGGCTACAGCCTCCAGATTTCCCTCCAGGGCCCGCAAAATATCTCCTACGGAAATCTCCTCTGCCGGCCTGGCAAGCATGTAACCGCCCCCGGCTCCCCGGATGCTCTTAACAAGTCTGGCCTTTTTGAGCTTCGCCACCAGCTGCTCCAGATAACTCTCGGAGATGTGCTCTCTGGCAGCAATACTGCTGATAGATACGGCAGATTCTTCACTGTACACGGCCAGGTCGATCAGCGCGCGAAGGCCATATCTGCCTTTTGTGGACAGCTTCATAATGCTTCCTCCTTTCAAATCCGAGTATTTTACTGGGATTTTCGATTTGACTATATCACTTCTGTGAAGTTCTGTCAACCCTCAGATGAGAATATATTGATAAAAATCATTTCAGGCAGGAAGCTTTATGAACCAAAAACATGTGATTCTCCAAGGAGCGCTGATCCTGACGATGGTGGGCTTCGTCAGCCGGATCATTGGCTTCTTCTATAGAATATTCCTCTCCCAGGCCATCGGTGCGGAGGGCGTAGGCATCTACCAGCTGATCTTCCCGGTGTACTCCATGGCCTTCTCCCTCACCGCCTCCGGCATTCAGACTGCCATCTCACGAAATGTTTCCGGCAAAATGGCCCTGGGCGATAAGAAGGGAGCCCGGTCTGTATTCCTGGCCGGACTTATCCTTACCCTGGGCGGCGCTCTGCCGACCGCCCTCTTTCTCTATGTTCAGGCCCCCTGGATCGCCTGCTCCCTTTTAAAAGAGAGCCGCTGCCAGGATCTGATCCGCCTTCTCGCCTTCGCCCTGCCCTTTGCAGGCATCCATTCCTGCGTGGGCGGCTACTATCTGGGGCTGAAAAAGACAGGCGTTCCCGCCGTCTCCCAGCTGGTGGAGCAGCTGGCCCGTGTGTCTGTCTCCTATCTGGTGTACCTGATTTTCCTGGAAAATGGCATGTCTCCAACACCTCTCCTGGCTGTGATCGGCCTGGTCTTTGAGGAGGCCGCCTCCGCCCTGTTCTGCCTGACGGCTGCCCTCCTGCACTTTGGAAAACAAAAAAGAGAGCACGCCTCTTCGTCCCTGCCCTGGGCAACGCTGCTTTGCCTTTCCCTGCCCCTGACAGCCAACCGGGTACTGATCAACCTTTTACAAAGCATAGAGGCTGTCTGCATCCCCCTGCGCCTCCAGCTTTCAGGGCTTACCACCTCCTCGGCCCTTTCCGTCTACGGCGTACTCACGGGCATGGCCATGCCCCTGGTGCTCTTTCCCTCCGCCGTCACCAGCGCGATCTCCGTCATGCTGCTTCCAACCGTATCCGAGGCCCAGGCCGCAAACAACGAGCGGCGGATCACAAAAACCCTGGAGGGCACCGTGCGCTACAGCCTGATCCTTGGCATCCTCTGCACAGGGATCTTTCTCTGTTTTGGGGACGCCCTGGGAACCGCGCTCTTTCACAACGAGATGGCCGGGCAATTTATTTTGATCCTGGCCTGGATCTGCCCCTTTCTCTACCTTGGCACAACCCTCACCAGCATCCAAAACGGCATGGGAAAGACAGTCACCACCTTCTGGCAAAACGCCCTCTCCCTGTTGCTGCGTATCCTGTTTGTCTGGTATGCCGTCCCGCACTTTGGCATTGCAGGTTATCTCTGGGGACTTTTGGCCAGCCAGCTCTTTTCCGCCGCAGCCGCCCTGTTTTCTCTTTCCCGCGAAGTGCCCTTCCGGTTTGACAGTATGGGCTGGATCGGAAAACCTGTGTTTGCCTTGAGCCTCAGCGCCGGAATCATGTACTTTTTCCGTTTTCTTCTTTTGCATTTGCACTGGAACCTTCTCCCTGCCCTGGAGATTTTTCTCTCCGTGTGCCTGCTCTCTTTCATCTACCTTAGTATGATGTTTTTTTCTCAGTTTTACATACTTTTTCAGAAAAAAGACATACTAAAAAGGCAGTAAATATTAAGGAGGACTTCTCATATGATGACAGAAATCTCAGAACTGGATTTACAGAACCTCCGCCATCTGATCGGCGGATACACCACCACCCACTGCAAGATGACAAACTACGCAAATCAGGCCACTGACCAGAGCGTTAAGCAGTTTTTCCAGAAATCTGCTCAGTCCGCACTGGAAACTAAGCAGCAGCTTATGAAATTTTTACAGTAAAAACAGCAGGAGGGTATGAACATGGATGAAAAGACAATGGTAGCAGACACACTGGCAGGCATCAACGGAGAACTGACCCGGTACGCAGGCATGATCGCCCAGTCCGAAAACCCGCAGTTAAAACAGACGTTAAAACAGATCCGCAACCAGTGCGAGATGTCCCAGGAAGAGCTGTATCAGATTGCCAGAAGCAAACAGTATTACGTTCCGGCAGCCAAAGCCACCGCTGAAGAAGTGGCTCACGTCCGTCAGATCCTGACACAGGGCTAATCGTTGAAAAAGGAAAGGTCTCGGCTTTGCAGAGCGATTTGCAAAGGCCGGGCCTTTCCTCTTAAATATTATTCACGGATTTCCTCCACAATACTTTCCTGCCTGCGCAGCCGGTACACAATCCCCGGCACAAGGATCCCAAGCAGAAGCAGCACCGGACTGGCGAGGAACACGGGCAAAAGGGTAAACTGATATTTCAAAAACCAGATTCCGCTGCCAAGCATGCGCACGATTCCCAGGGAAAACGCACTGCTGAGGAGCAAGGAGCAGACAATCGTGATGCCGGCATAGCAGACGCCTTCCACTGTGAGCATTCCCACAAGCTGGCGTTTTGTCATACCAATGGCTTCCATCATGGCAAACTCCCGCTTTCTGGTGACCATCCCCGTAAGCAGCGTATTCACAAAATTCAAGATTCCAATGAGGCCGATCATGGCTGCCAGCAAAGTCCCCACCAGTGTGACGGTTCCAAGCAGCTCCTGCATCTGCCCCTGAACCATTGTCCTGGACTGATAGTTCATGGCAGGTTCCACATTTTCCGTATAATTATTTAAAAATGTTTCCATCTCTGCCTCGCCGCCCTCTTTCGTATCCAGCAGATAATTCATCAGGAAGCTCTCCGGGCAGTGCTTTTTAAACTCTTCCGAAGTCACATAGTATTCAAAATCATTGCCGACCAGATTGGACAGGCTGTACTGGTGGCGCTTGATCACAGAAAGAATCTCATACTCTTTTTCTGTTTGTTTTCCCGCTTCATCACCGTCAAACATCAGTGTGATCTTTTCTCCGGCATGATGCTTCACAGCTTCATGAATAACGGCATTGTCATCATCCACATCTGCCCCGTAGATCAGATACTTTCCTGTCTGAAGCTTCTCCCAGATCGCGTCCGGATCCTTCTCTCCCTCAATGACGGTCATTTTTGACAGGATAAATTTCTCTATTCCAAAATAAGCCGCCATAAGATCACGGGACAGAAGCTCTCCCTTCTCACCGTATAAGCCATAAGAATTCCATCTTCCTTCTTTCCAGCAGCCGGGAATACCGTTTTCATCCTTCTCAATATAGTCAGGCATCTTCCAGGAATCCAGTGCAAGCTTTACGCCTGTCACGTCGCCGTAAATCCTTCCTCCCTCCAGAAAACACTCCTGCTCTTCGCAGGCGGAAATAAAGGTTTCCGGCAGGTTTTCCTCCTCTGCAGTCTCCTCGTCAAAGGGACGGTATCCATAATTCCAGAGCTGCGCATTTCCGATCACGGCTTCACTCAGTATCATCTTTGACAGAAATCCTTCCCGGTCAAGGGAATGGCTGACTGTGTAAATGCTGTTCAGCAAAATGACTGTCAGAGACAGGGAACAGATCACCACAGCCGTCCTTCCCTTGTTTCTTCCAAGATTTGAAAATGCCATACGGGCGATTTTTCCTCCGTCCATGGATTTTTTTAGCTTCTTCTTTCCTTTTCTCTGTTCCGTGTAATGCAATGCCTCCACCGGAGAAACCTTCGCGGCAATCCGGCCCGGCTTCCATTCGGAGATCAGCACGGTGATTACAGTAAACAGCGCTGCTCCCACAAAAATCCACAGCTGCGGCGATACCTTCACATCTGCCTTTGCGTAGCTGCTTCCCCCGGTTGTCATGATCACCGGAAGCAGCACTTTGCCTGCCAGATATCCAAGCAGCAGTCCCGCCGGTATGCCCAGGACGCAAAGCGTGAGGGCCTGGCGGCGCAGGATTTTTTTGATCTGACGCCCGGTAGTCCCGATGGTTTTTAAGAGACCGTAATAGCGGATATCGCGGATCACGGAAATCTGGAAAATATTGTAAATAATCAGATACCCTGTCACCAAAATCAAAAGCAGCGCCGCTCCTATGCCGATGATGTTCGCAGGATCACTAGACGCGCTTTGTGACATATAAGCCCAGTTGGCGTTGGAGGCCACATAATTTTCCTCCCTGTCATCGGTGGAAAATCCGCTGTCCGTTATGATCTTATACAGCTTCTGCTGGATATCCCCCCCGCCGTCACAATTTACGCTCATGTTGATACCGCCCACGTTCTCGTCCATGGGAAAGAGTTCGTCCGCATACGTTTCCACATAGCTCTCCGACACATACAGAAATCCCACGTTCATGCCATCCACAGCCCTGATCACACCGGAAACCGTAAAGGCTCGCTCAATCTCCTCTGTATCTGCGGTGCGAACCCGCATCTTAATCGTCACCCGCTGTCCTGCCTTGGCCTCCAGCCCCAAAAGCTCCATAGATTTTTCGTCCATCAGAACCTCATCGGCAGCCTGCGGCGCTCTGCCGTCAAGGATCTCAATGAAATCATGCTGATACAGATTTTCCGACCGGTAATGCATCTCCAGATGGCGCTTTAAGAATTCCGTATTTGTCACAGCTGCAGACACCGCAATATCGATTCCCTCCTCTGTGATCGAGGGATGTTTCCGCATAATCTCATATTGTTCCTTTGTGAGATTCTTTATGACGCCCCGCTTCGGTCGGCCCTAAGCATGTACCACTGGCACACTGAGCCTCCGGCGATGGGATTTTGCACTCTTGCAGCATATGCTTACAGCCTCAGCCCTGTCCTGAACCGTACCGAAAGGCCACAGACTTTACTGCAGCCCCAGGTATGGCCATCACACTCTCTGTAAATATATGGAAAAACGGCTTCCGCCTTCTTCCGGAGAAATCACTTTCACATAGCCCCGCTCTTTTTGCAAAATCATGCGGGTAAGATAAAGGCCCAGCCCGTTTCCTTCCTCATGGCGCGCATGTTTCCCCCGGTAAAACCGTTCAAAAATCTGGGCCTGCTCTGCCTCCGGAATTCCGGGGCCCATGTCCTCCACGGAAACACACACGAACATTTCAAAAGCTCTCACACGCACTGTTACCAGGCTCCCTGCCGGTGAATATTTCACAGCATTATCAAGGAGATTTCCCATAGCTTCCAGTGTCCAGCGGAAATCAAAGACAGCCCGGGCGTCCCTTTCACCGGACAGCTCTATGGCGATCCCCTTTGCCCCGGCCCTTCCCTCAGCCAGGCTTACCGCCCGCGAAAGAAGCGGATACAGCGGCCCTTCTGTCGGCGACAGATCCACCATACCGCTCTCCAGGCGGGAAATTTTGATAAGGGCCTGCATCAAAAATTCCAGTTTTTCCGTCTGGATGCGAATCTGCTCGATATAAGGCATCACCTGCCGGTCCTGGCTCTGTTCCTCCAAAAGCTGGCTGTACAAAAGAATATTTGCCAGCGGCGTTTTCGTCTGATGGGAGATATCTGTCACCAGCTCCTTGATGGCCAGACGCTCTGCCTCCACCTTCTCAGAGGCCATTTCCCTGGCCGTCAGATAGTGCCGGAACTTACTTTCCAGGCGGGACAGCTCTGTCTCATCGTAATCTGCCTCCACGAAAGAACCGTTTATGGCATCCTCCAGCATTGCGTCCAGACGGGAAATGATCTTAGAGCCTGTACGCATAGCCTTCCCCCTCCCGGATATTTTCTGGATTCCAGACATATCCCACACCGTATACCGTACAGATGGAACCGTCTGCCTCCCTGATTTCCAATTTTTTACGCAGGCGGCTAACGGTGACGGTCAGCGCGTTTTCGTCCACATAGTCCACTGCGTCCTGCCAGATCAGAGCAGTCAGCCTGTCCCTCGTCAACGTCTGGCCGGGATGCTCCACAAACAGCCGCAAAAGCCTCTGCTCCGGCGTGCTAAGAGAGACTTCCCGCCCCTCCACACGAAAATCAAGGGTTTCAAAATCAAACCGATACTTGCCCGTATCATAAACAAAGGCTGCCTGTTTCATCGTGCGCCTGCGGATGTTCTCCACCCTGGCGCGCAGGGCCATCAGGCCGAAGGGCTTCGTGATGTAATCGTCAGCCCCCAACGTCAGTCCCTTCACCTCATCCAGCTCCATATCGTTTGCCGTAATCACCAGGACAGGTACCTTTGATTTCCTGCGGAGTTCCCTCAGAAAATCAAAGCCGCTGCCATCCGGAAAATTGATATCCAGAAGGATCATATCCGGCTGCTCCGCCTCTGTAAGCTCCCGCGCCTCCGCCAGCGTATAGGCCGGCACAAATGTGACATCCCTTTGCCCAAGGGCCAGACGGACGCCCTCATTTAACCCTCTGTCATCCTCCGCGACTAAAATCTTATAGCTCATATCGTAAACCATCTCTTCCTGTTTTACCGTATCTTCTCTCCCACTTCTTCCTCATTTCCAGACATGTCATAATGTCCCTCATCCACCGCCATGCAAGCGTGGAACGCATGACCTTTTGACTCTGGTATCATATAATAAAATCACGATAAAAACAATCCCTTGTAATTTAAGAAGATTCTATGACCGCGCAACAGGCATTGTTCATACAGATATGCGTAAAAAAGAATCTCCCACAGAAATCAGCATTTTGAATGCCTGCTGTTCTGTGGAAGACTCCTGTTTTTCCATAGCATTTAGCGCATATAAGCTCCTCAACTGCGGTTTTGAATGTACTTTTTTCTAAGCTGTCTTTCCCTCTGTTTCTCCTTTAAATTCGTATGTCCTGACATGTTTAGCAGAAGAGGTGTCTGTACGGCGGCTAATGCCTTTGCCTTGTTCAGCCGCCCTCTGGCAGCCGGGACAAACCATGTACCCTTCCGGCACCGGTTCACCGCAGCAAACACAAATGTCGTTTATTTGGTAATAGATTTTCATGTCGCATCCTCCTCGTTTCTCGCTTTTTTCCATGGCTTGTTCCACCATTTCCATCTGCTGCTCCTGGATGATTTTTTGTCAGTTATTCCGCATATTCTTCCTTTTTTCTGGTCAGGAAAAGGGCCGACAACATCAGTGCTCCGCCGCTGGCCAGCGCAAAATATAGCTGCAGGCTGCTCTCGTCCCCTGTTTTGGGGCTGTCACCTGGCTTTGCAGGGTTTACGGGATTTGTTGGGTTTACGGGTTCCGTTGGATCTGTGGGGTTCACAGGATCTGCTTTCGGATAGCTGTTGATAAACTCGATGGAGCATTTCACGCCCCGTTTTGTCTCTTTCTCCGCCTTCACCACTACATCCAACGCTCCTGCCTCCGTCTGGCTGTTGGTAACCTGCACGGTTACTTCATAAACGCAGGAAGCATAGCTGCAATCCCGATCTGCCCCCGGCTTTTGGGATACCGTATAGGTATAGGTTCCCGGGTGAACGTACGTAATATAGAAGCTGGATTTTCCGCTGCCCTTGATTTTCATAATAGCTTGCCCATTGGGGGAATTGTCCGGAATGGGATAGGAGCCGTCATCCGCTTTCAGCACGATGGTATAGGTCTCCGCCGGGTCAGGATCCTCGCCCTTCAGGATTACCCTTACAGGAATCCGCGCTGTCACAAAGCCGGAAGCGGCAAAAGCCGGAACTGCCTGGACACACAGGAATACCGCCGCCAGCGTCAGCATTGTCAACAATCTGCCTATCTTCTTCATTTTCATTTACCTCCTGATCCGCTGCTCTGGATTCCATCACAGCCAGTATAATGGTCCTTGCGTCTGTAAACTCTGTTGCACAGGTAGAAAACCCAAGCACCTGCGGCTGTTCCATCGCTGCGATTTTCTTGGATGCCTGCCTGTTCAGGAGTACCGCATGTTTCTCCGCGTAGGCAAGCAGTCCATCTATTCCAGCCTGCCAGCGCTCTGGCTCAAAGATTGCTTGATCTGAGGCACTGATCACCAGGCAGGCATAGATTTCCAAGTTATAAACCTGACCGGGCAGAATCAGCGTTCCGGTGGTGTTTTTTGCGAAGAACGCCTCATCCTTATAAAGATCCAGATCCCCAAACATCCCGCTATTCTCCATGTGGTGGCCGTAGAGCAGAGAATAAGGGTCGCTAAAATCATTGCTGTTACGGGAATCCAGGAAAATACTCCCGGCCAGGGCAAAATTGCCATAGACATCCGTGTTAATGTAGGTGAGGTTTGTTTCCCCCTGTAAAACAGGGTAATCAATGCTGGTTCCATCCAGCGTTACCCAGGCGCACACATCCGGATTAACTGCCAGCAGCTCCTCAAAGGAAGCGCCGCCGTCTTCGTCAATCACAGGCTTCCACTGGATCATGTCCGAGCGCACGTCCTCAGCGGCGGAATAAATCCGGTTGTTGTCCCAAAGGGCGTAGCCGGCATACATGCCCGCCAGCGCCAGGGCTAAAATAGCAATCAGGTTCACGAGGGTGTCGGCGGCGCTCAGGAAAATGCGCGATATGCTTTTTTGCTCACCCAAGGCCGTCCTCCTTCCTCATCCGGCCGGACGCACAGGGCGGTTCTCCGCCCCATAGGTCCGGTCCAAAATGTACTCTGTCAAAGATCCCACTGCAAGTAACGAGTTATGAAGCCTGCAATACTGTGGACAGCAGGATCTTTGACCCTCGCGGCAGTCACCAGATAGCCGCACAAGTGCGGCTGCCTGGCTCAATGCCTGCGAAAATAAATCTGTGTATGGCTTTGATTAGTTGTTCGCGTAGCGCTTCTTGCTGATAAATACGAAACCAGCCACAGCGACTACTGCCAGAAGCAGGATGTAGGGCAGGCTATCCATGTAGATACCGGTGTCAACATCGCCCTTTTTCTCGTTGTTTACAGTAACTTCCTCTGTAGCACTATCAACCTCTTCAGGACTTAATACTTCACCGGTTGTTGTGTATTTCTCATCACTGTAGTCAGTCTCATCCACGGTGTAGGTTACACCATAGGGCAGATTTTCAATAGTAATAGTCTCATCTGCCTTCAGATAAACCTTAAACGAAGAGCCTACAGTACAAGTATCAGGATTACGATCGTCGCTGCCGCCCATGATCGTATAAGGATTGTTATAGGTCTTTCCCTCCACTCCAGTCAAAGTAACATTAAACTCGAAGTACTTCTCGTGGTCAGCCATATTACCGGAAACTGTCTTCGTGATTTTCAGACCTGTTCCATTCTCCTGAATACCGGCAGCCTGGTATTTATTCTCGATAGAGCCACTCTTTTTTCCACCAGAGGTTTCCGTATGGACACCGGCCACACGGATCTTGCCATCATCGCCCTGCATAACGGTTACGACCAGTTTGATATCGCCTCTATGATAGATAACGCCGGCGGTGGTGCCAACAGTCTCCTGCAGAGTGTACTCATAAACGCCAACCGTGTCATACGTGGGAAGCGTAATTGTGATGTCTCTCTCTGTGCCATCTACCGTTGCATCGCCTTTGCCATATTCCGCGCCGACGATAGGGCCAAGGTCGGGTGCGCTGTCTGCATCGCCATCCGTTACCCTGCCAGAGCCAACCTGCTCAACTGTAAAGATCTCAGCAGGGGAAGTGGTTCCGGCATTCTCAAGCTTATAGATCTTCTTAATGGTCACTGTTTTCTGGTCCGTGTATGTCGGCGGAGTCACAGGATCTTCACCGCCATCAGCAGCGAATACCACGATGTTCAGGCACAGCATCATAGCCAGTGCAAGGACGATAGAAACAATTTTCTTCATGTTCTTCATTTTCTTTTTCCTCCTAAATTGGTAAATTTTTATGCCAGCCCCATGTTTTGCGGGGCGAAGCATCGTATAGTATGGGGCATCACAGCCCCCGTCTGCGGAGGAGCGTGATAACCTTCCCCTCCACATCCTTCATCGGGATCGGGCCAAAATCCCGGCTATCCTCTGTCTGCGTCCGGTAATCGCCAAGGACAAACACATGGCTCTCCGGTACGGTATAGGGATAGGAAAGCCCCTCTTTGGCGTAGGTGGGATACATGATTTCCCCACTCTGGGCCGTTCCGTTCACCAGCAGCGCCCCGTCCTCGGTCAGCGTCACCACATCGGTCTGCCTTGCGGCGATCCGTCCCACATGGGTCTGCCCGTCCACGGTATATACAATCACGTCGTTTTTGGCGTACTCCTGCTGCCAACGGAAGCCAATAACCAGGTCGCCGTCTTTGACGGCCGGGAACATACCGTTCCCGGAAGCCTGGGTAAGCAGGAACACTTGTGTCAACAGCAGCCAGCCTGCGAAACAGAGGATCAAAACTCGGAACAGTAGGCTGGCCCAGCCCTGTCGGTCCAATGCCTGGTTTCTGCGCTGCTTGATGATTTCTTCCGCGCTCTGCCTTTTACTTGCTTTCGACATCACCAGACCTCTCCTGTTCCCCGTCGCCGGATACCATTTGTCGGTACATTTCCTGGGCCATCACTTCCGCGCGTTCCTTCAGAAGGGTGTCATAACGCACCCTTTCAGCTGTCAAAGCCTGTTCGTACATGGTATTCAGCTCCGCAATTTTTTTCCAGACGTCCGATTCCTGCACGCCGCCAAAGACGGTTTTTTTAAATCGAACCTGATTCAGCCACTTCTCGATGTCTTCCCGGCTGCCTTGTCCCGAAGAGCTGCCCGGTGTGCCCCGCACCCGGTTTGCCCGATGGTTTTTCTCCCGGGTGTCACTCGTATTTCGTCCCACTCTTTTCACCTCCCGTTTCAATCGTCGCGGCGTTTTCCGTATTTCCGGAAAAACAAAATCCCGCAGACAACCACAACCGCCAAGATGAGCATGTAAGGCAGGGTGTCGAGAATGACGCCGCTGTCAGGCACACCCTCCTTCCGGTTCGTGACAACGATCTTTCTGTCCGTCTCGTTGATCGTAAATGCCACGCTTCTGTCCTTGGCCGACTGGCTTTCCCCATCCGTTCCGTACACAGCGGAAATCTCATATCCGTCGGCATTCGTCTCCGTCAGGATCAGCAAAACACCGACAGGGATATTCTCGATGACCGTTGTCCCGTCGTCCTTCAGAGAGAACGTCCCGACCTTAGTAGTGTCGCCATTTTGATAGCTGTAGCCAAAAGAAAATTCCTTGTCCCGATTTCCCATAGAGCCGGTAACCTGCTTTTCGATGATAAGGTCGATCGTCGTCCGCCTCCAGATAGCATAGAGCGTTGTGCTATCTTTACTGAGTGTGATGGTTCCCTCACCCAGCTTGTAGGTGGGTTCGGTGGCATCCTTATTCTCATCCCAGCCGATCAGCTGGTAGCCCTCCCGTTTGAAATGGGGGGTTGTGCCGTCCATGTTGTCCCAGATATCAACCACGCTGTACCGTCCCCAGGTCTCCGTGACATTGACGCCACTGCCTTCGTTGGCATCATAAATGAGCCGCACAGCGTCTTCCGACCACTGGGCTTCAAACTGCATGAGCTGACGTGTCACAAGCACATACCTCCCGGACGGATAAATTTTGCCGTTGGGAGCTTTCCAGCCAACGAAAGTCAGGCTCTTGTCCTCAGGTACGCTGTCATCCTTCCATACCCCGGTATACTCCGGTAACTGAACAGCCGCCTCGTTGATTTTAAAATCGCGAGGATCTGTTACTTCCTGGGTTCCATTATCACCGCCGATCCCCGGAAGATAACTCACCTTGCCGGTCGTACCTTGCCACATGGCGTAGAGATTCAAAACACCCTTGCTGTCCACATGGGCCGCGCCTACGGTGGAGGTGAAGTCGAAAGGAACCAGCACGCCGTTCTGATACCAGTACCAGCCAAGGAACTGTTTCTGTACTGCCGGCGGCACGAACTTATCGTCGATCTTTCCGCCCTCGGCAAAGCCCTGGGTGGCATAGGGGGAAGCGTCATCCCTATACAGGTAATACTCCGCCATGAACTCGTTCGGTTCCCATTTGGCATAAAGGTTCATGCTGGCGGTGATGCGGGACTCTGCGTTCGCGTTGTATTCTGTACCGGGGGTGCAGTCCGGGTCAGTATACCACCCGGCAAAACGGTAGCCCTTCTTTTCCATGGTCTGCTCCAGAGTCTTGAGCAGGTCAGTGTCCTCGTTGTAGATCCAATCGCCGTAGAGATAGGATTCCTTTTGTGGGCTCTCCCCATAAACCGTGTCATATGGATAGACAGTCAGTGTGAGCATTTCGCGGTCATAGAGAAGAACCTGGCATTTTTCCCTATTTCCAATTTGATTCGGAAATATAGTGGAAAATTTGCCGTACAAAGTACCGTTACGAACTGTCAGCCCTCTGATACTCATTGTTGTTTTGTAAGTGGCCTGCAGTGTGTTGGTTGTCGCCGCACTACAGCCATCTAACTTTTTATACCCAAATATACCCAACGGGCTAAGCCCCAGCTGGCAGGCTTCCTTATAAATCGTGTAATTCTTCCCATCGTAAATAAAATCAACAGTTTCTCCCGGCAGTGCGGTTCTGGCATATATCAAATAGTCCTTCTTGACATCATCCATTACAGGTGTAAGCCCACCGAACCCCACCAGCACACCGTTCTGGTCAATTGAAAGACCGCTGCCATCCTTTGGCGCAAACAAAGAGGATTCAAGGGTATACATATTAGAGGTCTGTATACCATTATCCGGGCATCTCCAACCGTAGAATGACTGATCACCCGAGCTTCCATTCTCCACCCATGCTATCTGGGGCCACACGGCAGTGATGTCCTGCCGGTATTTAGCCGTAAAGGAATACTGAAAACCTCTGGTATTTTTTTCATAGCTCACAGCATACTTCCGCTTATCCGCGCTGGAAATCGCGTCAAACGCAGCCTGCATGGAACCATTCGTCGTCGCACCGTAGTTAAAGGTCAATGTAATACGGGCGCGGTTATAATAGACCAACACCACGGTGGAGCCATCCGGGTTAACATACCGCTTATTGACGGCGCTTTCGTACTGGAAGTAGGTGTCACGCACATCCCGGATCTCTGCATTCGTATTTCCTGTCTCGCTGGTCTTTACGTATCCCGTAAATGCGCCATCCTGCATATCGGAATAACGTACGGCATGGGTTTGCCCGATTGCTGTAATATCGCTTTTCTCAATGGAGAGGTAGCTCCCCGCCGGGGCATAAAATACGTCGCTGGCGCCTGCCGCGGAATAATCAGCATCGTCCGCATTTTCATACATATATACCAGCGTGACTTTCACCATGTTGGCCGTCCACTTTGCGTAAAGGGTAATATCCGCATTTACCCGCGTAGTGAAATCAAACTTCTGCGTCAGTCCCTCATCGGTATACCAGCCCTCAAAGGTGTAGCCCGTGCGGGTGGGAGTGACCATCTCCGCCGTATCACCCTGGGCAATGAACTGGGTGGGCACCGCGCCGCCGCCGTTGGAAATAAAGGAAACTTTCACTGCTGGCGCGTACCAGGCATAAAGGTTCAGAGTATCCTTACCGTCTGTCACCGCTTCGCTGACCGGTGTACGGAAATCAAAGGCCTGTAAAGCAGAAGCCGGACTCTCTCCCTGCATTGCTGCAGACCAGCCTTTGAAGATCTTCCCGTCCTCGGCGGGTCCTTTGGCGGGGTTCACCGTTTTGCCCTCCTGCGTCGCAAGCGTCAGATAAACCGTCTGTCCGTCCTGGCTATAAAAATTGACGTAATACATACCTTCCGCTTCCGCGTCAACCCATGACGCATACAGCGTGATATCCGCCGTAACCGGAGTGGAAGTAGTAAACTCCGCAGCCAGGCCCGCATCCAAATACCATCCGCCAAAAATCTTCGCATACTCCCCGTCCGTGTTTTTCCACACCGGCGCGGGCAATTCTGAGAGGGGCTGTCCATCCTCGACTGTAACGGATGTGGGAACCGCCACACCGGCACTTTGGGCTTCTTCTCCAATAGAAAAGGTAACCGTGTGTTCTGAGCTCCCCAGCGCCGCAGGGGTAATGGCCCCCGTGCGTGTCTGCTCTTTATTTTGGGAACTGCCCGCCGGGTTCTGCGTGATGGTTTTTCTCTGGGTCTGCTGCTCCGTTTCTTTCTCCGATTGGGCCTTCTCCGTCTCCACAGGAACAGCGGTCCGTTCTTCCGTATCTCCGGCAGTGCTATCCGAAGAGGAGGGCTCAGAGACAGCCGAATCTGATGCTTCACTGGTCTGCTCTTCTGTGGCAGCGTCCGTCTCCGCCACAGACCCAGGCTTCGTCTCCACAGCAGCCTGCTCTGTCTCCTCCATCTCCCGTTCTGCCGTACTCCCGGGTGCAACCCCTGCCGCCAGCGCAAATGTCGGCGCAATACCGCTGATCTGCAAACATAGCATGATAAGACAGAGCAGGAACGCCAACACCCGTCCTCTAACGCTCTTCTTATGTTTCCGTCTATTCCTATCCATAATGGATACCTCCTACCGTGCATTTTTATCTGTCGTAACAGCATCTCTGCCCTGCCTGGATGGAAGATATTACAGAATATCCATTCTGTCGCGGTACATCGTCCCACCAGGGACAAGTGGCCGCTGGTTTGTCTGATACAACTATATAAAAAGGACGCGTCCTGCCTGATAGAATGAGTTTTGGGCGCACGAATCAACACCCCCTGCTCTTTTTTTAAAAAATGGCTCCGAGGGTGCCTTTGTGCTGCGCAAATATGGATGGTTAGTGTGTTTAGGGTGGGTGTGCCGACTTTGTTTCCGTTCTATTTCCTCTTTATTACGTTTTCCCCGCTGAAATTTTCTTGCATTTTAAGATTGGCCATGATAGAATATCGTTGTATGTAGAGTTGGTTCGCCCGTGATGGATTTGATTTTGCTACAGAATGGATATTCTGTAGTATTTTTTTGCCCTTTTATACGACCAGCCCAAGCTGGTTCAAAATCCTGCGGTGTTCCACACCGGTGGTCATAATATAAATCCGGGTCGTGTTGATGTTCGAATGTCCCAGCACGTCCGCCAGCTTTGCGATATCTTCCTTCACTTCGTAAAACCTGCGGGCAAACAGCTTGCGGAGATTGTGGGGGAACACTTTGCTGGCCGCCACACCTGCCGTCTCGCATAGCTTCTTCATCCTGAGCCAGATGAGGCTGCGGCTCAAGGGACTCCCGCTTCTTGAGAGGAAAATCGCTCCACTGGCAATCCCCTCTGCCTTCGCCCACTCCCGCAATTTCCTTTTGAGCTTATCCGGCAGCAGGATGACACGGTTCTTGCCCTTGTTGTCGATCCTGATCTCACCGATCCGCACTGCCTCTACCGTAAAATACCGCAGCTCCGATACCCGGATGCCGGTGCCTGCAATTGTCTCCAGAATCAGCCTGAGCTGTGGCTGGCCGCTGGCCGCTTCCAACAGCCTCAGGTATTCCTCCATAGTCAGTTCCTTCTCTTCAGGAGAATACGCCTGCTGCTGGATTTTCAGGTTCTTCACCTTGTAGTCCTCCCACCCCAAAAACTGGAGCAGTCTGTTCAGACCGGCCAGCTTGCCATTGACCGTGCGGGGCGCGCAGTTCTTAACCAACAGCTCCTTCCACGCGATTGCCAGTTCTTTTGTCACCGGTGTTTCTCCCGCAAAAACGAGAAATTCCCTTGTGGCTCTGATATACTTTTCCACAGTGGCTTCGCCTTTTTCTTCCCTGACAAGATATGCCTGGAAATCTGTGATGTCCTGTTCTTTTAATGTCCTGTTCTTCATTTTGTTCCCTCCTCATGTATGGTCGATTCGTCTTATTGTATCCAATTCATTGATACATACTATCAGAGGGAAAACGTAACCGTGATGTTTTTTTCGGAAATGAGCTCCTTTCCTGGAATTAAGAGCATCCTAAACCATTTTCTGCTGACGTTTTGTGGGTATAATTCGTTTTATTATCTGTTAGTATATGCATACAAGATGTGTAAATACGTTATCAAGATGTTATCTTATATTATTTTAACTTATCTCATATTGTATTATATCATATCATATTGCTTCGGTATTCGCAAGCTGTTTGGCTAAATTCCAGAATTCCGTATCCATCTTCCTCATCAAAAATCCCCCCGAGATTTAAGGAGATTATAAGATTTCGCTTCTTGCCATCACCGGGAAACTATGTTAGGCTATTATCAGCAGGATATCCTGCCGGATATCTCTTTTTCTTCTAAAATTGATGGGAGGAATTCTTTATGATTTGTAAAAAATTACATACCTTCGCGGCCCTTACGGTTCTGACCTGCGCGTTGCTCCTGCCTGCAAGGGCAAAGGCCGCCGATTATAAATTCATTCGTCAGGACACAAAAATGACCTGTGTGAATACCGAAACCGGAACCCACATCAAGTCACAATTTATTACCCACAAAGGGTATACCTACTATTTCGACGCTGATGGCTATGCCCACACCGGCTGGCTGAAATTAGGACAGAATTTCTACTTTTTCAGGGCGGACGGCTCCATGGTGAAAAAGGACTGGGTAAATAATTATTACTTCCTGGCTAACGGGCGGATGGCCCGCAGCCGCTGGATAACAAAAACCTCCTACGTAGGCTCTGACGGCAGGCTAATTCCCGGCTATAAGCGCAAGGTAAAGCCCGGATTTGTGAATACCAAGGACGGGAAAAAATACCGCAATCACGACGGAAGCTACTCCCAAAAGACCTGGCAGTGCATCCGCGGCCACTGGTACTACTTCTATTCCACCGGCGTCATGGCCACAAAGCGGCAGATCGGAGACTTCTATGTGGACGCCCAGGGACGCATGGTCACGAAAAAATGGGTTCGCATCGGAAAGAAACGATACTATTACAGACCGGACGGCAGACTCCGGAAAACCCAGAAAGTGACGCCTGCGAAGCCCTCTTCCGGCAAAACAAAAAAATAATGACGACAAAAGGATCCCTCCCGAAAAGCCTTTCGGAAGGGATCCTTTCTATATTTATAGTATTATGAGCGCTTCTGCCTCTGCTGCCTGCCTTTGTTTTGGGTATTTGTCCTCTGGTTTTTCTTTTTTGGCCTTGCCGCATGGGCTCTTTTTCGTACAAACAGGACGTTATGGATATTGTCA
Organism: Lachnospiraceae bacterium UBA3316; assembly: GCA_002361955.1. Lineage (GTDB taxonomy): Bacteria > Bacillota > Clostridia > Lachnospirales > Lachnospiraceae > Hominisplanchenecus_A. The sequence goes on from DESK01000049.1 coordinate 22,799, forward strand.
GGAGCTTTTTCTTTATTTGTCTCAAACACATTTTCATGCTTTTTGATCAACATGGACATACTCTTATAGCCGTAATTCCTGGAATCAAAACCGGGACGCTTTTGGCTGAGCTGAAAGCCCACATTGGCCAGATTTACCCACTCGTCTTCCTCCAGCATTCCCAGGATATCATTTACGATATCTTCCTCCTTCGGAATCGAGAGTTCTGCCTGAACAGGCTCCACAGGCTCTTCCTCCTGAATCTCCGGAAGCTCCTGGGTCTCCTGGGCAGCGGCGGCCTCCAGAATCTTTTCTTCCTCCTCAGAGCCTTCCACACCCGTTTTGTAAATCAAATCCAGAATTTTAAACTCATTACAGGCCTTGGCGAGAGCTTCCTTCGTCTTCTGCTCTCCCATACCAATCACCCGCTTCCCGGCCTCCTTCAGACGGTAAGCCAGTTTTGTAAAGTCGCTGTCGCTGGATACAATACAGAAGATATCAATATTCCCCGTATATAAAAGATCCATCGCGTCGATCGTCAGCGCCTGATCCGCGATGCTCTTTCCGTTGGCATAATTAATCTGCAAAACAGGCGTGATTCCCTGTGCCGGCAGCACCTTATACCATCCCTTGACACTGGGAGATGTGACCGAGCCGTACATACGGCAGAACTTTATATTCCCGTACTGCAGGGCCTCCTGTTTTATGTATTCCGCGTACTTTGACGAGATATTGTCCCCGTCAATTAAGATTGCTATCTGCTGTTCCATGTTTACCTTCTTTCCCTTTTCATTTTCACAGGCAGTCTGTGACTTGATGAAACGGCTCCGAAGCCGGTATGAACCTTATTTACCGATCAGCCAATCGTAAAGCTCCTGATACTTTTCAGCCGAAACCTCCCAGGAGAAATTCGCAGCCATCGCTCTGTCAATAATTTTGTTCCACTCACGCTTCCTCTCACTGTATACACGATGGGCATATTTCAGGGTGTTGAACATCTCGTGGGCATTGTAATTGGCAAAGCTGAAACCGGTGCCTGTGCTCTCGTACTCATTATAAGGCTCCACAGTATCTTTCAGTCCTCCCGTCTCCCGGACGATGGGCACGGTTCCATAGCGCAAAGCCATGAGCTGGCTTAAGCCGCAGGGCTCAAAGAGGGAGGGCATCAGGAACGCATCGCAGCCGGCATAAATCTTATGTGACAGCGGCTCTGAGAAATAAATATTTGCCGCCACCTTTCCCGGATACTTCCATGCGAAATAGCGGAACGCGTTCTCATACCGTTCCTCTCCTGTTCCCAGCACTGCGATCTGAAGATCTTCCTGACAGATTTCATCCATCATATAGTTGATCAGGTCAAATCCCTTCTGATCGGTAAGCCTGGAAACGATACCAACCAGAAACTTACTGTCGTCCTGTTCAAGCCCCAGCTCCTGCTGCAGAGCCCTTTTATTCTTAATTTTTTCCTTGCGGAAATTTTTTGCATTGTAGTTTTTCACAATATATTTGTCTGTCTCAGGATTGTACTCGTTGTAATCAATGCCGTTCAAAATGCCGCGAAGGCTGTTGGCCCTGGCATTTAACAGGCCGTCCAGGTTCTCTCCGTAGAACCGTGTCTTGATCTCCTCCGCATAGGTGTTGCTCACCGTCGTGATAGCGTCCGCATAGACCAGGCCGCCCTTCAAATAGTTAGCGTCCCCATAGGACTCCAGCTTGTCCGGTGTGAAGAAATAACTGGGGAGACCGGTGATATCCTTCACTGCCTGCATATCCCACACTCCCTGGAACTTCAGGTTATGTATGGTCATGACCGTCTTGATTCCCTGGTAGAATTCTCCCTGCTGAAACGTGTCATGCAGGAAAACGGGAATCAGTCCTGTCTGCCAATCGTGACAGTGAATGACGTCCGGGCGGAAGCCAATAACCGGAAGAGCTGAGAGAGCTGCTCTGGAGAAAAAGGCGAACTTCTCAATATCCTCATAGATATTTCCGTAGGGCTTCGGCCCGGCAAAATAGTATTCATTGTCAATAAAATAGTAAGTAATGCCGTCGTACTCCAGCTGCTGAATGCCTACATACTGGCTGCGCCAGTTCATGTCCATGTAGAATTTGGCTTTGTACTCCATCTGATCCTTGAATTCATCCTTGATGCACAGATACTTGGGAACGATCACCCGCACGTCAAAATATTTTTTATCAAAACATTTCGGCAGAGATCCTACAACGTCCGCCAGTCCGCCTGTTTTGACAAAGGGAACACACTCCGAAGCGACAAATAGTATATTTTTCATAGAAAAACCTCCTGCGTCATTGCCATTTTTATATATTATAACGCACTTTTCTCTCTATGAAAAGAAAATATTTTTTATATATATTTTATTTTTTATATATTTTTATACTCCAGGCGGATTTTATCTGCGATCAAAGCGATAAACTCAGAATTTGTCGGCTTCCCCTTTCCATTATGAACCGTATAGCCAAACAGCTCGTCGATGGTGTCCATCTTTCCCCGGCTCCAGGCCACCTCTATGGCGTGACGGATCGCCCGCTCCACCCGGCTGGGCGTCGTCTGGTGCTTTTTCGCAATCGTCGGATATAAGATCTTTGTGATGGAGTTCAGCATATCCATATCTCCCACCGACATGATAATGGAGTCCCGCAGATACTGATATCCCTTAATGTGCGCAGGGACGCCGATTTCATGGATCACATTTGTCACATCCGTCTCCAGGTTTCTCTCAATATACTCGTGTTTACTCTCATAGGCATTGACTTTGCGCACCTCCGCAAAATTCCTCTCCCTGCCGGAACGCACGTGCTTGATCCTGCTGATCACCATATCGTTGTCGAAGGGCTTCAGGATCAGGTAATCCGCCCCTAAAGAGAAGGCGTCCTCCATGATCTTCTCCTGGCTCACCGCCGTAATTACAATAAAGGCCGGATGCTTTTTCATCTCCCTGTCCTGCTTTACCCTCTCCATCACCGTCAGCCCGTCCAGCTTCGGCATGATGATATCCATCAGCACCACATCCGGCTGTTTCTCCCGGATGATATCTACCAGTACCTCCCCATTTTCCGCTTTTCCCACAACCTCCAGCTCATCGTCACTGCTCACGATATTCTCTAAAAGCTGAGCCACTCTTGCGTTATCGTCAGCAATCGCGATACTTATTTTATCCATAAAGCCATCCTCCATATTCTGCAAAATCTATGGCGTTCATCCGGTTTCCTGCCATTTGCTGACAGAGCCTGCCGAACTTTTACCCTACTTGCATTATATAGATAGTTGCTATTATCTGCAAGGAAAAGTTATTGTTGGAATTCGACATATTTGTCAAATTATCTGATTTTTAGCGCTTTTTTAACACTCTATGCGGAACATAGACAGCTCATGGAGAGCCCTGGTGGCGCAGATATACCTGGCCTGCCGATGGAGAGGGGTCTGATCTCTGTCCCGGAAGATGGTAACTACCTGGTCAAATTCCAGCCCCTTGGCATGATAAAAGGTGGTCACTGTCAATCCTTTACAAAACCGGGTGCTGTTTCTATCCATGCAGGAAAATCTGTGTTCCGTGTCAAAGCCGGAAGCCTCCAGCCGTCCCTTTAAATATCCGGCCGCGTAGTCTGCTTCCTTTTCCGTCATCACCAGCACTGCCGCCGTCTCATACTCTGTCAGGCAGATTCTGTCAAGAGCCGCCTCCAGGGCTGCCTCGATATCGGAAAAGCTGTGCTCTTCCACCGGCTTCCCGTGCCGCTCAAAAAACTCAGCTCCCGTCCCCCCGGCGATCTCTTCCGCGTATCTGGCAATCTCAATGGTATTTCTGTAGCTCTTCTTCATTTCCAGGCTCCGGATATTTTTTCCAAAAATTCCCGGAAGGAAATCCATTACATTTCTTCTCCGGTCCTCCATCGTCTGGGCCGCGTCCCCAAGGATCGTCATCCGGCAGGAAAACATCTTGGAGAGGATCACATATTGCAGATAAGAATAATCCTGCATCTCATCAATCACCAGATGCTTGACATTCCTGTTTTCCTTGCAGGTGTACAAGAGATCTTTCAGATATAGCATCGGATATACATCCTCATAGAGAAGCTTCCTCTCCTCTTTTGGCACCTCAGGCAGGGACGGATAACCATGCGCCTCCAGAAATCCGTTGTACAGCACATAAAGATCTGTTGTCCCGTACATGGCCATAAATTTCTCCCGGATACATTGTCTGGCCTCCTCGTCAAAATTCCGTCCCGTCAGTGTCTCGTGCTCATCCACCAGATAATCTATCACCGCGTCCATGCGGGACAGCAGCGGAATATCGGGAAATTTGTAATAGAATAAATCGGCGATATCCTGCTCCGATTTCTCCATTTTCTTATAACGAAAATCCTTAAAGTCCATCAGCTCATACTCCAGCTCCAGAGCATAAGCATTCAGCATCACAGCAAACTCTTTTGACTGCTTTTCCAGGAATTTTGCCTCTGCGCCCTCATAGCGAAGATTTTTCTCAATCTGGTCGCACCTTTCCTCGCAGTCTGCCGCCGCCCCACGAAGCTCGCGGTAAGCAAACATGTCAAAACTCATCTCATGGATATTTTCTTCCCCCAATTCCGGCAGAATATGGGAGATATAATCAGAAAAGACGCTGTTTGGGGACAAAACCAGCACATTGGAGGATTTCAGGGTGCTTCTGTCATGATACAGAAGGTAAGCGATTCTGTGCAGGGCCACCGAGGTTTTCCCGCTTCCGGCCGCGCCCTGGATCACCAGGATCTTGTCCTTCGTGTTGCGGATGATGGCGTTCTGCTCCCTCTGGATGGTACTGATAATATTTTTCAGCTTTACGTCGCCCTTTGTACCTAGCTCCCTTCCCAGCACCTCGTCATCGATCTTTACGTCGCTCTCAAAAGCGTAGATCAGCTTGCCTTTTTTAATCTTATACTGCCATTTGGAAGTGATCTCCCCTTCCATCCGGCCTCCAGGCGCATCGTAGCCGGCCTCTCCCTTATCATAGTCATAAAACAGGCCTGACACCGGCGCCCGCCAGTCATAAATGAGAGGCGTGCCTCCCGCCTCCCTGGCGAAGTTCGCTATGCCGATATAGAAAGTCTCCGGCTCCTCCTCGTCCTCATAGACAAAATCCACCCTGCCGAAATAGGGGGAATCCAGCATTTTCAGGAAACGCTGCCGCAGCAGATGCTGTTCTTGATTGGCATTGACCTGGTTCAGAAGGGCCTGCTGGTTATCAAAGTTCTCATAACCGTACTGATCCATCTCCGTATAATTTTCCCAGTAATATTCGTGCATCTCCTCGATTTCCTGCGCCCCCTGGGCCAGTTTTTCATCTACCTCCCTCAGGCGGGCCTTGATAAGCCCAAGGATATCTTCCAGGTACTCTCTGCTGTCTGCTGTCATAATTCTTGATCCTTCCTGTTATTCATAGTTTTGGTTTCAGTTTCAAAAGTCCGAATTCACGTCATGCCTGCATGACAGTGGATGAGAGACTTTATGACACGCCTGGAAATAAGGAAGAAGTGGGGAAGGGGCCCC
>DESK01000049.1:28576-73091 GCA_002361955.1 Lachnospiraceae bacterium UBA3316
CCGCGGATTCCGAATTTCCAGGAGGATTGTGGGAGCGCTGTGCGCGAAACAATCCGTAAACCAGTTTTGACACCTAAATCATAGTTTTTCTATTATACTTTCTTTCAGGGAAGATAGCAAGCGGCAAACTTGACTTCTTTTGAAAATAAGGTAAAATAAATCAGGTAAAATAAGGTTGCATTCAACCGTACTACAATATTTAGAATAGCTTTTTTGGAAAGGAAATGAACAGACCATGTTTGAGACTGCTACGAAAGATTTAATGAATTTCATTGCCAAAAGCCCCAGCTGCTACCATGTCATCCAAAATTTCCGCTCTCTCTTAGAGGAAGAGGGCTTTCAGGAGCTGTCAGAGACAGAGCGCTGGATGCTGTCAGAGGGCGGCAACTACTTTGTGGTTCGGGGAGGATCCAGCATTATCGCCTTTAAGGTTCCCTCCAGGGACTTTCGGAATTTTCAGATCACAGCTTCCCACAGCGACTCCCCTTCTTTCAAAATCAAGAATAATGAGGAGATTTTGACGGACGGCCACTATGTGGAGCTGAATACAGAGCGCTACGGCGGAATGATTTATTCGCCCTGGTTTGACCGCCCCTTGTCGGCGGCCGGAAGGGCTGTCGTACGGACAGGCAGAGGCTTTGAAACACGCCTCGTCAATTTTGACAGGGATCTGTTGATGATCCCCAACGCTGCCATCCACATGAACCGTAAGGTAAACGACGGATACAGCTATCAGGCCCAGAAGGATCTTCTCCCTCTCTTTGGGGATGAAAATGCAAAAGGATGTTTCCTGAAAATGGTCGCCGAACAGCTTCAGGTGGAAAAGGAAGATATCCTGGGGACGGATCTCTTCCTCTACAACCGGATGCCTGGGACGATCTGGGGCGCAAACCGGGAATATTTCTCCTCCACCAAGCTGGATGACCTGCAATGCGCCTACGCCTCCATGAAGGCCTTCCTGGAAGGGGGAAACCAGGACAGCGTGACGGTCTGCTGCGTCTTCGACAACGAGGAGGTGGGAAGCTCCACCAAGCAGGGCGCCGACTCCACCCTGCTCTCCGACACATTAATGAGGATCAACAGCAGCCTGGGCCGCACCGACGAGGAATATCTGATGGCTGTAGCTGCCAGCTTTATGCTCTCCGCTGACAACTCCCACGCCGTCCATCCCCACCATCTGGACAAGGCCGACCCCACCAACCGTCCCTATATGAACCATGGACCGGTCATCAAGTACAACGCAAACCAAAAATACACCACAGATGCCATCTCCGGAGCGATCTTCCTGGGCCTCTGTGACAAGGCAGGCATCCCCTGCCAGAGCTTTGCCAACCATTCTGACCTTCCCGGCGGCTCCACCCTGGGCAATATTTCAAATTCCCATGTTTCCCTGCATACGGCAGATATCGGCCTTGCCCAGCTGGCGATGCACTCTCCTTATGAGACGGCGGGAACAAAGGACACCTGGTATATGATCTGTGCCTTAAAGGAATTTTTCAATACCCACATTGAAACGCGTACGGACGGCAGCTTCCGGCTGATCTGATCATCCGACAATAAAAAAGCATCTTCAGCGGCCTACAGGCCTTTGAAGATGCTTTTTTATAATCGTTCAGGTATCTAAACTGTTACGCTTTTTTCATTTACTGATTTTTCATTACTTTCTTTATCGTGAACAGTGTGGCGATCATAAGCACAAGGGCGATCGGCAGCGCAATAAACGCGTTGGGCACAAACCCTGCGATGAGATAGGCCACAAAGCTCACTGCCGCAACGGTGATCGCGTAAGGAAGCTGCGTGGAAACATGGAGCACATGGTCGCACTGTGCCCCGGCCGACGCCATGATCGTAGTATCCGAAATCGGGGAGCAGTGATCGCCGCACACAGCGCCTGCCATGCAGGCAGATACACACACCACGCCGAGAGGATTCGTCAGCGGGAACACGCCCAGGGTGATCGGGATCAGGATACCGAAGGTTCCCCAGGAAGTACCTGTCGCAAAGGACAGGAAGCAGGCAATCAGGAAGATGATCGCCGGAAGGAAGGCGTGGAAGCTGCCTGCCGAGCTCTTCACAACTGCTTCAACGAACTGCTTCGCGCCCAGGGAATCTGTCATAGCCTTTAAGCTCCAGGCAAAGGTCAGGATCAGAATCGCCGGAACCATGGACTTAAAGCCCTCCGGGATACACTCCGTAACTTCTTTTAAAGTGAAAATCCTGCGGACCAGGTAGTAGATAATGGTGATGACCAGAGTCACCACGGAGCCCAGCATCAGACCCACCGAAGCGTCGGAGTTGGAAAATGCATCTACAAAATTTGTCCCCTCAAAAAATCCGCCGGAATAAATCATACCGATTACGCAGGAGACAATCAGCACGGCGATCGGAAGCACCAGATCAATGACCTTTCCGTTGGGATGGCCCTTATCATCTACATTTTCAGCCGCCGTCTTCATGGATGAGAAGATATCCCCCTTCTCTTTCGCATTCTTTTCGCACTTAGCCATGGGGCCGTACTCCAAACCGCTCACGGCAAGGAAGATCATCATCACAATCGTCAAAATAGCATAGAAGTTAAAGGGAATGGCTCTGATAAAAAGATACAGGCCGTTGCCGTCCTCCACATAGGAGGATACTGCCGCCGCCCAGGAGGACACCGGAGCGATAATGCACACAGGAGCCGCCGTAGCGTCAATCAGGTACGCAAGCTTTGCCCTGGAAATCTTACTCTTATCGGATACCGGGCGCATCACGGAACCTACTGTCAGGCAGTTAAAATAGTCATCAATAAAAATCAGCACGCCGAGGGCCATGGTGGCAAGCTGCGCGCCTGCCCTGGATTTAATATGTTCAGACGCCCAACGCCCGAAGGCTGCCGAACCGCCCGCCTTGTTCATCAGGGAAACCATAATACCCAGAATTACCAAGAATACAAGGATACCTACATTGTATGCGTCTGAAAGTGAGGCCACGATGCCGCCACTCATCACATGATTCAGCGTTCCTTCAAAATTAAAATTTGAATAGAGCAGGCCACCCACCACGATTCCCACAAAGAGAGAGGAATACACCTCCTTTGTGATCAGGGCGAGACCGATGGCAATCACCGGCGGAAGCAGTGACCAGGGAGTCATATAGAAACGGCTCACTTCCTCTGCCGTCTCCTCCCCTGCCGCGAAGGCTGTGATGGAAAATGCCAGCGCCAAAACAAAGGTCAGGGCAAAGACCATCTTTTTGCTGCGTATGTTTTTCATCTTTTCTTTCTCCTTTCGGACATTTCCGTCCCGTAAATTAACAAATGGAGTCATGACCCGTCACAACTCCATAATGCAATCCCGGAAAAACTACGCACTCCCCGCGACCGTTCTCTATGTTGCCAGACAGCTCTCCGCCTTACCCAGACGACAGTACAGCCGATATTCTCCGCTGTACCGGATACTGATGCCGCCAGACCCACAGCCTCAGCTCCTCGGCAGCCTCGCCTTTTTCCGTACACGTTTCTCATGTCTGCGTCTTGTACAGATACTCATCTTGGCCGCGCCTCTATCATGATATTCCACTGTTATACGGTAGTCTATCACAGTTCCACAAAATATGCTACAAATATTTTAGATTTTTTTAATATTTTGTTCAGTTTTCTCAAAAACACTCACTTCAAAAAATCATACTCCTTAATATAGTCAAACACCTTTTTCACGGACGGCGATAAATCGTACTCATCACTGACGGACACGCCGATGATACGCTTTTCGGGAGGCACAATCCGCAGCATCTTAACTTCCTGTTCAAAACCATACATGGCCAGCAGGGGCAGGATCGCAAACCCGAAACCGCCTTTTACCATTTCGATGGTTGTTTTGTCGTCCACCACATGGCATACGGTACAGACATCCAGATTCAGCTGATCCATGATCCGTCTGGCGTCTGCGTCGCAGGATTCCCGCTGCATGATAAAAGAGGAATCCGCAAGGCTTGTCAGAGGAATCTCCGTCTCCGATAAGGTTTCCGTGCCTTTCTTCAGAATGCACATCAGGGGATCGGAAAAAATCTCATAAAAAGGAAAGCCCGGATTTACCGTCTTGGATAAAAAACCAATGTCAACCACTCCTGTTTTCAGCCAGTCAATGATGTCCTCATAGGAGCCCTGATAGATTTCAAAAGTAATATGAGGATAGATTTTGTTAAAGTTCTGTATCATGGATGGAAGATATTTGCACATGGAATTAAAAATGCCAAGACGGACGTGACCTTTTTCGAGACCGTTAATCTCGGAAATGAGCTGGTGTAACGCATCCTCTTTTTTCACAATATCCGCAATGATTTGCCAGACATTTTCTCCGGAAGTCGTAAGCTTGACACCACGACGGTTTCGTATGAACAGAGGGAAGCCAAATTCGCGCTCCAGCTGTTTGACTATGTGGCTGATGGCCGGAGGGGTTACATTGTGGAGCTCCGCGGCCTTTTGAAAACTATTATGCTGAGCGATCGTAAGAAATACGCGGTAGGAAAAGGTATCCATAAAACATTTCCTTTCTGTGTATGGGAAGCCGGTTACGTTCGATGTGTATAGTTAAATATTTCTAAATCAAAAGATAAATAACTTTAAATTTCTTTATCTTTATATTAGTGTTATGATAGAAAAATGTCAAGCAAATTGAAACGGAGGAAATTATATGCAAAAGAAAAGTACCTTTACCGGCCAGCTTGGATTTGTATTCGCGGCCGCGGGAAGTGCGGTCGGCGTCGGAAATCTCTGGCGTTTTCCATATCTGGCAGCAAAGGATGGCGGCGGCGTATTTCTGCTCATCTATCTTGTATTGATTGTCACGGTTGGCTTCGCCCTTCTCACTACCGACATTGCCATCGGCCGCAGGACTGGGAAAAGCGCTATTCACGCATACGAAAGCATGAACAAAAAGTGGAAGTTCCTGGGCGTTATCACATTTTTTGTGCCGGTACTCATCATGACGTACTATGCGGTGATCGGCGGCTGGATACTGAAATATATCGTTCTTTTTCTGACAGGCGGAACGCAGGCAGCCGCGCAGGATAATTGTTTTACAAATTTCATTGCATCCCCCCGCTCTGTATGGTATGGCCTCACATTTATGATGCTCACGGCATTGATTGTATATAAGGGTGTGGAAAAGGGAATCGAACGAGTCTCAAAGACCGTGATGCCGCTGCTTCTGATCCTGGTGATCGGGATCGCCTGTTATTCCCTGACACTCAAAAACAGCGCCGATGACGGAACTATCCGAACCGGACTTCAGGGACTCAGGGTATATCTGACACCGGATTGGTCCGGAATGACAGTCTCAAGATTTTTACAGATCACGCTGGATGCCATGAGCCAGTTGTTCTTTTCTTTGAGCGTATCCATGGGAATCATGATTACCTACGGCTCCTATGTAAAGCGGGATGTGAATCTCGGAAAATCCATTTCCTTGATTGAGATCATGGATACGGGAGTTGCCCTTCTTGCCGGCGCGATGATCATTCCGGCGGTATTTGTCTTCTTTGGTGTAGACGGCATGTCTGCCGGCCCCGGACTTATGTTCATATCTCTGCCGAAGGTATTTGATTGTATGGGCGCAGCCGGGAGAATCATCGGCTTACTGTTTTTCGTTCTGGCAGCGTTTGCCGCGCTGACATCCTGTATCTCTGTGTTGGAGTCCATCACGGCAAACTGCATGGAAATCTTCCATACCGAGCGGAAGAAAACAACAGGCGTCTTAACGATCCTGTATCTGATCGCAACTGCGGTCATTGCTCTGGGATACAGCATTTTCTATGTAGAGGTCATGCTGCCCAACGGAAGCACGGGCCAGCTGCTCGACATTATGGATTATATCAGCAACAGCTTTATGATGCCGTTTATCGCCCTGTTATCGTCCGTTTTCGTAGGCTGGATCATAAAACCGTCCTGGATTACAGAGGAGATGGAACGCGGCGGAACAAAATTCAGAAGAAAGCAGTTATATATCGTGATGATTAAATACATCCTTCCGATTATTATGCTGATCCTGTTCTTTCAGTCTACAGGGATTTTGAATCATCTGTGATGAAACCTTGCTTTCTCCCATCAAATCAAATATCGCCACTCACAAAAGCAGGCAGCACAATGAGTTCTTCATTGCATTGCCTGCTTAATTTATTCCGGTTTTAATCTACAAATATTTAACTCCGCCATTTAATCCTCTCTTGGTAACCTTTATCTCGCATTTCCCGGAAGGATCAATTTGAATCGAAAAATCATGACTTCTTATAAATTCTCTTCTGGCTTTTGTTGCTGAAGATATTTTCTTACTTGTTTTTACATTTTTCTTCGTACAGACATTTGCTGATGTCATACACGCAAAATTCATATACCTCCTCCTTCCTTTCTTTTATTATAGCAAAACGAAGGGAAAAGTAAACCTATATTTCTAATAATTTGCAAATTAAAAAATAAACATTTTATAACTTTTTTAATCATGACTCTGCCAGGCAACACTACAAAATCCCTGTTTTTCTCTGTATCTGGTTTTCGTAAAATGTCAGTACTTCGAAACAGACACTTCTGTAACCTCCCTTACTCCGTGTCTGTTTCTGCGCACTTCTCATTGCCCCAGCATATTCTCAATAAAAATCCCATACCCGCTGGACGCGTCCTGGATAAACACATGGGTGACCGCGCCGATCAGCTTCCCATTCTGAAGAATCGGGCTGCCGCTCATACCCTGTACGATGCCTCCCGTTTTCTCAAGAAGGGCCGGATCCGTCACCCGGATCACCATGCTTTTGTTCGCGTCCTGGCTGTTCAGAAAAACCTTTTCGATCCTGGCGCCGTATTCCCGTACCTGGCCGTCCACAGCGCAGAGGATCTCGGCAGGGCCTTCTTCTACTTCCTGCTTATAGGCAATCTTTACAGGCGGCGCGGACGACGCCATCGCCCGAAGCTTTTCGTTGGCTGTGCCAAAGATTCCTTTTTCCGTATTTTCCCGGATATCTCCCAGACGCTCTTCCTCCCGATATCGGATCACGCCTGAGAGCTCCCCAGGCGCTCCCCGCTCCCCCCGAACCACGGAGAGAATATCCGTGTGGTAGAGCGCGCCTCCCGCCAGCGATAACAGCCCTCCCGTATCCACATCACTGATTCCGTGCCCCAAAGCGCCGAACTGATTGTTCTGGTCCACGTAGGTGAGCGTACCGATTCCCTGGGCGTCGTCTCTCACCCAGATTCCCAGCTTGTACTCCTCCTGCCCGGTGCGCACCGGGGACAGCTTCAGATTTTCAGATTTGCCGTTTCTACGCACGCCCAGCACTACCTCCCGGCCGCCGCTTTCGTTTACCTGCTGCATCAGTTCCTCCTTGCTCTTGATGGGCCTGCCGTTGACGGCCGTAATATAGTCGCCGGACTGTACCACATGGAGAGCCGGCTCATAGTCTAGGCCGTCCAGCCCTCCCACCGTCCCCGCCCCCACCACGAGAATGCCCTGGGTTTTCATATAGATCCCGATAGGTTCCCCGCCGGGAATAACCCTTTGTTCCTCCACGATGTTTACATGGATATCTTTGATCGGAAGCACACCGAGAAGGCTGCAGCTGATCTTCACCCGGCCCTCCGGTATGTTTGATTCCTCCCGGCCGCCCACCTCCACCGTCTTCTGCTCTACCATAGGAAGGTTCAGCGCAAGCTTCTCCTGGCCGCTTCCTTTTACTACATTCAATTCATCCGGGATACTTCCTTCGATCAGCGCAAACCCGGCCGCAGCCATGACGCACACCATCACAGGAAGGACGAGCCCCAGCTTTTTTCGCATATTTCCACATCCCTTCGCAAATAATAAGGATGTACGTTTTGTGTACATCCTTTACGTTTCTAGTATGTGAAATTATATGGTTTTCAGTCTGGCATTTTTACGTAACTGTCCGGCCTTCCAGCCACTCATTCCTTTCCCTGCAGCGCCAGCTTTCTCATCTCTCTTGCGCTTTCCAGCACGGTAGGCGTGATCTGGGCGCCGCCTAAAATCCTGGCCAGCTCTAGGATACTTTCCTCCTCGGAAAGCTTTCGGATAGAGGTAGACGTCGCCTGGTTTTCCACCTTCTTTTCGATGCAATAGTGGCCGTCTGCCTGAGAGGCGATCTGAGCCAAATGGGTGATACAGATCACCTGATGGCTCTTTGCGATCAACGCCATCTTCTCCGAAACCTTCTGCGCCGTTCTGCCGCTGATACCCACGTCGATCTCATCAAAGATCAGCGTCTCCGTCGCGTCCTTGTCCGCCAACACAGCCTTGATCGCCAGCATGATCCTGGAAAGCTCTCCCCCGGAGGCCACGTCCTGCAAAGGTTTCAAGGCTTCCCCGGGATTCGTGGAGATGACAAAACAGATATCGTCAAATCCGGCGGCTCCCGGCTGTTCCAGCCTGTCAAAGACCGTGTCAAACTCCACATGAAGGAAATTCAAGTCACGGAGCGCTTCCTTGATCCTTTGATTTAGCTCTCCGGCATATTTTTTCCGAATTTCCGACAGCTTTTCCGAGTTTTTCATAAGCTTTTCCTGGCATGCCCCATACTCGTTCCTGAGCTTTGCCAGACAGGTGTCATAATTTTCCAGCACATCCAGCCGATTCTGTTTTTCCTCCCGGTAAGCGAGAATATCCGAAATCGTATCGCCGTACTTGGATTTCAGGTGATTGATGAAATCCAGCCTCTCCTCCACCCGGCAAAATTCCTCGCCGTCAAAGGTCAGGCTCTCAGCATAATCAGACAGCTCCCGGTTAAAATCTCCCAAAAGATTGTCGATATCGTAAAGCTGGTCGCTCAGCCCGGAAATTTCCCTGTCAAAGCCTGCCAGCGGAGACAGGCTCCGGATCGCCCTTCCCGTAAGCTCCGCCGCTCCGCCGTCCCCGGACAACAGGCTCAACACCTCGGAGGCCGCCTCCGCGATCTTTTTTCCCTCCGTCATTCTCCGGTACTGCTCCTCCAGGCGCTCGTCCTCCCCTTCCAGAAGCCCTGCCCCGTCGATTTCCCCCACCTCAAACCGCAGGAAATCCATTTCTTTGGCTCTGCCCGCCTCGTCGGCCATAAGCTCAGACAGTTCCTTCTTTTTCTGCTGCCATTCCCTGTACAGAACTTCATTTTTTTCCAGGAAGGGGGCAAGCTCTTCCTTGGCATACTCATCCACAATGCCCAGATGGTTCTTCCGGTAAAGCAAAGACTGATGCTCATGCTGCCCATGAATATCGATCAGCACCTCCGCAACCGCCCGGATTCTGGACACAGGCACCGTCTCGCCGTTTATTTTGCTGACACTCCTGCCCTTGGTAAGCTTTCGCGTAATGATAACCTGATCATCCTCCATCGGAATGTCGAGCTCCATCAGACGCTCCCGGATCCTCTCGTTTTCCACGGAAAATACCATCTCCACCAGGGCGTACTCCGCGTCCTCCCTGGCAAATCCCTTAAAGCCTGCCGCCCCCAAGGCCACATTTACAGCTCCGATGATGATGGATTTCCCGGCTCCCGTCTCTCCGGTAAGGATGTTCAGGCCCGGGGAAAACTCCACCTCCGCCTCCTGTATTAATGCCATATTTTTTACATGAATATTCCACAACATATCTGTTCTGCTCTCTCCCTGGCTTTTTCCATGTTATCTATCAAGAATCTTGTTGATTTTATCAATGACCAGCAATGTGTCGTCCACACTTCGGATGGCGCACATAATCGTGTCATCCCCCGCGATACAGCCCGCCACCTCCGGCCAGTGCATTGCGTCAATCGACGCCGCCACTGCCATGGCCATGCCGGACACGGTCTTGATTACCAGAATATTCTGCGCCATGTCCATGGACACAAAACCATCCTTCAGCACCCGCAGATACTTTTCATCCATATCTGTGCTGTGGGACTGCATCACCGTATATTTCTGCCTGCCGCCGTTTACGGAAATCTTCGAAAGCTTCAGTTCACGGATATCCCTGGATACCGTAGCCTGGGTCACGGCAAATCCCTCTTTGTTCAGGCGCTCCGCCAGCTCCTCCTGTGTCTCTATGTCATAACGATTGATCAAATCAATGATCTTCGCGTGTCTTGCTATCTTCATGCTTACCTCCTGCTCACTGACTGCTCATCTTCTTTCTGAGCACTTCCAGAAAGCTGATATTGTTAATCTTCACCAGCCTCGCGCATCTGGACGCCCTGCGGACTTCCACCATATCCCCGCACCCCAGACTTACGCAGGTATCGCCGTCAAAGGTAACAAGGGCGCCTGCCTCTGCGCATCGATGCCCCTCTTTGATCTCCACCGTGATCTCTACATCTTCCGGAAGGATAATACTTCTGGTATTGAGGGTGTGGGGGGCGATGGGGCTTAAAAGCATCAGCGATGCCTCCGGGGAAACAATGGGGCCTCCCGCCGAAAGGCTGTAGCCTGTAGACCCCGTAGGGGTGGAGATGATGATCCCATCGGCGCTGTAGGAATTTAAAAACTCGCCGTTCACATAAATGTTAAAGTCGATGATACGGATTTTTCCATCCCTGCCAATCACGATATCATTTAACGCGATATCCTCCATCAGCCGCTTTCCCTTCCTGCATACTGTCCCCTCCAGCATCATCCGGCGCTCAATCACGTACTCCCCTCTGATCAGCTGATCCAGGGCAGGCTTTACATTCTGCCGCTCCACCTCCGCCAAATATCCCAGGGTACCCATATTGATGCCAAGAAGAGGGATATCCTTCTCTCCTAAGTCCCTGCAGGCCTGAAGAAGGGTTCCGTCTCCGCCCACCACCAGCACACAATCCACATCCTCGGGAATCCGGGCCGCGTCTGTATAACGGTAATGGTGTTCCGCCCCTGTCTGGATCTGCTCCTGAATAATACACTTTTTCCCTTTTTCCGTGAGATACTGCCGGACAGATTTTGCCATGGCAAAAGACGGATCCTTGATTCTGTTTGTAATGATATAGAATGTTTCCATGCCCCCTCCTGTCATGTCCTGATCGCTTCTAATCCAATTCCTTGTGGGCCGCCGCCACGACCTCTTCCACTGAGAAGTCCGCCTCCTGCAAATCGGCTCCTTCTTCTCTCTTTTTCAGGTGCAAAAGGTATTCAATATTTCCTTCCGGTCCCTTGATCGGTGAAAACTCCAGGTGCAGCGCCTCAAAGAAAATGCTCCTCGCGTACTCGATCACCTTATAGATGACCTCCTCATGAACCTTGCTGTCCCTGACGACGCCCTTCTTTCCCACCTTTTCCCTGCCGGCCTCAAACTGGGGCTTGATCAGGCAGACGACCTCTCCGTCCTCCGTCAAAAGATTTCGCACAGGAAGCAGCACCTTCGTCAGGGAAATAAAAGACACGTCAATAGAGGAAAATGCCGCCGGCTCCTCCAGATCCTCCGGAAGCACATAGCGGATATTCGTTTTCTCCATACATACTACACGTGGATCCTGGCGCAGTTTCCAGGCAAGCTGGCCATGGCCTACGTCTATGGCGTACACCTTTACCGCTCCATTTTGAAGCATACAATCTGTAAATCCTCCGGTGGAGGAGCCCACATCCATACAGACCTTCCCCTCCAGGGTCACGTCAAAATGGCTCATGGCCTTCTCGAGCTTCAGCCCTCCCCGGCTCACATATTTTAAAGTGCTTCCCTTTACCTCGATCTGCACGGTATCCCGGAACATGGATCCCGCTTTATCTTCCCTCTGCCCGTCCACAAATACACTGCCGGACATAATAACGGCCTTCGCCTTCTCCCTTGACTCTGCCAGATTCCGCTTTACCAGCAGCACATCCAAACGTTCTTTCATACTGCCTCCTAGTTCTTTTTGTCACTGTTTGTCCATGGGATGCAAAAATCCATGAAAATTCCCTGGCAATGGGATTTTATCCCCTTGCATCGCTCAGCATCCCGATTGCTTCTCCCAGAATCCGTTTCTCGATGGATTCCGCGTCGATTCCTGCCTCTTTTTTTAAGATTTCCACATTTCCGTGCTCGATATAATCATCCGGAAGGGCAATCTGTATCACACGGGCGCTGCTTCCGATCTCATGAAGATATTGCAGCACATACATTCCAAAGCCGCCGCACCGCACATTCTCCTCCATGGTAACGATCAGCCGATGATCCCCTTCCATTTCCCGCAGCATTTCTTCATCGATGGGCTTTACAAACCGGGCATTTACAAGGGAACAGGAATATCCCAGCTTTTTCAGGTACGAGCGCACCTCCTCTGCCGTCTTCACCATGCTTCCCACCGCCAAAAGCAGGATGTCCTCCTCGTCATAAAGCACCTCGCTCTTTCCCAGCGCCACAGGCGCCCGGAACTCCTCCAGGCCGTCGTAGGCCTCGCCCCTGGGATAGCGGACGGCGATAGGGCCCGTATAGGACACAGCAAACTTCATCATATCCGATAGCTCCCACTTGTTTTTCGGAGCCATCACACACATATTTGGGATCGTAGACAGATACGACAGATCAAAAATCCCCTGATGCGTCTCACCGTCGCTGCCCACCAATCCGGCCCGGTCGATGGCAAAGACCACGTGAAGCTTCTGAATGCACACATCATGAAGCATCTGATCGTAAGCCCTCTGTAAAAAGGAGGAATACACAGCCACCACCGGAGTCAGGCCCGCCGCCGCCAGGCCCGCCGCAAACGTAACGGCATGCTCCTCCGCGATGCCCACATCAAAAAACCGATCGGGGAAAGCCCCCGCAAAACGCTTAAGGCCTGTCCCGTCGGGCATAGCGGCCGTGATCGCCGCTACCTCCGGATGGGTCTCCCCCAGTTTTTTGATTACAAAAGAAAAAACATCCGTATAATTTGCCTTTGTCTTTTTCTTTTTCGGAAGCCCTGTCTCGATCACAAAGGGCTCAGCGCCATGAAACCTGGCGGGAGAATGCTCTGCAGGAAGATATCCCTTCCCTTTTTTCGTGATCACATGGACGATCACGGCTTCCTCCAGCTTTTTTGCCTCCTGGAAGGCACGGCACATCTGCGGAATGTTATGCCCGTCCACCGGCCCCAGGTAGGTGATGCCCATCTCCTCAAAAAGCATCCCCGGTATAAAAAGCTGCTTGATGCCATTTTTTGTCTTATGAATATGCTTTACGATCCTCTCCCCATAGACGGGAATCCTGTTCAGCGTGCTTGTCACTCCGCTTTTCAGCCCTGTGTAGGCTTCATTTGTCCGAAGCTCTCCCAGGTAAGTGGACATTCCCCCCACATTTTCCGAGATTGACATATTGTTGTCATTCAGCACGATAATAAAATTAGATTTCAGCTGCGCCGCGTTATTCAGCGCCTCATACGCCATGCCCCCGGTCAACGATCCGTCTCCGATAATGGACACTACATGATAATCCTCCCCCAGAATATCCCTGGCATTGGCATAACCCAGCCCCGCAGAAATGGATGTGGAGCTGTGTCCCGTATCAAACGCGTCGCAGCAGCTTTCCTTTCGCTTGGGAAAGCCGCTCATGCCGCCATACTTCCGCAGCGTATCAAATCCATCCCTGCGCCCGGTGAGAATCTTATGGGTATAAGCCTGGTGTCCCACATCCCAGATCAACTTATCCTGCGGCAGGTCAAAAGCCAGATGGAGAGCCATCGTCAGCTCCACCACCCCCAGGTTCGAGGCCAGATGGCCTCCGGAAATGCTGATCTTCTCCAGCAGAAAATCCCTGATCTCCTCCGCCAGCACGGGAAGCTCTCCCTTGTCCAGCTTCTTGATATCATTTACCTGATTTATTTTTTCCAAAACCATATGCTCACCTGCTTCCTGTGTTTTCTCCCTCTTATTTTCTCCGATTAATCAGATGCAAAATCAACTCCCGCAGAAATTCATTTTTCACCTTCAGCCCGTCCAGTGTGCGGATTGCCTCCTTTGATATCCGCTCCACATCCACCCGGGCCTTTTCGATGCCTTCCAGGGTCACATAGGTGGTCTTTTCGTTCTTTTCGTCACTCATGACAGGCTTTCCAATCTCCTCCATGGTGCTTGTCACATCCAAGATATCATCCTGGATCTGAAAGGCCAGCCCCACATCCGAGGCGATCTTCTCCACAGCCGCTATCTCCCGGGCGTCTGCCCCTGCCAGAATGGCTCCTACCATCATGGAGGCTTCAATCAGTGCGCCGGTTTTCAGACGGTAGATAAAGTCCAGCTTCTCACGGGAGATGGCCTGTCCCTCCGCCTCCACATCGGTACACTGTCCTCCCATCATCCCGTATACGCCCGTTTTCTCTGCCAGCACGGCAAAGGCCCGGCCCACTCTTTCGTTTCCCGGTTCCAGGGCGAAGGCTTTGGACGCCGTCTCATAGGCATAATTTAACAGTCCATCCCCTGCCAGGATTCCCATGGTCTCGCCGTAGACGATCCAGGTAGTTTTCCTGCCCCTGCGGTACTCGTCATTGTCCATGGCCGGAAGATCGTCATGAATCAGCGAGTGGGTGTGTATCATCTCGATCGCCGCCATAAAGGGGCGCACCACCTCTTCCCTTCCGCCGAACATCCGGTAGGTCTCTTCCATCAGAAGAGGGCGCAGTCTCTTCCCGCCTGCCCGCATGCTATAGTTCATAGCTTCCAGCACAGTCTTCTGAAATCCCTCTTCCTTTGGAAGATAGCTCTCCAGGATTACCTGCACATGGTCTGTCCGCAAACTCATTTCTTCTTCAAAATTCATAAGTCTCTCCATCTTCATTTAAAATAAGAACCTTCTTTTCGACTGCATCGATGGCTTCGCTGCATTGTTTCACCAGCTCCATACCCTGCTGATACTTCTTAAAAGAGTCCTCCAGGGTAATCTCCCGATCCTCCAAAGCTTCCACGATCTCATCCAGTTTCCCGAAGGCTTCATCCAGTGTCATATTCTCTTTATTTTCTGACATATGCTCTCTCCACTTTATTCTCCGTCCACTTCCACAAGGGCCGTCACGCTTCCGTCCTTCACAGAAATCCTTACGCGTCCGCCCGCCGGCATCTGGGATACAGACGTCACTCTGCGGCCCTCTTCATCCGCCACATAGGCGTAACCCTGATTTAGCTTTTCCAGGGGCGAAAGGCCCTTTAGCTTCTCGATGCGAAGGGCCAGGTCATAACGGCTATGCAGGATTGCCTGCTCCATCAGAGCGCGCAGCCGCTCCTCCCGTTCAGCCAGTCTCTGCCTCTTTTCCCTGATCTGGCTTTCCGGGCTTAAGTATGCAAGCTTCTCCCTGTAAGCGGACAATCGGTTTTTCCTTTCCGCGACCCGGTCTTCCATCCGTCTGCTAAGGCAAATCCTGTATTGCAAAAGCCTCTCCTGCACCAGCCGGATATCTTCCACTGCCAGCTCCGCGGCAGCCGAAGGCGTGGGGGCCCGCAGATCCGCCACAAAATCGGAAATCGTCACATCCGTCTCATGGCCCACCGCCGAAATTACAGGCGTCCGGCATTCGAAAATAGCCCTGGCTACTTTCTCCTCATTGAAAGCCCACAGATCCTCCATCGAGCCTCCGCCCCGGCCCACGATCAGGGTATCCACACCATAGGCGTCCAGCGCCTGGATTCCCGATACGATGCTGTCTGCCGCTTCCTCGCCCTGCACCAGGGCGGGATAGAGGATGATCTGCAAATAGGGGTTCCTCCTGCGGGCAATGTTCATGATATCCCTCACGGCGGCTCCGGAAGGCGCCGTCACCACTCCCAGCTTTTTGATATATTTGGGGATCGCCTGTTTGTACTCCGGGGCGAACATGCCCATTTCCTCCAGTTCCCGCTTTAAAGCCTCAAATTTTTCATGGAGAAGCCCTGCCCCGTCCAGGATGATCTCCTTTGCGTAGAGCTGGTACTTTCCGTCCCGCTCGTACACATCCACGCTGCCAAGGACCACAACCTGCTGCCCGTTCTCCATACGGAAAGCCAGTCCTTTCCGCATTCCCGCGAACATCACGCAGGCAATATTCCCGGTCTCATCCTTCAGGGAAAAGTAGATATGGCCTGAGGGATGATACTTACAGTTTGACACTTCCCCTTTTACGTAAATGCGTTTCAGTACGAAGTCCTGCACAAACATATTTTTAATGTAGGTATTTACCTGTCCTACCGAATAAGCCCTGCCGCGCACCATCTCTTATACCAGCTTTGCCAGAACACCGTTGATAAAGGCAGCGGAATTGTCGCCGCCGAAGGTCTTTCCCATCTCTACCGCCTCATTAATCGCTACCCTTGCAGGGATATCTTCATCATAACGTATCTCATAGAAGGCCAGGCGCAGAATCGTCAGCTCCGCCTTTCCCATGCGGTTTGTCTTCCATCCCTCCGTGATCCCGTTGAGGGCCTCGTCAATCTCCGGAATTCTCTCCTTGATGTGCAGGAATTTTTCCTGTATGTAGGAACGGTCCTTTTCCTCAATCTCGCCCAGCTCCTCAAAATACATCCCTGCCTGCTCTGTCAGCTCCTCATCCCCATGAAACTCTATCATAAAAAGAAGCTTGAAAATGTGCTCTCTCACCTCATGTCTTGTCATGCTTTCCTCCATCTCTCACAGTCTGTCACTGCTTTTCTTTCCTGTATAACCCTTTTCTCCCGCGAAAAAAAGGATGCCTGAAACCAGACATCCTCCCAATAAATCATTTACGTTTTTCCATACTCACGCTGGCAATCCGTATATTTACACTGGATACTTCTAATCCGGTCATGTTTTCAATGGACGCTTTCACTTTTTCCTGCACCGTCTGGCAAATCTTCGGGACACTGTATCCGTAGGCTACATTGAGCGCCACGTCTACCTGCACTACGCCTTCCTCCACGACAACCTTGATCCCCTTGGAGAGGTTTTTCATGCCGAGCTTACCTACCAGCTCATTTGTGATATTGCCCGCCATGCTTGCCACGCCTTCGACTTCCGTGGCTGCCAGCCCAGCGATGATGGCTACCACTTCATCCGCGATCTGAACCTGACCGAAACTATCTTCACTCTGTAATGTATAATTATCCTGATTTTCTTCTCTGCTCATTTAAAGACCTCCTCGTTTCTGTGTGGATGCTTGTATTGCTTTATTATATACCAAAACGCAGGAGGTTGGCAATGAGTTTTTGCAAATTAGGCCTGGCGGTATTCCTCCGCCAGCCTTCTGAGGGCGTCCAGCGTCTCTTCCACGCTGAGTATCATTCCCTTTTTATCCATATATTCCAGCCACTGGCGAAATACCTGGCAGATTCCCGGCTCTCCGATCTTGATGTGCAAAATATCCTCCGGCTTTATGCAGTTGATGCAGAGCTGCTTTTCATCTGCTCCCCAGTAAAAACTGATATTTTCCGGAAGGCTGACCTCCTCCGGCAGCAGGCGGTACAGGCCTCTGCCGCTTTTCAGCAGCTTGATCATCCTCGCCAGAATCAGCCTGCGCAGCTTCATGGGTGCCGGGTGATAATAGCTCTCGGGGAACTCCCGCATAATGCCCGTCTCCATAAATCTCCGGATGCCCTTCATGCAGAAATAACTCTCTACCTTTACCTCATTTTCCTCTTCTGGTGGCAGATACTCCGTCCCCTTCCACTTTCCGTAGAAATGCTCCAGCTGCGCGATCAGCTGTTCCTTTTCCAGGAAAGACATGAGATACGCCTCGCAGATCTCCCTGGAGATACAGGATCCGATACAGGGCTCCGTAAAGGTCACTGCCACCGTCCGGTTTTCCGTCCTGGTCAGCAGCTCCTCATAAAAGGGCATGATTTCCTTGACACCGCTGCCCTTTATCACTAAAGGAAGGGAACGCCCCCTGAAATGCTCATACTGGCTCCTGATTGCCCCTGCATACTTTTCATTACACACGAAAATCCCCTGGCTCATGTCATAGTCAAACTGAACGGCGCAGTTTCCTGCCAGGATCACATTGGGCATCCAGCTCATCTCATTGATATGATTCTTTACAGAGTCATAATAATATCTGGCCTCATAAGAAATATCTGAAAAACAGAGAGGCAGTACCTGCTGAAAACGCTCCAGGTTTTCATAGCTTTTCTGCACCTGCTGCTCCAGGCAGATAATCTGCTCAATCCTGATATTCTCTACTTTCTGCTTCCCAAAGATATCCGACAGGGCGTTCTGAATTTCCTCGTATTCCGGCTGCATCAAAATCTGCAGAACCACCTCTTCTTCTCTCTGCTCCAACGCCCAAAAAAGAGCCAGTACGCACATTTCGATCTCTCTTCTGCTGTTCAGGCAGAAAAAATTTACCTCCGCCTGCTTTTTTATATCCCAAAAGGTGTTCCGATGCTCCTGTTTTTCATTGCCAAGATGTTTGAATAGTCTCTCCACATACTGGTATCCCTTAACCACCTGTTCTCCGAGGATCAGATTATCATATTCTTCCATAAACTGTTTTCTGTCCTGCAACGTCATATGAAGGGCGTCAGCGATACCTTTTACGATTTTTGCATCCTTTGGCTCCCGCTTTCCTTTCATATAACGAAATATGGTTGTTCTGTCCACTCCCAGTTCCTGGGCAAGCTCTGCCGCATTGATCCCACACTCTTTCATGCACTGTTCAAGCTTATCTGAAAATCCTGACATCTTTTACCTCCTATCTTTTGTTTCTCAACTCCAACTACTCCCGCTGCCATTTACGGCAGCATGCAAACAGCCCTTCTATGTGTTTCTCCTTCCCGTTTTCTTTGGCAAATATCACTACATTTTTTCATAATATATCGTCAAAACTAGATAATATCGCTTATAAGCTATTCCAGTATACCATAATAAACAATAGAATGAAAGAAAATTTTATTCTATAGACGATGAGGCATACACAATGAACACAAAACGTAAAGAAATCGGAAATCGCATCCGGTACGCCAGAAAGCTCGCCGGACTCAGCCAGGCAGAGCTGTCGGAACGGCTGCAGATTTCCCCCTCCCATATGAGTGACATCGAAAACGGCAAGAAAAATATCGGGCTGGATATTTTCATGGGCATCACCGAGGAGCTTCAGGTCTCCGCCGACTGGCTGCTGCGCACAGACATCCCTTCGGTAAACGCGATCCAAAACCAGGAAATCTCCGAACTCCTCTCTGACTGCACGGCCTGGGAAATCCAGACCCTGCTAAATATTTTAAAAGAAATCAAGAAAGCCATTCAGGACTCGAAAGCAAGGAGCCAGAATGACTTTTTGTACTAACGCCCGAACTCCGCCAGCTTCAGCCCCGTGTTCCGATCCATAGTCATACCGATGCTCCAGGAATTTACCCAGAGCAGCAGAGGATTTCCTTTCAAATCCTTCACCTTCTTCATATCAGAAGTACCTACCAGCTTATTCAGGTCAATCTCTTTATTTTCTATCCACCGGATATGCTCGTAGGGCAAATTCTCCAGGATAATTTCTACATTGTATTCATTATTCAAACGGTATTTCAGCACTTCAAATTGCAGGACACCAACCACACCCACGATAATCTCTTCCATTCCCGTATTAAACTCCTGGAAGATCTGGATCGCGCCCTCCTGGGCAATCTGGTTGATCCCCTTGATAAACTGCTTTCTCTTCATGGTATCCACCTGGCGTACTCTGGCGAAATGCTCCGGGGCGAAGGTGGGAATTCCCTCATAGGCAAACTTTTTTCCGGGCATACAGATCGTATCCCCGATAGAGAAAATGCCCGGATCAAAGACTCCGATAATATCTCCCGCGTATGCCTTTGATACAATATGCCTCTCCTGGGCCATCATCTGCTGGGGCTGGGACAGGCGCTGCTTTCTCTCTCCCTGGACATGATAAACTTCCATTCCTGCGTCAAACTCTCCGGAGCAGATGCGCATAAACGCAATCCTGTCCCGATGGGCCTTATTCATATTTGCCTGGATCTTAAAGACGAAGGCTGAAAAATCCTCCTCCATAGGGTCGATGACACCCACATCCGCCACCCGCGGAAGGGGGGAGGACGTCATAGCAAGAAAATGCTTCAGGAAGATCTCCACACCGAAATTTGTGAGCGCAGAGCCAAAAAATACCGGGGAAAGCTCTCCCTTGCTCACAAGCTCCTGGTCAAACTCCGCGCTGGCCCCGTCCAAAAGCTCAATCTCCTCCATCAGCTGATCCTTCTGGTCCGCGCTTACGATCTCATCGATTTCCGGGGAATCCAGGGAAATCTCTCTGGTCTCTCCCTCCTTCGTCCCTTTCTCTGTGTCGGTAAAAACGGTGATCTTTCCGCTGCCGCGCTCGTAAACACCCTTAAAGTTCTTTCCGGAACCAATGGGCCAGTTGATGGGGCAGGTGGCGATCCCCAGCTCCTTCTCAATATCGTCCAGCAGCTCGAAGGTGTCGTTTGCGTCCCGGTCCAGCTTGTTGATAAACGTGAAGATGGGAATATGGCGCATCACACATACCTTAAACAGCTTTCTCGTCTGGGCCTCTACTCCTTTGGAGGCGTCAATTACCATAACCGCCGAATCCGCCGCCATCAGCGTACGGTAGGTATCCTCAGAGAAATCCTGATGTCCCGGCGTATCCAGAATGTTGATACAGTACCCGCCGTAGTTGAACTGCAGCACGGAAGATGTGACGGAAATACCCCTTTCCTTCTCAATCTCCATCCAGTCAGACACGGCGTGCCTGGCTGTAGCCTTTCCCTTTACAGAGCCTGCCAGATTAATAGCTCCCCCGTAGAGCAGGAACTTCTCTGTCAGCGTCGTCTTTCCTGCGTCAGGATGGGATATGATGGCAAATGTGCGCCGCTTCTCTATTTCTTTTCTTATATCAGTCACGGTAATCCCTCCAACTATTATACTTTCATTTGTAACTGTTCGTTTGCCTGCAGTTACTCTCTTTTTTTCCACGCTATTCTATCAGGCTTGTCCGGGAATGTCAACTACTCCTGAAGGGTTCTGGCCTGTATCTAGTCCTCCAATTGCTTCTTCAGATACCGTCCCACCACATTGGCGAAATTCCCGATATCACGTATAAAAGCGAAGTCTTTTCCGAAGATCCTGCGCTCTGCGGGAAGATCCTCCTCCTCACCGGCAAAGACTCCCAGCACGGCAATTCCCTGATTTCTCAGTTTCCGTACCTCAAAGGCCGTATCCCGCACCGCGTACTCGCCGAAATAGGGCTCGGGATTCCTGCTGTTGGGACGGTTTACGATGATATCATTGGGCCTGCCGTCGCTCAATACGATCAGAATTTTATGCTCCTCCGGCCTTCCAAGGAGTCCCAGGGACGCAGCTCGGATGGCAAGGCCATCCCGGTTATTGGAGGAACCGTAAAACTCAAAAATCCTACTGTTTGCCTCCCTCCCCTCCTCATACTCCCGAAAGCGCCGCATAACCGTATAATCCCAGAAAGTACAAAAGCCCATGACCCTGTGGGGGATGCCCGCGCCGCTTAACGCTTCGCTGATAATAAAAGCCTGCAGCGCCACCCGGCTCTGCCTGGCCCTCTGGGAACCGCTGGCGTCAATCAGCACGTCTACCACAAAATCACTGGATTGATTCCGAAACTCCCGCAAAAAGAGCCTCCTGTTATCCGTCCTGCCCACATTCCAGAGGCGGGCGGGAAGAACTCTCCCATACTCCGCCAGTGTTTCCTCACGCTCGCTTCTCATTTGTAGGGTACGCTTAAGGTCATTTGTCAAAATGTCAATGTTCCTCTTTGCCACCCGGTAGTTCTGCTTCCAAAACCTGAGGTTGAGCTCATAGCTCTTTCTGGCATACTCCGACTGGGAATTGACCTTAACCATCCCCGCCAGAATGCCGTCCGTAAAGTACAGGGTGCAATCCCCGTGGAGGCCACGGCAGGCCTGGTCATTGATCCGCTTCTGTTCCTGTTCCGTCAGATAGGAACGCCCGTAGTTCAGCTCAATATAAGAATACATCTTCTCCAAGGCCGCCTGGTCCAGATATACCGCTCCGCCGCTGCCCTGCCGCTTTTCCGTCTTTTCTTCCTCGCCAAGCCTCGTCACGGCCTGCTCCATCTGATGCAGATAGCGCTCCAGCCTCTCCTGCTGCAGCTCCTCCTCCATGTAATCCTGCCAGTCAAACTCCAAAAGCTGCCGGCCTGTCACGGAAAGCACAGCGTCCAGTCCCCCATGCTCCCGCTCAAAGCTTTTATCCACCCAGGTGTTGTAAAATCTGTCCACGGCCCGTATAAGCTCCATCGTATCCGAACAGTGCCCCAGCTCCCGGACCTGCTCCGCTGCTTCCTTTATCTGCTTCGGAGCCGCAAGCGTTCCCGTCACATATTCCCGGAGCAAAGCCAGGCGGACACGCCCCACAACGGTGGCTGTCATTTGGCCAAACTCGTACTCCAGCATATCTTCAAAGGCTCTCCTGCGGATATCCGGCACCCCCAGCCGTTCCTTGGCAATCTTCGGGAACACGGCCCAATCCAGGCACAGCTGGCCGATCTGTACCAGCGGCTGCTCGTCCGCCCCCAGATATACCTTTTTTACCATATACATCCCGAAGAGATCCTTGTCAAAATATTTGGCAAAGGCTCCCTGCTTCACCGCATCGTAAATAGAGATATCTTTTGACCTGGAAAAGGAGGCGGTATCCGGCTCTGTATCCAGATCGTAATCTCCGCTGACTGTCCACATCAGGTTCCGTATCCTGTTTTCTACTTCCAGATTAGAAATCCCTTCCATAAGCCCTCACCTCCGGCCCTCTATTCAAAAAACCTGCTCCCACGTCCAGGAGGCAGGAATCCTGGTCATCACAATATCTTCGATCATCTCCCGCTCAAAGATATCAAAACACTTGTTGGTGATTCCCATGGTAATGGCTGTCTGGGGGGAAAGCCCTCCCTTCATCAGCCTGATCGCTGCCAAAAGCCCCCGCAGATCCATGGACTTTGTAGAAATCTCACCGTTCTGGGCCTTAAGCTGCAGGTCAAGGAACAGCCCCGCAAACTGTTCAAGGGCCGAAAGCCTTGCTTCAGGATATGCCGTCTGCATCAGCCTGATCAGAAGCTCCTCTGTGAGAGGCGGCATATTGATCACCAGGAACCGGGACACAAGGGCCTCATTCAGTTCCTTTGTGCCCGCGTATCCGTAATTCATGGTTCCGATAAACCGTGCCGCCGGATGCAGCTCAATCTTGTCGTAACCGGGAACGTCAATGACACGCCGGTAATCCAGGGTCGCGTGAAGAACGGAGACGGCCTCATTTTTCGCCATATTGATCTCATCCAGAATACCGAACCCTCCGTAGGAGGCGCACTGGTACACAGGCCCCTGGCGGAGCTGCACCTCGTTATCCCGGAAGGTATCCGTACCAATCAGGGAACTGCTGTCCGTGTTTACATGAAACGAAATATTGTAGACAGGCCGACCAAACAGATAGGCCAGGTTATCTGCCAGCACATTTTTTCCCGTAGCCTTCGAACCGCTTAAGAGAATATTTTCCCCGGCCAGCAGCGCCACAATCGCCATTTCCAGAATTTCCCCGCCAAAAAAGGGCATCTCCGGCTTGGCCAGCCGCCCTGCAGCAGCCCCTTCCACCGGATATCTGTTTCGGAAGTTTTCTATCTCCTTGATCAGGGAGGGCCGTATGCCCTGCCCCTCCAGCATTTCAAAATTCATATCCTGCTGTTCCTTTCCGCTATACCAGTACAAAACGGCGAATGATCTCTGCGACTCCGTCCTCGTTGTTCGTGCGCTCTGTCACATAATCTGCCGCTGCCTTCACTTCCGGCGCGCCGTTTGCCATCGCCACACCTACAGCCGCCTCCCGAATCATAGTGATGTCATTTTCCGCGTCTCCCGCTGCGATGGTATTTTCCAGGGGGATTCCCAAATATCTGCAGAGCATCCGGACAGCCTCCCCCTTGGAGATTCCCGGAGCCACATGCTCCAGATACTCCGGGCAGGAGAAGAAGCTGTCGATCTTCCCCTCACGCCATTTGTCCGTTTCATCCCGGAAGGCTGTCAGCTTCTCCTTATCTTTTAAATCGATCACTAACAGCTTCACAGGCTCTTCCTTGAGAGCTTCCATCACATTGGGAACGATCCTGGCTCCCACCTGGGTGGATTTCATATAAAACCGCAGGGCCTCCGTGTCAGCCTCCGTCAGGATTCCCTCTTCATCGTAGGTCTGACAATGAAGCCCCCTGGCCTTTGCCTCCTCAAATACCCGCTGCACATAGGGAAAGGGAATCGTCTTTCGGAAAATACTCTTTTTTCCTGCCGTATCATAAATCTCACCGCCGTTGAAGCAGATGATATAGCAGCCTTCCCCCGCAAGCCCCAGGCTCTTTGCCTGGGCTATGGCGCTCACCAGAGGACGGCCCGTGGAAATGACCACACTGTGGCCGGCCCCAAGCGCCTCCTCAATCGCCCGGCGGTTCCCTTTCGTAAGCTCCTTTTTGTCGTTTAAAAGCGTCCCGTCCAGGTCAAGGAAAAGGATCTTCCTGTTTCGCTCCCTCTCCATCAGCTCCTCCAGAGCCTCATCGCTGTCTGTAACCCAGACGTCCTCCTCCTGGACCGTCAAGCCGAGATATTCCCTGAGGGTACACGTCTCATCACTCTGGCTCCAGGTGTCCGTATAATCAAAAATAGCGTCGAAGGGAAGCTCTCCCTTCATATATAATTCTCTGAATTTCATAGTTCCTCCCGGGCTTACTTCCTGTTGGCCGCGCGCAGCCTGACAAGAAACTCATAGGGCACCTCCAGATTTCCCCTGCCGCTTCCAAGGTCAATATCCGGCTTTGTGCTTCCGTGATAATCCGAACCGCCTGACAGCACAAGCCCGTGCTTTTCGGCAAGACGGTACACTTGCTCCTCTTCCTCATGGGAATAGGTGGAATAGAGGGCTTCGATACCGATCAGCCCCACCTCCTTCATTCCCAGGATCAGCTCATCCATGGAAGCGTCGTCCAGGTGATACAGCATCGGATGGGCCAGCACAGGGATTCCTCCCGCCAGACGGATCAGTTCTACCGCCTGAATGGGGGTAACCTTTTCCCGGGGAATAAAGCAGCTGCCGTCATCTCCCAGATAGCGGGAAAACGCCTCCTTGATATCTGACACAAACCCATGGGCCAGAAGGTATTTTCCGAAATGGGCCCTTGTCCAGACTGCGTCCGGGTATTCCCTCTCCATGGCCTCCCAGGTAATGTCGCTTCCCTCTTCCCGAAGTCTCTGGATCATTTTTTCGTTCCGTATATCCCTGGAATTCTGGAAGCGGGTAAGCTCCTTACAGAACTCCGGCATCTGATAGTCAAAATCAAGTCCCACAATATGGACGTCCTTTCCATGAAACTCCGTAGAAAACTCTATGCCTGAAACCACTTCCAGGCCGGTGCCCTCCGCGGCGGCAAAAAGCTCCGGAAGCCCGTCGATGGTATCGTGGTCTGTCAGGGCAATGGCTGCCAGATCCTTCTCAATGGCGTACTTCACCAGCTCCGCCGGGCTTAAGGTACCGTCAGAGCAATTGGAATGTACGTGCAAATCAACATATTTCATATCTGTAATTGTTCCTTTCTGAAAGATAAAAGAGTTTGTTATATTTTATCTCGGTTTGGCGCTGGGATATGTTTTCTGCATCCTGGCGTCGTCAAAGGTCTCATCCATGACTCTCTCCCACTTATACCCGGCGTCCCTTCCCCGGCTCCTTGCGTCATAGCGTATCAGCGCCAGTCCGGACACTGCCATATTCACGCTCATAAAGACGATAAGAAGCCAGGATACGATCTTCCCGCCCGTCTGTGGAATCCTCTCGATCCAGCCGGAAAGCTTCGGATAACAAAGCTTGATCCAGACGACAGCGGCAATTCCCCAGAAGAAGCAGTACAGAAGATTGATCCTGCCTCCAAGATTAAAGGGAATCTTGCTGTAATCCCAAAACACCCTGCCAAACACAATCTCTGTAAAAACACTGCAGGCATATTCATAAACGCCTCCGAGCAAGGTTCCCGTGACGAACAGCAGGGCGTCTGATTTATCCTTGTCCTTGTGAAGCAGAGCCGTCGCCACGACGATCGCCAGCCCCCAGACAACGCTGAATTCCCCCCACACAAGACTGCTGCGGCTCATCCATCTGTCCATTGTGAAGCGGCAGAACACCGTCTCCACCAGATCCCCCAAAAACGCGCCGATGACAAACAGCCAGAAAAGCTTATAAAAACCGCATCCCTCGGCAAAATGCCCGGTTCGGGCCTCTTCCTTCTTTCCCTGGTCAATACCGGGATATGCCTTTACCATACGGCTCTCCGCATGATTTACCACCCAGACCCTCAGCCTGTGGGTCCACACCCCCAGCTGGGTGTCAAACCGGCACACGTTGGGAATCTTTTTCTGCAAATGCAGCACGCCGGCGAAGGAAGCCATACTGTCCAAAAGAGCCGTCAGGCTCAGGGCCCAGATGGTAACCCTGCCCATCAGATCAGGGATCAGATCATAGATCACGGTGACGAATTCATTTCCGTAGCTGATGGCCTGTACCCCCAAAAGCCCCCACAGCGTGGAATAGGTCAGGCAGATATAGCCGTCAAAATTCCATCTCCTGCCGGAGTAATCCCACCACTTATGATGGTTGATCCTTTCCAGCAGCTTCCCGACAATCCATTCCAGCAGGGTAGCCTCCAGGGCACAGCCCAGGAACAGAAATACAAGCCTCCCTTTCAGATCCCTCAGAGTCAGTGTCATAAAGACGGCGGCAAAGCCGTAGATAAAGCACACCGGCCCCGTGAAAAATCCCCGATTGACAAATTCCTTTTTCTTTCCTGATGCCACCGCCGTCTCAATCAGCCATCCCAGAAAGGAATAGACGAAAAACAGCCACAGCAACTCGTATCCTGTGTATTTCATGAAGATAAAGCTCCCTTACTCTATATGCTCCGCCGGGATAAACACACGGTCTATCTCATGCTCCTCAGGCTTTGCCGCCCGCTCTACAGCCTCCCGGCAGAAGTACTCCTGGGCGCATACCAGCGCTTTTCCTCTCTTGTCGATCTTCTCATAGGTGCCGTCCTTTTGAAGCAGGGACGCCTTGACATTGTCCGCCAGCTGGACATCCAGGATATGGCGGGCCTCTTTTTTCAGCCGCTCACACTCGATGGGGAAAAGGATCTCCACACGTTTATCCAGGTTTCTGGGCATCCAGTCGGCGCTTCCCATATAGATCTCCTCCTTGCCGTCGTTATAGAAGTAGAAGATACGGGCATGCTCCAGGAAATTTCCCACGATGGAGCGCACGGTGATATTCTCGCTGACTCCCGGAATTCCCACCTTCAGGCAGCAGATTCCACGGATGATCAGCTCGATCTTTACACCTGCGGCGCTGGCCTCGTAGAGGGCTGCTATAATCTCCTTATCACACAGAGAATTCATCTTCGCGATGATATGGCCCGGTTTGCCCTCCAGGGCATTTCTCGTCTCCCTGCCGATAAGCTTTAAGAAACGTTTTCTGAGCCAGATGGGAGCCACGATCAGTTTGTTCCAGCTCTTTGGCTCCGAATATCCGGAAAGCATGTTGAAGACGGCCGTCGCGTCCTCCCCGATGGGCTCCGCGCAGGTGAGAAGTCCGCAGTCTGTATAAAGCTTTGCCGTGGAGTCATTATAATTTCCTGTTCCTAAGTGGACATACCGACGGATGCCGTCTTCCTCCCGCCGAACCACCAGGGTGATCTTGCTGTGGGTCTTTAAGCCCTTCAGCCCGTAGATCACGTGGCAGCCGGCCTTCTCCAGCATCTTCGCCCAAAGGATGTTATTCTGCTCATCAAACCTGGCCTTCAGCTCCACAAGTACGGATACCTGCTTGCCGTTTTCCGCCGCCTGGGCCAGTGCCGCGATGATGGGAGAATTGCCGCTGACACGGTACAGGGTCTGCTTGATCGCCAGCACATTGGGATCCTTTGCCGCCTGCTTTACAAAATTCACTACCGGGTCAAAGGTCATATACGGATGGTGGAGCAAAATATCGCCGTTTCGGATCTGCGTAAAGATGTCCTCATCCGTCATCATATCCGGCACAGGCTGGGGCCGATAATTGGAAGTCTTGTACTCATCAAAGCCATCCATACCGTACATCTTCATCAGGAAGGTCAGATCCAGGGGGCCGCTGATCTGGAAGATATCAGCCTCCTTGATCTCGAATTCTTTTTTCAGTACCCGCAAAAGTCTCTCGTCCATGCCGTCCTCCACCTCCAGGCGGATGACTTCTCCCCACTGACGCTTTTTAAGCTGCTTCTGGATCTCCTTTAACAAATCCGCCGCCTCATCCTCATCGATGGTCAGATCGGCGTTTCGCATGATCCGGTAGGGATGGGCGCAGATCACATCATAATTTAAAAAGAGCTGGCCAATATTTCTCTCAATAATCTCCTCCAGAAGGATAGCCCTGCGCTCCCCGTCTTTTCCTTCCGGCAGCTCCACGATTCTCGGAAGCACAGAGGGCACCTGCACGGTGGCAAAATCATAGACGCCCTCCTCGCCTTTTTCCAGGATCAACGCGCCGATATTCAGGGATTTGTTCCTGATCAGCGGGAATGGCCTGGAGGAATCCACGGCCATAGGGGTCAGCACCGGGTAGACATTTTCCTGGAAATATCTATCAACAAAGGCTTTCTGCTCTTTTGTAAGGTTCTCATGCTGGGTCACCAGCGTGAAGCCCTGCTGCTTCAGAGCGGGAAGCAGGGAACGGTTGTACGTGGAATACTGGAGATTTACCAGGTCGTGGGTGGCCTTCAGGATCAGCTCCAGCTGCTCAGAGGCGGAAAGCCCCGCAATATCCTTTTTCGTATACTTGGCATGCACCATATCCTTAAGGGACGCCACACGTATCATAAAAAATTCATCCAGGTTGGAGGCAGTAATGCTCAGAAATTTCAGCCTCTCAAAGAGTGGAAGGGACTTATCCCTGGCCTCGCCAAGCACGCGCTCATCAAAGCTCAGCCAGCTCAGCTCCCTGTTTCTGTAGTATTCAGATTTCATAAAATCAATCTTTTCCATATCTCCTGCCTCCTTATCGTACTTTCTTCTTTTTTATAACAGGCCGAACGCTGAACACTTCCTGGAAGAAATCTGCCTTGTCGGAAAACAGGCCCTTCTCCAGGGAGATGTCCTCCGAGGTGTCCACGGCTATGACAAGCTCGTTCTCCTTGAGGGTGATGCGCACGTCCTTGAATTTCTGCCTGTGGCTGCGGTCCAGGGCATTGGCCACCCGCAGGATCGCCGTCAGCTTTGCTACCGTCAGATAATCCTCCTTGGTGATCCCCGCCTCTCTCTCCACCGTCTCATAGTAATGGAATTCCTGGGTATTGTAACGGACAATGTTGGCGATGATCTCCCTCTCCCGCTCGGACAATCCGATAATCTCTGTGGACATGATGATGCTGTAGGAGCATTCCGCCACATTCGAAAAGCTGATATATTTCCCGCAGCTGTGGAGAATGGCCGCGATCTGCAAAAGCAGCCGCTTTCTAGCGTCCAGTCCATGGAGCTTCTTTGTTTTGTCATAAATTTCAAGGGAGATGTCTTCCAGAGCCTTACTATGTGTTTTGCTGCACATATAGCGCTTAGCCATATTTCTGGCTGAAGCGATAATATCCTCCTCAAAATCATGGCCCTTCTTCAGGATCTTGTTCTGCTGGGCATACTCATAAGCCATGCCGTCGTTCAAATCAAGGCCCGGGATCCACACCGTCTCCACGCCGCAGGCTTCGATAAACCATTTATGAATCACCAGGGAGGGAATCAGCATATAAATGCTCTCTGCGGGGACGTCCAGACGCTCTGCGGCCTCGTCGATGGAATATTCCGTCACCAGCTCATAGAGATTTTTAAACTCCGCCGCAGTCATGGAGGACACCTTTGCCACGTCGTTTAAATTGTCGCCCACAACAATCAGGTTTTTGATCTCTCTGTCCTTGAGGTACATTTTCTTAAAGCTCATCAGATCGCTGCTGACCATCTCCGCGATCACCCGCTCGATGTGGGGCACTTCCTTCTCAAAGGCCGACAGTCTCTCCCGGATCCTCAGATTTCCGATGCGGATGTTTTGGGTACTGATCAGCCTGTCTTTGTCAAACAGGGATATCTGTACGCTGCCGCCGCCCACATCCACGATCGCCGTGCCCTTCTGAATGATCTTGTTGAACTCATTTTCACTGGAGGCGATGGACATATAATCCAGAAACCGCTGCTCCGAATTGCTCAGGATCTCAATCTTGAGCCCCGTCTTTTTCTCCAAATAATCCTGAATGATCACCCTGTTTTTCGTCTCCCGCATGGCGCTGGTCGCGCAGGCCCTGTAGCCGTTCACCTTATAGCCGGCCATGATGGTCTTAAAAGACTGGAGCAGAGCGCACAGGTTCTCGATCTTTTCTACGCTGATCTTTCCCGCCGCATAGGCTTCCTTGCCCAGCTCCATGCGATAGGTGACGCTGTCCAGCTCCTTGATCCCCTTCGCCCGGGACAGCTCATAGATCTTCATCCCCACCTCATAAGAGCCAATGTCTATGGCAGCAAATATCTTGTATTGCATGAAATCCCTCCCTTTTATCAATCAGCAGCCGTGCGGCATCCCAGCAGATAATCAATAAACTGCTGGGCATTCCTGCCTGACGGGCCTCCGTGCCCAAGCTCCCACTTATTTGCCTCAAGCAGCAGCTCTTCCTCCGGCATGGAGACGCCGTACCTCCTGGCCAGTACCTTCACGATCTCCTGGTACTCTCTCTTGCTTGGCGCGCAGAAAAAGATCTGTACGCCAAAACGTGATACAAGTGACAGCTTCTCCTGTACCGTATCGGAAGAATGCAAGGAATCCCTGCGCCCTTCTTTGTCGGCAAACTCTTCCTTAATCAAATGGCGTCTGTTGGATGTAGCGTAAATCAAGATATTCTCCGGCTTCTTCTCCAGTCCTCCCTCGATCACGGCTTTCAGATACTTATATTCTATCTCAAATTCTTCAAAAGATAAATCATCCATATAAATAATAAACCGGTAATTTCTGTTTTTTATCTGAGCAATCACGTCGTTCAGATCCTTGAACTGATGCTTATAAATTTCAATGATCCGAAGCCCCCAGTCATAATACTGGTTCAGAATACCCTTGATGCTGGAGGATTTTCCCGTGCCCGCGTCGCCAAAAAGCAGACAGTTATTTGCTTTTCTTCCACTGATAAAGGCTTCTGTATTTTCAATGAGCTTCTTTTTCGCGATTTCATAGCCCACCAGATCGTCCAGGTGGACGTGTGTGATGTTCGTGATCGGCACGATATGAACGCCCGTCTCCGTATGGGCAACACGAAAGGCCTTATGCAGCCCCAGCTTTCCCACGCCGAAATCCTTATAGAAGGAAACCATATCCTCCATAAACTCCCGGGGATTCTCTGCCGCCGCCAGTTTTACGGAAAGCTCACAGATCCTGTCGCGGATACGCCGGTTGAACACCTTGCTGTCCTCATTGACATTTTTGTAATCTGAAATCAAACCGTACAACCGGAGACCGAGAGCATCCTCCAGAGCCTCAAAGTCAAAATGGTACAATTCCATGAACAGGGCAAAATCCCGCATCGCCAGCTCGTTGATACTGCCTTCCACCGCCCCGCGGATCTCACAGGCCGTGCTGAAGGCATTTTCATTGTTTACCAGCAGATACGTCAGATAATCCTGCCAGAGATTGCCCCGGAAGCCATGATTGCCCGCCAGCTCGATCAGCTCATGCATGCACTGGCAGTACGCTCCCACAAGGCTTTTCACATTCTGTCCGCCGGACGCCTGCAGGCTGTAGGAAGCCATCACCCTCTCCAGCCTTTCCAGAAGAGAATTCCCCCCAAAATCCCGGTATACGGCCATCTGTTCTGTTTTTGTCAATATTTCCATAATACCACCCCTCAAGCTCTAATAGTTCCCCAAGATTCTCATATTGATCGCTTCCTCGCGAATCCCCCGAAGGGCGTTCTTTACGGAGCTGTCATTCAGGTTCCCCTCAAAATCCACAAAGAAACGGTATTCCCAGTTTCTCCCGGTAATGGGACGGGACTCAATCTTGGTCATATTCACATTATTATAAATAAAATGAGACAGTATGTTGTAGAGACTTCCGCTGATGTGGGGCAGCTCAAAACAGATACTGATCTTATCCGCGTCCTTCCGGAACACTCTCTGGTTGGTGACGATGATAAATCTTGTGGAGTTTGCCTCATTTACATAGATTTTGTCAGCCAAAACCTTCAGGCCGAAGTAGTCGCTGGCAAATTCGCTTGCTATGGCGGCCTGGGAAACGTCCTTCTCATCTGCCACCCGTTTGGCGGCCACAGCCGTATTTTCCAGAGGAACCGTCTTCCAGTCCCTGTGCTCCTCCAGGTAAGGCTTGCACTGGGACAAGGCCTGGGGATGGGAATAGATCCTGCGGATATCTGAAAGCTCCGCCTGAGGCAGCCCCAGAAGCTTATGCTCACAGCGAATGATCTGCTCCCCCACAATATAGTTTTCAAATTCTACCAGCAGGTCATACATATCGCTGACACTCCCTGCCGTAGAGTTCTCGATCGGCAGCACCGCAAAGTCCGCAGAGCCTTCCGCGATCGCCTCCATGGCGTCCCGCCATTGCTCCACATGAAAGGAGGTGATATCACTGTTAAAATACTGGCGCATAGCTGCCTGGCTGTATGCTCCCTCCACGCCCTGAAACACCACGCGCACCTTCGAGCGCTCAATCTCATCCACGGCGATAAACGGCAGGCGTCCCACCACCCCGTTTTCCGCCAATAGCTGATACTGCAGCTTCCGGCTCATGGCCATAATCTGTAAAAACAGCTCCTCAATGCCATGCTTGTTGAATTCATTGTGGGCGAATCCCTTTACCGTATCGATCTTCGATACCTCCCTGGCCCTGTCAAAAACCTTCTTTCCTGTACTGATCTTATATTCCGCTACCTGCCTGCTCACGCTCATGCGTTTCTCGAAAAGCTCCACGATCTGCCGGTCAATGACATCGATCTCATCCCTGAGTTCCTTTAAGTCTGTCATGCAATTCTCCTTTTAACTGTTCTATCGTTTTATTTAAAACGGGATGCCTCACCCACGGCGCGATCTGCGCCAGCGGGTCCAGGACGAAATCCCGGTTCTTCATGTCGATATGCGGAATATGCAGCTCCTCCGTGTCCAGCACCAAGTCGTCATACAGGAGGATATCGAGATCCAGTGTCCGCGGCCCCCAGCGCAAAATACGCACCCTGTTCGCGCCGGCCTCAATTTCATGGAGAACCTCCAGGAGCTCCTCCGGCTCAAGAAGGGTCCGAAGCAGCAGCGCTCCGTTTAAAAACTCCGGCTGTTCCGTAACTCCGTAGGGCGCGGTGACAATGTAATCCGACACACGCACCACCTGGCAGTCCTGCCTTTCCCGCAGCGCCTCCACGGCGCAGTCCAGGTATTCTTTTTTGTCCCCCATATTCGATCCCAAGGCGATGTACGCGTCATGCCATCCCCTTGTGATCTCCACAGCCACCGTATCCAGGGGCAGCCCCACGGGAGCCCAGGGCTTCTTGACCTTCAGCGTCAGCTTCCCGATCTGAGGCCAGCGAAGCAAAATGGCCTCCGCCAGGTGCTCAAGCGCCGCCTCCAAAAGCTTATACGTATGCTCTTCCATGTACTGCCGGATAAAGTGGCAGATCTCCCCATAGTTTACAGAGAGCTCCAGATCGTCTTTCTTTCCCGCCTGCCTGGTAGTTACGTACAGTATCGCTGAAAACAGGAACTTCTGTCCCAGGGCATTCTCCTCCGGAAATACGCCGTGACGGCAATACAGCTCCAGATCCTGAATGATAATCTTATCCAATGGCCTCATACGTTACCTTCTCCCCAAAATCCGTTCCGTCATCTTGATCGTCCGGTAATTTTCCTTTACGTCATGGACACGCACAAAGGCCGCGCCCTTCATAACGCCGAACACCGTTGTAGCCAGAGTGCCCTCCACCCGCTCTGAGGCAGGCAGATCAAGGGTCAAGCCTATCACAGATTTTCTGGATGTGCCAAGGAGAATCGGGCAGCCAAGAGCGTGCATCTCCTCTAAGCGATTGATGGCCTCCAGATTGTTCTCATAGGTCTTTCCGAAGCCCACGCCGGGATCCAGGATGATCTGTTTCTTTTCGATCCCTGCCCTCTCTGCGATGCGCAGTGTCTCCCGCAGATCCTCCAGCATATCCGGCATAAAGTCCTTGTAGTCCGCCGCCTTGCGGTTGTGCATCAGGCAGCAGGGCAGGCCGCTCTCGGCAATGACGCCAGCCAGCTTATCATCCCACTTTAAGCCCCAGATATCATTGATCAGGTCTGCTCCCGCCTGGATGGCCGCCCGGGCTACGCCTCCCTTATAGGTGTCTATGGAAACCGGGATATCAAAATTCTTTTTCACCATCTCTATGTAAGGTACTACCCGGGCAATCTCCTCCTCATCCGGCAGTATCGTATAGCCCGGCCTTGTGGACTCTCCGCCGATATCGATAATATCGGCTCCTTCCGCAATCATCTCCTCTGTATGGCGTTTTGCCGCATCCATATTGTTAAAACGTCCTCCATCCGAGAAAGAATCCGGTGTCACATTCAGAATTCCCATAATATACGTTTTTCCTGCCACATCAAAGTCTCTGTTTCCTATCTTCATTTTCTTCTCCTGTTCTCCGGGCACCGTTTCCCCGGTTTTATGATTTTGGATTACACAACTGTTTAGTATGTAATCCTTAGATTCTTTTTTTCGTCACTCCAGTTACATTCCTTCTCCGCCTGACAGCCAAAACAGCCTCTGGAAGCCTTATCGGCCCTGTAGATGAGCCCTGCCAGGGTCGCTTCCTCTTTGACTGACGCGTCCCTGTGGCGGGCGATGGCTTCTAACATATCTTCCCGCTCTTTCTCTGTGAACCCACATTCCTTCAGGATCTCCTCCGCGATGGGAAGGCCTGCCTCTTGATGGGGAATTCCCTCCAGATACTGAATATGTCTTCCGATATCGTGAAGAAGGGCGGCACCATAGATACACTCCTTTGCCACCCCCCTGTCTTCCTCCAGATTAAAAATATAGGCCAATCGTGCCACATCGAGAAAATGTGCCATGTCATGGCCGCAGAAAATACGTTCTGCCTCCAGCATACGGATCTGCCGGAGGCAAGCCTTATACGTAGGGTGCTGCAGGATCTTATTTACTCTGTCCATTTCCCGTCACCTTACCATCTGATAAAAAGTATTCTGCAAATCCGCATTTCCCTCAAAGATTCCCCGTGCCGCCATGGTCACCGTCTTTGAGCCGGGCTTTTTGATTCCCCGCATGGTCATGCACATATGCTCCGCCTCTACCATCACCATCACTCCCTGGGGCTTCAGATGCTCCATAAACGCATCAGCCACCTGGGCGGTGAGCTGTTCCTGAAGCTGCAGCCTTCTGGCATATACCTCCACTGTCCGTGCGATTTTGCTTAACCCCACGACTGTCCCATTCGGAATATAAGCCACATGGGCCTTCCCGTAAAAGGGAAGCATATGATGTTCGCACATAGAATAAAATGTGATGTCTTTTTCCAAAACCATCTCATTTCTGTCCACATGGAACCGTTTGCTCAGATGGACTCCGGCATCGTCCTCCATCCCTGCCATAAGCTCCGAATACATCCTGGCAATCCGATCCGGTGTCTCCACCAGTCCTTCTCTGTTCACGTCCTCCCC
This sequence comes from Lachnospiraceae bacterium UBA3316, assembly GCA_002361955.1. Classification (GTDB taxonomy): domain Bacteria; phylum Bacillota; class Clostridia; order Lachnospirales; family Lachnospiraceae; genus Hominisplanchenecus_A. The sequence goes on from DESK01000049.1 coordinate 64,191, forward strand.
GATTCCCTCCAGAATCAGCCTGACACCTTCTCTTACCTTTTCCTGATCAATCATAATTCCGCGCTCCTTACCGCAGCCACTGCCTTCGTCACTTCCCCTAAAAAGGAAAGGGATCCAAAGGCAATGATTACGTCTTCTTTATCTGCCATTTCCAGGCTTTTTTGTACTGCTTTTAATATGTTGTCCGCCGACTCCGCCGAGGGCTGGTATTTCCGCACTACCTTTAAAAGCTCCCCCGCCGGAAGCGCCCTGCTGTTCCCCGGCGTCTCGATGGTTATCACGTGGGTGGACAGGGGCACCGTTGTCTTCACAATTTCCTCGTACTCTTTATCCTTGAATACACCCATTATATAAAAGAATCTTCTATTTGTAAAACACAATTCTAAAGATTTCCGAAGAATCTTTGCCGCGTCCCGATTGTGGGCTCCATCTATGAGAAACAGAGGATCCTTCGCTATCACAGAGAACCTTCCGCGCCACCGGGCCGTCTCCAGTCCCCGTCTCAGCTGCTCCTCCGTCACCTGCCATCCCAGGGAGACGAGAGCCTTTACGGCTTCCACCGCCAGAACGGCGTTTCCGATCTGGCATACACCGCCCAGGGAAATCACAAGCTCCCGATAACCGCCGTAGCTGAAGGTCTGCCGCTCATATCCGTACCGGATATCACAGGCCTTTCCCGCGTCCGCCACCGCAAGGCTGCAAGCTCTTTCCCTGCAGGCCCGCTCTATGACCTCCATGGCCTCCGGTTCCTGCCTGGCCGTCACCACCGCCATATGAGGCTTAATAATCCCCGCCTTGTTTTCGGCGATCTCTCCCAGGGTATTTCCCAGAAGTCCCATATGGTCCAGGCTGATGGATGCAAGCACAGCCAGTTCTGCCGTCTTTATCACATTCGTGGCATCCAAAAGCCCTCCCAGCCCCGTCTCAAGAACCACAATATCACACTTTTTCTCCAAAAAATACAAAAATGCCAGACACGTCTCAATCTCGAAGGCGGTGGGATGGGGCCTTCCCTCCTCTGCCATCGCCTCCGCGGCCTCGGCCACCCGGGTGGCCAGGCGGGCCAGGGGCTCCTTTTCTATGTATTCCTCATTCACCTGGATGCGTTCCCGATAAGAGAACAGAGTGGGGGAAACGTAACGCCCCACCCTGTAGCCAGCCTCCTTGAGCACCGTGGAAATGTAGGCAAGCACCGACCCCTTTCCGTTTGTCCCTGAAATATGGACAAATCTCAGTTCATCCTGGGGATTGCCCAGGCGACGCAGCAATTCCCGCATATTTTCAAGACCAAGTACACTTCCGTATTTAGCCACATTGTCTAAATATACTCTTGCCTCTTTATAATCCATAATATCCTCCTGTGTCATTCCGCAAAGCCCGGAAAGCCGGTTCTTTCCTGCTCCGGAATGTTACGCCTAATTATAGTACACAATACCTCTTTTTTCAAGCCAGACGCCAAAAACAACCCGGAAGGTTTTCCTTCCGGGTTGTTTTTTAGTTAAAGTAAACCATTTCCTCTGCGGGAGGCCTGCAGGGCGTCACCTGCACTCCATAGAGCACAGGCCCTTTTCCCCGGTAAAACCTCTCATATTCGTAGGCCACTTTCGCCGTCACCTCCACCCACTCGCCGTGGCGCAGATCTACAGCCAGAGGTGTTTTGCACACATAGCCGATCATCTGCAAATCGTCGGCGCAGCAGGTCATGGCCTTTCTGCCCGGAACAAAATATTCCGCGTCCTTTTTCTTGCTCTTCATGGCCCTTCCCTTGAAGCGGACCGTCTTTCCAACGTATTTTTCCGGGTGGTCGTCCATATCTACATAGAAAATGCCATAATCCACATCCTCGATGTCAATAATAGGCGCCTCGATATCATAGGGAAGGCTCTCCTCAAACAGATTGATCAGATCCCCCTCCTCATCTTCAAAGCTCACCTCGCAGGCAGGATTGACCACCTTAAGCCCCCGGCGGTAATTCGTCAGGGGATCCTCCTTTTTGCAGCGGTTGAAGATGACCATATCGGCGTTCTGCACCATCTCTGTGAAAACAGACTGCATATTGTTCCGGTAAATCTGATAGCTCGCACCGTCAATGATCACGATTTCCTGGGAAATGCCCCAGCCCAGAGGCAGCTTCATTCCTCGAAGCTTGTTCGTTCCCCAGAGAGGGTTGTACTCCAGCAGCACCCTGTCGGGATGATATTTGCGGTGAAGGGCCCTCAGATTTTCAAAGGTAAACTCTTCCGGGGACTCTATAACCTCAACCACCGTGTTGTATTTTAAAAGCTCCTGCTCGTCGTATTCCTCCTCGCCCTCCTCACAGGTGATCAGGAGGGTGGGCTCATCAATCTGGAAATACTCCTGACGGACTGTAAAGTTCAGAAAAGACGTCTTTCCGCTCTCCAGAATCCCGTTAACCACATAAACAGGAACCGATATATTAAAATCGCTCATAGCCTCTTACCTCGCAAACCACAGGTCTTCCAGCTTCTTCTCGTCCATCTTGGAGCCGATCACACAAATACGTCCCGTGTACTCCGGGCTTCCGTTTCGGAGATCTACTTCCCCCGGAACCATATCAAAATAGGTCCAGGTACCGTCCTCCGCCTCCAGCATTCCCTTCGCGCGAAGGATCATACCGCAGGATTCATCCTCCGACAGAGTTTTCAAAATCGAGGAGATCTCCTCGCGGCTGTACTTTCTGACAGTCTCCCTGCCCCAGCTTGTAAACACTTCATCCGCATGGTGATGATGGTGATGCTCATGGCCATGAGCATGGCAGCCGCAGGTACAGTTTTCATCATGCTCATGATGATGTTCATGCTCGTGGTCATGGCAGCCACAATTCTCATCGTGCTCATGGTGGTGGTCATGGTCGTGGCCATGGCAGCCGCAATTCTCATCGTGCCCATGGTGATGTTCATGGTCGTGGTCATGCTCATGATCGTGGCAGCCGCAGCCGCAATTCTCATCATGCTCATGATGGTGATGTTCCTCTTCCCCATGATAGTGATGATGGTGCTCCTCATGTTCCTCCACATGGGACAGGTCGATCTTCACACCTTCTATCGTATCCAGGATTTTCTTTCCGTCAAGCTGCTCCACCGGAGTCGTGATGATCGTAGCGTCCGGGTTCAGCTCCCGGATGATTGAGATGGCCTGCTCAATCTTTTCCGCCGTAGCCTTCTCCATATCGGTACGGCTCAAAATAATGGTTCCGGCAGCCTCCACCTGGTTCTTAAAGAATTCCCCAAAGTTTCTCAGATACATTTTGCATTTCAAAACGTCCACCACAGTCACCGCGCTGTTCAGCACAGCGTCAGCATCCAGCTTCTCCACGGCGTGGATCACATCGGAGAGCTTTCCCACACCGGAAGGCTCGATCACGATCCTGTCGGGATGATATTTCTCCGCTACTTCCTTTAAGGCTGTGCCGAAATCTCCCACCAGCGAGCAGCAGATACAGCCGGAATTCATTTCCCGGATCTCGATACCCGCGTCCTTTAAAAATCCCCCGTCAATGCCGATCTCGCCAAACTCGTTCTCGATCAGGACAATCTGCTGTCCCTTAAACGCGTCCTGCAAAAGCTTTTTAATCAGTGTTGTCTTTCCTGCTCCCAGAAAACCGGAAATAATATCAATCTTTGTCACGCTTTTTCACTCCTTTGATAAGCATAAAAGTGCGGACGAAGGAACACCTCCGTCCGTTTCATTCTATCTACCTACTCATTTACCACAGGCTGCCCGGGGCTTACTCTGCATCCTCACCAGGCAGGTTCTGCATGAAATCATCAAGAGATGTGGTATCTACGCTGTATGTCTTTCCTGCTGCCTTGCCGCTCTTTGTGAGGGTGCTGTAACCTGAGTAGCCTACCCATCCGATCACCGCGACCGCGACCACAACGCCGCAAACCTTCAGCATACGCTCATGCCGCTTCTCCTTTTTGATCATCTTCTGACGATTCTTCTTTTCTTCTTTATAACGGTCAACTTTCGCCTGACTCATCTTGTACACTCCTTACTCTTTCTTTCGTAGGCATTGCGGGCTTTCCTCACAGCCAGTTTTGCCCCTTTTAGAGACAGTATACTATATAAATGTGAAAATTGCACGAACTTTTTATAAAATAACAGTAACCATGGCTTTTGCCCCTGGCATCAAGCCACCACGATTATGCCGCCATCATTGGCATACATACTGCTGACTCCCGCTGTGTCCACAATCACAACATCCTTAAATTTTATCTGCTTCTGGAGGGCTTCCTTAACCATCAGGGCTCTTTCCCTGCAGTTACAGTTCGCGATCCCCAGAACCTTTTCTTCCGCGTTCTCAACCTTTTCCGCGATAATCTCCACCATCTGCACGATCGCCCTGTTGATGCCCCGGGCCTGGCCGAGCTGCACGATCGTTCCCTCATCCGTGCTCCCCATGATCGGCTTGATTTTTAAAGCTGTAGCTACCAGAGCTTTCACCGTGCTCAAGCGGCCGTTTTTGCGGAGGGTCTCCAGGTTTTCCAGCACAAACCAGGTATCCTGCCCGGCAATATAGGACTCCACCGTCTCCACAACGCTTTCAAAATCCATCCCCGCGTTCTCACATTCCTGTATTTTGAGGCCGATCAGCGTCTGACCCACAGATGCGGAGCGGGAATTGAACACATAAACCTTCGCCTCCGGATGATCCTCCAGATACAGATTCCTTCCCAGCATGGCGCTGTTGTAGGAACCGCTGAGTTCGGAAGACAGAGTCACGGCAAACACATGGTCTGCTCCGCAGTCATATGCTTCCCTGTAGGCTTCGGGAGAGGGACAGGAAGATTTGGGACAATTCGGGCTGGCCGCTATCTTAGCCAGAAAATCTGCCTGGTCAAAGCTCTCGTCATCTACGATCGTATATTCATCTACCTGCAAAATCAGTGACGCTGTCACAAAATTGCCGCTTTTTTTCATACCCTCTGTCAATTCTCCGCAGCTGTCCATTACCACCCTGTAACTCATGAAAATCATTCCTCCATTTTCTTCTATCTATAACACGAAAAGCAATCCGTTAGTTGCTTTATGTAGTTTCAAATACTACATAATCATAACACATATATCTCTCTTTGCAAAGAGTTTTTCTCTTTCCTTTTCATTTTTTTCATTGTATACTGGTAACTGTTCAAGACAGGTCGAAGCACTTGCTGCTGAGGCCGTAAGAATATGATACAAGAGTGCAAAATCCCATCGTGCAAACGATTTTAAATGGATTTTGCATCGTAACTGTGAGGCTACGAACAGTTACGTATACTGGTAACTACAAAACATAATTAGAAATGAGGACTTCTCTATGATTTCACTTCGCATTTTAGATATTAAGGGATTTATGGCACAGCTTCTGCTTCGCGATACCTTCGACCGCTTTTATCTCACAGAGGCATCCATCACCACCTTCGGCATGTTCTTGATCGACGGCCGTCTGCAAAAAGACTATTATACCTCCGAGGAGCTGGAAAACGAAGCCTATGCCCAGCCCTACTCTTACTGGAAGCAGATGCGCCCTTTCTGCCTGGAATTAATCAAAGGCAAGAAAACGCCTCTGCGCTTTAAGATCGTGTTTCAGCTCTCCGCTGCCAACACGCAAAAGCTTCTTTCCCAGTTAGGCGCCTCTCTTTCCCCTTCTGATATAAACGGGCTCTTTTTAAATCTTCACTTCGAAAACCAGACCCTTACCTGCGTCACGGGAACCTCCCTGAAGCTCTTCACCATGGACAAATCTCTGGAACATGCCTGGGATGATATGGTACGCAAATTTTTCCGGGCAAAGAAAATTCCTGCAGAATAAAAAGGGACAGCGCCGCAAAATCCCGGATCTTTTTAAATCCAGAATTCTGCAGCGCTGTTTCTTTCTGCCTTAAGCCTTCTTTTTATGCTATTTTAACCGTCTTCTTCTGGCCTTTCCCTTTCAAAAGCTTCGTGTATGCTTTTTTCTTTACTTTGGGCACCCGGATAACTGCTTTCACGTAGATGCCCTTAAGCGCCTGCTTGCCTACCTTGCTCACCAGCTTGCTCTTGACAGTGATGCTCTTTAAGCTCTTGTCGCCATAAAACGCTCTTTTGCCGATCAGGGACACGTTTTTCCCGATGACTGCTTTCTTCGCCTTCCTGCATCCTGCGAATGCCCGGTCCGCGATGGAAATCACCTTGCAGGCTGTCCCGCCAATCTTCACGGAAGCTGCCACATTGATGGTGCTAAGGTTTTTGCTCTCTACACTGTAAGCCTCTGCTTCCTTCTTTTCCGGATCTGTGACACGATAGACGATACCCTTTAAGGTAACGCTGTCACCCTTTTTCAGGCCCTCCGCCGGAAGATTCTCAAGCTCCTTCTCCAGAGCCTTCGTCCTTTCGATCGCCTCGGCCAGCTCTTTCAATTTCTCCAGCAGCTCCTGTTTTTTTGCTTCCAGCTGGCTTTTCAGAATTTCATTCTGCTCCTGCTGAACCGTTTTCAATCCGGATACTGCCTCGGCCAGACGGTCAATCTGCTGCTGTACCTGCTCCGCGGTTGCATGTTCCATTTCACAGATTTCCTTTGCCTCCGCAATCGCCGTCGCCAGCGCCTGGTAGCTCTCCTTTGTGTAATTCTCCGCTGCCAGCATTTCCGCCAGACGGATGGCCGTCCTCAGCTCTTTTTTCTCGTCCGGCTCCGGATCAATCGGCTCTTCCTTCTTTGTCCACCCCGCGTAAAGAGTGGTATCCGCCATTATCACATCACGGGCGAAATCCCATGCCTGGGTGCACGGCTCATCACGGAACCAGCCGTCAAAAGTATACCCTTCCCGTGTGGGATCGGCGGGCCGTACAGCCGTCTCGCCTTCCAGAACCTGCTGTGGCGCTGTCTCGTATCCTCCCCTGGCGTCAAAGGTTACCGTATACTCTGTCAGAACCACATCGTCTTTTCTGGTGATCACAAGAAAGCTGATCAACATATCACAGCTGTCATTTCCGCTCTTCAGCGGCGCGGCACAGACGTTCACACTTCCATCCTCCTCAAACTGCAGGTCGGTAAACTGTACCGTCGTTTTGCTGCCGCTGATGTGATGATCCGCCTTGGCCGCCAGCTCGCTGCCTGCCCCATCCGTCACAAAGACCTTTGCGTGGCGGTAATTTCCTGCCCATTCTGCCCAGGGATCATAAAATCCTGCCGTGATCTCATAGGTGCCCGCCTCCAGTGCAAACTGATACGTCAGGGTCTGTCCATTCACGCCGCCTTTGAAATTGCGGATCGTGCTGTAGGCGTCGCCGCTTCCGTTCGTCTCCATATCGGAGGCCTGGTTCGTGTAGCCCCAGCCGCTCTTCGCATCGTATGCCTAGTCCGGAACGGTATTCTTGATCGTTTTCTTATTTGCCTCTGTCAGCATCTTTCCTTTTTCTGTAAATACAGACGCGCCGCTGTCTACAAAATATACGACATTTCCCGGCGAAGCGATGACTTCCACCTGTACCTCGAAGCCCTCCGGATCTGCCAGAACGCCGCGGACAGGATAGGTTCCCAGCTCTTCCGCCGCCAGAACCTTCGCCACATCCTCCTCGTTCCAGGTTACCGCCGTATCAAAGGTGTCTTTTCCCAGCGTCACCCGGAGACTTCCTGGAAGGTTCCAGGTTCTCCCGATCAGATAATTCGGAATCTCCGTCTCGACCAGAAGGTCTGCTTCCTCCCATTTCGCATACAGCGTCATGTCGCTCTGCGCCCTATCCACAACAAAGTTCCAGAGCTGTGTCAGCTCCCTGTCACGATACCATCCCGCAAAGACGTAGCCCCTCTTTTGAGGCTCTTCGGGCTCTTCGATCCTGCCGGAATCTACGGGGATCTTCTGTGTCTCTGTCGTTGAACCGCCGTTTGCCTGGAATTCGACCGTATAAAACGCATTCTCTACGGGGATCATCTCTCCCGCTACGGTGACGCCGTACCCCGGCATGACAAAACGGTACGTCCCGTCCTTTTCTGTCACGGCAATTCCTGTGTTTGTGCCGTCCTCACTCTTTTCGATTACCGGCAGCTTCTCAAACTGATATCCGTTGGCCGCCTGAACGGTCACAGTTTCTCCCTCCGCGGCAATTCCGGGAGCGCAGAGGATCCTTTCATCTGTGGACGCCGCCAGATACTGTTTTTTCTGGCCTTCATTCGCGCCGCTTACCGTCACTTTCGCGGAAATCCTTGCGCCTGTGGCAGCTGCTGTTCCATAGACGGTAAAGTATCCGGATTCTTCCAGAGCGCTGTCACTGATGTGATCCCAGAGAACCTCCATCAGCTTTTGCCCCATATTTGTCTCCGCGCCTACGGTGCCTGGAAGCGCCGGGTAGCTTCCCGGAACAGTTGTCACCTCCGGCTGCTCATAAGCCTTGATCTGCAGATCTACCATCTGTATCGTGAAGGTCTTCTCCACGACTCCGGCATACTGTCCCTTACCAGTCACAATGACGGTTGCCGTTCCCGGTTCCACATTGTCCCGATAGCTCACCTCATAGTCGGTACCCTTTACCAGGGTAATCTCTGCCGCATCCTGGGAGGCTTTGTAGGTCACCACCGGCTCCGGCGTGAGCTCTCCTCCCGTGTAATCCATGGTATCCTGTTTCAGCGTAAGGGTGGTATTTCCGCTATACAGCTCTTCGGAAGCCATGCGCACACGCACCTCCGCCGCTGACATGTACTTGTTGTCCTCTCCGCCCCGGTTTGAAGCAGTCTCAACACCGTAAAGGCGGATATATTTCGCCTCCGTCACCTTAAAGGAGGCCATCTTCCATTCCACGGCCTCTGTCCATTCTCCGGCTGCCGCTTCTGTCCAGTGTTCCCCGTCCGTACTGATCTTTATGCTGTACTTTCTGACGATTCCGTTTTTATCGTAATTTCGTAAGTAGGAAATAATCTGTACC
>DESK01000041.1 GCA_002361955.1 Lachnospiraceae bacterium UBA3316
GGTTCAGAAAGAATACGCTGGAACAGAAAGCAAAAGTGAAACGGAAAAACTGCTCCGTCAGGCAATGGACGATTACGAAAGCAAGAAATTCATTGCAAAGTCGGAAAATATTACAGTTGGAGAATTACTTGATATATGGGCAGAGGAAGAATTAAAGACCGGTACTCTCAGTAATGGAACAGTCCAGAATTACCTCGGTGCTATTACCAACATCAAGAAGCATCCAATTTCAGAGAGAAAGTTGAAAAATGTAACATCTGAGCATTTACAAGCCTTCTTCGATCTGCTTTCCTTTGGTGGCACTTATCCAGATGGTTCAGAAAGAAAAGGTTACAGCAAAGATTACATTCGTTCTTTCTCGGCAGTATTACAGCAGTCATTCCGGTTTGCAGTATCCCCAAAGCAATATATCACTTTCAATCCGATGCAGTATATTAAGCTGAAATACCAGACGGATGAGGTTGACCTGTTTTCTGATGATGACATGGATGGCGATATACAGCCAATTCCACGAGAGGATTATGAAAGACTGATTGAATTTCTACAGGATTACAATCCACCGGCAATACTTCCAATCCAGATAGCTTATTATGCAGGACTTCGTATCGGTGAAGCCTGTGGTCTGGCATGGCAGGATGTAAATCTTGAAGAACAGTGCCTTACGATCAGACGAAGTATCCGATATGATGGTTCAAGGCACAAGAATATCATCGGACCAACCAAACGAAAAAAGGTAAGGATTGTTGATTTTGGAGATACACTGGCAGAGATTCTTCGCAATGCCCGAAAGGAACAACTTAAAAACCGAATGCAGTACGGAGAACTTTACCATAAAAACTACTACAGAGAAGTAAAAGACAAAAACAGAGTTTACTATGAGTTCTATCATCTGGACGGAACAGAGAATGTTCCAGAAGATTATAAGGAAATATCCTTTGTCTGCTTAAGACCGGATGGAAGTTTGGAACTGCCAAGCACGTTAGGAATTGTTTGCAGGAAGATTGCTCAGAAACTGGATGGATTTGAAGGATTTCATTTTCACCAGTTGCGACACACCTACACAAGCAACCTTCTGGCAAATGGAGCAGCACCAAAGGATGTGCAGGAACTGTTAGGGCACTCAGATGTCAGTACCACCATGAATGTCTATGCACACTCTACAAGAAAAGCCAAGCGGGAATCTGCAAGGTTACTTGATAAAGTGGCAGGCAATGACTAAATAAAACTTTCCCTTATTTCCCTTACGATTATCTCATAAGGGCAAAAATAAGGGAAAATACATATCGTTTCGCTAATGCACAGGCTGGAAAGCCTGTAAAATAGGGAAAGTTAGAAATATATTTCGGCAAACTCGGATTTGGCAAATACGGGGGCAAGGCTCGGAATGGAGAATCCTGCGCTGAAATCCGGGAGCAGGGAATAAAAACCGATCTCCGGATTCGGAACATAAAAGCCGGCAAACTGGCAGATGATTCCGAGGGCCCAGGTGATCAGGATGCCCCAAAGGATATTTCCCTTTACCTTGCGCACCACAAGGATGGCAGTGATGATAACGCCGATGATGGCTAAGAGTACAGTGATTCCCACATCGTTGAAAGTTCCGGCGCCGCCGTTCAGTCCCTGGAAGCCCTCAAGGGAGAACAGAGATACGAGCGTGCTGCCGCCGATCACGATCTTGGCGTTCTGCAGGCCGATGAAGGCGATAAAAAGTCCGATACCTACGCTCACTGCATGCTTTAAGGTCAGCGGAATGGCATTGAAGATAGCCTCCCTCACATTGAAGCATGACAGCAGAATAAAGAGGATACCCTCAATAAATACGGCTGCCAGAGCGATCTCCCAGGAGTATCCGTACTGGAGTACTACGGTGTACGCAAAGTACGCGTTCAGGCCCATGCCTGGAGCAAGGGCAAACGGATAGTTTGCGAAGATGGCCATCAGCATGGTGCCGATAAAAGACGCTACGGCGGTGGCTGTGAAAACAGCTCCCTTATCCATGCCCGCCGCGGACAGGATATTGGGGTTAACTGCAAGAATGTACGCCATCGTCATAAAAGTGGTGATTCCGGCGATGATCTCTGTTTTTACGTCTGTGTTATGCTCTTTGAGCTTAAACAGTTTTTCTAACATGAGTGTCCCTCCTATGTTTTTTATTTTCTTTACACAGAAATTTTATCAAATCTTTATTTTTTTGTAAACAAAAACTTATCGCCCGGCAGTACTTTATATCAGAAATCTTTTTCCATTTCCGTTAAATGATAATGCACACCAGCCCGCCGTTGGATTCGTTTACAATTTTTTTCATGGTATCCTGGAGCTTCACCTGGCTCTCTTCCCCGATTCTGGAGAGCTTCGTCCGGATGCCGTCCTCCACCAGCTGCTGGATAGATTTCCCGAAGATATTCGTCTCCCAGATGCCCTCCTCCCCCTGGCTGTTTTCACGGATGTAGGCGATCAGATCCTCGGCCTGCTGCTCGCTCCCGACGATGGGGGCGATTTCCGTTTCGATATCTGCCCGGATCAGGTGAATGGAGGGACTTGCCGCCTTGATCTTTACGCCAAATTTGCTGCCCTGCTTGATGACGGTCGGTTCCTCCAGTACGATTTCCTCCTGCCGGGGCGTAATCACGCCGTAGCCTGTTCCGCGGACAGCCATCACAGCCTTTGCCACATCCTCGTACTCCTTTTTCATGGCTGACAGATCACGGATCATGGAGATCAACTGATACTCTCCTTCAATGGGAACGCCGGACATTTCGCTCAGCATCTCATAATAGTATGTATCGTCGATTTCAATCTGTACCTTAGCGGAGCCCGTGGCAAGATCCAGCCCGTCAAGCTTGATCTTCCTGGCGTAGCTGTTGTGAAACTGCACCGATTCTCCGGAGATGTCCCGCAGGTGTTGCTGGGATTTCAGAAGCTCCCGCACCCCTGTAAGCAGGGAACTCTTGATGGCGTGGTCTGCCGGCAGGGTCTCTACCCATTTTGGAATATAAAATTCCAGCTTTACAAGCGGGAATTCATACAGGATGCGTTCCAGGATCCGATGGATGTCGTTGCGGCCAAGCTGTTCGCAGTTTACCGCCAGGGCGCTGACCTGGTATTCCGACTCCAGATAAGAGAGGACTCTTTTTGCCTCATCCCCGTAGGGCCTTTCTGAGTTTACCAGAACGATAAAAGGCTTTCCCGCCTTCTGAAGCTCCCGGATCGCTTTCTCTTCAGGTTCCGCAAAATTCTCCCTGGGAAGCTCTCCGAAGCTGCCGTCGCAGGTCACAACGATGCCCACGGTGGAATGGTTTCTGATCACCTTTTCCGTGCCGATCCTGGCGGCCTCGGCAAAGGGAATTTCCTGGTCAGACCAGGGAGTTTTAACCATCCGCTTTTCATCTGCGTCGTCTATTCCCGCGGCCCCTTCCACGATGTAGCCCACGCAGTCAACCAGCCGGACGTTCATTTCCAGCCCTTCCGAGAGCGTAAGCCTTGCGGCGTTTTTGGGCACGAACTTTGGCTCCACAGTGGTGATGGTTTTGCCTTTTCCGCTGGTGGGCATTTCGTCTGTGGCGATATCCTTTTCATTTTCTGCCAGGTTTGGGAGCACCATCTCCTCCATAAACCTGCGGATAAAAGTGGATTTCCCCGTCCGCACCGGGCCTACCACCCCCAGGAAGATCTCTCCGCCGGTACGCGCCTGTATGTCCCTGTATAAGTTAAATTCTTCCATAAAGATTCCCCCTCGCTGTACTGATACAGTATATGAGGCGAGGGGGATGATTATGTTTTATTTTCCGCAGAATTCGTGGTTATGGAGCAGTTCATGCTCTTTGCCCTTCAGGAAGCCTTCGTAGAGGGAAAGAACCATGGGGTTCTCATCACATTTCTTTACGACAGATACATTGTCGGCCTTATAAATGCCTTCCGTTCTGGCGGCCTTCGTCCGCTCACCGGCCAGGCGCGGCTGCCCGCCGCCCATGATACAGCCTCTGCGGCAAGCCATGATCTCAATCAGGTGGTATTCTTTTTCTTTGTTCTTAACCTGTTCCATGACCTTTCTGGCATTCGCGAGCCCGCTGGCCACGCAGATCTTGATTTCCATGCCCTCGTAGGGGATAGAGAATTCGCGGATAAATCCGTCTTTTCTCACGCCGCACTCCGCGATCTCCTCCATGGTGGCCTTTGTGTGATTGGGAGCCAGCCTGCGGATCACGGCTTCCGTCACACCGCCGGTTACACCGAAGATCACGCCGCCGCCTGACCCAAAGCCAAAGGGGATATCGGAGGATTCCGGTTCCAGATCCGCAAAGTAGATGCCTGTGGTGCGGATCATTTCGATCAGTTCCGTGGTGGTGATCACATAGTCCGTGTCTTTCTCACCCTTTGTGTAGCTGTTGGGACGGTTTGCTTCCATCTTTTTAGCGGTACAGGGCATGATCGATACCATCACGGTCTTTTTCCCGGCTGCATGTTCAGGATCACGGAAGTATTCTTTTACGACTGCAGACATCATTCCCTGAGGAGAACGGCAGGTGGAGACATTCTCTCGGTATTCCGGAAACTGGTCGTCCACAAATTTTACCCAGGCCGGGCAGCAGGAAGTCAGAAGGGGCAGCTTGCCGCCGCTTTTCACCCGATCCAGGAACTCCGCGGACTCCTCCATAATCGTGAGGTCTGCGCTGAAGGTGGTATCGTATACTTCGTCAAAGCCCATGCGGTGCAGGACGTTTACGATTTTCCCCATCACGCTCTTGCCCTTCGGCAGGCCGAAGGCATCGCCGACTGCCACCCGGACAGCCGGGGCGATCTGGGCCACCACCCGAGTATCCGGGTCAGCCAGGGCGTCCCATACGGCGTCCTTATCCGACTTGATACTGATGGCGCCTGTGGGGCAAAATACGCGGCACTGGCCGCAGTTTACGCAGTCAGTCGTGGCAATCTGTCTGTCAAAGGCCGTCATAACCATGGCGTCAGAGCCTCTCTCTGCGAAACCGAGAACGCCTACGCCCTGGAGCTCCTCACAGACGCGCACGCAGTTTCCGCAAAGGATACATTTATTCGGGTCACGCACGATGGAGGGAGAGCTTTCATCCAGAGGACGCCGCTCTTTATAATTTTCAAATCGTACATTTGTCACACCAAATCTGTGGGCCAGAGTCTGCAGGTTGCAGTTTCCGCTCTTGACACAGGTGGTGCAGTCCCGGCAGTGAGCTGCCAGCAAAAGCTCGATGATCAGTTTTCTGTATTTTTTCAGTTTTCCGGTGTTGGTGTAGATCACCATGCCGTCTCTTGGTTCTTCGGAGCAGGACGCGAAGGTTCTGCCTCTGTCATCTTCTACCGTACACAGACGGCAGGCTCCAAAGGTGGAAAGCTCTGAGTGGTAACAGAGTGTGGGAATGTCGATGCCGGCTTTTCGGATAATCGACAGGACATTCTTTTCATCGGTAAATTCTACCTTTCTACCGTCAATTGTAATTGTTCCCATAGTCGTCCTCCTATGCCTCTATATAAATTGCATCAAATGCACAGTTGTCTTTACATGCCTCACACTTAATGCAGATCTCAGGATCAATATGATAGCACTCCTTGCGTACGCCGGTGATCGCTCCCACCGGGCAGTTTTTGGCGCACTTACCGCAGCCCTTGCAGTATTCCGGATTGATGATGAAGCGGCGCATAGCCGTACATACCTTTGCTTTGCACTTCTTCTCGGTAATATGCTCCTCATACTCATCCCGGAAGAGTTTTAAGGTGCTGAGCACCGGAAGAGGCGCGCTCTTTCCGAGGCCGCAGAGGGCCATGCTCTTTACCATCTCCGCCAGCTCTTCCAGCTTATCCAGATCGGAAAGCTCGCCCTTTCCGGCCACGATCTTCTCAAGAATTTCCAGCATGCGCTTAGTGCCTTCTCGGCAGGGCACGCACTTTCCGCAGGATTCTCTCTGGGTGAAGCTCATAAAGAACCGGGCCACTTCCACCATACAGGTGTGGCTGTCCATAACAACCAATCCGCCGGAGCCGATGATCGCCCCGAATTTTTTGATGGATTCAAAATCCAGGGGAACATCCAGGTGCTGCTCCGTCAGGCATCCGCCGGAGGGGCCGCCGATCTGAACGGCTTTGAAAACTCCGTCGTCCTTCATGCCGCCGCCGATGTCAAAGATGATTTCCCGCAGGGTGGTTCCCATGGGAACCTCAATCAGTCCCGTATTTTGTATGGAGCCTGTCAGGGAGAAGGTTTTCGTTCCGGGGGTTCCCTCCGTACCGATGGTTCGGTACCAGTCAGAGCCTTTCAGGATGATTTTCGGAACGTTCGCGTAGGTTTCCACATTGTTCAGAACGGTAGGCTTTGCCCAGAGGCCCTTTTCTACCGTACGGGGCGGTTTCACACGGGGCATCCCTCGGTTGCCCTCGATGGAGGCTGTCAGGGCGCTGCCCTCGCCGCACACGAAGGCGCCTGCTCCCCGGTTGATATGCATATGGAAGGAAAAATCGGTTCCTAAAATGTTGTCGCCCAGCATATGGCGTTTTTCAAGCTCTGCAATGGCATGGCGCAGCCGGGCTACCGACATGGGATACTCGGCTCTCACGTAAATGTATCCGTTCTGGGAGCCTACGGCGTAGCCGGCGATCATCATGCCTTCAATCAGCTTGTAGGGATCACCTTCCATGACGGAGCCGTCCATAAATGCTCCCGGGTCACCCTCATCGCCGTTGCATACCACATAGCGCTCCTTTTCCGGCTGGCGGGCTACCTGCTTCCATTTTCTTCCTGCCGGGAAGCCGCCGCCTCCCCGTCCGCGCAGGCCGGACTTGTCTACTTCATCCACCACTTCCGCCGGGGTCATCTCAAACAGGGCTTTCCGGAACGCGGAAAAGCCGCCGCTTGCCAGATATTCGTCGAAGGATTCCGCATCGTATTTCCCGCAGTTTTCCAGCACGATCCTGGTCTGCTTTGCGATAAACGGGATCTCCTCGGGACTCTTATATTTGACGCCCTTCTGGGTATAAAGCAGGCTTTCTACCACATCGTCCCCAAGGACGGAGCGTTCAAAGATTTCCTTGCAGTCGCTGACCTTTACTTTTGTATATTGCACAGTTTTGTCGCCTTTTTGAACGCGAACAAGGGGACCCAGTTCACATACACCCTGGCAGCCGGTCTTTTTGACGCCCATGTGCGTTGCTTCGTCATGGGGAGCAAAATCCAGGCGGATTCCCGGGGTGTCTTTTACGATCTTCAGAAATTCGTCATAGATTTTCTGAGAACCGGTAGCGATACAGCCTGTTCCTGAACAGACAAGGATCCGGCAGTCATAAGAGGAAAATTCCCGTGTTGCCGCTTCCTGGCTTTTAATCAAATCTTCTCTGTTTTCAATCATCCGAATCACCTCTCAATTCATGAATCAGCTCCAGTACCTTCTCCGGCGTCATTCTGGGATGCACTTCCTCATTTACCATTACGGTAGGGGCCAGTCCGCAGGCGCCCAGGCAGGATACGGTTTCTACGGTAAACATCATATCATCGGTGGTGTGTTTTTTGGCGCTGAGGCCCAGTTCTTTCTGAAAGGCTTCCAGAATCGGCGTGGATTTGCGCACATGACAGGCTGTCCCGTCACACACTTTGATAATATATTTTCCCTTTGCCTCGAACGAAAAGTTCTCATAGAATGTGGCAACGCTGTAGGCTTTTGCTTCGGTGATGCCGATCTGCTCCGCAACATAGGTGAGCAGCTCTCCCGGCAGATAACGGTATACCCCCTGGATGTCCTGCATGATCGGGATCAGGGATGCCTGTTTTTTTCCGTAAAACGCAATGATTTCGTCTGCCTTATCATAGTAGCTTTGATCCAGCATTCTTCTACCTCCTTCTGGATATTTTAAAATCCACCCTTGTCCGCTTAGAAGAAAACGGCCTGTGGGGATTTCTTTTTATTTCATGCTTTTTGCACAATTTATGCTTTTAATTATACGTTATATTCGGGAATTTCACAAGATATTTTTGACATTTTATTTCAT
This sequence comes from Lachnospiraceae bacterium UBA3316, assembly GCA_002361955.1. Taxonomy (GTDB): domain Bacteria; phylum Bacillota; class Clostridia; order Lachnospirales; family Lachnospiraceae; genus Hominisplanchenecus_A. The sequence continues at coordinate 8,005 of DESK01000041.1, forward strand.
TATTTGACAACTTTGACAATTTTTTAACAGAGGTTGAAACGATTTTATATGTTTTATGAAATAATATTAAAAATTCATAGCTAATATCCTATAATAGTTCCACAATAAAGAAATAGGAAGCAGGAAAAACCTGCGTAAAAGAAAACACACAGTACAATCTTTGCCGTCCTGCCCTGTCTCTGGCCGGAATGGTTCGGGTGTACTGTGTGTCTTGTAAGAGAACAGACTGCGGAATTCCTGTTCTCTGAAGGAGGTAATTGTGTATTTAATAAAATGCGATGAGATGCATTCTAAAAAGCTATAAAAAATGTCTGTTTACCCTTGCAGACATCTGACGCGGGAAAAATATCCCGAATGGATGTTAAACTTTACACGGAAGTTCATCTCACATACAAAGCAGGTTTCCTGACTTACAGATCATTACGCTGTCTCGCCTTCTCACAAATGGGTATGCAATGGACTCATGAGACAGAATTCCCTGAATACAGTGACCGGACCGCTCAGGATTCACACCTGATTCCCTCTTCAGAGGCTTACACCCCTGCACTTTGTACGGCAATATTAAATTACACGCCAATAGAATACTACTCGTGTAGGGTTTTGTCAATAGGAGAAACGAAAAAAGGCGCGTATCACTGTGTTACGTGTTACAGCAATACGCGCCTTTTCACTCAGAGGAATTATTTATTCGCCTTCTCTGCAGCCTCTACCACATGGCCTACCAGTACGGAAGTCGTTACGCTTCCCACACCGCCCGGAACGGGGGTGATGGCGTCTACGATGGGCTCTACCTTTGCGTAATCCACATCTCCGCAGAGCTTTCCTTCCGCGTTTACATTGATGCCTACATCGATGATGATCTGGCCCGGTCTTACGTAGGAGTCATCTACGACGCCTGCGCGGCCTGCGGCTACGATTACGATGTCAGCCTCTTTTACCACGGAGGGCATATCAACCGTCCTGGTGTGGCATACAGTCACGGTAGCGTTTTTCTTGATCAGCATCATGGCTGCCGGTTTCCCGACTACCAGGGAACGGCCTACCACAACGGCCTTTTTGCCTGTGCAGTCGATGCCGTAGTAATCCAAAATCTCCATGCAAGCCTGGGGCGTACAGGGCGGGTAGCCCAGATCCTTTCCGGTAAATACGCCTGCCATGGAACCGTCTGTCATGCAGTCTACATCCTTCGCCGGATCCAGAGCCTGCTCAATCTCATTCTGGTTCAGGTGCTTCGGCAGAGGACGGAACAGAAGAACGCCGTGAATCGCGTCATCCTTGTTCACCTCGTCGATCACTGCCAGTACCTGTTCCTGTGTTGCGTCAGCGGGAAGAATGTACTTTTTGCACTCTACGCCCAGCTTTTCGCAGCGCTTCGTTGCGCCTCTCTCGTAGGAGAGATCGCTCTCATTTTCACCAACACGGACGATGCCAAGTGTCGGTACGATGCCTTTTTCTCTTAATGCGGCAGCCTTTGCGGTGATGCGCTCGTTCAATGCCGCTACTACTTCCTTACCCAATAACTGTTTTGCCATGGTGTGCCTCCTTATTTTAACCTTCCAAGTACGCTGCAGAAGATTTCTTCTGCTTTCTTCGGATACTCTGCCAGCATCGCGTCGGCTTTTTTATTCAGCTCTTCCGCGTACTCTCTGTTTGCCATAGATTTTGTATTGATATAAACGTTCAGGGAAGCCCCTTCAAGAGCTGCCTTACAGAAGGCTGCTCCAACGCCCGCGTCGCTGATTGCCAAGGCGGAACCTTTTGCCGCGAACTCCGCGATGATGTCGATCGCTTCACAGCATTTTTCCATGATCTCCATAGGAACAGAGCAGGCGTCCTTTAAAACGATTTCCATGACTCTGGCTTTTTCTGCTTTTTCTTCTTCTGTAGCCCTGGGCATGCCATAGGCCTTTGAGAGGGGCTCAAATACCTCCGCGTCTCTCTCGATCAGAGTGAGAAGCTCAGCCTGGAGCTTGTCGCACTTTGCTTTCAGCTCGTACATTTCCTCTTCCACGGCCGCGTATTTCTTTTTGCCCACCGTCAGGCTGCCTACCATGTTTCCGAGAGCCGTACCGATGGCGCCTACCAGCGCAGAGGCGCCGCCGCCGCCCGGAACGGGAGCTTTGGAAGCCAATACTTCTACAAACTCGTTACAGGGTACTGTTGAGAATCCCATAGTCCACTACCTCCTTTATCATATAACCGCCGCTGCCCTTTCCATACTTATGCATGGGAAGAGCTGCGGGCGGCAGTTTTTCTACATTTTTTTTAACGTACCGATGGCAATATCACCCACTACTGCCAGATCCTCCGCCTCAAAGGAAAGGGGAAAGTTGTCGGAAAACAGAATCTGCGCCGAAGGCGGAAATTCCTCATCTCCTGCCCAAAGCAGGAATTTGACCCGGTATCCGTTCAGAAATTCAAATTCATAGCCCACGTCCCCGTGTTCGCAGGCCGCTGCCCCGAGAGCCTCCATCTTTTGGCGGAACTCCTCCGGACGGCTGCCATAGGAAAACGCCAGCCGCAGGATACACCGCCCGTGGAATTGGCGAAAATAGACCTCTCCATGGGGAACCTCCCGGTAAGTCAGGAACGTTCCGCTTCCCACGGAAGCGACTCCTCTGGTCAGGTAACGCATCACCATGATCTTAGGAGGAATACCGTCCTCCAGGGCACCGTAGCCTGTATCTGCCTCATCCTTTTTCCGGACAGTACACTCCGGCCATTTCACCAGGAAGGTTTTTTGCATCATCCGCACTTCAAACTCCTGCGTGTCCTCATGCCAGGGAAGGCCGGTGCGCGCAGCGGCTTCGGCGGGATCCAGGGAAGCGAACTCTTCCAGATAATGCTCAAAGGGGATACGCTCCTTGTTGTCTTTTCCATATTCTACATTCATTTGCGGTCCTCCTATCCCCTATCTGTTCGGAAACAGGGACGCATTTGTGTGGGGCAGGAAACAAGCGCCAACGAACTCATCCATATACTGGGGAATTGCGCTCAATTCAATATAAGTCATATTTTGCGCGATCTCATATACCTTTCTCTCGGATGCTGTGGAATACAGCATGGCATAAGCTCCTGCCAGGGAGGAATTGCCGATATAGTGGTACATCTCCAGCGGTACATCGGGGAACATACCGATGTTGATAGCATTTTCCATATTGATACCGCTGCCGATGCCTCCCGCCACATACACGTTTTCAATCATGGAAATGTCGAAATCGCAGTAGGCCAGCATGGTGCGGATGGCAGAAAAGATCGCTCCCTTAGCGCGGATAAAGTTGTCAATATCCACTTCCGTGATCTCCACGTCCTTCACAGAGCCTGCGTCTGCCTCGAAGGCCAGCACATAGCTGCCCATGCCGAAGGCATCCCGCTTCACCCGTTCACCCTCACGGACAAATTTGCCCTTGGGGTCAATGATGCCGCAGCGGAACAATTCGCTGATCACGTCAATAATACCGGAACCGCAAAGGCCGATGGGCTTTGTGCCAGGGGCTCCTACGATCCTGAAATCCGGCTCCATGGTTTCCGCGTCGATGGTACATGCCTCGATGGCTCCGTCAGTAGCCCGCATACCGCAGCTGATATCGCCGCCCTCAAAGGCAGGGCCTGCGGAACAGGCACAGCTCATCATGAAGTCAGAATTTCCAAAGACAATTTCGCCGTTCGTTCCCAAGTCGATGAACAGGGAGAACTCCGGCTTATTCCAGAGCATACTTACAAATGCCCCGGCTGTGATATCGCCGCCCACATAGCTTCCAATATTGGGGGCCAGAATGATATGGGCGTCCGGATTTACATCTACACCGATATCCTGGGCGAACAGAGAGTTCGTCTTAAAGAATGTGGGGATATACGGCTCCATGCGCAGGGGATTTGCGTTGATTCCCATGAGCAGATGGTTCATGGTGGTATTTCCTGCGATGCACATCCGGTAGATATTTTGCTTTTTGATGTGTGCCTGACGGCACATATTATGAATAAGCGGATTGATCGTCTCCTCGATCACCGCTTTTTGCAGCCGCTCTTTTCCACCTGGCTTATCGGATTCAATAATTCGATTAATAACGTCTGCTCCGTAACGGATCTGTCCGTTTCCGGAGGATCCCTTTGCCAGGATTGTGCCATTCAGCATGTTGATCAGGATCGCGGACACCGTGGTAGTGCCGATATCAATAGCGGCTCCGGCTACTATGACCTCCTGGGAAGCCGGAAAGATATCATATACAAAGAGATCTCTTGGCGTCTTCCGGATGACGGTTTTTACATGGAAGGCTTCCTTTCTGAGAACATCCGGCAGCTTTTTCAGGACGGAATAGGGAAGCTTTACCCTCTCCATGCCTGTGGCTGCGCGCATAGCGCGGACGAGACGTTCATTGTCCGGCATGGTGTCGTCCAGGGTGGGAACCTCCATGTGCAGTTCTATAATTTCAAGATTATTTTTCAGTTCGATACCAGCCTCTGTGATAGACGATTTGATATCGTCAAAAATCTTTATCTCATCGGGGGATGAAAGATCTGCCACCTTCATTCGGCTTCTGTAAGCGGAAGCAATATCCGGTACCAGTATTTCCACATCGGCGCTGATGGTGCTGACACAGGCCAGTCTCCAACCCTCTTTGTACTCTTCATCGGTGATATGCCGCGTTTTTTTGGAATCTAACTCTCCGCTGATGAGCTTTACCTTGCATTTTCCGCAAGACGCATTTCCTGAACAGGGCGCATCGATAGCTACATTTGTTTTTCTCGCTACCTCAAGAAGGCTTTCACCGAAAGCAGCGAAGACTGTGACATCTTCGCTGTTTTCAAACTTAAAAGTAACCTTATACATTCATTAAATCTCCAGATAGGAGTCTGCGTACAGAGTGTTGCCCTTGAATACGTCACAGGACTTGATGGTCTCCATCAGACGCAGATCACAGGGGTTAACAATTGCGGAGGTCAGGCCCTGCATAATAGCCATAGCTACCAGCGTGGAGTCCATGATCGGGCGGATGTGCTTGGGCATACCGTTGGAGTTATTGGAAAGTCCGCCGGTGGAATTCAGGCCCATTTCAGAGAACATCTTAATGCACTCCAGAACGTCCATCTGCTTATCCTGCATACCCTTTACTACCAGGAACAGCGGGTCAAACCAAAGATCCTCAGCCTCCATACCATGCTCAAGGCCTCTCTCAAGAAGCATCTGGCAGAATGCCATACGCTCGTCATTGTCCTTTGCGATGCCTTCGCCGTTGCACAGCGCGATAACGATTGCGTCATTTGCTGCTGCCAGGTCGATATTCTCGATTCTGCCTGCGGCGTCTGCAGAGTTTACGATCGGTTTGCCTTTGGAACGGTTGTATACGGAAATACCAGCCTCGATAGCCTTTCTGTTTGAGGTATCCAGCGCCAGAGGAACATTATCAAATTCGCTCTGCAGAAGCTGAACAGCCCATTTCATCAATTCTTCGCCGTCGCTTTCAGCCGGTCCGATGTTTACATCCAGATAAACGGCGCCTGCGTCAAGCTGCTCTTTCGCTCTCTTTAAGATCGGCTCCGGATCACGGTTTGTAAACGCTCTGTTGACTGCGGGAGCAGTCGTTGAAAGTCTCTCTCCAATTGTAACAAATTTTGCCATCTTTGTTCTCCTTTATCCTATATTTTCATCCGGCCGGACGGGAAAAAGCAGTTGCGCTCTTTACCTGTCTGCGGCCGGATCGATTTAAAAAGAATTACTCAAAATCCTTCATGAATTTCACAAGCTGTACAGCTTCGTTCGGAGCAATGATAACTTCCCAGTTCGGCAGCTTCGCCTCGATTTCTCCCTTTAAGACTGCAACCTTTCCGGGGATGATCAGTTTTCTGCTCTTCACTTTCTCTTCGATCTGATGCTCTTCGAAGAATTTGGCAATCGTTGATGCGGAGAATTTTCCTGCTGCCCAGGAGGTCAGTACGGAAAGTCCGCCTGCATCGTTGATGATTAAGTTTACAGGTACACCGGAACGCTCAAGCTCTCCGGATACCAGGAAGTAGGTCAGCGCGAAGTCTACCGTAGTCAGGCAGATGGAGTTCTCATCTGCGCCGTTCAGCGGGTAGATGCCCGGCTCAACCTTCATGGGCTTCTGCGGATCTGTGAACAGATTCTGACGCAGTCCGTACAGCGGAAGCGCTTCCGCGTAGGTGATGTTCTCAGCCACAACGATTGAACCATATTTCATGGTGAACAGGGACAGCAGAGCTGCCTGCTTGTGGGAATCGCCTCTGGCGATCTTTGCCGTATTTACGATAGAAGGATAACCACAGGTTCTGTCGCCATCCTTTAAGGCTGCTTTACGGAGCTGAACAGCGTTCGCGAAGGTATCCTTTACGTTTTCGCCTGTCACGTCGATTACCAGGTTCTTGTTTCCAAGTCCCTCTAATTTCTCAACAGTGTCATGGATCTCGGAAAGGTTTGCACCGCTGACGCCAAGTACTACGCCTGCTGCGGTAGCTACCGCGTTCATTGCCTCATAGTTGGAAGCGTCCGCGCCGTTTAATACGGGTTTACCGTCTTTGCATACCTCGAGGGCAGCCTTAGCTACTTCTACATCCTTACATCCAAGAATCAGCACACGTCCTGTAGCGGCAGCCTTTTTCACTAATTCTACATAGTCGCCGTTTCCTTCCGGTGTATAGTTTACATATACCATCTCTACGAACATTCTCTCACCGATACGCTCGTAGTCTACCTTCGGGATATCTGCCAGCCTGGCCTCGATGGCTGCGTCATCCATGCAGTTGCACAGAGAAGAAGCATATCTTGTCTTGCTGACAAAGGTTTTCTCGTGACGGAACAGAACAGTCTCGCCGCCGAGAGTCATCTCTGCATCGCCTGCGCCCACCTTGATTGTCTTCATAGGAGGCTCTGTAGCTGCTGACAGCTTTGCCAGGGCTTCCGGTGCAAAATGCGGGCAGGCGCTGATGTCCATAGAACCCTGAGCCACTTTCATAGAAAAGGCCATACAGGTAGGACATCCACACTCTTTACAGTTTTTCTTTGGTGATAATTTGAAAATATCAAGACCTTTAAGTGCCATAATTCATAATCCTCCTTTGAGCAGCAGTTATACTAATTCTTTCATCAGGTTTGAAATAGTTGCGATGGACGTCGGGTGTTTCAGGATAACTGCGTTGGATCCTGAAGCGATGTCTGCGATAGCAGTCTCCACTTCCATATCGATTCCACGCGTCTCCTGGCATCCCCACTCAGGAACATCTGCTTCTGAAGAAACAGACTCTTTTACTGACCATGTCTCTGATGCTACGGGAGTTACGATCGGCATCTGCAGGTTTGTATCGTTCTGGGACAAAGCTGCGGCTTTGATACGATCCATTGTTGAAACGACGTACTCAAAACCATATCCGGCTGTAGCCGTACCGACGTTCATAACCACGCTCTTCGGATTTACGCCGAGCTGTGTCATCAGTACGTTTAACTGTTTTGCCAGGTTGATATCTACGGAAGACTCAGCGCCTACGATCTGTTTGTAAGCAAGTCCTGCCGCAGCGCCTACTGTTTTATAGTTCTCTTCCTTTGCGGATAAGAACATTGCGTTTTTGCCGTCCAGGGCTTCTGCTGCCTTTGAAAGAAGCTGTGCGTCCTTCTCAGCGTTCTTGCAGCCGGCTACGGCCAGAGGAAGATCTACGACAGCCGCGATCTCCTTCAGTGCGCCGATCAGCTCTTCAACGGTCTTGTTTGCTCCGTTAGGATCTCCGCCTTCCATACGGAAGCATAAAAAGTCAACGCCCTCAAAGGATGCTGCTTTTTTTGCGATGTCTGCGAGTGTATCACAGCCTTCATAGTATTTTTTAATGCAGTCCGGTTCATTTTCCATACCGAAATCTGTAATCTCGATACCTACCTTCGGCGCATTTTCAATCGGTGCGTCAAAAGAATATAAGGGTAATACATTCTCACCGCCGATTTTAATTGCTTTGTCGCCGGTGCCAATTTCAACTGTGTTGATGCTGGCATTGAACTTTCCTGATTTTGCTGTAAATGGCATTTCTAAATTTCCTCCTTCATCATTCACTGCTGTAAAATAGCATTTATATAAATAATTTTACAACAGTTATCTGTATAAATCAATGTAAAAAGAACGCGGCGGGCATTCTTTTTTTAGATATTTGGTTGCGGTCCAGCCGTTAAGCAGCAGAACGATGAAGCTTACGGCCAAACTGCAACAGACCGCCTGCTTTAAGGAAGCTCTGGGTAAGGGAGAAACCTTAAGGCAACTATATGGTACGTCTCATCCAGGCTATGGGCGGATCCCCACAGCCCGGACAGAAACGCTGGTGTTTCATGATTACATCATCGGCTCCATGGTCAGCGCCGGATGTCCCTTCTCTTCCAGGAAGGCCAGTAAGGTTTCCGGATCCTCAGCGATTGTCTCATCACCGATCATATCTACAAAGTTGTCGATTCCGTAAAGCTCTTTTGCTGTAGCGTTCAGTCTGTCTGCCACCTGCTCCTTCAGATCCTTGGGCATCCATACGATTCTGGCTACGCCGCCCTCGGCTTTCATGAACTTCTTGGAAGCGATGAAATGTTTGCCGTGGCCCATGAAGCCCGGTGTCTGAACGCCGCCGCCTGTCATGGAAGCCAGCTCCGGGAAGGTCATTCCGATGGGGGTCATGCCTGCGTACTCACGGTTGGCGATACATACACCGTTTGACAGAGGCTCAATACCGCAGATACACTCGAAGCATCCGCAGGAGGTCATGGGCTTCTCAATGATGGAGTACAGGGATACGTCTTCCAGAGCACCCTGGGAGAACTTGCGGACTGCGTCGTTTACATCCTCGTATTCTCCGATTCTCTCATCGATAACCTTTTCCTTTGTGATAACCTGGCAGGGGCCTTCCGGATCAAGCTGGTGGGTTGCTTTCGCATCCAGCCATGAAACGGCTCCGCACAACCCAAGTCTCTCCGGAGTTACCACACATACGTGGGACGGGGAGAATGCCTGGCACATGATGCAGCTGTAGTATACGTCTACGCCTTCGTCTGTCAGAGTCATCAGTCTCTCGTCACGTTTGTCAAACATGGGCATAGCCACTTCGTGACGGATTCTTGTACACTCTGCGGGATCTGTGTAGATCTTTACCTGGCACTTGTCAACAACGGCTGCGAACTCGCTCTTAACCTTTGCGTACAGAACTTCGCCGATGTGTTTTGCGCGGAAGCCTGCTGCGTAGGCATCCTTGCTGATACGGATACGGATCATGTCACGCTGTCCGGTATGCATGATACCCTCGATGCAGTTTAAGTAAGAGTGGAATTTACGCTCAAATACCGGCTCGAAGTCTGCCTGCATGTTTTTGCCGGCTACTTCAACAACGTATGCGATGCTCTGCTTGCTTCCAACAGGCATTTCATCTACATCCGGTCCGATGAGCTCGATCTTGTGATCCTCGATCTCGCTGGCGTCTTTTGCATGAACCAGCTCACAGCAGTCTACTCTGGAGCCGTCAAACTCTACCTGCATATCGCCGCGGCGGATGATCTCGCCCTCAAAAGCAGATGCGAATGCAACAGGAATATCAATATGTGTGATTTTAATCTTAATGTCTCTTGCTTCCAGAGATGTTGCGTTGAATTTGGAAACATCCTTCTGGACAATCAGGCTCTTCGGTACGCGGAAGGTCTCCTCGTTTGTGATTACAGGGAAGCCAAGAGCGATGGCACCAGCGCCGCAGGCAACGATCACGTCGTTCAGCGGTGCGAACGCGTTTACGAATGCCGGAACACGCTCCATGGTGTACTTCATCAGACCAGCAGCGTCGCCGGGTTTGATGTTACCGAAGATCAGAGCAGCTCTCACAGCTACGGATACTACGTGGATAACGCTTGTAACGTCCTTTCCAAGAGGAATCACACGAACGTTTGCGCCTGTCTTGTATCCAAGCTCTTCGCACTGATCGATGATGCCGCCTACCAGCGTTACAAGAATACCCTGTGCCTGGTAGCTCTTTACCAGATCCACGCCTTCCTGAGCAGTCGGAGCGGAACCAAGGATAACTGCAACACCGGGGATATCGCCCGTTACAAGGGGAACACCCAGCTCACGGATCACGGCATCTCCCAGATGTCCGTAGCACGGAGCCTCATAGGGAACGGCACCGTCCATGTACTTCAGTACTTCGATGAACTCTGCGCACAGAGCAGTCGCGATACCTGACATGAAAGCGTCGTTTAATCTCTTCTCTCTTGTCATCAGGGTCTTTACAACGCCAAGGGCGTTTTTCAGCTCTCCGAGTGTTGCAACTTTTGTTCCTGTCACGCCGTAGTAGCAAGGCAGGCTGTATGCGGTATCCGGGAAAGCGATCGCTTTATCCTCGCCGTATTTCGCGATGGCGTCGTTGATCGCTCCCTCTGTCAGGCCATATACGGCATCATTTCCACTAAATACAACATCAAATAATGTCACTGCTAATACCTCCAATCAGCTATTTGCTTTTATCTATTTTTTCTTTTATTTTCATAATCTCACTGACGGCATTCTCGCTGAAATCATAGGGCGATTTGCCCTGGCGGTCTGCGTCAATGACATCTTCATTATAATGGATGAACCCTAAAAAGTCCTCCTCCGGAATGCGGGCACGGATAAATTCTTCGTCTTTTTCATTCCGAACCTTGTTGGCCACTACCCGAACCTGGGTGATGCCAAGATCTTCGGCCAGCCTTTTTACATTTTTATAGGTCTGGACGCTTCTGGCTCCCGGTTCCACCACTACAACGAACTGATCCATTCCGGCGGTGGTACCACGTCCCAGATGCTCCAGTCCGGCTTCCATGTCCAGGATCACCACGTCGTTGCTTCGGAGCACCAGATGGTTAATGATGCGCTTCAGCATGACATGCTCCGGGCATACACAGCCGCTTCCCGCAGTGTCCACAGTTCCAAGCACCAGCAATTTTACACCATTGCAGGTTTTGGAGTAGGTGTCAGGAATGTCATCCACCTTAGGATTGATTTTGTAAAATTTGTTGTCGTCGTTGGCGCCAGTGCGTTCCTGTACCAGCTTGCGCATCTTGGTGATCGGCACGATAGAATCCAGAAGATCCTCCGGGAATCCCAGGGCCAACCCCAGATTTGCGTCCGGATCCACGTCAGCCGCTAAAACATTTTTTCCTTCTGCGGCATACAGCCTTGCAAGTGTGGCGGCAAAGGTGGTTTTTCCCACACCGCCCTTACCGGTTACAGCAATTTTCATAGTGTGTCATCCTTTTCTGCATTTACTTTCGGCGGCAGGGCCGCATCCGGGCGGCTGCCTGCTGCCGTGATAACCGGGGAAACACGTTCCATGTGTTTCGCGGGGTTTGTATTAGATACCAAGAGCCGCTCTCTTCTCTTCGATTCTTTCGATCATGGCATCCCCTAATTTGTCAATATCTTTCTCAACGGTGTAAGCAGCCTCTACCCAGTCTCTGATGCCGCCTGTCAGGAGCTCAGCCACCTCGGAGGAACCGGATACATAGGGATCTACGCCGAGGAAGGTGTCAAGACCTGTAGCTACTACGTAGTTTCCGATGGATACAGCCTTCTCAGACATCCACTCAGGCGCGCAGCCTACAACCGGAAGCTGGGAAATATTCAGGCCGGAATCCTTTGACAGCTCTGCAACCAGAACCATCATACGGGAGATATCAACACAGGAACCCATGTGGAGTACAGGAGGAATATCAGCCAGCTCACATACTCTCTTTAAGCCTGCGCCGCAAAGCTCTCTTGCTTCCTTGTCCATAAGTCCTGCCTTGGCAGCAGCCTGAGCGGAACATCCGGACGCAACGATAATGATATCGTTGGCGATCAGCTTCTTCATCAGTTCGATGTGAGCCAGGTCAGGACGAACCCTCGGGTTGTTACATCCTACCATAGCTACCGCGCCGCGGATAACGCCGGAAGTAATACACTCGATGAGGGGTTTTGTGGTTCCTGTCTCATCTACCTGTGAATTGGTAACGCCGTCCAGGGTCTTTACGATAGCCTCTACGGAATATCCCACAGTAGCCTTCTGTTTCATATCCGGAATATATACAAGCTCCGGTTTTCTGTTTACGAAGTTGTCGATGGCCATTTTAACGATGGCTTTCGCGTTTTCATCAGCCGTCTCAGCGTTGAAGCGGATGTACTCGGAATCCGGCATCTGCGCGATGGGTGATGTGGTAACGAATTTTGTATGGAAGCATTTGCTTAAGGGGCCAAGTGCCGGGAAGATACACTGTACATCCACGACAATTGCCTCGCAGGCACCTGTCAGGACTACGTTCTCCTGCTGCAGAAAGTTTCCTGCCATGGGAATTCCGCGGCGCATAGCTACTTCGTTTGAAGTACAGCAGACACCGGATACGGTGATTCCCTTTGCTCCCTTGGATTTTGCGTAGGCGATCATCTCAGGATCATCTGCGTACTCACAGATCATCTCGGAAAGTGAAGGATCATGTCCGTGAACCACGATATTTACATTATCCTTTTCCATAACGCCCAGGTTCGCCTCTGTCTCGATGGGCTTCGGTGTTCCAAACAATACATCGGAAAATTCTGTGCCGGCCATGGAACCGCCCCAGCCGTCTGCCAGACCAGCACGTAAGGACTGTCTGATCAGCGCTTCGGGTTTCGAAGAGCATCCCATATGAGTCATATGCAAGGAGCTTGCAACCTCACGGTCGATGGCACGGGGAGCGATCTCCTCTCTCTGCCACAGCTCCTGGGTGTGTTCAGGCGCTCTCTTGATGAAATTCTGGTTGCCGAATACTTTACCGTACTCGCCAAGTCCCAGAAGAGCAACCTCATGGGCCAGATCATAGATATCTTTTCCTTCTGTCTCCACGCCCCACTCTTTCGCGATGCGGAGCAGTTTCTCAGGATCTTTTACCTTGTACGGGCCTTCCGGCTTTGCGCAATATAAAGTATGGCAAATCTCACGTCCATGATCAGAATGTGTGGCAGCTCCGCCAGCCGTGAATTTCAGGTAGTTTCTTGCTACGATGCCATGTACGTCACAGCCGCAGATTCCTCTCGGAGCCTTCGGTGTGATGCGGCAGGGTCCCATAGAACAGATTCTGCAGCAGACACCCTGCTCACCGAATTTACAGTGAGGTGTCTGGTTCGCAACTCTGTACTGCCATGCGTCTGCGCCAACCTTTTTTCCGGTTTCCAACAGTCTCGCGGTAGCCGCCTCAAATTCTTCTACCGATGTTAATTTAAAGTTTCCCATTTTAGACCTCCTTCAAAATTGGGTATTACGCTTTGGGCGGTTTTATCCCATCCGCCCCCATGGGATATTCTATTTCTTTTTAATCCCCCTGCAAAAACAAGGGGGATTGAAAGCAATTTTACTTCAGAAGACCGTCCAGGATCGCATAAAGCGCTTTCCTTACAGGTGATGTCTCCGGCAGCTCTGCAGTAGGCCTGCCGTCACAGTCAAATTCATAGACATCCGTATCCTGGGGAATCACGCCGAGCAGGTGAAGTCCCTGCTTCTCGATCTCATCTTTGGTGCCTTCATTTAATTTGCCGTCAGGCGCACGATTTACAATCAGCCCGATAGATTCCGGCTTCATCTCGCATTCCTTGATCAGCTCTGCAATGCGTCCCACTGCCTGGACGCCCCTTCTGGAACAATCGCTGACAAGGATAAAGGTATCTACCTTCGGAAGAATTCCACGGCTGATGTGTTCCATGCCGGCCTCATTGTCCACTACGATATAGGGATAGTTTGGTGTAAGTCTGGCAAGCTGTGTCTGCAGAAGACCGTTTACAAAGCAGTAACAGCCTTTTCCCTGAGAACGTCCCATCACCAGAAGGTCATAGTCATCCTCCTCCGTCAGACAACGGTTAAACATGAATTCCATATAGTCAGCTTTTGTCATTCCTGCGGGAATGGGGTTTTCCTTGCTCATCTCCGCCTTGCTGACTTCTTCCCTGATTTCACCTAAAGTCATCTCCACATCTGTTCCGAGAACTTCATTCAGGTTTGAATTTGCATCCGCATCTACCGCCAGAATCGGGGTTTTGCCCTTCTTCGCCAGATAATCAATCATCAGACCGCAAAGCGTGGTCTTTCCGACTCCTCCTTTTCCCGCTACAGCTATTACGTGTGCCATTCACTGCCTCCTAAAACAAAATAATAAATTATTCTTCTACACAGTTGATCACAACGGTGCTTCCGGCAAGATCCACGGATTTGATCGTTCCCTGAACAGTCCTCGTCTCGCCCATCACGTCTGTCAGCGTGATCGTAGTTCCGTCTACCTCAAGCATACTTACATACTGTAAAAGAATGCTGTCAGGTTCCTGCTTCGTATTATATACGGTAGCTAAACACATAGGTCATTCCTCCTGCTGTCACTGATGTAACATGGAGAGCGCCAGATTCAGATACATATTTCCTTTCTGGAACTCGTCTACTGCTTTACGGATCTGCTCTGCGGCTTTTTCCATACCTTCACTGCTAAGTTTTGCTGCCATCTGGTCAAGTTCTGCCGCATGGCTCTGATTGTGCTGGTACATATAGGTCAGAAGGGCCGCGTTTTTAGCTGCCGGATCCTCCTGGCCGCATCCCTGGCATTCGCCACAGGATTCTTTCCCGCAGGAAGCGTCCTCTCCGTGTGTATGCTCATGGTTGTGGTCATCCTCATGTCCGTGTGCATGGCTGTGGGCGTGGCTGTGGGCGTGTGTATGTGTAACCCCATCATGCGTATGGGTATGAACATGGTCATGGGTGTGCGGACACAAATTTCCATTTTCATCTTTTATTAAATGCATGGGTTCCCTACCTCCTTTCATCCATCTTCGCGGAAACTGCAGCTGGCATAGCCGCCAAAAAGAACAGTTTGCTGTGCGATAATGTTAATTTTTTGACATAGGGCAGACGTAGCCCCCACCCATATAAGCATATTATAGCACATAAAGTATTCATTCTCAACAATTCTGCATGTATTTTTTTCGATAATTTGACAATATTCGACAACTTATAGGGGCAAATGCAGGGCAGGATGCCTGTATCCGGGGTATCAGGTATGCAAAGCGGTCACTCCTGCAGACAAACAGGCTGTATAAGATGTTTCTCTTTTGCAGAAAGATCTTATACAGCCTGTTTTTTATAGATGATTCCTAATTGTCCGGGTATCGGAACGGCTGCGGTGGCTCCGTTCTCAAGCCTTAATTTGTGAGCATCATCCTGTCATTTGCGAATTCCCCTCCGCTTACCTGGCCGAATTTTGCGAGCAGGTCGGATACCTGGAGGTTTTTCTTCTCTTCGCCCGATACATCGTAAATGATACGTCCCTCATACATCATCACCAGACGGTTGCCGTGGGCAATGGCGTCCTTCATGTTGTGGGTGATCATAATGGTCGTCAGGTTATCCTTTTCCACAATCCTGTCTGTGGCGTCCAGTACCTTGGCGGCAGTTTTCGGATCCAAAGCTGCCGTGTGCTCATCCAGAAGGAGAACCTTCGGTTTCTTCAGGGTAGCCATCAGAAGGGTCAGCGCCTGCCGCTGGCCGCCGGAAAGAAGCCCCACCTTGGCTGTCAGGCGCTCCTCCAGGCCGAGGCCCAGAATCTTCAGCCGTTCTTTGTACATTTCCCGTTCGTCATGGGTGATGCCGCTGCGAAGCCCACGTTTAGCGCCCCTCCTGGAAGCGAGGGCAAGGTTTTCCTCGATCATCATGCCTGCGGCCGTACCCATCATGGGATCCTGGAATACGCGGCCCAGGTAGCGCGCTCTTTTGTGTTCCGGAAGCTTTGTCACATTCACATCGTCAATGTAAATGCTGCCTTCGTCTATGGGCCAGACTCCGGCGATGGCGTTCAGCATCGTGGATTTTCCGGCTCCGTTTCCGCCGATGACCGTCACGAAATCTCCTTCATTTAACGTCAGCTCCACTCCGCGGAGAGCAGCTTTCTCGTTGATGGTTCCGGCGTTGAATGTCTTTTTTACACCTGATATCTTAAGCATTTGCAGCCCCTCCTTTTTTAAAGCCTTTTGTGAAATATTTTCCTTTCAAGTAAGGGATCGCAAGGAATACTGCCACGACAAGGGCTGACAGCAGTTTTAAGTCATTGGAATTCAGACCCAGCCAAAGGACGATCTGAAGCACCAGGTAATATACGATGGCGCCCAGAGCCACGGAGCACAGACGGAAAGCGAAATTTCCGTGGATCTTTCCGAAAATAACCTGTCCGATGATTACGGCAGCCAGGCCGATTACGATGGCTCCCCGTCCCATATTTACATCAGCGAAGCCCTGGTATTGGGCGTAAAGGCCGCTGGCCAGAGCCACGATGCCGTTTGAGAGCATCAGTCCGATAATCTTGCACATATTTGTGTTGATTCCCTGGGCCCTTGACATATTTTGGTTGGAGCCTGTGGCGCGGATGGCGCAGCCCAGCTCCGTGCCGAAGAACCAGTACAGGAGGGCAACGATGACAAAGATAAAAATCAATGTTACAAAGATACTGTTCTTGTAAAAGGGAACATCCTTGATATAGCGCAGGGATACCAGCAGATTATATTTGTCTACGCTCACTGCCTGATTGGACTTGCCCAGCATGATCCGCAGGTTGATGGAATACAGGCCCAGCTGCGTAAGAATTCCTGCCAGGATTGCCGGAATGCCCATGGCTGTGTGGAAGATCCCTGTCACCAGCCCTGCCAGCATTCCCGCAAGGAATGCGCAAAGAAGGGACACTCCCACAGAATGGCCGTTCATCATCATCATGATGCAGACGGCTCCGCCTGTACACATAGTTCCGTCTACCGTCAGATCCGCCAGATCCAGGATGCGGTAGGTAATGTAGACCCCGATCGCCATGATTCCCCAGATCAGGCCCTGGGCGCAGGCTCCCGGCATCGCATTCAGCAATGTCATAATGTTCACGTTTATCTCCTCCTAAACTTTAAGTGATCCAATGATTTGAGGCCGCCAGAAGCGGCAAAGATAAAATTAATTATATTAGAAACCGGCCGGACTTGCAAGAGCAAGTTGCGTAAAAAAGCTGCCGCAGAGGGAATTCTGCGGCAGCTTGGATGGTACTCTCTTATTCCGCGCTCCCTTCAATCGGCTCATAGCCCTCAGGAACGGTAATATTCAGCTCCTCGCATCTGGAAGCATGGTATTTCTTCGTTACCTGGGGAGCGAACTCTATGGGCATCGTGGAAACATCCGCGCCGTTTACAAGGATCTCATAGGCCATCTCGCCTGCCTTATATCCGATATCATGGTATGCGATAGAAAGAGTGGCTATCCCGCAGCCATTGCAGATGCCTTCCTCGCCTGCAATTACCGGAATACCTGCAGGCACACAGATATTGTTGATCACTTCCGCATTGGAAGCTGCCGTATTGTCTGTGGGAACGTAAAGGACTTCGTTTTCGGATACAGCCGACGTCACTACGGAAGCAATATCGTTAGAGTCAGCGAAGCTGTACTCCTTGCAGGTATATCCAAGGCCTTCCAGGGCCTCTTTGATAACCCCGATCTGGTAGGCGGAATTTGCCTCAGCAGAACAGAAAAGGAGTCCCACATTCTTTGCGTCCGGGAACATCTCGTTTAATATCTGAGCCTGCTGGTCCAGAGGAGCCAGGTCGGAGGTTCCGGAAATATTCTTTCCGGTGGTACCTGTCCAGTCATCAATCTCCAGAGCCGTCGCGTAGTCTGTGATGGATGTGCCCAAAATAGGAATACTGTCAGTAGCCGCTGCCGCTGCCTGCAGGGAAGCGGTGGCGTTTGCCAGAATCAGGTCTACGTCGGCAGATACAAACTGGTTTACGATCGTCGCGCAGTTTACGGGATCGCCGGAGGCGTTCTGCTCGTCAAAGCTTACCCTGTCGCCCAATTTTTCTGTCAGGGCGTCTTTAAATCCCTGGGTTGCGGCGTCCAAAGCATCATGCTGTACAAGCTGGCAGATGCCGATGGTATATGTCTCATCTCCTGCCGCCGCGTCGCTGTCTGCTGCGTCCGTATCCTCCGCCGCGCTTGTGTCCTCTGCTACGCTCTCAGCCGTCTTTGTCTGGGCTTCTGTTGAAGCTGCATCCTTTGTGCCGCAGCCTGCCAGCATGGAAACGGCCAGTCCCATTGTCATCAGTGTCGCCAATACTTTCTTCATAACATTTTCCTCTTTTCATACAGTTTTTCGGTTTAACGCTTTTATCTGCTAAAGTCCGAGTTCATGTGTCTTACTATACACTATTTTTCAGGAAAGGTCAACCAAAAATCTGTATAAATCCCAGGCTCCGGGCTCACGGCTTTTTCCAGTGTAACCGTTCAAGCTATTATTCCCAGGGGAGTTCAGAGTACTCCAGTTTTTTATCTCTGAGCATCAGCTCATTTACGGCCTCTGCCGCGCTCTTGTTTTCAAAAAGAACCTTGTTTACCTGGCTGATGATGGGAAGCTCTACCTGATATTTTTTGGACAGCCCCATGGCGGCCTTGGCGGAGTATACGCCCTCCACGACCATTTTCACTTCGTCCATGGCTTCTTTCATGGTATAGCCCTTTCCCATCAGGTAGCCGGCCTTCCGGTTCCGGCTGTGGACGCTGGCACAGGTTACGATCAGGTCCCCGATACCTGAAAGGCCGCAAAAGGTTTCTGTCTTTGCGCCCATCTTAACGCCCAGCCTTGCGATCTCCATGATTCCTCTTGTGATAAGGGCGGCCTTTGTGTTATCGCCGTAGCCCAGGCCGTCGGCGATGCCTGCCGCCAGGGCAATCACGTTTTTCAGCGCGCCGCCGAGCTCTATGCCCAGGATATCCGGGCTGATGTAGACTCTGAATACAGGGCTTGTGAAGAGATTCTGAAGATATTCTGCCGTCTCTCTGGTATGGGCACCCACGACGCAGGTGGTGGGCAGGCATTTTCCGACTTCTTCCGCGTGGCTCGGGCCGGACAGGACGGAAACCTCCGCCCCGGGCAGCTCCTCTTCAATGATCGCGGAAAGAGTCATCAGCGTGCCGTCCTCCACGCCCTTGGCGACATTTACGATCTTTTGGCCTTCCTTTAAGTATTCCCTCATCATATGGGAGGTACTTCTTGTGAAGGGGGAGGGAACAGCCAGGATCAGCACATCCTTCTCTTCCATGGCTTCCTTCAGGCTGCCTGTGATCTGGATTTCTTCCGGCAGCACCACGCCGGGAAGCTTAGACTCATGCTGACGCTTCGTCTTCAGCATCTCCACCTCAGATTCAATGATTGACCATATGGTTACCTCATGGCCGTTGTTGTGCATCAAAAGGGAAAGGGCAGTGCCCCAGCTCCCGGCCCCAATAATTCCAATTTTTGCCATAACCTATCTCCTATGCTTTGTTTTTGGAGGACAGATACGTTTTTCGCTCCGTCCCGGTTAAAAGTCTCTTTATGTTTTCCCGGTGTTTCCAGAAAGCCATGACGGCCAGCGTCAGTCCCACCGCATAGAGCTCCAGCAGATGGGGCTGGCTCATGTGAAAGCCGCCGCACTGTCCGATCACTACCAGTTCGATCATAATTCCCACATACACCAGCAGGGAGCCTAAAGAGACGTAGTGGGTGACAAAAAATACAGTGAAAAACGTGATGATTCCCAAAACAGCCATGATCCAGTTGAAAGAAAGAACAAGGCCTGCGGTGGCCGCGATCCCTTTTCCGCCCCGGAATCCCAGATAAAAGGGGAAATTGTGGCCCAGGATGGTTCCCGCTGCCGCATAAAATGCCAGCAGGGGAAGAATATCCCCATGGCTCTTTCCGAAAAGCAGCCTTGTTGTCACGACTGCCAGGATACATTTGAGGCAGTCGCCGACAAAGGTGATCAGCCCTGCCTTTGTGCCCAGGGTGCGGAGCATATTTGTGCTGCCGGCGTTTCCGCTGCCGTGCTCCCGGATATCAATGCCGTGCATCCTTCCGTAAATATAGCTGGTCTGGAAAAGACCGAATACATATCCGATCGCCAGACATAGTAATCTAACCATGATACGCTCACTCCTTATCTTTTCTCTCCCTGTAGATAAATTTCAGGGAGGTTCCCTGGAACCCAAAGGCGTCCCGGATCTTGTTTTCCAGGTATCTGGTGTATGAAAAATGTGTCAGCTGCTTATCGTTGACAAAAATCACAAAGGTTGGCGGCTTTACGGCTACCTGGGTGATATAGTAAAGCTTCAGCCGTTTTCCCTTGTCTGAGGGCGGCTGCTGCAGAGCCACGGCCTCGGTCATGATTTCATTTAACACACCTGTCTGCACACGCATGGACTGGTTTGCCAGCACCATGTCGATCTTCTCGAAAAGCTTCGGAAGACGCTGCCCCGTCTCGGCTGAGATAAACAGAATTTCCGCATAGGGCATAAAGGATAGGGTGGTACGGATCTGGTTGGTGTATTTGTAGATGGTTTTGTCATCCTTCTCGATGGCGTCCCATTTGTTGACAGCCACGATGATTCCCTTCCCGCGCTCATGGGCGATGCCGGCGATCTTCGCGTCCTGCTCGGTCACGCCCTCCTTGGCGTCGATGACTACAACAACCACATCTGCCCGATCCACGGCCGTCACTGTGCGGATAATGCTGTAGCGCTCCAGCTCCTCCTTGATCTTGCTCTTTCGCCGGAGCCCTGCGGTGTCAATAAAAACGTATTCCCGGTCATTCCAAAGGATCTCCGTATCGATGGCATCCCTTGTGGTGCCTGCAATGTCGGAGACAATGACCCGGTTTTCCCCTAAAAGCTTATTAATTATAGAAGATTTTCCCACATTCGGTTTTCCCACAACCGCGATTTTGGGACGGTCATCCTCCAGCTCCTCGATCTCATCCTCATTGAAATGGCCGATCACGTGATCCAGCATATCGCCGATGCCAAGCTTGGAGTTTGCTGCCACAGGGATGGGATCGCCGATGCCAAGATTGTAAAATTCATATACGTCAGGCATCATTTTATCAAAGTTGTCTACTTTATTTACAACCAGTATCACAGGCTTCCTGGAACGGCGCAGCATATCCGCCACCTTAGCGTCGGCGTCCACCAGCCCCTGGCGTACATCTGTCATAAAAATGATGACGTCTGCAGTGTCGATGGCAATCTGGGCCTGCTCCCGCATCTGAGCCAATATGATGTCGCTGGTATCCGGTTCAATACCGCCTGTATCGATCAGTGTAAAGCTTACATTCAGCCACTCAACATCCGCGTAAATGCGATCCCTGGTGACTCCCGGGGTGTCTTTTACTATAGAAATATTTTCTCCCGCCAGTGCGTTAAACAGCGTGGATTTTCCTACATTCGGCCTTCCTACTATGGCCACAATCGGTTTACTCATCTTTTCAGCCTCCTTGTCCCATCTATCATACTAAATCATATCTGAAAATGCAAGTGACAGTTCAGATCCCTGAATGGTTGTTACTGCTGCTGTTATTATTACTGTTATTACTGTTCGCCCTTCGCCCTTGACTCTCTTCCAGGATGGTGATATAAATAAGTTGAGATTATTCGACAAAATATTTCTTTTGGAGGTTATCATGCCAAATTTAGAATCCCTGTACCATGCAATTCCTGTGGCGCCGCTGAAAATCGCGGCCTTAGAAAGCAGTTTTCCCTTCGCCAGCCAGGTTCACCAGCACCTCGTGGACTACCGGCACAGGACGCCCACCCACAATATCCAGGATATCGCTTTTAAAGGTTATCTGGAGGATAATTATCTGGTGGAATGTTCCTGTCCCCGTTTCGGAAGCGGAGAAGCCAAGGGTATTATCAAGGAGTCCGTTCGGGGCTGCGACTTGTTTGTTATGGTCGATGTATGTAATTACAGCCTGACGTATACTGTGAGCGGCCATCTCAACCATATGTCCCCGGACAATCACTATCAGGATTTGAAGCGGATCATCGCGGCTGCGACAGGAAAGGCACGCCGTATCAATGTGATTATGCCCTTCATGTATGAAGGACGGCAGCATAAGCGCACAAAACGTGAGTCTCTGGACTGCGCGCTGGCCTTGCAGGAATTGGTAGCGATGGGCGTTTCCAATATTATCACCTTTGACGCTCACGATCCCAGAGTGCAGAACGCGATCCCCATTCAGGGCTTTGATTCCTTTATGCCCACATATCAGTTTTTGCAGGCGCTGATCGAATCGGTGCCGGACTTTGTCATTGACAATGACCATCTGATGATCATCAGTCCCGATGAGGGAGCCATGGGGCGGGCTGTGTATTTTGCCAACATTCTTGGAGTA
Organism: Lachnospiraceae bacterium UBA3316; assembly: GCA_002361955.1. GTDB lineage: Bacteria > Bacillota > Clostridia > Lachnospirales > Lachnospiraceae > Hominisplanchenecus_A. The sequence goes on from DESK01000041.1 coordinate 30,222, forward strand.
GATATGGGAATGTTCTATAAGCGCCGCGACTACTCCACCGTCGTGAACGGAAAGAATCCCATTGTGGCCCATGAGTTCCTGGGAAGCTCTGTGGAGGGCAAGGACGTAATCATTATCGACGATATGATTTCTTCCGGTGAGAGTATGCTGGATGTGGCGAAGCAGCTCAAGGACAGGAAGGCAAAGCGCGTCTTCGTATGCACCACGTTCGGCCTGTTTACGGATGGACTGGAAAAGTTTGATGAGTATTATGAGAAGGAATACATCACAAAGGTTATTACCACGAATCTGCATTACAGGATTCCTTCTCTGCTGGAGCGCCCCTATTACCAGGAGGCGGATATGACGAAATACATGGCCAGCATTATTGATACGCTGAACCATGACATTTCTATTGCCAAGGTCCAGAATACAACGGCAAAGATACATAAGCTTCTGGAGAAATACCGTTACAGTCCGGCCAGGAGCTAAGCGGTAATTGAAGCAGATCAAAGGAAGAAGACGGATTGACAGAAAAAGCCGGATTCGGACGGGGAAGATTCACCCGCCGGATTCCGGCTTTTTCTATGCTGCTTACAGAGCGTGACAGGAAGCGGACGCCTCTCTTCGGATGCCGAGAAATGCCGCCAGGTTTCCCCGCTTTCCCTTGGATGCCCGGTGAGAATACAGGAGATCCTGGTTGCAGCAGGTACAGAGGTCTGTGACGGCGATATGCTCCGGCAGAATACCTGATTCAAGGAATACCAGCTCATTGGCCCGCCACAGGTCCAGCTGGTACTTTCCGTTCTGTTTTCGGTAATACAGAGAGTCAAGGAAACGCTCCTCAAAGTTTTCCTGAAATGTCTGGATCACATCTTCGCTCACTTCATAGCAGCTCTGGCAGATGGAGGGGCCCACGACGGCCAGGATATCTGCGGGACGGCTCCCGTATTCCCGCGCCATCGCTTCTACAGTGGCTTTCCCGATCTTTCTTACCGTTCCCCGCCAGCCGGAGTGGGACAGTCCTATGGCCCTGCGGACAGGATCCACAAAATACAGGGGAACACAGTCCGCGTAGAACGTGGCCAGTGTCAATCCCGGCACATTTGTGATCAGGCCGTCAACGTCAGTCCATCCCAGGGGTTTTGTAAAGCCCCGTCCCCTGTCGTTCTCCGTTACGGTCCGGACATTTGTCGTGTGGGTCTGACAGGAGAATACCAGATCTTCCGGTGAAAACCCTATGGAGGATGCGATCCTGCGGAAGTTTTCGCGCACGCGTTCCGGCTCATCTCCTCTGCTGAAGCTTAAATTCATGCTGGAAAGGTGTCCCTCACTCACACCGCCCAGCCGCGTAGAGAAACCATGTACGATAAAGTCCTGTTTCTCCAGCATGGGACAAGAGAGAAAAGGAACCCCTTCCCTCTCCTTGACTTTAAATACTTCTTCTCTGCCTTTTCTGTGAAATTCCATACGTATACCTCAAATTAAAATGATATGCTATCAAAACGCGTCCCGGATCAGGGAAATCTCCGTCCCCGTAATCCCTACGACGTCAAATCTGCAGGGGAGATCCTCCGGCAGATGGTGAGCCATCAGGTAGACCTGGGCCACCCGGCGGATCGTCGCCTGTTTTTTTCCGTTGACTGCCGCGAAGGGGGTTCCCATGGACTCGTTGGCCCGGTATTTGACTTCCACAAATACGAGATATTCCCCGTCTTTTGCTACCAGGTCGATTTCTCCCAGGCGGCAGCGAAAGTTGCTCTCCAGTATGCGATATCCCTGCTTTTCCAGGTAAGCGGCGGCAGTCTGCTCAAAAGCAGCTCCTACTTTTCGTTTGTTCAAGCTGTCTGTTCCTTCCGTTAAGGTTGCCGGCCACGCGGCGCATCAGCAATCCACAAAATTTTTGATAAAGCTCCTTCGGTGGATCGGTGACGGACCGAATTCCCGGATGGCCGCGATATGGGCGGCGGAGCCGTAGCCCTTATGGCCTGCAAAGCCATATTCAGGCATAAGCTTATCATATTCCCTCATAAGGCGGTCCCTGGTCACCTTTGCCAGCACACTGGCTGCGGCGATGGAAAGGCTCTTGGCGTCTCCTTTGATGATCGGCACCTGGGGAATCGTAAGCCCGGGAATCTGCACAGCGTCATTTAGGAGCACCTGGGGGGTTAAGGGAAGTTTTCCCACGGCCTCCCGCATGGCTTCATAGGTGGCCTGCAGGATATTGATCTCATCAATTCTCGCGGGGCCTACGATGCCCACTTCCGCTGCCAGGGCTTTTTCCAGTATTTCCCCGTAAAGCTCCTCTCTCCTCTTTTCACTGAGCTGCTTGGAGTCGTTCAGCCACAGGATTTCGCAGTCGCGGGGAAGGATGACGGCCCCTGCCACCACAGGCCCCGCCAGAGGGCCCCTTCCTGCCTCGTCAATGCCGCAGACATAGCCCAAATGTTCATACTGACGCTCATAGGTCCGCATAGCTTCCAGCCGTTCCCGCTCTTTTTTTAGTTTGTCAAGTTTTTTCTGATACTGTTTAATTAAGCCGGAGACTCCGGCTCTGGAGTCGTCCCCATAGATGGCGAACAGCTCCACAAGCTCTTCATTTCCGGCTGATGCAAATTCTTTTTTTATTTCTGAAATCGTTTTTTCCATGATATTCTCCGCTAATGCTTCAATAGGCCAAACCTGTTCAAGGGCCAGATACGGACGAAGGCTTTTCCGATAATATCGGAGCGCTTGATATTCCCCACATCCGCAAAGCGGCTGTCTTCGCTGTGGTTTCGGTTATCTCCGAGCACAAAATACTCGTCATCACCCAGCTGAATCTCATTAATGGCCCGCCCGCTGGATATCATGGTCTCTTTTCCGTAGTCTTCCTCCAGGATTTCTCCGTTGATGTAAATGTCACCGTCCTGGATTTGAACGGTTTCTCCTGGAAGCCCGATAATCCGTTTGATATAATATGTATTTTCCTGATAGAGAAATGGAAATACGATAATATCGAATCGCTCCGGATCCTTGAAACGGTAGGAAATCTTGTCCACGATCAGCTGATCCTTGTTGTAGAGCGTGTTTTCCATGGACTGCCCGTCCACCGCTGTCCGCTGCCCCACATACCGGACTACGAGAAATGTCAGCAACAGCACAAAAGCGATGTACAGTACCAGGCTGAGAATTTCCTGTGCTGTGCTCTTTTTCGCGGTTTCCTCGGTGTTTCCGCTGTTCTCCCCTGTTTTCATTGTGTCACCCTTTCTTTCATTATCTGCAGCCGTTTCAATCCTTCAAAGCTGCAATCTTTTATACTCCAGATTCTAGTTTACCATTAATATCCGGAAATTCAAGTGTTATTTTCCCCAAGCGGCCGCTCCGGAAATCATCCACCAGAATAGACGCTGCCTTCACATAATCCAGCTCGTTACCCTTCAAACGGCAGGATCTGTTTTCTGCGATCTGTCCCAGAATTTTTACAGTGTCTGCTGCCTCCTCACAGCTATAGCGCTGTGCCAGGCAGCCCGGATAATATGCTTTTAAGAAGTCAATGAGCTTTATGGCCAGTTCCTCAACATTTAAGATCTCGTCTTTGATCGAACCGATCATAGCCAGATGTAAGCCCACGGTCTGGTCCTCAAACTTGGGCCAGAGGATTCCCGGCGTGTCCAGAAGCTCCACGTTTTTGTTCAGCCTGATCCACTGCTTTCCCTTTGTGACTCCCGGCTTATTTCCTGTTTTGGCGCAGGCCTTCCCGGCAAAGGTATTGATAAAGGTGGATTTGCCCACGTTTGGGATCCCTACTACCATAGCCCGGACCGGACGGTTTTTAATTCCCCTCCGCCTGTCCCGCTCAATCTTCTCCCGGCAGGCGTCCTGGATCACTCCGTTTACAGCCTTTACGCCTGTGCCGTTTCGCGAATTTACTTTTACGGCAAAGTATCCCTTTTCTTTGAAATATGCCATCCAGGCGTCGTTTGCCGCGTCTGAGGCCAGGTCTGCCTTATTCAGGAGAATCAGGCGGGCCTTATTTTTTCCTAGTTCATCGATATCAGGATTCCTGCTGGACACAGGAACCCTGGCGTCGACCAGTTCGATTACCAGGTCGATCAGTTTGATATCCTCCTGCATCATACGTTTTGCTTTTGTCATATGTCCGGGATACCATTGATAGTTCATTCTTTCAATCCTTTCTAGCTCTCATTACTTTACAAATCCGAAATGGGAAAAGGGAGAGATCACAAACCAGACTTTACCTTCAATATCTGCCAGGTTCACATTTCCCACATCCGCAAATCGGCTGTCCTCGCTGTTGTTCCGGTTATCCCCCAGGACGAAGTATTCGGAGGTTCCGAGGGTGATTTTTTCCTCCGCCAACCCCGCGTCCGTCATGGCCGGATAGTCGTTCTTTTCAAGATACAGCTCATCATTAATGTAAATCATTCCGTTTTTAATCTGGACTGTTTCGCCGGGAAGGGCAATCACACGCTTGATGTAGGAATGTGTGCTGTCGCTGCCGTTTGGCTTAAACGCCACCACATCTCCCCGCGAGGGCCCTTTCAGCTTATAGGAAAGTCCATTCAGGAGTACCGTGTCTCCACCCGATAGAGTTACGTCCATAGATTGTCCGATGTTCGTCCGCGTCTGCCCAAAAAAGAATACAAGGACATATGCGATCAGGATAACAACTATGATCTGGAACGCCCAGCCGAGAATGGCTTTTAGCATGTGCCGTTCTCTTTTCTGGCGGTGTTCCCGCCTTATCCGTGCTCTGCTCATATTGTCGCCTCACTCTCTTCCACTGTTGGAAAACTTTTGACTCCCCCTATCCCCTCAATCAAAACAGGGACAAATACCTTTTGCAGTAATTGTCCCTGGTTTGCTTATATTATTTTACTAATTCTTTAACCTTGGCGCTCTTACCAACACGACCTCTCAGGTAGTTCAGTTTTGCACGTCTTACTTTACCCCTTCTGACAACCTCAACCTTCTCAACATTCGGGGAATGGATTGGCCAGGTCTTTTCAACGCCGATGCCGTTGGAATTCTTTCTTACAGTGAAGGTAGCTCTTACGCCGCCGCCCTGTTTCTTCAAAACGGTTCCTTCAAAAACCTGAATACGCTCACGGTTACCCTCTTTGATTTTTGCGTATACCTTTACGGTATCTCCTACCCGAAACTCAGGTACAACTGCCTTAAGCTGGGCATCTTCGATGTTTTTAATAATATCGTTCATTGTGTGCCTCCTCATATTCTCGGATGTTCTTAATACAATGTTTGTAACAGAGGACCATCTCTTTCTCACAACGCTGATAATTTTATCATGCCTTACCGCAAAATGCAAGTATTTTCTTCCTAGCGATTGGCAAGAATATGAAAATATTCGCACCACATGGTTCCGCTCCCCAGGGTAGAGGCGGATATCCAGTCGCCATAGATCGTTGTGGGACGCTTTCCGTAGACTGCGGAGTCCAGCACAAGGAAGCTGTCATCGGAGCTTCTGTATCCCACCAGGGCAATGTAATGTCCGGGAACAAGAGCGATAGCCACTCTTCCATTTTTCAGGTGGTTTCTTACGCTGCTCAAGGAGTATGTTTTCCCGATATGTTTAAAATGATACGTTTTTCCATATTTTCGGGCAAAATCCGCGTATAAGGTATCTGCCGTGCCCTGATTGTAGAAATAATGTCCCCTCGCTACGGAAAAGGACGCGATCTTCTGGGGATTGATAAACTCGCCATTTAAGGCATATATGGCGTTCGTCAGGGCCATGACGCCACAGCCGGAAGTGGAAATGGTTCGCCGACTGGGCCCGTTATAATAGGTGGAGCCGCCCCATTTGGGATCGTACTGGGAGAAAACAACGCAGCTATCCAGAGACGGCGTCTCAGCGACCTTCGTGATCCGCCAGTGCTGGGAGCTGGTTTTACGGAAAGCACCCAAGGATACTTTACCCGCCCCATAGCGGAGGGCCCTGCCTGTAGCTTTTGAACGTATGTAAAAATAGCTGCCGTACCTCGTAATCTTCCAGGTTTGGCTTTGGTCATCTGAGAGCGTCAGCCCTCCCGCGTCTGCCAGCTGTTGGCTTGCGCGGATCGGCGTGATTTGATAATGGTTGCCGCTGATATGGTGGAGACGGAACCTTTGCTTTTCTGTTTTCCTGTTGGAGGCCATCGTAAAGGTCCTCTTTTTTGGAGCGCAGGAAACGGCTTTCGACAGGGCGTTCCGGGGCGACAGGACGTATATGCCGTCTGCCAGAAGCTGGGTGGAGGTATCCATGGACAGCCTTACGGACTGGTCATAGGTGGTGTTCTTGATCCATCCCATGTAATAGCTGTTTCCGGTCATAAAGAGTACCTGCATCCAGCTTCCCTTTTCACCGACAGTGATTCCCCCGGAAAATTGGGGGACGGTAATGTACGATTCACGGACGGTAGGGCGTTTATACAGCAGGATATCTGCGTTGGCGTAGGAAATCTCATGTCGGTAAGAGGGATCGTATACCAGATTCTCCAGGGCGATCCATCCCGTTTCTTTTCCTCTGTTATAAGAGATCTGCGCCGCTTTATCCCGGATGGCAATCACCTTGCACTCCTCGTAGGCCACCACATCCTTTTTGGTCATCAGTCCCTGATCCTCAAATACCCTGTAATCCTTTGTTTTCCATCCATAGGTATGCAGAGGCTTTGACTGGGAGACGGCCGGATAGGCGGCCAGGCCAGTCATAGAAAAACATAATGTCAACATCAAAAACGCTGCTGCTATCAGCAGATTGTACCTTTTTTTCACTCGCTCACTCCCTCAATCAATTTTTTCTCCTGTTCACTCAGCACGGCATGCTCTAAAAGATCCGGCCGCCTCTGGGCAGTTCGGAGGACAGATTGCTCCCTCCTCCATTTTTCGACATTCGCATGATGGCCCGATAGCAAAACGGGGGGAACGCTTTTGCCCCTCCACACTTCCGGGCGGCTGTACTGGGGATATTCGAGAAGGTTGTCCTGGAAGGATTCAAACTGAGCCGATTCCTCGTTGCTCAAAACTCCAGGCACCATCCGCGAGATCGCGTCAATCATTACCATGGCAGGCAGCTCGCCCCCAGTTAGTACATAATCCCCGATGGAAACATAGTCTGTGACGATCTCCTCCAGCACTCTCTCATCGATCCCCTCATAATGGCCGCAAAGGAATACAAGATCCTGTTCACCGGCCAGTTCCTCGGCCATCTTCTGGTCGAAGACCTTTCCCTGGGGCGTAAGATATACCACTCTCGGGCGGCGGCCGATTTTTTCACTCACGGCCTGGAAGGCCCCGAAAACGGGTTCTGCCTGCATGACCATGCCTGCGCCTCCGCCGTAGGGATAATCATCTACCTTGCTGTGCTTATTGTTTGCGTAATCCCGGATATTCACAGCCTCCAGAGAGATCGTCTCTTTCTCCAGGGCCCGCCCTATGATACTGGTGCCGAGTCCCTGCATGATCATATCCGGGAATAAAGTCAATACATGAAAATTCATAGTTTTCTGTTCTCTAGAGAAGTCCCTCTAAAAGATGAACCTTCATCCGCCGCTCCTCGATATCTACAGAAAGGATACAGTCCCGGATGGCAGGTATCAGAACCTCCCGATCATCCTCCATTTTTACTACATATACATCATTTGCGCCTGTTTGCAATACATCGGAGAGCGTGCCGAGAAGCTGCTCTTCATCCGTATATACCTCCAGTCCCAGCAGATCCGCAATAAAGTATTCGTTTTCCTTCAGCTTTACGGCGTGGGCCCTGTCCACCAACAGGCTCTTTTTTTTGTATTTCTCGATCTCATTGATAGAGTCATACCCTTTAAATTTTAAAATGGCAAATTGCTTAAAAAATTTTACCTGCTCAATTTCCATCTCCAGATATTCTTTTCCCGTGTCAAGAAATACTTTTTTGAGCTTTTTGAATCGCGCGGGGTCATCCGTTGTGGGGAAGACCTTCACTTCTCCCCGGATGCCGTGAGTTCCGGTAATCACCCCTACCTGCAGATATTCTTCCATATTGATAACTCCTGTTTAAAATCCATTGATCCGCATGGCTCTTACGATCTTCCGGTTTCCGTATTGTACACGTTTCAGGCAGATCCCGCCGTTGGGGTACGTCATCCCATAATGTCCGGACGAATTGATGATAAATCCGTTCCCGATATAAATGGCCACATGGTCAATGGGACCGCTCGTATCGTCCTTGAGGTAAAACAGCAGGTCGCCCGGTTTCAGCATGCTCAGCTGGGTCTTTGTCAGGTTCCTGTTGGACCGCTGATAAAAAACCTCCCGGCATACTGCCTGCAGATTGTCCGTATGTGCCCAGGAGACGAGATTTCGTCCGGCAAGCCTGTAGACGGTGTTGACAAACTGGGCGCAGTCGATGCCCGTTGACAGGGAGGATCCCGGCATCACAAAAGGAGTTCCCAGATACTGGAAGCCGGTCTTGATCGCCCGGTCAATGATGCCATTGGAGGAAAAGCTCTTGTTATATACATAGGAAAGCTTTACCTGAGTGGCCTGTACATAACCGGTGATCCGCTGGCGGCCCTTGCCGATATATACAAAAACGGGAATCCAGGCTGTCGTCTGGCCTCTTTTCAGTTTGCTTCTGTCCACGGTAAATACTCCGCCCCGATTTACGGCATAAGAGTAATAACGGGATTTCACGGATTTCTTTTTGCGTACCTTCAACCAGACGTTGTTGGGGTTATACGCCAGAATCGTGTAATTTTTCCCAAGCTTTAAATATTTGTCTACATTGACTTTCTTGAGCTTTGCCGCGCTGGCAGTTGTGGGAACCATCAGAATCATACATAGGACAAGCAGGGTTAAAATTGTTAGTTTTTTTCTCTTTCGCATTTTTATTGTACACCTCCTTGTGCTATTATAACAAAAAAAATCCCGCTTTGCACGAGATTTTTTTGCAATTCTTAAAATTATTGTAAGATATCTACAACAATTTTTTTATCTTCCCTGGAAGCGGCGGCTTTCACCACAGAACGGATGGCTTTTGCGATCCTTCCCTGCTTTCCGATAACCTTTCCCATATCAGAGGAGGCTACCCGAAGCTCGATCACAATTGCCTTTCCTGTGTCTTTTTCTGTCACCGATACTTCATCCGGATTGTCTACGAGAGCTTTTGCAATTACTTCTACTAACTCTTTCATCATGCTCACCCTCCGCCTTATTTTTCAATACCGGCTAATTTGAAGAGCTTGCTGACTACCTCTGTAGGCTGTGCACCGTTTGCCAGCCACTTCTTTGCCAGCTCCTCGTTTACCTTGAATTCACTGGGATCTGTGTTCGGATTGTAAGTACCGATCTCCTCGATACACTTACCATCTCTCGGTGATCTGGAATCTGCTACAACGATTCTATAGAAAGGAGCCTTTTTCTGTCCCATTCTTCTTAATCTGATCTTTACTGCCATTTTCTTTCACCTCCTTGGCTGTATTTTCATATATGTCAAAAAGGAAGCTTGAACTTACCTCTTTTACCACTTTTACCTCCCATCATTCCTGGGATTTGTTTCATCATCTTTCTGGTCTGCTCAAACTGCTTAACCAGACGGTTGACCTCGCTGATGTCCACACCTGCGCCCTTGGCGATGCGCTTCTTCCTGGATGGATTCAAAATATCGGGGTTGGACCGTTCCTTTGGCGTCATGGATAAAATGATGGCTTCGATTCTGCCCATCTTCTTCTCATCCACTGCGGATTCAATATCCGGCATCTTCGCGCTCATTCCCGGCATCATACTTAAGATACTGGAAATACCGCCCATCTTTTTGACCTGGTTCATGCTCTCCAGATAATCGTCAAAGCCAAACTGGGCTTTTTTGAGCTTCTGCTCCATATCCCTGGCTTTCTCTTCGTCGATGTTTGCCTGAGCTTTCTCAATCAGGCTCATCACATCGCCCATGCCAAGAATTCTGGATGCCATACGGTCGGGATAAAACTGCTCCAGGTCGGAAAGCTTTTCCCCCATGCCCACATACAAAATGGGCTTCCCGCAGGTAGCTTTGATCGAGAGGGCCGCGCCGCCTCTGGTGTCGCCGTCCAGCTTTGTCAGGATCACGCCGTCGATACCGATCTTTTGGTTGAAGGTATCGGATACGTTTACCGCGTCCTGTCCGGTCATGGCGTCTACCACAAGGATCGTCTGTGTCACATCCACGGCTGTTTTGATATTCTGGAGCTCTTCCATCATATTCTCGTCAATATGAAGACGTCCGGCCGTGTCAAGGATCACTACGTTGAAGCCTTTGCTTTTGGCATGCTCTACCGCTCCTTTGGCAATATCCACAGGGCTCATTTTGTCTCCCATGGAAAATACTTCCACGCCCTGTTTTTCACCGTTAATCTGGAGCTGTTTGATAGCTGCCGGGCGGTATACGTCGCAGGCTGCCAGCAGGGGTTTTCGCCCTTTGGCCTTGAGCTTTCCTGCAATCTTAGCTGTCGTCGTAGTTTTTCCGGCGCCCTGAAGTCCTACCATCATAAGGACGGTAACCTCATTTCCCGGACGAAGGGCAATCTCTGTAGTCTCAGAACCCATCAGGCTGACAAGCTCTTCGTTTACGATTTTGATCACCATCTGTCCCGGATTCAATCCGTTCATGACGTCCTGGCCAATGGCCCGTTCCTGTACGGATTTGACAAACTGCTTTACGACTTTAAAGCTTACGTCTGCCTCCAGAAGAGCCAGTTTCACTTCCTTCAAAGCTGTCTTTACATCTGCTTCCGTCAAACGTCCCTTGCTCCGCAGGTTTTTAAACACATTTTGCAATTTATCAGATAAGCTTTCAAATGCCATAGCTTACAACTCCTCTAATATCTCGTCTGAAATTCTTTTTACCTGCTCCGGGTCGTCTGCCGTTCTTCGGATTTTTTCGACCTTCTCCTTGATAATCAGAAACTTTTTCACCAGATGAAGCTTTGCCTCATAGTCCTCTAATATCTTGTTGCATCTTTTGATCAGGTCATGGACTCCCTGGCGGCTGATGTTTTTTTCCTCGGCTACCTCTGAATAAGAGAGATCACCGAAGACCACATCCTCATAGATACTTTTCTGATGCTCCGTAAGAAGCTCTCCGTAAAAATCGAACAGCAGCGTCTGCTCTACAAATTTCTCCATCGCGACTCACCTTTGCTATCATATACGAAAGAAAGAAAGTTGTCAAGTATTTTTTCTTGACACTCTGAACTTATTGTAAAGTAACCGTTTAGAGCGCCAAGAAAGTGATTCACAGGTGACAGTTCAAGGTATCTGAAATGTTACCTTATAGATTTGCCCTGCTCAGCCTGGGATTATATCCATTCTTCATCAGCGCATCTACGATACGGCGTTTATGCTCTGTACCGAAAGCCTCCAGCGTAATCTTCAGCTCCACAGCCGCATTTCTGTTTGTGCTGACAAACTGGTTGTGGTCCAGCTTGATGATGTTGCCCTGCTCATTGGCTACGATGGTCGCCACGCGTACCAGCTCACCGGGACGGTCGGGAAGAAGAATGGAGACGGTAAAGATCCTGTCGCGCTGGATAAGGCCTAGCTGCACCACAGAGGACATGGTGATCACGTCCATATTTCCGCCGCTTAAGACAGAAACGATCTTTTTGCCCCGCACATCCATGTGCTTGAGGGCTGCGATCGTCAGGAGTCCGGAATTTTCCACGATCATTTTATGATTTTCCACCATGTCCAGGAAGGCCACGATCAGCTCGTCATCGTCCACGGTAATGATGCTGTCCAGATTTTCTTTCAGATAGGGGAAAATCTTTTCGCCGGGAGTTTTTACGGCTGTGCCGTCCGCAATGGTGTTGACTGTTTCTAATGTGGTCACCTCTCCAGCCGCCAGGGATGCCTGCAGGCAGTTCGCGCCCTGGGGCTCAACGCCGATCACCTTTATATTTGGGTTCAGAAGCTTTGCCAGGGCGGAGATTCCGGTGGCGAGTCCGCCGCCGCCCACCGGCACCAGTATGTAATCCACCAGGGGAAGCTCCTTTACGATTTCCATGGCGATGGTTCCCTGGCCGGTAGCTACTGCCAGGTCGTCGAAGGGATGGATAAAGGTATAGCCTTCCTTTTCAGCCAGTTCATAGGCGTAAGCGCAGGCTTCATCATAGACATTTCCGTAGAGGATCACTTCCGCGCCGTAGCTTTTTGTCCTCTCCACTTTGATAAGGGGCGTTGTGGTGGGCATAACGATCACAGCCTTCACACCAAAGGCTTTCGCCGCGTAGGCCACGCCCTGGGCATGGTTTCCGGCGGAAGCCGTGATCAGGCCCTTCGCCCGCTCCTCATCAGAGAGAGTGCTGATTTTATAGTAAGCACCTCTGACCTTGTAGGCTCCTGTGAGCTGCATATTTTCCGGTTTCAGGTAAACTTTGTTTCCTGTCTGCTCGCTGAAGTACTTACTGTAGACCAGTTTTGTCTCCTGGGTCACATTTTTAACGATTTCCGATGCCTCTTCAAATTTTTCCAGTGTCAGCATTTTTCCATTCCTCCTCATTGCCGGGGCAGGGCTTTCCCATTATTACTGTTCACTTCGCTCACAGTAATATTCGCAAATCCATCTAAAATTCGCTTTTGCGAATGGGATTCAGGTGTGAACAGTAACTTCCCCTTCTGTTTTACTCTTCTATATGAAACAGCGCGTTGACAAATTCATCTGCGTCAAATTTCTGCAGGTCGTCGATACTTTCCCCCACTCCGATATATTTCACCGGAATGCCAAGTTCTGAGTGGATGGCCACAGCGATTCCGCCTTTGGCCGTACCGTCCAGCTTTGTGAGGATGATTCCTGTGATATCAGCCACCTCGCTGAACTCCCTGGCCTGGGCCAGAGCATTCTGTCCCGTAGTACCGTCCAGAACTACGAGGGTTTCCCGGAAAGCCTCCGGGTATTCCCTGTCGATGATCCTATTGATCTTTCCAAGCTCCGCCATCAGATTTTTTTTGTTGTGCAGCCTTCCGGCAGTGTCGCACAGCAGCACATCCGCTTTGCGGGCTTTTGCCGCCTGAATCGCGTCATACACCACAGCCGCCGGATCGGAGCCTTCTTGATGGGCCACGATATCCACTCCGGCCCTGTGGGCCCATTCGGTGAGCTGTTCTCCTGCCGCCGCCCGGAAGGTATCCGCAGCCGCGATTACGACGCGTTTTCCCTGATCCTTTAGCTTTCCGGCAAGCTTTCCCACGCTGGTGGTTTTTCCCACGCCGTTGACGCCGATGACCAGAACGACGGATTGCCTGTTTTCAAACTCATAAGCCGTCTCGCCTACGTTCATTTGTTCTTTGATGCTTTCGATCAAAAGCTGTTTACATTCGGAGGGTTCTTTGATTTTCTGTTCCTTTACCCTGCGCTTCAGATCCTCGATGATGGCCGTTGTGGCGTTGATCCCCAGATCGCCCATCACCAGGATTTCTTCTATCTCATCATAAAAATCGTCGTCAATACTGGAAAATCCGCTGAAAATATTGTCGATGCTTGATACAATATTATTTCGCGTCTTAGTCAATCCCTCTACCAGACGCCTGAAAAATCCTTTTTTCTCTTCCATATTCTGCCTCCTCTTCTTTAGCCCCGCAGGCTTTCGGGAAGTCCTATGATCCACGGCAGTTAGCAGCCGTTTCACTTGTCTTAGCTTCCGTCTGCTGTGTGAAACAGGTCACCAATTACCGCAGGACATAACTATGCTTCCAGATCGTCCTCCAGGAGATTGACGGATACCAGGGCTGACACACCTTTTTCCTGCATGGTAATGCCATAGAGCCGGTCTGCTGCTGCCATTGTGCCTCGTCTATGAGTTATAATAATAAACTGCGTGTTCTTTGTCAACTTTTTCAGATAGTTTGCGTATCTGGATACATTGGATTCGTCGAGTGCCGCCTCGATTTCATCCAGCAGGCAGAAGGGGGAGGGCTTCAGGTTCTGGATGGCAAAAAGCAGTGCAATAGCCGTAAGGGCTTTCTCGCCGCCTGACATCTGCATCATGTTTTGCAGTTTCTTTCCCGGCGGCTGTGAGATGATCCGTATGCCCGCTTCCAGGATGTCCTCGTCCTCCACCAGCTCCAGGCTGCCCTTCCCGCCGCCGAAAAGCTGTTTGAATGCTTTGTCAAACTCTGCCTGGATCAGGGCGAAGCGGTCGCGGAACTGGGTCCGCATCCCTTCGTCCAGTTCTTCGATAATCTCAAGAAGGGCCTGTTCTGATTTCACCAGGTCGTCGTGCTGGGTGCTCAGGAAGGTATGGCGCTCGGACAGCTCTTTGAAGTCCTCGATGGCGTTTACATTGACATTTCCAAGGCCCTTGATCTCTCCTTTTAAGGTCTGGATGGCCTTTTTCATCTGGGCGGGATCGCTGCAGGCCTCGTTTTTCAGATCTGCCGCGCTTCCTGCCCCCAGGCCATATTCCTCCCACATATAATTCACCTGAGAGTCTTTCGCTTCCTCCAGCTTTTCTAACTGGGCGTTCAGGCGGAAATTTTCTTTATCCAGAAGGCTGATCTGCTCAGACAGCTCTTCCCGTTTGGAAAAGAAGGATTTGTGGGTAGTGTTCAGCCCTTCCCGCTGGGCTGCCAGTCGTTCAAGCTCCTCCTGGGAGGCCAGCCCTGACGCGTCTAAAAGCTCCATCTGCTCTGTGATGCCCTGAATAGCGGCCTCTTTCGTTAGAATATCCTGGGAACCGGCGCTGATTCCTTCCGTTATCTGGACGCGCTCGTTCTCCAGAACGGAAAGCTCCCCGCTGATACGCTCCATATTCTGGCGGATGAAGGCTGCTTTCTGCCTGACCTCCTGAAGCTTCAGATGGATGGCTTCCGACTGGACGTTCTGGGCCTCCTGGGCTTCCCGCTCGGCCTCCTGCTGTTTTTGAAGCTTCCGGATCTCATCCTCCAGGGATTTCTCCGTTTCCAGAGAATGTTCCATCTCCTGGCTGATGGCTGACTGCTCGGCACGGATCTGGGCAGACTGCTCTTCAATTTCTGCGTTCTCTGCCTTTAGCTGGCCAAAGCTTTTCTGGGTCTCATCCTTTCGGGATTCCATCTGGGAGATCTCCAATTTGACCGTATTCTGGAGCAGGTACTCTTTTTGAAGCTGCTCATTCAGCTCCACGATCCTATCGCGGTACTCTCCACGGATTCTCCTGTTTTCGTCTATTTTTGCCCGCCATGTCTCCAGATCTTTTTTCAGCAGGGAGACGCTTTCCTCCAGCTCTTCCATCTCTCTGCGGCGTCCCAGCAGGTTGCTGCTGTTTTTAAACGCGCCTCCCGTCATGGAGCCGCCGGGATTTAAGGATTCGCCCTCCAGGGTAACGATCCGAAGGCTGTACTGGTATTTTCTGTTTAGGGCGATGGCATTGTCTATGGTGTCCGCCACCACGGTTCTTCCCAGAAGATAGGTTACCAGGCCTGCGTACTTTGCGTCGGCTTGCACCAGGCTGCTGGCAAGGCCGATCACCCCGCGTTCTTTTAACGCCCTGTCATTGTGAAACAGATTTTTATTTCCGATGCTTGTCAGGGGAAGGAAGGTGGCGCGCCCGTATTTATTGCGTTTCAGGAACTCGATCATCCGCTTGGCGGTGTCTTCGTCTTCCGTGACAATGTTCTGGATGCTTCCTCCAAGGGCTGTTTCGATAGCCGTCTCGTAGGTTTTGTCCACCTTGATCAGATCGGCCACTACGCCCAGGAGCCCTTTTTCCCTGTTCTTCTGCTCCATTACCCGGCGGATGCTGTTTCCGTAGCCGTCGTACCGCTCGGTAATATTTCGAAGGGTCTCCAGCCGGGAGGATTCTCTGTGGTAAGCCGTCTGTCCCGTTTCCACCTGCCTGTTTTGGGAGATCAGCTCCTGCTGGATCTCTGTCACTTTATCCTCGTATTGTTTGCTTTCGGCAAGGAGCCCTTCGATTCTGTCTGTGATCTCCTGATGCCTTTGGCGCTGCTCTCCGATCACATCCGTCTGTTCCGACTCCTGGCTTTTCAGAAGAAGAACCTTTTGGCTGATCTCTGCCTTGCGTATCTGAAGCTGCTCCATCATGGTGTCGTACCGCTGCAGCTTTCCTTTTGTGGAAGCTCTCTGGTTCAGCAGGGAGATGATGGCGTTTTTTCCCTTTTCAATCTCCCGTTCCAGATGGGAGAGACTGGCCTGCAGCGCCTCCGTTTCCAGCCTGGAATCCTCCTCGGAATCTTCCGCCGCCTTTAATTCCGCCTTTAACCCGCAGAGGCCCTCTTCTTCATCCGTCTGCTGCCTTTTTTTTGTTTCCATGTCCTGGTCAATGGCATTCAGCCTGTTTTGCAGATGCTCTTCGTTCAGCCTCGCTGTATTGATCTGCTCCTTTAAGACATTGACCCGTCCCTCAAGCTGCTGCTTTTGGATCTGCTGTTCTGCCGCCTTATTTCGCTCTTCATTCATGCGGCTGTCGAGAGCCTCAAGCTCGCCTTCCGTCTTGTCATAGGCCTGCTTTGCGGCGTCATAGGCCTTTTTCGCTTCCTCCATCTCCCCGGTGGAGATAGCCAGCTTTTGTTCTGTGTTCTTCAGGGCTTGCCGTATGCGCTCCATTTCCAGCAGGAACATGTTTACATCGTAGACCTTCAGCTCCTCTTTCTTTTTCAGATAGATTTTCGCTGTTTCTGCCTGGCGCTCCATAGGCCCCAGCTGTTTGGTCAGCTCACTTAAAATATCGTTGACCCTGACCAGGTTCTGCTGTTCATCCTCCAGCTTTTTCTCCGCCGTATGCTTCCGGCGCTTGAATTTGACGATCCCGACGGCTTCGTCAAAAAGCTCCCGGCGTTCCTCCGGTTTTCCGCTGAGGATTTTGTCAATCTGGCCCTGGCCGATGATGGAGTAGCCTTCTTTTCCGATTCCCGTGTCGTAGAAAAGCTCATTGACATCCTTCAGGCGGCAGGATGTGCCGTTTATCAGATATTCACTTTCTCCGGAACGGTATACCCTTCTGGCTACCGTTACCTCGCTGTATTCAATAGGGAGAACGTGGTCGGAGTTGTCCAGGGTAATCGCCACATAGGCGTATCCCAGGGGCTTTCTGTTCTCCGTCCCGGCAAAGATGACGTCCTGCATACTGGAGCCGCGCAGGCTTTTTGCGCTTTGCTCGCCTAAGACCCAGCGCACCGCGTCTGCGACGTTGCTTTTTCCGCTGCCGTTTGGTCCCACGATGCCGGTGATTCCGTTGTGAAATTGAAATACAATCCTGTTCGCAAAGGATTTAAAGCCTTGCACCTCAATCTTTTTTAGATACATCCGATGCCGTTCCTTTCAGTTTGATGGTTGCCTGGTAGGCAGCCTCCTGCTCCGCAGCCTTTTTTGTCCTTCCCACTCCGCGGCCGTAGGCCGTATTTCCGATCATCACGTCTACCATGAATTTCTTATCGTGATCAGGCCCCTGTTCACCGACCAGCTGATAGGAAATCTCCTCGCCTTTAAAATCTCCCTGTACGATTTCCTGCAAAATAGTCTTGCTATCATAAAAGAGTTTTTTATGCTCAATATCCGTCAGAATAAATCTCTGCACAAATTCTTTTGCACTAGCAAAACCACCATCCAGGTAAATGGCCCCGATCAACGCTTCCATGGCGTCGGAGACAATGGAATCCCGGTATCTTCCGCCGGTTCGCTCCTCCCCTTTTCCCAGGAGAAGATAAGCGCCCAGATCCAGTTCTCTGGTGCACAGGGCCAGCGTGGGCTCGCATACGATACTTGCCCGCAGTTTTGTCATATCTCCTTCCGGCAGGTTCGGATACTGAAAATAAAGGAACTCACTGCTGACAATTTCCAGCACTGCGTCCCCCAGAAATTCCAGCCGTTCGTTGTCATGGATTTTCTCACGTTTATGTTCATTGGCATAAGAACTGTGGGTCAGCGCCTGCTTAAACAGGGAAAAATCCTGAAAAGTATAACCTGCTTTTTTCTCTAATTCCTTCAAATCCTGATTTTTTAACATGTCTCTCCTCCCTGCTGACATATAGAAAGGGTGCTGCATGGCAGCACCCTTGGTTTGCTTTTGCCGTAACCGGCGTGTCATAGCTGCTTTTTCGGAAACCCCTTACGCATTGACCGCGTTTTTGATCTGTTCCACGGCATCTCCCACAGAAACGATCTTTTCCGCTTCCTCATTGGGTATCTCGATATCAAATTCTTCCTCGATACCCATGATGATCTGGAATACATCCAGAGAGTCGGCTCCTAAGTCATCTACGAAGGTCGTATCCATTGTAATTTCATCCGCATCCACATTTAATACTTCTGCAATGATTTTCTGTAATTTTTCAAATTCCATGTTTTCTTTCCTCTCAATTCCTATTTCGTTAATACGATGTTTTCTTTGATCCTGTCATTGATCTTTTGTTGTTTGAACTGTACGCACTGGATGATGGAATTTTTGATCTCCAGTGCCTTTGAGCTGCCATGAGACTTTACAACCAGCCCGTTTAATCCCAAGAGCGGCGCGCCGCCGTACTGGCTGGCATCGAAACTCTTTAAGGTCTGCTTCAGTGCGGGTTTTACAAGCAATGCGCCGAGCTTTGAGCGGATGCTTCCCATCATGCCTTCCTTCACCTTGCTGATCAGCGTGGCGCCCACGCCTTCATACAGCTTCAGGATGACATTTCCCACAAAGGCCTCGCACACAATGACATCACAGACGCCTGCCGGTATATCTCTGGCTTCTACGCTTCCGATGAAGTTGATCTCTTCACAGGCTTTGAGCAGGGGGAATGTTTCTTTTACAAGGGCATTTCCTTTCTCCTCCTCTGCGCCGATATTTACAATACCGACCCGTGGGTTTTTGATTCCCACGATATGTTCCATGTAAATGGAACCCATTCTGGCAAACTGTACCAGATGGGACGGTCTGGCATCTACATTTGCCCCGCAGTCGATGAGAAGTGCGACGCCATCCTTTGTAGGGATCAGCGGCGCTAAGGGAGGTCTCTCGATCCCTTTGATCCGCCCAACGATCAGCTGGCCGCCTACCAGTATGGCTCCGCTGCTGCCCGATGAAACAAAGGCGTCTGCCTCTCCACGCTTTACCATATTCATCCCGACTACGATAGATGAATCTTTTTTTCTCCGAATGGCCATCACGGGCGGCTCGGCCGTCTCAATGACCTCTTCTGCGTGGACGATCTCCACTCTGTCTTTGGGAAAGGTATAGTTCGTCAGCTCTTTTTCGATGACTTCCTTTTTTCCCGCAAGATAGATGAAAATATCTTCCCGTTCATTGACAGCTTCTATGGCGCCTTTCACGATTTCTTCCGGCGCGTTGTCTCCGCCCATGGCGTCCACAACTACCTTCACTAAATCCTGCATAATCTTTCCTCCTGTTTTCTAAAGATAATATACTAGACATCATTCTAAAAATCAACCCATATTTTACGGCTGTTTTTTCGTTCACAGTGGCATGCAAAAATCCATAAAAAGAGATCAAAAAAATCCAGTCCCGCACATGGAGCTGCAAAGGGCTGGATTTTCACTTTTCTATGTCGCCTATATGTATTCTTTTCTCTCGAAATAGCGGATCAGGATATCTGCGCAATTTTCCACCCCAAGACGGGAGGTGTCCAGGATCATATGATAGTTATTCACATCGCCCCATGCCTTTCCCGTATGCTCGTGGTAGTAGTCGGCGCGCTCTCTGTCCGTTCGGGTCACTTTTTCCATAGCTTCCTCGTAGGAAAGAGATTCCAATTCCATAATCCTGTGGATTCTGTCTTCTTTGTCGGCGCATACGTAAATATTAAACGCGTTTCTCTGATCCTTGAGAATCTCCGATGCGCAGCGGCCCAGGATGATACATGGTTCCTTGGCTAACGTACGGATAGCCTCCGCTTCTTCCTCATAGGACTCCTTGTGGAGCTGTTCTTCCACAAATGCTTTATCATATACGGGTACAGACAGTCTTTCGGACAACTCCCTGGCGATAATACTGGCGCCGGTACCGAATCTGCGGCTGATCGTAATTACTAAATTCATATGAATCCCTCCCCTGTTTTAATTCCTGCGAGCATGGCCATCTGCCGTGTCTGCACAGGCAATGGCAAATGCTGCGGGGTCTTTGACTTCTGTGAGTGGTATGCTTCCGATTATACCACTTACTCAGAGAAAATCCTAGTAAAAAAAGAAAAAACCTTTCGGAAATCCGAAAGGCTGGTTACTGTTCACGCAGGTCTGTGCATTTACTGCACAGACCGTAAGAAAATGATCCAAGTGTGAGCAAATCCCATTCGCGAAGCGAATTTCAGATGGATTTGCGAATGTTACTGTGAACGAAGTGAACGGTAACAAAGGTTGTAACGGCTGGTCTATTAGTCAACAGTTACGATTTCTTTTTTGTTGTATGTTCCGCAGTTCTTGCAGACTCTGTGAGACATCATCAGCTCGCCGCACTTGCTGCATTTTACCAAGTTCGGAGCAGTCATTTTCCAGTTTGCTCTTCTCTTGTCTCTTCTTCCTTTGGAAGATTTATTCTTTGGACAGATTGACATGGTTTACACCTCCTTAAATTTACTAAACCTCTATAGGCAATTTGCTAATTGCTATGAATGAAAACTTCCGGGTGCGTATCGCCATCCCTGAACTCAGTTTTCGCTTTGCGGAAAGGGTACTGCCCTGGAAAAAATATCACGGATCCTTGCCATTCTGGGGTCTAAATCTGTACTTTCACACTCACAGGTCTGGAAGTTTAGATTTGCGCCGCAGGTATTGCACAGCCCTTTACAGTCCTCTTTGCATAAGACTTTCACAGGCCAATTCATCAATAGCTCGCTATAGATCAGCTTATCCACGTCCAGGTTATATCCATCAATATAATTCTGCTCGTCCAACTCTTCTGCGTTTTCTGACTGGCCAAGCTTCATATCGGCTTCTCGCTCAAAGTCCAGATGAAGCTCTGTCGCCACATACGTCAGACAGCGGCTGCAAGGAATGGTTGTCTGCAAGGACATTTTCCCTTTAATCTGCAGCTCCTGGTTTCCCTTATTCCTGATTTGGATAGAGACGGGTGTCTTGCTCTGTATAGGAAACTCTCCTAAGCCGGAAGAAAATGTTTCCGGTTCATAGGGGACTTCTATCTGTATTATCTTTTCCTCACTGTTCGCGATTCTGGTTAAGTCAATCAGCATAAAGTTTTCTCCTATTCACACCTTTGCTATTATAACCACGATGCAGGGGTTTGTCAAGAGAAAATTCTTGACAAGTTTATGGGCCTCCAGACATAAAAATGCAGGGAAGCATATCGTTTATGTCTGTGAGGCCCTTTGACTGCTATTATACTAACGCTACCGTCTCACGGCAGATTGCCAGCTCTTCGTTGGTAGGAATCACGGCTACCTTTACCTTGGAATCCGGTGTGGAGATCACCATATCTTCCCCTCTCTTGGCGTTTGCCTCTTCATCCAGGGCGATTCCGAGATATCCCAGGTACTCGCATACTTTTGTGCGGACAAGGCCGGCGTTTTCACCGATACCGGCGGTGAACGCGATGGCGTCTACGCCGTTGAGGGCTGCCACATAGGCACCTACGTATTTTGCCACACGGTAAGCGAACACTTCGATTGCGTTTCCTGCAAACTCATTTCCCTCGTTCATAGCGCTCTCCAGGTCACGGAAGTCGCTGGACAGCTCTTTAGACAGACCGAATACGCCGGACTTTTTGTTCAGCACGTTCATAACGCCTGCGATGTCCAGATTTTCCTTCTTGGCGATGAACTCCATGATCGCGGGGTCAATATCACCGGAACGTGTTCCCATTACAAGGCCTTCCAGGGGGGTAAGTCCCATGGAGGTATCTACACATTTGCCGTCCTTGACTGCGCTGATGGAAGCGCCGTTGCCCAGATGGCATACGATAATCTTGGAGTTGTTGATATCCATGCCCAGGAACTCAGCCGTGTGCTTGGATACGAAGCTGTGGGAGGTTCCGTGGAAGCCATATCTTCTTACCTTGTATTTTTCATAATACTCGTAGGGAAGACCGTACAGGTATGCCTTTGCGGGCATGGTCTGATGGAAAGCAGTGTCAAATACGGCTACCATGGGCACGTTGGGCATCAGATCCTTGCAGGCATTGATACCGATCAGGTTTGCCGGGTTATGGAGCGGAGCCAGGTCGTTGCACTCTGCCACTGCTGCCAGCATCTCGTCTGTGATCACTGCGGAAGATGCGAACTTCTCGCCGCCATGGACGATGCGGTGTCCTACGGCATTTACCTCTGCCAGGCTTGCGATCGCGCCTGTCTTTTCGTTTACGAGGGCATCCAGAACCATCTGGATCGCCTCTTTATGTGTGGGCATGGGAGCCTCTGTGATCTCCTTGTCACAGCCGGCCTTCTGGTATACGAGCCTTCCGTCGATACCGATTCTTTCACACAGGCCCTTTGCCAATACTTCCTCTGAATCAGAGTTGATGAGCTGATATTTCAGGGAAGAGCTTCCGCAGTTGATAACTAATACGTTCATTGTATTTTCCTCCTAAATTTAAGTACTCCGATTATTCTGCCTGGCACTGTACGGATGTGATCGCTACAACGCCTACGATATCCTCTGCGGAGCATCCGCGGGACAGGTCGTTGACAGGCTTTGCGATACCCTGGGTAATAGGACCGTAAGCTTCTGCCTTTGCAAGTCTCTGTACCAGCTTATAACCGATATTTCCGGCGTCAAGATCCGGGAACATCAGAACGTTGGCTTTTCCTGCTACCGGGCTGCCCGGTGCCTTGGATGCGCCTACGCTGGGAACGATGGCTGCGTCTAACTGGAATTCGCCGTCCAGCTTCAGCTCCGGATACTCTTCTTTCGCGATTCTGGTAGCCTCTACAACCTTATCCACGTCGGCATGCTTTGCGCTTCCCTTTGTGGAGTGGGACAGCATAGCCACTACAGGCTCCTTCTCAACTAAGAGCTGGAAGGAATCCGCGGAGGATTTTGCGATGGCAGCCAGCTCTTCTGATGTGGGGTTCTGGTTCAGTCCGGAATCCGCGAAGATGAAGGTACCGTCTGCGCCGTATTCGCAGTTGGGAACTACCATCAGGAAGAAAGCGGATACAAGCTTTGTGCCCGGTTTTGTCTTTAAGATCTGAAGGCAGGGTCTTAAGGTATCTGCTGTAGAGTGGCAGGCACCGGATACCATACCGTCTGCGTCGCCCATCTTTACCATCATAACGCCATAGTACAGATACTGGTTCAGGAGAATTTCCTTTGCTTTCTCCGGGGTCATGCCCTTTTTCTGTCTCAGCTCTACTAATTTATCAATATAAGCTGCCGTCTTCTCGCTGGTAGCCGGATCTATGATCGTCGCGCCTGAGATGTCCAGTCCTTCGCTGCCTTTTTTGATGTCTTTTTCGCTTCCTACCAGAATGATATCTGCGATACCTTCCTTAAGGATCTGTGCGGTAGCTTCATATGTTCTGCGGTCTTCTGTCTCCGGCAGTACGATAGTCTTCTTATTTGCTTTTGCTCTTGCTTTGATTACGTCAATAAATCCCATGATTTCTGACTCCTTTCGTAAATTTAAGATATAGTTATTATATCGCTCAGCGGATGGAAATTCAACTGCTTAATATGTATATTTTGCCATACAAACGGCAATCAAAGGGAAGGGAAAGGTACTGTGCACTACGTTTACGGCAGCATACGGGAATAAGATTTTTATGGAAAAGCCCTGTGTTCCATGTTACAATTCCCGTAGAAATTGTATTCCGGAAAGGAGCTCTCATGAAAACAGTCGGATTGATTACAGAATATAATCCTTTTCATAATGGCCATGCCTGGCACATCCGGGAAGCCAAACGGCTTTCCGGGGCTGATTTCTGCGTGGTGGTGATGAGCGGAAATTTTGTTCAGCGCGGCGCGCCGGCGATTCTGGATAAGTATGCCAGGACGCAGATGGCTCTTGCCTGCGGCGCGGACCTGGTGCTGGAGCTGCCGGTGGCCTATGCGCTGGGCAGCGCGGAGTATTTTGCATCTGGGGCCGTCTCTCTGCTGGATGGGCTGGGGGTGGTAGACGCCCTGTGCTTTGGAAGTGAATGTGGAGAGCTTTTCCCCTTATCTCTTGCCGCTGCGGTCTTAGGGGAGGAACCGGAGGAGTATGTGCAGATTTTGAGACAAAAGCTGAAAAGCGGGAAAAGCTTCCCGCTGGCCCGGGCGGAAGCCTTTGGGGAATATGTGGAGGGTTCGGATGAAAAGGGATTGGCGGCACACCGGATAGAGACCGGAGAAGGATTCCTTTCGGAAAGTGCCGGCCTTCTGGAACAGCCCAACAATATTTTAGGCATCGAATATCTGAAGGCTTTAAACAGGCTCGGCAGCGCCATGCTCCCCCTCACGATCCCCAGGGCCGGCGCAGCCTATCATTCGGAGGGGATGGAGGGCCCGTTATGTTCCGCCACGGCTCTGCGGAGGCTTCTGTGCCAAGGGGCAAATGGGGAGGCTGCTCTTGGCAGTGTAAAGTCCGGCGTTCCCGCTGAGGCCTGGAAGCTTTTGGAAGCAGCCTTTGGCCGTTCCTGTCCCATGGAGTCCCGGGATTTTTCAAACCTTTTGCATTTTCGGCTGTTATCGGTAAGCTCCCCGGAGGAGCTTGCCTGTTTTCAGGATATTTCCGGTGACCTTTCCGACAGAATCTTCGGCCTTGTCCCGGAATACCGGGGGATTGATGAGTTTGTGGGGCTGGTGAAGACCAGGCAGTTTACGGAAAGCCGTATCAGGCGCTGCCTGCTGCATATTCTGCTGGATATTAAAAAGGAGGACGTGGCGAAACAGAAGGCCCTGGGATGGAACGGATACGCCCGGGTTTTAGGCTTTCGCAAAAAGAGCTCCTCTCTTTTACATGCTGTCAAAGAGAAGAGCTGTCTGCCGCTGATCACAAAGCTCTCTGCCGCCGGAAATCTGCTTCCGACGGACCAGATGGAATTTTTAAAGAAAGATATCTATGCTTCCCAGGTCTACCAGAGCGCCGTTCTTGCGAAGTTTGGCGGGGAAGCCTACAGCGAATACCGGTGTTCCCCGGTGATTTTCAGTTCTTAAAGCTGTGGATCGGAGCAGGAATCCGTCCCACCCGGTTCACAAAGGCGTCGCAGGCAAAGGAATTGACAGGCATAATGGGCGCATATCCCAGAAGGCCGCCGAATTGAACGATCTCCCCGACGCCCTTGCCGATCACCGGAATCAGACGAACCGCGGTGGTCTTCTGGTTTACCATGCCGATGGCCATCTCATCCGCAATGATGCCGGATATGGTTGTATCCGGCGTATCTCCGGGGATGGCGATCATATCAAGTCCTACGGAGCATACACAGGTCATGGCTTCCAGCTTTTCCAGAGTCAGGGCTCCCGCCTGCACCGCGTCGATCATACCCTGATCCTCGCTGACCGGGATAAATGCGCCGCTCAATCCGCCCACATAGGAGGAAGCCATAACGCCGCCCTTCTTTACCTGATCATTTAAAAGAGCCAGGGCCGCCGTTGTCCCGGGAGCTCCCGCGTGCTCCAGGCCGATCTCACATAAGATATCAGCCACGCTGTCTCCGATGGCCGGCGTGGGCGCCAGGGACAGGTCGATGATGCCGAAGGGAATATTCAGCATCTTGGACGCTTCCTGGGCCACAAGCTGTCCCACACGCGTCACCTTAAAGGCTGTTTTCTTGATCGTTTCGCACAGCACTTCAAAGCTTTCACCGCGCACATGTTCCAGGGCGGTTTTTACTACGCCTGGGCCGCTGACGCCCACGTTGATGACTGCGTCTGCTTCGGTGACGCCGTGGAAGGCGCCGGCCATAAAGGGATTGTCATCCGGCGCGTTGCAGAATACAACCAGCTTGGCGCAGCCCAGGGAGTCATCCTCCTTCGTCAGTTCTGCCGTTTCCTTGATGATCTGCCCCATCAGACGCACGGCATCCATATTGATACCGCATTTCGTGGAACCTACATTGACGGAGCTGCATACCCGCTCGGTGGAGGCCAGGGCCTGGGGAATGGAGCGAATCAAAAACTCATCGCCCTTTGTCATGCCCTTAGATACGAGGGCGGAGTATCCGCCTATAAAGTTTACGCCTACCTCATGGGCGGCCCGGTCCAGCGTCTGCGCGATGGTTACAAAGTCCTCCGGACATTTGCAGGCGTTTCCGCCTACTAGGGCGATCGGTGTGACAGAGATCCTCTTATTTACAATGGGAATGCCATATTCCTGCTCAATCGCCTGGCCGGTAGTTACCAGATCCTTTGCTACCCGGGTGATCTTCCGGTAGATATTTTCGTTTACCTTCTTCAGATCCGCATCCACACAGTCCAACAGACTGATTCCCAGGGTGATCGTGCGCACATCCAGATTCTCCTGGGTAATCATTTTATTCGTCTCGATGACTTCAAACATATTTATCATGCTGCATATCCTCCCGTCTGCTTAGATGCGGTGCATCTTATTGAAAATATCCTCATGCTGGCAGCGGATCGTTACACCGATCTCCTCCCCCAGTTTTGCCAGTTCGTTGGCCAGCACCCCAAAATCCTTTGCGGCTGCATTGGCGTCAGTGATCATCATCATGTTGAAAAATCCCTGTACAATCGTCTGGGAGATATCCAGAATGTTTACATTGTTTGCCGCCAGGTAGGTGCAGACTTTTGCAATGATTCCCACCGTATCTTTTCCTACTACTGTAATAATCGTTCTTTTCATCGCTCTGTTTCCTTTCTATGTGAGTTTTACCAATGACGATACCTGATCCCTTTTTGCTACGCTGATGAAGAAATCCTTTGCCCGGTAGGGATTGTCTCCCATCGTTACCTCCTGGCATACGGTCTCAAAAGCCAGCTCTTCATAGTTGTTTTCCTTGCTCAGATGGCCTAAAAGTACAGCCTTCATTTTATCGTGAAGAATTTCACACAGCAAATGGCCTGCGTTTTCGTTGGAGAGGTGTCCGCGTCTTCCCAAAATTCTCTGCTTCAGGTAATAGGGATAATGGCCTACCTGGAGCATGTTGATGTCATGATTGGCCTCCATGAGCACGGCGTCCAATCCCTGCAGATGGTTCACCGTATAGGAAGAATACTCGCCAAGGTCTGTGACGACCCCCACGGATTGGCCATTATGGGACATCCGGTAGGCTACCGGGTCTGCCGCGTCGTGGGAAATAGAAAAGGGAAGAATCTCCAGATCCTTGATCAGGAAGGGTTCATCCGGCGCGATCTCATGAAAGAGATCCTCATCTATTTTTCCCAGGTGCCCCTTCTCTTTGATGGCGGCGATCGTTCCTCCAGTGGCATAGATGGGAATATGGTGTTTTCTGGTCACCACACCCAGTCCCTGGATATGGTCTGCGTGTTCATGGGTAATCAAAATCCCGTCTACCTCCGCCGTCTTCCTGTCGATGGAATTTAAGCCCGTCTCAATTCTTTTTCCGCTGATGCCCACATCCACCAGTACGGATGTGTTGTCAGATCCCACATAAATACAATTTCCGCTGCTTCCGCTCGCAATACTACAAAAATCCATGCTCTATCAATCCCCTGTCGATTTGCTCATATGTATTTTCTATAAAATCACTACTGTTGTCAACCAAAAAATGACATTGTTCGCAAAACAGTGCATCAGATAGCTGAGTTTTCATGATTGCCTCAGAGCGCTCCATACTGTAGCCCCTGGTTTCCATCAGCCGTCGTTTCCGTACAGAAGGATCCGTACGGATATACCAGATCTCGTCGCAGATTTCCTCGTAATGGTCTTCTAACAGCAATGCCGCTTCTATCACCACAAAGGGAACCTGGCCTGCGGTCCGTTCTTTTTTGATTTCTTCTATTATATATGCTTTTACTGCCGGGTGTACCACGCGATTTAACTGCTCTAAGCGCTCTGGATTTCCGAAGACGATATCCCCAAGCCTTTTTCTGTCGATGGCGCCCCCTTCGTCCAGAATCCCGCTGCCGAAAAGCTTCCGGATTTCCTCGTAGCAGGCCTGCCCGGGCTCCTGAAGCATGTGGGCTGCCTGGTCTGCCTGAATGACCCGCGCGTGATATTTTTCAAAAAGATATGTGAGAACCGTGCTTTTGCCGGCTCCCACACCTCCTGTAATTCCTAATACTTTCATGATTTCTATTTTGCCTCGTACCAATTTTTTCCGGTATGCATGTCGATTTCCAGTTTCACGGAAAGCTGTGCGGCTCCCTGCATCTCCTCCTGCAAAATCTGTTTTACCTGTTCGACCTCATCTTCCAATGTCTCGATGAGCAGTTCATCATGGATCTGCAGGATCAGCCGGGAACCCAGGTGTTCTGCCTTTAACCGGTCGTTGACCCGGATCATGGCGATCTTTATGATATCGGCTGCCGTTCCCTGGATCGGCGCGTTCATGGCTACCCTCTCCCCGAAGGAGCGCTGCATGAAATTGCTGGATTTTAATTCGGGAACCGGCCGCCTGCGGCCAAACATGGTCGTTACATAGCCTGCTTTTTTCGCGTTCTCTACCGTATCGTCCAGGAATTTCTTGATCCCCGGATAAGTCTCAAAGTATTTTTCAATATACTGGGCGGCCTCTTTTCTGGTAATGCTCAGATCTTGGCTCAGTCCAAAGGAACTGATGCCGTAGACAATGCCGAAATTTACGGCTTTGGCATTTCGCCTCTGCAGGTCGGTAACTTCCTCAAAGGGAATGTGAAAGACCTGGGACGCCGTAATTCTGTGGATGTCCTGGGCTTCCCGGTAGGCGCCGATCAGCGTCTCATCTCCGGAAATAGCCGCCAGTACGCGAAGCTCAATCTGTGAATAGTCCGCGTCCACAAACACGCAGCCTTCTTTTGGCACAAAGACCTTCCGGATCCTCCGTCCCAGCTCCATGCGGATGGGGATGTTTTGCAGGTTTGGCTCGGTGCTGCTGATGCGCCCGGTGGCCGTGATCGTCTGGTTAAAGGTGCTGTGAATTCTGCCGTCCGCGCCGATATAGTTGGCTAGGCCGTCCGCGTAGGTGGACTTCAGCTTTGTCAGCTGCCGGTACTCCAGGATCTTCGTCACAATCGGATAGTCTCCGGCCAGCTTTTCCAGCACATCTGCCGCTGTGGAATAGCCCGTTTTTGTCTTTTTTCCATAGGGAAGCTTCAGCTTTTCAAAAAGAATGACGCCGAGCTGTTTCGGGGAATTGATGTTAAACTGCTCGCCGGCGGCAGTGTAGATTTCCGTCTCCAACTCCTGAATCTTGTCCACAAGCTCTTCCCCGTACTGCCTGAGGGCTTCCGACTCCGCCCCTATTCCCTCGCACTCCATATCGTAGAGCGTATATACGAGAGGCATCTCGATTTCCCGGAAAAGGGCTTCCATGCCTTCCTCTGAAAGCTTCTGCAGGAGCGGCTTTCTGGCGGCCCAGGCCACATAGGCCAGATAGCAGGCGCAGGTGGGGACAGACTCCTCTTTTTCCGGCGCTTCAAAGCCTTTTTTTCCTAAAAGCTCCGTTTCCGAGGGGAGAATGAGGTTTAACTGCTCCTTTGCCACATCTTCATAGCGGTAGCTGTCCTTCAGGGGATTGAGCAGATAGGCGCCGATCGCCAGGTCATACATCTTTGTCCTGTCACTGACCTCTATATAGGGAAGCTGCTCCTTTAAATCTAAGGTGGCCGTCTCCGTCCCGGCCGCGAAAAGCTCTTCCAGCTTGCCCTTCAGATAGCCGCTGGTGACAAATCCCTCCACAGGGAAGTAGTAGGTGTCCGTTTCCCCATAGCAGAGAGAGCATCCTGCCACAAGCCCCTTTTGCCGGACCAGATAAAATCCGGCCCCTTTGCTTTCCTGTGCTTTTTTGAAGAGTTCTTCTGTCTGTCCGAAATCTGTTACTGTCTGAAAGTGCTGGGCAGCTTCGTTTTTCGGACCCTGGCATTGGAAGCGGGACAGCATATTTTTGAATTCCAGCTGTTTGCACAGGGTGAAAGCAGCCTCCGTGTACAGCTCCCCAATGCGGGCCGTCTCAAAGGAGAACTCGATGGGGCTGTCCGTATTGATGGTGGCCAGCTCTTTGGAAAGCTGAGCCAGATCATAGTGGGCTTTTAAGGACTCCCTTGCCTTATTCGGTTTTATCTCTTCAACATGGGCATAGGCATTTTCAATGGAGCCGTAGGCAGAGATGATTTTGGAAGCCGTCTTCTCTCCTACTCCCGGGATTCCCGGAATGTTGTCTGAGGCGTCGCCCATGAGGGCTTTTAAATCTATGATCTGGGGCGGTGTCACCTGGTATTTTTCCAGCACTTCCGCCGTATGGTAATCCTCGATCTCTGTTCCGGTGCGCTTTGTCTTTGGTATCCGTATCTGAATATGTTCTGTGGCAAGCTGCAAAAGATCTCTGTCGCCGGA
This sequence comes from Lachnospiraceae bacterium UBA3316, assembly GCA_002361955.1. Taxonomy (GTDB): domain Bacteria; phylum Bacillota; class Clostridia; order Lachnospirales; family Lachnospiraceae; genus Hominisplanchenecus_A. The sequence goes on from DESK01000041.1 coordinate 60,533, forward strand.
TACCACCGATACGTCAAGGCCTTCCTTTTCCGCCCTTTTCGCAATAGTACCGAGAAGGTCATCGGCTTCATACCCCTCCAGCATCAAAAGGGGGATTTCCATGGCTCTCAGCATCTCCTGGATCAGGGGCACCTGCTGGTGCAGCTCCTGGGGCATGGGTTTACGGGTCCCTTTGTAGGGAGCGTACATCTTATGCCGGAAGGTGGGGGCCTTCAGGTCAAAGGCCACTGCCAGGTAGTCCGCCTTTTCTTCATCCAGAATTTTAAACATAATATTCAGAAATCCATATACGGCGTTGGTATGCAGCCCCTCGGCATTCGTTAAATCCGGAATCCCGTAGAAGGCTCGATTTAAAATACTGTGACCGTCAATCAATACTATTTTTTCTCGCATTATTCTCTCCATCCGTCTCTACTGTACTGTGTGTATTTCTCTCAGCCTGATCAGATTTATCCTGTCGGCGCGGCGTTTCCGGCAGCTTTCTCTCATTGGCAGTTTCACTTTCCGGCGGGGCAGGTGTTTCTGTGCCGTCTGTCTCAGGGGAGTCCTGTCCATAGAGCATCTGATAGGCAAAGGTTTTCTTCATATCTCCCTTTGCCAGAAATTCCCCCTGGGTAATCAGGGATATCACCAGAAGGATTTCCGCCAGCAGCATGATGCCGTAGCTGCATATGCGGAAGATTCTTCTCCCCCGTACTTTGCGTTCCGTGGCCTCAAGGTCATCTTCCAGCATCTGCTTGATATTATATGAAACATCCTGTTCCTCATCCAGCTTTTGCAGCGCAAAATGGATGGTAAAGTAAATTTCCAGTTCCTCATGACATTCCTGGCAATGGGTGATGTGGTCGATGAATTCCTCTGTTTCTTCGTCGTCCAGCTGCCGTTTGACGTAGGCTGTCACAAGACTCTGTGCCTTTTTGCAATCCATGCTTTTTTCCTCGTTTTGCGATATCCTCTTTGTGCTTTTATGAGTATAGCATATTTTAAATAGCAGAACAAGCGGAACCGGAGCGCCGCTGAAATCTATTTCCAGTGACACTCCGGTTCCTGTATGGTATGCTGCCGCCTGCGCGCAGGGGCCTACTTTACCTTAACGGCTTTTGATTTTTTGTAGGGGCCGTAAACATTCTTTTTCACAGCCACTACCCTGTAATAATACTTTTTGCCCTTCTTCACCTTTTTGTCTGTGTATGTGACGGTTTTCACCTTCTTGATCTGGGCAATCTTTTTGTAACCGCTGCCTGCCTTGGTGGAGCGGAGGATGATATATCCGGTGGCTCCCTTGACACGCTTCCAGGTCACTTTTACCGTTCTCTTGCTGCCTGCCTTCAGGGCTTTTACGGTAACCTTGGCTGTGGCCTTGGGCAGGGTAATGCTTGTGCCCTGGCTGCGCTGGCTGACAGAGGTTCCGTTGGCTGCTTCCACGTAATAGGTGGATTTGCCGCCGGCAGGCTTCGTGTCATAATAAGTATCCTGAACGGTGGTTCCAAGCAGGGAGAGCTTGCTTCCGGTTTTCCTGTAAATCCGGTACTCCTTCGCTCCCACCACCTTCTGCAGCGTCACCTTTACCTGGGAGCTGCCGGAGCGGATCACACTCTTTAAAGAAGTGATCGCAGGCGTCGCCGGTACGGGATTCTGGGGCTCTGTCTGGGGCTCATCCGGTTCTGTCTGAGGCTCGTCAGGCTCCGTGGAGGGCTCACTGGAGAATTTCGTAAGTCCGTCGATGGCTGCTTTCAACAGATTCATGGCATCGGCAAGCTGCTCTTTCGTGCTGGAAGCGTCGTTTTGGATGTTTCTTGCGTTCTCTAAGGCATTCTGAAGGGCCTCCCAGCTCTCCTTTGTGTAAATAGAGGAATCGCGATAGGTGTTTTCTGTCTGGTCGATCATGCCTCCCAGCTCTTTTTTCAGTTCTTCCTTCTCATCGGGTTCTTCCCCGGAACCGCCGGAAGGAAGCAGGTCCTTCCCCCAGACGCCGTCAGCAGAGCTTCTTGGCAGCACGATGCTTATGGTAGTCTCAGGAAGCTTGGTGTAGTTCAGCACTTCAAAATCATTTTCATTGATATCCGTATCGATAAAGCAGATTCGGCGCACAGACTTGTTTTTCGAGATGATCTCATCTCCGACAGGGTCTGTGAGCGGAACGCCTTCCACCATTCCTTCATTTACGGAAACACCGTCGATCTGTGTCTCGCCGTTGTACAGCACAACTTTGTATTTCTTATTGCTGATGGCCAGATCCCAGTCCGCGTCTGCGGTCTCCAGGTTGATCAGCACGCTGTCTTTCTTTCCTGCCGCGCAGCGGACCAGATAAGAAGTATAGGCGGGAATCTCACCTGTCAGGGCCAGGGAAGCCGTATCTTCGCCGGAGGTGTAGGTGAGGCTGTATCCATCCAGACTTATGGCTTCTGCGGTGGGATTGTACAGCTCAATGAAGCTGTGGGAGATCGCCCCGTCCTTTGTGCCGCATCCGTAGACCTGGTTGATGATCAGATGCTTCGTCTGTGCCTCCTTGATCTTTACGGTGGCTGTCATGGAGCAGCTGAGGGTTCCCGTCTCCTTTGTGCTGGCAATCGTCAAGGAGATGGTTTTCCCTTCCAGGGCCTTGTCTACCGTGTAGAAAGCGCCTGTGGCTCCGGCGATGGGAGCGCCGTCCGCATACCACTGGTAAGAGAGGGTTCCCGTGTTGTTTGTGTTTTCGTCTGCATAGAGAATGGCGCCCGCGATGGCGTTTCCTCTGATGGAAAGCGTTCCCTCAAGCTTTGTCTCCGGGGGATCGATGGGGCCTTCGCCTCCCGGCCAGGCTCCGTCTGTCAGGCTCCTGGGACGGTAGGCGCTTACCTTTGCCGCATCCGCGCCTTCGTAGGTGACTGCTTCAAAATCGGCCACGTTATTGTTTGTGTCCGCAAAATCTATTCTTCGGATGGCTCTCTGTTTGCTGATGGTGCCGTCGGGAAGAGCGTCTCCCTCCACGGCTGCCTCATTGACAGAGACACCGTCCTCGATCTTTGATCCCTTGTAGAGGATCAGGCGATAGCGCTTATTATCAATGGTCTGCGTCCATTCCTGGTCAAAGACGGTAATGGAAAGCTTAATCAGATCCGGTGTGGAGGTATCCTGGGCTTCGCAGCGCACGAGGTAGGAGCTATGGGCGGGAACGCTCTTGCTGCCATCCAGCCTAAGCTGCACTTCCTCTGCCGCCCCTCCGTTCTTTCCGCCGGAGAGGTATCCCAGGGTGTAGCCATCCAGGCTGATCTCCTGGTCGGTGGGGTTATACAGCTCAATAAAGCTATGGGAAACGGGGGTGCCGTCATTGGCTCCGCCGCCGTATACCTGGTGAATCAGCAGATGGTCATTTTTCAGCTCTTCAGGGGGCAGGACAGCCTCTGTCTCCGGGCTCTCCAGGCTTCCCGTCTCTATGGAACTGGAAACAGCCACCTTGATTTTCTTTCCCACTTCCGCCGCTGTCAGCTTATATGTATTAGAAACCGCGCCGGGGATTGGCTGGCCGTCTGCGTACCACTGGTAGGACAGGCTGCCACTGTTGTTTGTATCGGAGATGGCTGCCGTCAGCACAGAGCCCTCTCTGGGAACTCCGCTGATGGAAACGCTGCCGGTTAACGGCGCCGACTGGACGTCCTTTGTAAATGTGGTGTAGGCCGTTACTGTGCCGCTGGAGATCAGGTTTTCCGCAGCATCCATTCCCCTTACCTGGATGACATTCATTTTTCCGCTTTCTTTCTCCAGATGGGTATCCGCCACCGTGAGGACTGCCTTTTGGTTTGCCACGTCTGCCGTGCCCTCCAGGATGCCGTTTACATAGAATCCAACCTTTACGGCACTGTTGTTCGTCACGTTTGCGGTATAAACTGTGGAGGAGCCGTTGCTTGTATCTGCTGTCACAGTGATTCCGCTGCCCTTATACTTCCCGAAGGAGCGAAGCAGGTTATCTACAGAGGTAAACTGGCTGTCCAGCCAATTCAGACGGGCCTTTAAGAAGGTGCGGAGCCGTTCCGTCTCTGTCGTAAAGGTGGAATGATGCTGCAGGTAGCCGGCGTCATAGTTGGCCTTGGCTGATTCGGCAAGGTACTCCTGATCCTGGTCAATGATACCGCCGTCTTTAACGATCTCTTCAAAATTTCCCCTGTTTTTCTGATAGCATTCGTAGATCTTTGTGATAAAGTAGGGATCTCCGATCAGGAATTTGTACCACTGTTCTGCCTGGGAGCCGTCGGCGCGGGTCGTGGTCATCCACTTGGTGGGATAGTTCGTCTCCCCGGAGCTTACCTGGCTGTTGGAAGTCCAGTCCATATCCCACAGAGGCCCGATGTACAGCTTTTCGTTCAGATCCTTGTACATATAGGTGCTCTTTTTCATCGTCTCCGTGTTCCAGTAGAACTCATTGACCATGAAGTAGTTGACGAGGGACTCCATGTCTACCAGATCGGTATAATGCTGCCGCCCTTCGTAGTCTGCCGTAAAGTTCGAAGCATTGGAGGAGCCTGCCTGTTTGGTGACAGTCACATAATAATCAGGGGCGCGGAAGCTGTCTTCCACTGCCTGGATGTACTGCTTTGCGTAGTTCTCAAGAACCTTGTTGGTGCTTGCAAATTCCGGGCTCTTGAACATGATTGGCTGGCCGGAATTTGTATGGAACTTGGAGTATTCATCATAATATTGATCCAGCTCAAACAGGAAGCCGCCGGACACATTGATGGTGCCGTCCTCGTTTTTCGGAAGCTCTGTAAAATAGTCCGAAATCTTGTAAGTGGTTCCCAGGTAAGTGACGCTGTCGCTGGTGATCCAGTCCATATGTTCATTCAGGTAATCCTCAAGGGCGTCCCTGGCGTCCCCCTTGATGCCTTCTTTTTTTCCGATGGCCTTCGCCACATCGCCTGCCAGGCCTTCCCAGTCATGGATATTTACGCGGCTCTTCTCTATCCGCACATTTCCCACAAACTGGTAGTTTCCGGCGTAAACGTCGTTTAAGATCACATCTACATGGGTGGACGGAAGGGGACACAGGCCCATTTTTGCTGCCAGGTCATAGGACGTGGTGTTACGGATCAGGGATTCGTCCATGTAGTTGGCCAGAAGCGCCCAGTGCTTGCTGGTGCCAAATCCGAAAACATCCGTCTTTTCATCCAGTTTCAGCTTATAGGGAAGCTTGCTGAAGCCCGTGTTCCAGGTACTGTTTCCGCGTCCGCGGATCGAGAGCGCCCCGTCATACAGGGTAGTGGTTTTAGAGTTATAGGTATCATTTCCCTGGATATGCATGGTGGCGTCTTTATACTCTGTTTTGCTGGTGATGCCGTGGCCGTCCGCTGTGTTGATATAAACCACCGGGAGCTTGCTGCAGTAAATCCGTTTCACAAGCTGGGCGTTCTGCGAACCTGCAAGGGTAGCCGTGACCGTCAAAAAGTTGTTCAGGTCGCTGGCTGTAGGTGTGTAGGTAGCCGTGTCGGATACTGCGCGGTTTCCCACCTTCCACTGGTAGGTGAAGGATGCCCCGTCCGGCATATTTGCCACAGAGGCTGTGATGGCTGTCCCTACCTTAGCGTATTCCTGGTCTAAGGTTATAGAGAGGGTAGAACGAACCGTCACAGAGAAGGTTTTTGTCCTTCCGGATGGCGTTTGGGCTGTCAGAGTCACTGGGGTGTCTGCCCAGACGCCCGACACCTTGGCCGTTCCGCCTGTAATGGAGATCACGCGGATATCGCTGCTGCTCCAGGTGATGGCTTCCTTCCCATCCCCTGTCTCATACTCCAGAGGTACGGTAAAATCTGTGGTTACAGAGGAAAAACTGTCTCCTTCCGCAAACACCGGACCGGGAATGGGCGTAAGGACCTTTCCCTCACTGATCACCGGAAGAATCCTGCCATTGGAAACCTTCCAATAATCTGAACCCAGGGCGTCTGCCACATCCTGGCTTCCCAATTGCTCCTCTGTGATCTGCTGGGAGCTTCCGAAGTCACGTCCCGCTCCTTCCAGATAATAGCAGTTTGTGATGTGAGCCGTGTTGGATTCTGCTGCCGGGGAGGAGCTGTAGCCGTTGATGGCGTAGCCCTGCCCGCCCTTCCAGGTGACGGTTCCCACATTCAGGCAGGAACTTAAGGAACCGATCAGGGCATCCTGATGGATTCTGCCCAGGATACCGCCGCATCGGACGGGAGATGTGGGAACATTGCTTTCTGCCGTTACGTTGGCTGCATTGTACAGATTTGTCATCTGTACGGCCGAATGGTTCCGGCGCACCTGTCCGACTACGCCGCCTATGCCGATCAGGTCGCCGCCGCTGTTTCCGTTTACGGTGATCTCACCGCTGAGGACAGCGATATTGTCGATTTTTACAAAGCCGTCCGCATCCCCTGACAGGGCGCCGATAGTATCTCCCCCGCCGAGAGTGTGGGTAATATCAACATCTGTGAAGTTGATGTTCTTTACTTCTGCGTAGTCAGAAGCCAGGTCGCTTCCGATCATGGCAAACAGCCCGGACTGATTTGTCCTTTCGGCGCCGCTGCCGCTGTAGTTGATCGTCAGGCCTTCTATGGTATGTCCCTGGCCGTCAAACGTACCGGAAAATACCCGATCGCCGCTGGTCAGGCCGTACTCCGGGCCGGTGGCACCGCCGATCGGCGTCCAGTTTCCACCTGACAGGTCAATATCGTTCACAAGGACATAGTCCCCATCCATGGGATGAGCCGCGTCCTTTCCAATCTTCTCCAATTCTCCCTTGTCCGCAATCTCAATCGGACTGTCTGCCGCTTTGGCCTCTATCCCGGCCTCTGGAAGAAAACTTCCGCCCGACAGACCTACTGCCAGGGACATCAATAGAGCCAGTCCCCGCTTTTTGTACTGCTTTCGCTCTTTTTTCCTCATATGTACCTCCTGTTTTGCGGCGGCAGCAGTGACTCCTTTGCTGCCGTATTGTAGCAGTTCAGGCATCTGAACTGCTATGCCGTATTTGCTGTCAGGGATATTGTATCATGAATTGTGCAGTTTGTCGCTATTTTTCCTATTTCTCTTATAAAAATTCGTGACTGTTGATACCTGCATAGAAAATTCCATTTACAGGCAGTAAGTCGTTTGACATGCAGACCACACTTCCCGCTCCTATTTCTACCGATCTAACCACGGCCGGCGTGCGGCACCGCCACCGGGATTCCTGACGCTTACATCATGCAGCGTGGTGGCTGGGGAAATGACGGGGTTCTAAAGAATGTTTACCGCCATGTGATGGAGGAAAAAGAGAAGGAAATGAATAAGAAAGCGAACGATTACTTTTCAGGGTTATGCAACACGAAATGCAACACGAAAACAAAAAACCCCTGATTTCTCAGGGGTTTTGCTATGCCGCTGGCCGGACTCGAACCGGCACGGTTGTTCACCGCTTGATTTTGAGTCAAGTGCGTCTGCCAATTCCGCCACAGCGGCAGGGCTTCTTTCAACCGAAGATTATTCTAGCATAAGAAGCCGCATTATGCAAGTATTTTTTTCTTATTTCTTCAAAGCCTTTTTGTAGAAATCAAAGCAGTCAAAAGTGGCAAAGTAATCTGCGGGAGTCTCCGCCCTTCGGATCAGCTTTGCGCTCCCGTCCTCCTGAAGGAGAATTTCTGCGGATTTCAGTTTGCCGTTGTAGTTGTATCCCATGGAAAAGCCGTGGGCGCCTGCATCGTGAATAAAGAGCAAATCGCCTTTTTCGATCTTGGGAAGCATTCTGTCAATGGCAAACTTATCATTGTTTTCACACAGGGAGCCTGTCACATCATATTTGTGGTCGCAGGGCGCGTCCTCCTTTCCCATTACCGTGATATGGTGGTAGGCGCCGTACATGGCGGGGCGCATCAGGTTTACGGCGCAGGCATCCACGCCGATATATTCTTTGTGGGTGTGCTTTTCATGGATTGCTCTGGTCACCAGCGCGCCGTAGGGGCCCATCATGTAACGGCCCAGCTCCGTATAGAGAGCCACATCACTCATCCCGGCCGGAACAAGGACTTCCTCATATACCTTGCGGACGCCTTCACCGATGGCGTAAATGTCATTCGGCTCCTGATCCGGGCGATAGGGGATCCCGATTCCGCCGGACAGGTTAATAAAGGTGATATGGGCGCCTGTCTCCTCTTTAAGCCTGACAGCCACGTCAAAGAGCACCTTCGCGAGCAGAGGATAATATTCGTTCGTCACAGTGTTGCTGGCTAAAAACGCATGGATACCGAATTCCTCCACGCCCTTTTCTTTTAAGATCCGGAAGGCCTCAAAAAGCTGCTCTGTAGTCATTCCGTACTTAGCGTCGCCGGGATTGTCCATGATGCCGTTGCTCATCTGGAACACGCCTCCGGGATTGTAGCGGCAGCTCAAACGCTTTGGAAGGGTACCTACGGCTTTCTCCAAAACCTCAATGTGGGTAATGTCATCCAGATTGATAATCGCTCCCAGCTCATTTGCGTATTGAAACTCCTCTGCGGGCGTATCGTTGGAAGAAAACATTATATCCTCTCCCACTGCGCCGATGGCCTGGGAAAGCATCAATTCTGTCATAGAGGAACAGTCGCAGCCGCAGCCATACTCCTGCAAAATCTGGATCAGGAAGGGGTTGGGTGTGGCTTTTACTGCAAAGTATTCCTTGTAGCCTTTGTTCCAGGAAAATGCTTCCTTCAGTGCTTTTGCATTTTCCCGGATTCCCTTTTCATCATAAATGTGAAAGGGAGTAGGATAGTCCTGGGCAATCCTCTCAAGCTGCTCCTTTGTTGCAAACGGTTGTTTTTTCATTTTTTCATTCTCCTCTTCTTACATTCTGATCTATATAGAAAGCATACCGCAGGTACGCCTTCCCTGCATAGCTGCCCCAATAGACAAAATCCCTTCAGAAACCCTCCGTGCGCGATATGGATTAATTTCCAAAGAATCCGTCCATCCTGTTCTTTTTGTCTACTATGCTGTTGTACTGCAGAATGGAATAGGGGATCAGCCCCTTCTTTTCTTCCTCTGCCCCATAGTCATAGAAGGTTCCGTCAGCCTCAGCAAAGAAATTCGCGGTTACCACCGGATACTTTTCGTAAAGCCCTGTCAGGTATTCCTGGTATTCTGTCTTCGGAAGCCCGGCCTTTTCCATCAGCAGGGAGCTAAGGTAATTTGCGCTGATGGCGTTGATCTCTTCCTCTTCGATGTCATAATTGGCCCATAGGGCGAAGGGCACCACATAGCCTTTGGAAAATTCCTCCGGAGAACTGTTTCTTGCGTTTTCGTCAATCCCCAAAGTGTGTAAAATGGGATTGCAAATGTAGTCGGAAGGCTGATGGTCACCAAACATAAGGATGATCGTTTTTTCTTCCTGTTCTTCAAAGTATGCCAAGAGATCCTTAAAGGCGTCATCTGTTTTTTTGATCAGCGTCAGGTATTTTTCTGTGGCATGGATCTGGGTTCCCTTGTCCCCCTCCGGCATATCGGTCAGCAGTACCTCCGGAAAAAGATCTTCGTATTCTTTACTGTATCCTCCATGATTCTGCATCGTCACCTCAAAGGCAAAAAGCTTTTCGCCCTCCTCTTTTTCCTCATACAGGTCGATCAGCTTCCGGAAGGCCGACGCGTCATCCACATATCCCCTGAGGGTGGTGGCCCAGGGAAAATCATCTTTAAAATAGACCTCTTCGAATCCCAGATCAGGATAAACCTGGTTTCTGTTCCAGCCTGTGGCGTAGTAGGGATGGATGCCCGCTGTCCGGTATCCCAGCTGTTTTAGATGGGTAGCGAGACTGGGCATTTCGCTTTTGATAAACTGCTGATAAGGAACGCTTCCGGCAGGCATAAAGGCCATGCTGTTTCCTGTTAGGAATTCAAACTCTGTGTTTGCCGTATTTCCGCCCTTGACAGAGACATAAAGATTTCCCTTTACCGTATTTTCTTTCAGCGAGTGGAAAAAAGGCATGGCGTCTTCGCTGATCCCAAAGTCGCCGTACGTCGAAAGATCGGAAAAGGCCTCATTCATGATTACAAGAATGTTCGGCTTGTCTTCTGTCACTTCCTCCTCTTTGTGTACGACGGACTCCCGGATCTCCTCTGCCTTTTCCACAGAATAGCCTGTGGGCTTCTCCACATTCAGATAGCGCAGATTTGCCAGAAAGGCTGCCGTCCAGCCATTATTTCTATAGAGCACGTTTGGTGTAAAGAGAATGTCGTCCATCCCGAACGCATCTTCCACAGTCTCCACCTGGATGGCATTCACATAACCTGCCATAAGCAGGACAGAAAGCCCCAGGACTCCGATCCGTACACGCAGCTTTTTGAATGTAAGGCTTGTCTTTTCGCCGAGAATCATCAGGTACGCAAAGCCTATCAGTACGAATACTACCCGAAAATTCAGAGTGAAAGAATAATTATCTGTGATGCTGGTAGCCGTTCCGATCGAAAAGATATCCCAGGGGACGATGGGCGAGGAACGAAAGCTGACTACAAAGTAGTTGGCCAGCCCCGCGATCATAGGGATCACAGGTCCCGCCACACATCCGAACCGGCTGCTTCCCAGAAGGGCTGTCCAGATACCGTACATTATAATATAGAAGAAATAGTTAAGAAGCAGGAGGGCCGGAGTCAAATCCCAGGGCACATGGGTGTAAAATTCCATGCAGCAGAGGGCGGCAAATGGAAGCAGTAAAAAGACAGCCCCACTTGCCTTTTTACCGATCTTGACATCCAGAACTGTCAGAAGACCTGCAAAAATAGACAAAAAAAATGCCAGAGCCAGCTTACCTCCCTGTAAGCCATCGCCCCACACTGCACTGATACTTATGATGCACAAGACTGCCGCTGTCACTGCCCCTGCTGCCCGTCTTGTCTTTGATTGACTGATAATTTTTTTCATTCCTCTAATCTTTCCATTCTAAGTTGTTTTATCCGGAAAGGGTTTGGATCTTACCCTTTCCGGTGGTTAGCATAGATTTAATGTCTCTTTACATGGGTATGGGAGAACAGATGATCCTGGCAATATTCGTAATTTCCGTCGCATTTCGAACAGAAGCGAAATTCCAGATCGTCCCCGTCCAACTCTGTGCGGCCGCAGATGGCACATTTATGCTTTGTAATGCCTTCCGGCGGTGCGCTGCGCTGGATCTGCTTATGAAAATGCTGTCTTCTGCGGAGCTCTTTTGGCGAGATGCGCCTGATATTCCGGTTCATCAAAAGGAAGATCAGGAAGTTGGCGAGGGAAGAAAGAATGACGGTTCTCCCAGCCCATCCGCTGTTGATAAACCCATATATGGTAATCACGCCGTAAAGCAGGCCCATCCACTTCATTTTAATAGGAACTAAAAAGTAAAGATAAACCCGATCCTCCGGGTAAATCGCGGCATAGGCTAAAAAGATCGATACATTGACATAGTAGGTGCTGAATGCAGCGCCCAATTGCCGCACGCCGCAAAAATACAGGATAAACGCTCCGACCAAGGAAGCGAACATTCCCATAAAAATGTAGACATTATACCGAAAGGTTCCCCAGGCGCGTTCCAGCGAGTTTCCGAGAGAATAGTACAGCATCAGCATAATGATCGTAAACAGCCCAAGGCCTTCCGGCGGAATCAGTACCCAGCTTACAAGTCTCCATATCTGTCCCCGAAGGATCAATGCCGGTTCCAGAGTCATATAGAGAAAAAGGTTTGGCGCCGCCAGTTCTATGACATAGCCGATCACGTAAGTAATAATGATGTAAAACGACAGGTTACGAATGGCATATCTGCCAAACTTTCGTTCCATTTTGTTTAAAAATTTCATGTATACGCCCTTCTTTGTTTCTTAAAACAGATCTTTCTTTGAAAAAATCAGCGCTACGATGAGGCTCAGCACCAGAGAGGCGAGAATGACGATCAAAAATCCCCAGGAACTTCCCGCAAAAGGCATTCCGGAGCTGTTTACATTCATACCATAGGCGCTGAAAATCATGGTGGGAATCGACATCACAATGGTTACGGTGGCCAAAAACTTCATGACAATATTCAGATTGTTGGATATAACGGAGGCAAAGGCATCCATCATACCGCTTAAGATGCCGCTGTAAATATTTGCCATCTCAATAGCCTGCTTATTCTCTATGATGACATCCTCCAGAAGTTCCTCGTCTTCCGGATAACGTTTAATGCTTTCCGTCTTTAAGAGCTTTTCCAGGACTACTTCGTTTGACCGGAGGGACGTGGTGAAGTACACCAGAGATTTTTCCAGCTCGAGAAGCTCGATAAGCTCCTGGTTTCTGGTGGAACCGTGCAGCTTCTTCTCCACAACCTCACTCTTTTTGTCAATGATTCGCAGGTAATGCAGGAACATGGTGGCATTTCGGTAAAGAATCTGCAGGATAAATCTTGTCTTTTTATTTGTGTAGAAATTCCTGACCCGTCCGTCCATAAAGGAGGACAAGATCGGTGTATCCTCCAGGCAGACGGTAAAGATCACATTGTCTGTGACCACGATAGACATAGGGATCGTTCCAAACCAATCCTTTTCATTTCTCTCCTCAATCACCGGGATATCTACCAGAATCATGGTGTAGTTGTCCTCCACCATGATACGGGAACGTTCCTCTTCATCCAGAGGCGCCCGCAGGTCGTCCTGCTCGATACCATACTCATTTGCAATCTCCAGGATCTCGGTGGCTGTGGGGTCGATCATGGCTACCCAGCACCCTTCCTGAATTTCATTTACCTGATGGCATGCTCCATCAATTGTTCTGAAGATTTTAATCATGACTTCGTAACTCCTTTCGATCATCCCACGCAGGCAGGATCATCGCATAGGTGTCCTGTCCAGTGGTTATTTTCTGTTCTTTACTTTTCGCTGTCTATGTTCGCACCAACTATGACTAGGCCCACCTTCCATGGAATCACGCTTCCTTTCCGCTTTTGCTTCACCGATTTTCAGTAACGAAACGTTACCCAAAGAGGAACACCCTTTGGGTAAAAACACATTTCCGTATATAACTTAGCAGAACCGACCGTTTTTGTCAATCGCTATACTTATTTTATTTTTCACTTACATCTGCTTTCGCACAATCTTATATTCGTCTCCCATCCGAAAATAGGGACACTCCCTGTAGTTGCCCGAAACAAACCGTCCCATCTCGTCTTCATCCAGGTTTACTTCGCATATGTAGCACTCATACTCTTCGTCGTAACTGTAATTCATACAATATTCGCATTTGGAACTTCTGCTCAAATCATTCCCCGCCTTTCGTCATTCGTTTTCCTACGGGCGCCGCGTAAAGGGCAAATTCATTGTCTTCCTCTGACGAAGGCCCGGAGACAAATTCCATCAGTTCGTCAAGGAGTTCCTGATCATAAGCGCCTATGGCACAGGTGCCGCAGCCGATGGCCTCGCAGGCCAGATACAGGTTCTCACATACATGGCCTGCGTCGATCAGCATATATTTGTGTGCCTTTCTTCCATAACGCCATTCTGTCCGATAGGGCAGGACGCTCCAGACAAATGTGACGGGAGCTTTCGCCGCGAACTCCTGACCGCCCAGCGCCGCCTTCAATTCCTCCCCGTAGTCTGCTTTTTCTGCCCATAGCTCCAGGCTGTGAGGTTCCGGCAGATAGTGGTAGATTCCCGGCAGCAGCCCTTCGATGTTCCTGACAAAAAGGTACGTCTCAAAAGGATGCCTGGAGCCTGCGGAGGGCACATTCCGGAAGGTTACCTGTCGGTATCTTCCGGCGAATCGCCGGACTCCCTGGGTGGCCCATAGGAGAAAGGACAGCTCTTTCAAAGAGAGCGCCTCGTCAGCATACTCCCTGCAGCTCTCCCGTTCCTTTAAAAGTGTAAGAATCCCCTTATCCTGGACCACATCCTCAAAATCCAGGGGAAGCCTTATCATGTCTCCTGGTTTTGCTTCTTTCAGAGGCTTGGGAAATGGCAGCTTCTGCTGCTGGTCGGTAGGTTCCTCCTTTGCATCTGCGGAGGTGTAGCCCTTCATCATCTCCCGCTGTTTTAAAATCTCATATCTGGTGCTTTCATTCATTCTGGTATCCTCCTGTTAAACCGTGGTTTCCCGGTATTTTTCTGCGGGCAGCGAACCGGACGGGCTGTCCGCAGGAACCCGGCAGCAGCCGTGGGCTGTTAACTGGTTTCATCATATCATCCCATATCGGTAATCTCAAGGAAAACTTGCCGGTCAGTTTATGCAGCTGCCCGGAAAAGGGTTACTCTTCTCTTCCCCACCATGTTTCCTCAGGCTGCCTTGCGGCATCATCCTCCAGCGGCATGGGAATGCCTGCCAGGCGCAGCTTCGGAATACAGAGCTCATCTCCGATCTGGAGATTGTAGACGTTTATATAGGGATTTGCGAACAGAAGGGCGGAAACGGTTACTCCGTACTTCTGTCCAAGCTTATAAAGTGTGTCGCCCTTTTCTATTACATGGATGAATCCAGGGCAGCAGCATCGTTTTCTATTTTCTAACATTTTGGCACCTCTCTTTCAAAAATGAACAGTAACCACTGTTATAATCTAATCTATGCAGAGGACAAAAGATTGTTGAAAAACTGTTTTATATCTTATATACTACTCTTACCGCGGAAATTGGTATGCGATTCCTAACGTTATACCGACCGCAAGAGAACAGATATGTGAGGTGTGACTATGGCAGGTTCAACATTTGGCAATATATTTCGTATTACAACCTGGGGCGAATCCCACGGAAAAGGGGTCGGAGTCGTCGTAGACGGCTGCCCCGCGGGGCTCCCTTTGGAGGAAAGTGATATCCAGAAGTATCTGGACAGAAGAAAACCGGGGCAGAGCCGTTACACGACTCCCCGCAAGGAGGAGGATACGGTGGAGATTCTCTCAGGCGTCTTTGAGGGAAAAACCACGGGCACGCCCATTTCCCTGGCCGTGTACAATAAAACCCAGCGTTCCGGGGATTACAGCGCCATCGCCGACTGCTATCGTCCCGGTCACGCAGATCTGACGTATGATATGAAGTATGGGTTCCGGGATTACAGAGGAGGAGGACGATCTTCGGGCAGGGAAACGATCGGCCGGGTGGCGGCGGGAGCCATTGCCTGTAAGATTTTAGAGGAGTTTGGGATAAAGCTTCTCACCTACACGAAATCCATCGGATCTGTGGAGGTGTCTCCTGCCAGGTTTGACGCCGGACAGATCCCTCAAAATCCCTTTTATATGCCCGATGCCCAGGCTGCGCAGGAAGCTGTCTCCTACGTGGAGAAATGCATGAGCGCCCAGGACTCCACCGGGGGAATGATCGAATGTGTGGTGACCGGCATGAAGCCGGGCGTCGGTGATCCGGCCTTTGAGAAGCTGAGCGCCAATCTGGCGAAGGCAATCTGTTCGATCGGAGCTGTCAAGGGCTTTGAGATCGGGGACGGCATGGCAGTGGCAAAAGCCAACGGCTCCCAAAACAATGATCCCTATGAAATGTCACCTGAGGGTGAGGTCATCAAGCTGACCAACCATTCCGGCGGTATTCTGGGCGGGATCAGCGACGGCAGTCCCATCATTTTCCGGGCGGCCATCAAGCCCACCCCTTCCATCTCCCGGGAGCAGTCTACGGTCACTAGGGACGGGCGCAGCATCCATGTGCAGGTGAAGGGCCGTCATGACCCGATCATCGTGCCCCGCGCCGTGGTGGTGGTGGAATCTATGGCCGCCCTCACGCTCCTTGACATGATGTTTGCCAGCATCCATTCGAATATGGAAAATCTGGTAAGGTTTTTCAAAAATTGCTAAAACAAAACCCCCTGTGCGGATGGTTTCCTTCCACACAGGGGGTTGGCTTTTATAGGTAATTACTGCTCTACTTTAGAGATCAGGATGCAATTCGGCGTCTCCACCTTGATGGGGCGTCCCTTCTGAACGATGATCTTCTTTTCATAATCGATATGGAAAAAGCGGATATCGTTCGACTCATGGTTCAATACCACCAGGGTCTTTTCATCCGGGAAGATCTCCAAATCCTTGGGATATCTGCCGCTGATCGGAAGCGTGCAGATATGGCTGAGCATTCCTGTCTGCTGATCAATCTGGAAGATGGCTACGCTTTCGTCTCCGGCTGTGGAGCTGTACAGATATTTTCCGCTGGGGGCTATCCGAAGGCCGGAAGCGGCGCAGGCTCCCTCATTCACCGTTCCGATGGTTTTTACCTTCTGGAGCAATTCAAACTTAGGAGATTTTCCTGACCCGTCGTAGGAATAGGCCAGAATCTCATTGCTCAGTTCACAGACTACATAGGCAAATTTCCCATCGGGGCTGAAACGGATCAGCCTGGGGCCGGATTCCAGTTCGCAGCGAAGTACGTCGTACAGTCTGAGCTTTCCGTTTGCATTTACTTTATAAAGCTTGATCTGGTCAATTCCGTTATCTACCACACAGAGGTACTTTCCGTCCGGCGTAGGCATCGCGCAGCTTACATGAGGCCTGAAATTTCTCTCTGCTACACTGCCGAGCCCCCTGTGGAAAATGCCGTCCATGACATTTCCAAGGCTGCCGTCTTCATTGATCTTTACAACTGTGATCTTTCCGTCGTGGTAGCCTGCCACAAACAGTTTATTTCCCTCCTGGTTAACAGAAAGGAAGCATCCCCTCATTCCATCGATCCCCACATGGTTTACGGGAGTCAAATCACCATTTTGATCAATACGCAATACTGCAACGCCCTCATCTGCAATGGAATAGAGATATTTTCCGTTGTTTGACTTTGTGATATGCGAAGCATTGTTAACAGGAACGACTGCCCGCTCCTTCATATATCCATTTTCCACATCCAGATCATATACATGAATTCCGATGCTGCTTCCATGTGTATAAGTACCCACATATGCTACATACTTTTCCTGGCTCATCTTCTGTTCCTCCTTAGGCCTTCCGTCAATCAGATTTTTCAGTCTGACTGCGCTCCTGTCAAATATATTCTCATCTTAACATAAAATCATGCATTTGTTAATATAGATTTTCTGAACTGGCTGAAAATGTTACTGTGAACGAAGGGAACAGATAACGGAAACATAATCCTATGGATACCTGGCTGCAATTTCGCCTGTATCATGCGGTGCCTATTGACAGTCAGAGAAACCTGTGGGATGATAGGCAGTACGACAGAACTCGGCTATGGCAGCCGGCGTCACATGTTAGGAAATCAGGAGGTGCAAATATGAGCTTTAAAGAAATGAAACCGGAAGAACTGCAGAAAAATCCTTTTACTATGATTGGCAGGGAGTGGCTGCTTGTCACAGCGGAAAAGGATGGAAAGGCGAATACGATGACTGCGTCCTGGGGCGGTGTGGGCGTTATGTGGGGAAAAAATGTGGCTTTTATCGTGATCCGTCCGCAGCGCTATACAAAGGAATTTATCGATGGCTCCGAGGGCTTTTCCCTGTCTGTGTTGGATGAAACATTCCGTAAGACGTACAGCTATCTGGGGAGCGTGTCAGGGAGAGATGAGGATAAGATCGCGAAATCGGGCCTGACGCTGTCCCACGAGGGAGCCACGCCTTATTTTGAGGAGGCCAACACGGTGCTGGTATGCCGCAAGCTTTACGCGCAGGAATATACCCCTGACTGCTTCCTCGACAATACACCCAATGAAAAATGGTATCCGGACAAAGACTACCATACGATGTATATTGCGGAGATTGAAAAAGTACTGGTAAGGGAGTAATATTAAAAAGACAGCGAAGCGCACAGAACGTGTTTCGCTGTCTTTTTACATACGGGGCATTTATCCCGCGAATTTCGTATAATATCCCATGGCAAAAATGACAATGACGATGAGCGGGAGAACGTATTTTACGTATCCACGGATCCATTTTGGGAATTTCATGCCGCTTCCCGTATTTGCTTCTTTCATAAACTTCTCATAGCCCCAGCCGCATTTACTGGTGCAGAACAGCAGATAGATCAGGCTTCCCAGAGGAAGGAGATTGTTGCTGACAATGAAATCTTCCAGATCCAGCACATTGCTTCCGCTGCCAAAGGGGGTAAAGCCTGCCAGGACATTGAAGCCCAGCACACAGGGCATAGAAAGCACTATGATAACGATCAGGTTAACCAGCACCGCTTTTTTCCTGGAGCAGCCTGTCAGGTCCATGGCGAAGGAAAGGATGTTTTCAAACACGGCTATGATTGTGGAGAGAGCCGCAAAGGACATAAACAGGAAAAACAGAGTTCCCCACAGCCTTCCGCCTTTCATGGCATTAAATACATTCGGCAGAGTGATGAAGATCAGGCTGGGGCCGCTGTCCGGCTGTACGCTGTAGGCAAAGCAGGCAGGGAAAATAATAAGGCCTGCCATCAGGGCTACAAAAGTGTCCAGAACTGTCACACTGACAGCCTCCCCTGTCAGCGCCCTGTCTTTGCCGATATAGCTTCCGAAAATAGCCAGCGCGCCGATCCCCAGGCTCAGGGTGAAAAATGCCTGTCCCATGGCGGCATAGATCGCTTCCCCGATGCCGGCTTTCCTAAGCTTTCCGAAATCCGGCCAGAGATAAAAGCGAAGGCCCTCCTCTCCTCCGGGCAGAACGACGGAACGCACCGCCAGTACCACCATCAGCGCGAGAAGGCAGAGCATCATAGCCTTCGTAATCTTTTCCACTCCGTTTTGGAGTCCTCTGGCGCAAATGGCGAAGCCCAAAAGCACGGTCAGAACCATAAAGACGGTCATCAGGCCGGGATTTGCCGTCAGATCTACAAATGCCTGCTGTACCTGTTCGGAATTCAGGCCCTGGAACTGCCCTGCGGCCATTTTAAAGAAATACAGTACCATCCATCCACCTATAGTGGTGTAGAACATCATCAAAAGATAGTTTCCAGCCATGGCTCCCCATTTGTACCAGTGCCATTTTGTTCCCTTAGGCTCCAGCACGTCAAAAGAAAGCGCCGCGCTCTTCTGGCTGGCACGTCCCACGGAAAATTCCATTACCATGATCGGGAGTCCCAGGATCACCAGGAAAAACAGATACAGCAGCACAAACGCAGCTCCGCCGTACTTGCCTGCAATATAGGGAAAACGCCATACGTTTCCCAGGCCGATGGCGCATCCGGCAGAAATCAGGATGAACCCAAGTCTGGAACCAAATTTTTCTCTTTCCATAGATTAATCTCCTTTGTTTCTATAACGAATTGTTCTCCTTAGTTTACAACATTTTACAGCATAAAGGAAGCAGTTTTTTGCATATTTATAGGTTTTATAGTTTTTTTACGCATCCGAGCGGTTTTTTGACTGAATTTTCAATGCAGTACTGCTTTAAAGTGCGAAACAAACAATTGACAGAAAAACATCCGGTGGCTTATACTGATACACGGAAAGGAACAGAACATACCATGGAAAGGATCTTTCATTATAAAATCGGCCCCCAGGACGCCGGGTGTTCCATCACGGCCTATCTGCGGGCAAGAGGCTACTCCCGCCGCATTCTTACGCATTTGAAACAGACAGAACGCAGTATCCTGAGAAACGGCCTTGCAGTTTTTACAAACCAAAAGCTTGCCGTTGGAGATATTCTGACGATAACACTCATAGAATCCGAAGGCTCGGAAACGATCGCCCCTGTCCCCATGCCTCTTTCTATCGTATATGAGGACGCGGATCTGCTCGTCATTGACAAACCGGCTGATACGCCGATTCATCCATCCTTTGACAATCACGAAAATACATTGGCCAATGGCCTTGTCTCGTATTATGCCAAGCAGGGCATTCCGTTTACCTACCGCTGTATCAACCGGCTGGATCGGGATACGACAGGGCTTTTGATCGTTGCCAAGCATATGTACAGCGCCTCTCTTCTATCCGGAATGTCCATGGAGCATCAGATTCACCGGGAATATCTGGCCATTGCCGCAGGGCGTCTTCCCGACTCCGGCACGATCGATGCTCCCATTGCCAGAAAGGAGGGGTCTGCCATCGAACGATGCGTGGATTTTCAAAAGGGAGAAAAGGCGGTAACCCACTTTTTTCTTGAAAGCTTTCGGGAGGGATATTCTCTTGTCCGGCTGCGGCTGGAGACTGGACGTACCCATCAAATCCGGGTCCATATGCGTCATATTGGACATCCTCTGCTGGGGGATTTTCTGTACTGTACGGATTTCCCCGAGGCGCAAAAGAAAATGCAGCGCCAGGCGCTGCATTCCTATCTGCTGCATTTTACACATCCCATTACCGGGGAAGAGCTTCGCTTTACTTCGCCTCTCCCGCCGGATATGAGATGGATGATTTAATTATCCTTTACGTCTTTTCGTAACAGCTACGCCGCCGATGCACAGGAGGCATACGATGTATACGACTGCCAGCGGAAGAATCGGGGAATTGTCTCCCGTCTTTGCCGCGACCTTGCCGGAAACGGTGGTGGACGGGGTTCCCGCCGCGATCTTGAAGGATACGGATTTCGTATCGGTCGTACCGCTGTTTACCCAGTTTGCACCATCAAAGGTCTGGCGGTTGTAGCTGACCTTCAGCGTGTAATCACCTGCGCTTGACAGGCGGAAGGTTCCTTTAAAATCGTTGGCTGCGAAATAGTTGACGTTGCTCACTGTCCAGCTTGCCGGCAGATATCTCACATCCCCTTTTTTCGGCTTTTGGTTATCCATGCCGCCGCCCACAGCCTGGAACGTAAGATCCGTATTGGCCGCATAGGTCTTTCCGGCTTCAATGCTGTTGATTTTGTTTTCCGATATGTCGGGAACCTTTGGCTCATAAGCTCTGACTACCACATGTACGCTTGTCTTCAGGCTGATGTGATCCGGGTTATAGATCCCGGAGGGAAGAGTGATTTTCCCTTTCACGTCAAATACCTGCTGACCCGTCGTATATTTGCTGTAATCGGCTGCCTTTACATTCCAGACAACCTTTACCTTCTTATCTCCGGCGGAGGTTTTGATCGTCACCTTTGTGGGAAGTCCCAAGGCCTTTGCGTTTTTGTCCTGTCCGTGCTTTTTTACGATCTTCTGCGGTTTGACGATCCGGATAAACTTTGTCCCTTTGACCGTAACATTTGCTTTTACCGTCTGGGAGGTTCCCTGGTCAGTTTTTACTGAGATCGTATCCTCGTAGGAGCCGGTATCCAGGCCTTCCTTTGGTGTAACGGTAAAGCTGGCCTTTGCGCCGGGAGCCAGTTCTGTCGCGGAGAGCTTTCCGACCTCAAAATTCACGGCAGAGGGCTGCTGCAGTTTCACGGAAGTGTTTCCTGTATTTGTGATTTCCACCTTCTGGGCTGCCGGTGCTTTATAGCCGAGCTTCACAGAACCAAAGTTCAGGGAAGAGGTGCTCACACTGATGGTGTAGGTGCTGGCTGGCTTTGTCTCGGACTCCTTTTTGGATTCCTTCTCGGATTCTTTTTCCGTCTCTTTCTCGGATTCCTTCTCGGTCTCTTTTTCAGATTCCTTTTCAGATTCCTTTTCGGATTCTTTTTCGGTCTCCTTCTCGGTTTCCTTTTCAGATTCCTTCTCAGGTTCCTCTTCGTCTGCCATTGGCATGGTCCCTGGCAAATCTGTTTTATCCGCTTTCTTTATTTCGGGAGCCTTTGTCTCAGGTTCCTTCTTTTCGGATTCCTTCACTTCGGGAGCCTTCGTCTCGGGCTCTTTCTTTTCGGATTCCTTTGTTTCGGGGGCCTTCGTCTCAGGTTCCTTCTTTTCGGTTTCTTTCACTTCGGGAGCCTTCGTCTCAGGCTCTTTCTTTTCGGTTTCCTTTGTTTCGGGAGCCTTCGCCTCGGGTTCCTTCTTTTCGGTTTCTTTCACTTCGGGAGCCTTCGTCTCGGGCTCTTTCTTTTCGGTTTCCTTTGTCGCCGGTTCCTTTGCCTCTTCTACCGTTTTTGACCATTTGGATGTATAGCTTTTCTTGGAATCCTTAGTTTCCTTTACTACGATGCGGAACACCTTGCCGATGTCCTTTTCGGTAAGCTGGAGAGTCTCTTCACCTTCCCCTACATCTTTTGCTTTGTCATTTTTCTCATCCTGATCTTTTTTCTGCCATTGTATTGTGGCTTTTAACGCGTCCGGCAGTTTTGAAAGATCTGCCGTAAGTATCTCTCCTACCGTCGTTTGTCCTGTGACGGCGACAGTGATCTCCTCTGTATCGGTATCTGCTAAGACCTGAAGAGGCAGCAGCCCCAGCAGCATACAGACGGTGAGAAGTATTGCGAAAATCTTCTTTCTCATAAAAACACCTTCTTTCTCTAATCCCTATAACTAAAATGAACATATGTCTCCTTTTTATACATTATACTATTCTTCCTGGAGCGCCGCAATATAATATCTGAAAATTAAGATTAATTAAGAAAATTTTAGGCACAGTTCATGGATATTGTCTTGCAGATTCCTGGCGCAAGTTCCGTTTTGTTTTTTAAGTCTCCCTTGATTTTACGGCCGGAGTATATTATTATCATTAGAACAAAATGGTTGTTTTTACAACATGAAGGGGTTAGGATGAACAAATATTTGAATCTGCTAAAACATACAAAATTATTTTATGGAATCACAGAACAGGAAATAGAGTCTATACTGGGATGCCTCCTGGCCAAAAGCCAAAGCTATCAGAAGGGAGAGTATGTGTTTCGCAGGGGAGAACCTGTCACTGCTATGGCAATGCTTCTCACCGGGTGCGTCCACATCCAAAAAGAAGATTATTGGGGGAATTTGAGTATCCTGAATGAAATTTTGGAAGGTGAACTCTTCGGAGAAGTATATGCCTGCCTGGGCCATGATGAAATCCTGAATAATGCGGTGGCGGTAAAGCCCAGTGTGGTACTTTTTCTGGATATTAACCGGATACTTACCATGTGCCCGTCTGCCTGCCATTTCCACAGCCGCCTGATCCGAAACCTGCTTTCTGTTCTGGCGGCAAAGAATAAGGCGCTGACGCAGAAACTGGAGCACATGTCCCAAAGAACTACCCGCGAGAAATTGTTGTCCTATCTGTCGGAGCAGTCTCTGAAAGCAGGATGCGCTTCCTTCGATATTCCATTTAACCGCCAGCAGCTTGCCGATTTTCTTTCGGTTGACCGGAGCGCGATGTCAAATGAGCTTTGCAGGATGAGGGATGAAGGGATACTGTTGTTTGACAGAAACC
Source organism: Lachnospiraceae bacterium UBA3316 (assembly GCA_002361955.1). Taxonomy (GTDB): domain Bacteria; phylum Bacillota; class Clostridia; order Lachnospirales; family Lachnospiraceae; genus Hominisplanchenecus_A. The sequence goes on from DESK01000041.1 coordinate 83,582, forward strand.
ATTTTACCCTGAATGCAAAAACCCCCCTGTAAGCAACAGAGGGGCAGACATATATGTTTATTCCCGCGGCCAACGAGCCGGGCGGCCGCACTTGTGCGGATATTTGATTTCATTTTTCAACGGTCAAAGTGGATTCCGTTCCAATAGACACAGTCCTTTATCTTCGTTTCCGGCAAAAGTTCCACTCCGTCCAATGCCCATTTCTTATATTCCGTAAAACCAACCCGGTCTATGATATAGCCGATATGCTCCTTGCCGCCCGGCGCGCTTGGGTCAATGTACGCTTTTACAAAGCGGTAGGTGTTCAGAATGATTTTCACGATCGTATCTTCATCCGTCCAGATCAGAAAATCTTCACCGAGCCTTGGATTTTTCTTTCCGGCGCGGCCCATCAGCGTCAGCTTATAATACTTCTTTTTGCTCCGGGTGAGGGCGCGGGTAGGGCATTTTGTCACGCAGACACCGCAGCCGATACATTTTTCTTCATCCCGGATAATTTTATAATTTTCCATGCGCAGGGCGTTCACGGAAAGACTTTTACAGCCCTTGATACAGGCCTGGCAGCTTACGCACCGGGACGGATCGTACTGCGGCATGGTCATGCCGATAATCCCGAAATCGTGGAGACGTACCTTTCCGCAGTCGTTGGAGCATCCGGTCAGCGCAATCTTAAAATGCAGGTCGTTAGGAAAAACTGCTTTTTCAATCCGCTTTGCCAATTCCGACGTATTGTAATTTGCGAAGGGACAAACGTTATTGCCGATGCAGGCTGTGATGTTTCTTGTCCCGGAAGCCGGATAGCCGCTTCCGGGCTCCTGCTGGTTAATATCCAGAAGCTCGATAATCGGCTGGAGCATTTCATTAATCGCATCCATATCTTCCAGCCGGATTCCCTCAATCTCAAATCCCTGCCGTGTGGTGAGATGGACAATGCCATTCCCGTATTTTTCCGCGATCTCCTGAACCATGCCGAGAATCTCCGCTTTCAGATAGCCGCCCGGCACACGGATACGGGATGCGCCGATCCCCCGGGCTTTGCTGATTCTGTATGCATTCTTTTTTGCTTTCTTTGTGTTGATATCCAGACCCACTGCCCATCCCTCCTTAATCAATCAGATGTTTGCTTTCTGCGTAATTGAATACCGGCCCGTCCAGACAGACATAGGTATCATTCATTTTGCAGTGACCACATTTTCCAAGGCCGCAGCACATTTTTCTTTCATGGGATATCCAGATATTCTGCTCCGGCACGCCCCGTTTCAGAATTTCCATAATCGTAAAACGGATCATGGCCGGCGGCCCGACGGTGATAAAATCTGTATTGGAAACATCCACGATCGGGAGGTCAGGGATATATTTTGTGACCATGCCCGTCAGCCCGCGGTAGCCTTCCGGCGCAGAGTCTACGGTCTTAATCACCTGCAGCGCACTCTCCCACCGTTCAAAATCCTGCCTAAACAAAATATCCTGGGGAGATTTGAACCCGGCAATCAGTGTTGTGCTGACCGCTTCTTCGGGATGTTCGCAGAAATAATCCACAACCCCCTTTACAGGGGAAAGCCCTGTCCCCCCTGCGATAACGACAAGTTCTTTCCCTTTATAATTTTCTATGTCAAATCCGTTTCCGTAGGGGCCGCGCATGGGCAGGACAGAACCCTCATAGCGTTCAAATATTTGAGCGGTCACTTTTCCGACTCTCCGGATCGTCAGGTCAACGGTGCCTGCGCCGATCCCACTGACAGAAATGGGGGCTTCTCCATATTTCGGAATGGAAACCTCAAAAAATTGTCCCGGTTTTACGCTGCCTGAAAAACTCATGCGGAACGTATATTCGATATCTGTATGGCGGATGATTTCTCTTACCTGCGATGGAAAAGGGATATATTCGTTTTTCATTCAGGTTTCCTCCTTTGCAAGCTGGTTGATGATATTGGTGTACGAGATATATTCCGGACAGATGGCGTCGCACCGGCCGCACCCCACGCACATCGGAAATCCGAAGCGTTTCTCAAAGTCATAGATTTTGTGCATGACCCTGAACCGCAGCCGTTCACTCTGCTTTTTGCGGAAACTGTTCCCGCCGGCAATATCCGTGTATCCGTCAACCTGACAGGAAGCCCATACTCTCCGGCGCTCCCCCACATTTGCGTTGTCCCGGTACAAGATATCCTGCATCGTAAAGCAGGTGCAGGTCGGACAGACAAAATTGCAGCGCCCGCAGCCAATGCAGCGGCTGCCGTAAGACTCCCAGATGGGATTTTGAAAGCTTTCAACCGACAGCTTCCGGGGCAGCGTGACTTTTTCCTTATTTTCTGTCACAGAGTCTGGCTGTACGTCGCAGACGGTGCCTTCCGCTTCCGCAAAATAAGGCTGAAGCTCTTCGGATTTGCAGTCTGCCCACAGGCTGCTGCCGGACAGCTTCAGATAAAGGTCGTACTGCTCTGACCGGTTCGTATCCATACTGGCACAGAAACCGGTATCACAGGTTTCCCAGCAGCCCATCAGCACGAAGCGGGCTTTCTCCCGCAGGCGGCTGTAATAAAAATCCTCCGCGCCGTTCTTTAGATAAATCGTATCCAGCCTTTTTACAGCATGGAGATCGCAGCTCCGTAAAAATATCAGCAGCTTCTTTTCCGGGCAGGGCGGAACGGTTGTTTCCCCTTCTGTAAAATAAAAGAGGACTTCATTGATTGCCAGCAGCGCTTCTTTAAAGGAGTAGTCCGACCGGCGGTTCCATTCGATTTCATCAAGGTCAGTGATTTTTCCATAACGGATGATATCCGTGTCAGAAAAGCACCCATCCCCAGCGAAAAGCTTTGGCGCATAAATCGTATAGTTTTGTTTAAGACGGGCAAACAGCCTGTCTGCTTTTTGGCGAGGTATCTGGTATCCCATAGCTTCGCTCCCTTTCCTGTTTTATATTTTTCGTGCTTTTATTATAAAAAAGGGCAAAAAAATATTCCGTGATGATTGTCACGGAATATCAAAAATCATGTTCTTACGAAAGAACCGTTTTTGTAAAACAAAGCCATTTTTTCTGCATCTAAGATGTATATCTTTTTCTTTTCGATCAATATCAGCCCGAAATCTGCCAGTTTCCGGCAGACACGGGAGGCGGTCTCCCTCGGAACTCCCAACAGGTCCGCAAGGAAAGTAATGCTTAAATCCATATCGATCAAAATGCCTTTGTCTGTCCGGATGCCATAATCCCTCGCCAGCTTCCAGAGCTTGGAAGCCAGCTTGCGTTCCAGGTAAATGCTTCCTACCGTATTTTTCAGCTGGTGTTCCAGACGCCATATTTTCCGCTCCTGATATTGCAGGAGGGCTTTCGTCAGCTGAAAATCCTGTTCCATCAGGGAAAGAAGAATTTCCCTGCGTATGACATAAAAAGAACAGCGCTCGATCGTTTCACAAAAAATGGTATTGCTGTTCCAGGCAAGGCTCTCATTGGCAATATGGTTCTTTCCGAGAATGAACAGGGTTTTCTTTTTTCCGCATTTTGTCAGATTGTAAATCTGGACTTTCCCTTTCAGGATAAAAAATATATTGGAGTTATCTTCCGCTGCCCGCAGGCAGAGATGTCCTTTTGGGTAGGAAGTTATTTTCCCATGCTGCATAAAATGCAGGCGGGTGTCGGGGCTGCTTTCTTTCAGCACCCATAATTGTTCCAGGCTTTTGTATGATTCCATCGGAGGTTCTCCTTTGACCGTTTCTCCCATTGTAGCATAGTTTCACTAAAATGGCTGCAAAATTGCAGATAGGACTTTGAAAAGCTACGGGTAATTTGGAGCGGAGTATGGAATCTATGCTTGCGTTCACTGCCGTTATTCCGTATAATAGACAAAAATATTTTTCGTAACATACCACAATGCTTTGAAAGGAAGCTTCTGTGTGTGAAAAATATTCAGGACCAAAGTGGTAAACAGATTTGCCATGCTATGCTTGGCTGGGGAGGGAATGGAACATAAAAAAAAATATTCTTTTGATCAACGATTTGCCCGGATACGGGAAGGTTGCTTTGGCCGCAATGTTCCCGGTTTTGTCGCACATGGGATACAGCGCATATAATCTGCCGACAGCGCTGGTTTCTAATACGCTTGACTATGGAAAATTTGAGATTCTGGATACAACAGACTATATGAAAAACACAGTAGAGGTGTGGGAGCAGCTGGGCTTTTCCTTTGGATGTATTGCTACAGGTTTCATCGTGTCGGAAGAACAGGTACGGCTGATTACGGATTATATCGCGAGACAGCGTAAAAAGGACAAAGAGCTTTATGTGGTGGTTGATCCAATCATGGGAGACGACGGTGTGCTGTACAATGGGATTGACAGCCGGGTAGTATCTTACATGCGCAGGCTGGTCGGCGAGGCAGACGTCATGATCCCTAATTTTACGGAAGCGGCATTTTTGTCCGGATGCTATCTGGGCAAGGAAACATTAAATAGCGATGAAATACAGCACTTACTGAAAGAGTTAAGGAAAATGACGGAGGGTTCCGTTGTGGTCACAAGTATTGCGGAAACCGGGACAGGGCGGCATCTGGTCTGCGGATATGACAGGAAGGAGGATGAATATTTTACGATTCCTTATCAGTATATTCCTGTAAGGTTCCCGGGAACAGGAGATATTTTTTCTGCAGTTTTGACAGGAAATCTTTTGGGTGGCGCGCAGCTCTCCAAGGCGGTAAAAAACGCTATGGATTCTGTGGAAATTTTGATAAAAGCAAATGCGGATAACCAGGATAAGTACAGGGGGATTCCCGTAGAGGAAGATTTATCCTTACTCCCGCGGGCAACGAGGTAAGTTCCTTTCCCCCACGAGCATTTGGCGAATGCCGCGGGAGCAAAATCCATGTTGCATGCCGCGGGGAGTTTGATTGAAAACGGAGGTTTAGGAGTATGGCAAAAAGACCGAAAATCAGGATTACTTTAATAGGCAGGAAGGGAGAACACGGATGCCACCGGGGACATAAGGTGGGGGATTGTTTTGATTTTGACACAGAAAGAGGAAACCTATGCCCGATGGCATGCCATGTTGCCTTTCCTTATATTGATATCCTTCGTTATGGCGGCAGTATTCCGGGGCAGAAAGAAGGGACAGCGGTCTTTTGCTGCCCCGATGTGGATACCATCAATGTTTTCAAGATTGAGAAGATAGATGAATAAGACGCCTGCGGACATACAAAAACACCCTTGGCAGAAGCAATGTTTTTGCATTTGAATGCTGTCAGGGGTGTTTTTTCATAAATGCTCTGTCTCGAACGGTTACGTTTTTTCTTTGGCTCAGGATTTATCCTTTTTGCAGGGTTTCACAACGACCTACATCTCTCCTCTGATGCGGGGCACTTCGTCCACGTGCAGGTAACGGCTGATGGCCTTTACGATCAGATCGTGATCGGATACATGATCCAGCCCTGATACGGCTACCGCGCCGATCACGCCGACTTCCTCCACACGGATCGGGAAGCTTCCTCCGTTGGCGGCATAATTTTTTCCGTCCAGGCCCCAGTCGGCAAGACTTTCTTCATTTTTCCGAAGCATCATATAGGTATGGAGGCTGCTGCGCTCCAGCATTTTTACAGAGTTTACTTTGCGCTCCATCCATTTTTCGTCGCTGAGGGTGTATCCGTCTGCAGCATATTGGAATACTTTCAGACCATTATTTAAGGTGATGCTCACAGCCACCGGCAGCTTCCGGCGCTTCGCTTCTGCCACGATCACATTTCCAAGTTCCCACGCATCCTCATTTGTAAAGTGCGTAAACTGCAAAATCTCCTCCTGCATCTCCAGAACCGCAATCAGTTCTTCAAACGTCATACCTATCACTCCTGTCCTGTTGTGTAATGTGGGCGATACGGGTAAGCATCGCCTGTTTTTAGATCTTTACCGTACTCTGTCCGGGAAGCCCACTTTCCGCTGTACCTTCCGCAGAGTCTTTGTGGCATAGTAATTCGCTTTTTCAGCGTTGTTCTTAATCACGGAATCAATATAAGCCTTGTCCTTTCCAAGCTGCTCCACCCGATCCTGGATCGGTTTTAAAACAGATACGACAGCTTCGCCCACGGCCATTTTCAGCTCGCCGTAGCCTCTTCCGTCAAACTCCCGCACCGTCTCTTCCGGCGTCTTTCCGGTGCAGGTGCTGTAAATGTCGATCAGGTTTTTAACTCCCGGCTGCTCATCCCTGTAAAGAATCTGAGCTTCGGAGTCTGTCACGGCCCGCTTGCATTTGCGCATGATCGTATCGTGATCATCCATCAGGTAGATACTGGCGTTGGGATTCTCGTCAGATTTGGACATTTTCTTTGTGGGATCCTGAAGGCTCATGATTTTCGCCCCTGTCTTGCCGATGTAGGCTTCCGGGATCGTGAACACATCGCCATAGATGTTGTTGAACCTCTGGGCAATATCCCTGGTGATTTCCAGATGCTGCATCTGGTCAATGCCAACGGGAACGACATCCGCCTGATACAGCAGGATATCTGCCGCCATAAGCACCGGGTAGGTGAAAAGTCCCGCATTGATATTATCCGCATGCTTGGCCGATTTGTCTTTAAACTGGGTCATACGATTCAGTTCGCCCATATAGGTAAAGCAATTTAAGATCCAGGACAGCTCCGCATGGCCGGATACATGGGACTGGTAGTAAATACAGTTCTTTTCCGGATCAAGTCCTGCTGCAATATAGAGAGTAAGAAGGGCCCTGGCTCTTTTCCTTAAAACGGCAGGATCCTGGCGAACGGTAATGGAATGAAGATCCACCACACTGTAGAAGCATTCGTACTCATCGCTTAACGTTACCCAGTTTTTCAGGGCTCCCAGATAATTGCCAAGAGTCAGATTTCCCGTGGCCTGCATTCCGCTGAATAATACCTTTTTATCATTGATCATTTCTCATTTCCTCCGCTTTCTGCTCCAGATTCAAGTCTTTTGCCCTCTATTTTATCACTGGCATCCAGGAAAGTCAATTCTATTGAATTTTGCTGTGAAATGCGGTATACTTTTGATTATTTGCTATAATAACGATAAAGGAGAATCTGTCTTATGGAAAAAATCGCAAGCTTCACGATAGACCATATCAAGCTGCAGCCGGGTGTCTATGTATCTCGAAAGGATCACATCGGCGCGGAGACGGTTACGACCTTCGATATCCGCATGACCTCCCCGAATGAGGAGCCGGTTATGAATACGGCGGAGGTACACACCATCGAACATCTGGCAGCCACGTTTTTAAGAAACCATCCGGCATTCGGAAACCGCATTGTCTATTTCGGGCCGATGGGCTGCCGCACAGGCTTTTATCTGCTGCTGGCAGGCGATTACTGCTCGAAGGATATCATCCCTCTTTTGACAGAAATGTTTACGTTCATCCGGGATTACGTCGGAGAAGTTCCTGGAGCTTCGCCTAAGGACTGCGGCAACTATCTGGACATGAACCTGCCGATGGCCAAGTATCTGGCGGGGAAATACCTGCGAGAGGTGCTGGATGGCATCACGGAAGATCGTCTGGTCTACCCCGTATAAGTGTAAAAAGCAGCCTGCAGACACGTCGTATAGCACGATTGTCTGCAGGCTGTTTTATATGTCTTTATTTCTGGTTCTTCAGATATTTCTCCCGCACGAACCAGAAAAGGGCGTCCTCTCCCTTTTCATCTAAAATCCGCAGAAGGCCTTCCAGCTCCCTGGCCGTATCACGGTGCATCAGGTAGTGGTTTTTCCCTCGCAGATAATATTCCAGAGGATCGTGGTCTGTATAGGATGCGCCGTTGTAGACTTTTGAAGCAGCGATGCGGTCCATCAGCATTTCTGCTACATATTTCCGGGGCATCCGCACTCCCGCCATGGGTACCGTATTAGACTCCAGGCAATAATCCGTCCAGTATTCAAAGTGATGCTTATTTCGTCCCTTGTGGTGCAGCCAGGCGGCAGAATAGCCGTATTTCTCCCTTTCCGCATTGTTTGGGCTGCGTGTTCCCTGGTAATACCGGCAGCCTACCAGAAATTCAGAGGGAGAATACTTTGACAGGTCGTGAAGCAGTCCCTGGCGGTACAGTCCCACCCGAAAGCAGCCTTCCATAACAAGGAGCTTGTGTTTGGTAATCGTCTTTAAATGGCCGATGGCTCCTTCTAACATTTTTTTACCTTCTTCCCAATAATACTTTGATCGTGCGCCCCGGTACCATAAAGGTTTTCTGTCCGGAGTGCACAGGACCTGCATCGCCCTCGTACACGCCCACTGCGCTATCAATCTCCTCATGCCATTCCATATCCTCCGGCAGATTTGGCAGGGCAAACTCATGCTCGTCCCAATGGAGGTTGTAGGCCACATAGATAAAATTCTCTTCTCCGGCGTACTGGCCGCAGTACATCACGCCAACCTCCCGGTTGTCATTCTCAAATTCCCCGTACCATGCCCGGCTGCAGTGGTAGGATAAATCGGGATAGCCACAGGACAGGGTATCCATCACCTTGAGTTCCTGGGGCATATGCAGGATCCGGTGGGCTTTCCTGAACGCAAGGACCTGGCGCACAAAAGTTGTCAGATTTGCATTTTTCTTCGCCGCCTGCCAGTTTGTCCAGGAAACCTCGTTGTCCAGACAGTAGGGATTATTATTTCCGCCCTGGGAATTTCCAAACTCATCTCCCGCCTGCAGCATGGGCGTACCGTTTGCCAGCAGAAGCATCAGGATGGCATTTCTGACCTGCCGTTCCCGGAGCTCCAGAATCTTCTTCTTTCTGGTTGGGCCTTCTACGCCGCAGTTCCAGCTCAGATTGTTCTCCGGGCCATCATGGTTCTGCTCGCCGTTCTCCTCGTTGTGCTTTTCATTGTAGCTCACGGTATCCATCAGGGTAAAGCCGTCATGGCCGGCCACATAGTTGATTACGCCTGAATGGGAGGGATTTCTGCGTATCCGCCAGGTGAACGCGCAAAGCTGCTGATTGTCCCCCTTTAACAGACTCCTGATTGTCTCCATAAAGCCTGCGTCCAGCTGAGCCAGGTTCCTGTAATGGGGAGCCTTTCCCTCCGGGTAAATTTCTCCCGTGGAGAAATATCCGGCAATCAGCTTTACATCGGCGAACAGGGGATCCTTTGCCAGAAGTCCTGCGAGGCTGTCGCATCCCACTAAGTGGAAACCGTCAATATGATACTCGGAAACCCAATAGGCCAGGCAATCCGTCGCAGTCCGGAAGTCTGTCTCCGGCGGAAAGAAAAACTCCATCAACACTTCAATGCCGTTTTGGTGCAGCGTTAAGACCATATCTTTCATTTCCTTCACCGGGTCATTTCCCGACGCGAAGGACTCTTTTGGCGCAAAATACCAGCCTTTCTCATATCCCCAGAAATTGATTCTGGCTGGTTTATCCTCCAAAACCTCCCGGTAATCTACTGTCATGGCTCCACGGCGTTTGCTGATCTCATCAAACTCGTAGGCTGGCATCAGCTTTACCTGGTTAATGCCGAGCTCCCTCAGATACTGCGCTTTCTCTGCTACGCCCCGGAAGGTACCTTTGTGGCGCACCCGGGAATTGGCCTGCATGGTAAACCCACGCACATGAAGGCAATACATTACCGCATCCTCATAGGGAATCCGCAGAGGCGCGTCTCCCTTCCAGTCGTAGGTTCCAAAGGAAAAGCCGCACCGGATCTGATGGCCGTCCGCATTTTCCACCACCTCTCCGAAATGTTTTCTTCCCCGGATCAGGTCTGCGCAGGGATCCTGAATCACTTTTTTGCCCACACGGTAATTATACTCACAGCTTCTCCAATCGATATTTTCTACCTTGACAGCGTAAATGTTTCCCATTACCTGCTTGTCGTTCATAGGGATCTCATGAATGACCTCATCCGTCCCGCGCTTATACAGCAGCAGGGATGTGTCCTCCGGCTTTTCAAGGGCTGCCTGAAACAGGATCCCATCCGGCCGCTTTGTTATGCCCATCCGGCCGATTTCCGTACAGTGTTTCTCTCGAATATTCCCCAGCATTTCTCTTTTCAATTCAATTCCCCATCCTTTCCTCTTGGATTCGGATCGCCAGGTCATTTAAATATTCCCACCGCTCCATCTTTTCTTCCAGAAGCGCTTCTGTCTGCTCCTTTTCTTCCATCAGCTCGCCGAGGCGGCTGTAGCTGCTTGCGGACGCTTCCATCTGCGCCTCAATCTCTTTTAGTTTCTCCTCCAAAGCCTCGATTTCATCATCAATGACAGCAAACTCCCGTTCTTCGTTATAAGAGAATTTCTGTTTTTTTCTGCTCTGTTTTTCCGTTTTTTCCTGTTTTTCCGTGATAGCAGGCTTATTTTCCGTTTTGGGATGGCGTATTTCGTATGCCTCCAGATAATCAGAATAATTTCCCTCATACTGCTGCAGATGGCCGTTCTCCTCGTAGGCAAAGATCCTCCGGACGATACGGTCCAGAAAATACCGGTCATGGGACACGGTGATGACGATACCGTCGAAAGAATCCAGATAATCTTCCAATATAGTCAGAGTCTGAATATCCAGATCGTTGGTAGGCTCGTCTAAGATCAGTACATTCGGCGCCTCCATCAGCACCCGGAGCAGATGAAGCCTTCGTTTTTCGCCGCCTGAAAGCTTGCCGATTGCGCTCCACTGCATCGTCCCGTCAAATAAGAACCGTTCCAGCATCTGGGAGGCTGTCACCGTCCCTTCAGCCGTAACCACATATTCTCCGGCTTCTTTGATATAATCAATCACCCGTTCGCTGTCGTCCATCTCCTGGCTTTCCTGGGAAAAATATCCGATTTTGACAGTCTGGCCGATCTCCACCCGGCCCGCGTCAGCTTCCACCTGGCCTACCAGGATCTTCAAAAGTGTACTCTTTCCGCAGCCGTTTTCGCCGATAATACCGATACGTTCTCCTCTAAGGAAAATGTAGCTGAAATCCCGGATCAGCACCTTAGAGCCGTAGGCTTTGCAGATCCCTTCCGCCTCGATCGTCTTTTTCCCCATCCTGGAGGATACAGAGCTCATCTCCACAACGGCGTCCTTCACCGGAGACTTTCTGGCGATTAGCTCCTCAGCCCGGGCGATATGGGCCTTCTGTTTTGTGGATCTGGCCCTGGCGCCCCTGGCCAGCCAGGCAAGCTCTGTGCGGAGGATGCTCTGCCGCTTCCGCTCCGACGCAAGCTCTATGTTTTGCCGTGCTTCCTTTAACCGCACGAACTCAGAATAATTTCCCGGATAGCTGTAGATTTTTCCCTTGTCGATTTCCACGATCCGGTTGGATACCCGGTCGAGAAAATACCGGTCATGGGTCACCATCAGCACGGCTCCGCGGTAACTAAGCAAAAACTCTTCCAGCCACTCGGCCATCTCGCTGTCCAGGTGGTTTGTGGGCTCATCCAGGATTAAAATATCGGCGGGAATCAGAAGGACTCGTACAAGGGCCAGACGTTTTCTCTGGCCGCCGGACAATTCCCCCACTTTTTGAGAAAAATCAGTGATTTTCAGTTTGTTCAGCATGGATTTCGCGTCGCTCTCTGCCGTCCATTCATTCTGCTTCGTTATGTTCCCCTCTAAAGCCGCCTCCAGCACCGTGGCGTCCGGGTCAAAGGAAGGGTTCTGGGGCAGGATGCGGATCAGTACGTGGGTTCCCTTTGTCACCGTACCCTCGTCCGGCTGCTCCAGCCCTGCGGCTATTTTCAGAAGTGTGGACTTTCCCGTTCCGTTGATACCGATCACACCGATTTTTTCCCCTTCATTAATGGAAAAATCTGCCTCGTCAAAAATTTTCCGTTCTGTAAATACCTTTGTAAGTTTTTCAATCGTTAAAAGATTCATCGCCGCTGCTCCTCACCCTGTTATCTCAAGCTCTACCGGACAATGGTCGGATCCATAGATCTCCGTATGGATCTTCGCATCCGCCAGCCTGTTCCGGAGGCTTTCCGATACGCAGAAATAATCGATCCGCCATCCGGCGTTCTTTTCTCTGGCGCGGAAGCGGTAAGACCACCAGGAATAGATACCTTCCGTTTCCGGATAAAAATACCGGAAGGTGTCGATAAAGCCTGCCTGGATCAGTTCTGTAAATTTCTGCCGTTCCTCATCGGTAAATCCTGCGTTTTTTCGGTTGGTCTTTGGGTTTTTCAGGTCGATTTCCTGATGGGCCACATTCAAATCTCCGCAGAAAATCACGGGCTTTTTTGTCTCAAGACCTTTCAAATAGGCGAGGAAGTCCGTCTCCCACTGCATCCGGTAAGAAAGTCTGGCAAGCTCTGTCTGGGAGTTGGGCGTATACACCGTCACCAAATAAAATTCCGGGTACTCCAGCGTGATCATACGTCCCTCCCTGTCATGTTCTTCGATGCCCATGCCGTAACGGACGGACAGAGGTTCCTCCTTGGTGAATACTGCTGTTCCGGAATATCCCTTCTTTACTGCGTAATTCCAATACTGATGGTAACCGGGAAGTTCCAGGTCAATCTGCCCTTCCTGAAGCTTACTTTCCTGAATGCAGAAAATATCTGCGTCAATTTCATGAAAAAAATCTAAAAACCCCTTCTGTACACAGGCCCTCAGCCCATTCACGTTCCAGGATATAAGTTTCATGCTGTCATCCTCCATCTCTTTGTCATAATCCTATGAATGAAATTAGTATATCACAATTTTAAATAGATGGGTAGTTCCTTCACAATCGGGTAGGAGGTAGATAA
>DESK01000023.1 GCA_002361955.1 Lachnospiraceae bacterium UBA3316
GGTAAGGCGTGGGTCTGCAACACCCTGATCACCAGTTCAAATCTGGTTGTCGCCTCTCATAAAAAGGACTGATTTTCAGTCCTTTTTATTTTACCGGTAATACTCTGCCGCTTCATAGTGACAGAGACTGCTGCTGTCCTGTGAAACAAAGGCTCTCCTGGAGGATGCGCCATGAGCAGACCCCGGCCCGTCGGAGATTTTTCCTCCCCAACGGGCCGGGGTTCACGCATTGTCCTCTATTTTATCTCTTAGATCTCTTACTCTTCCGCCATGCTCCGCAGCATAGCGATCTCCGCCGCCCAGCCGGCATCGTCGTTGGGCGTCTCCAGGATAAAGGGCAGTCCCTGCAGGGCCGGATGGCGCACAATTCTCCGGAAGGTCTCCAGGCCTATCATCCCCTCACCGATCTTTGCATGGCGGTCCTTATGGCTGCTCAGGGGGTTCAGGCTGTCATTGATATGAATGGCCTTCAGCCTGTCCAGGCCGATCACCCTGTCAAACTCCTCCAATACGCCGTCCAGATCGCCTGCGATATCGTAGCCTCCGTCCCACACATGGCAGGTGTCCAGGCAGACGCCCATCTTTTCCACGAGCTTCACCCGATCCAGAATCGCCCGCAGCTCCTCAAAGCTCCGGCCTACCTCGCTGCCCTTGCCCGCCATCGTTTCCAGCAAAACCGTCGTCGTCTGCTCCGGGCGCAGATTGTCGTTTAACATCTCCGCGATCAGCTCAATCCCTCTCGCGGCCCCCTGCCCCACATGGCTGCCCGGGTGGAAATTGTAATACTGCCCCGGCGTGTTCTCCATTCGGTTCAGATCATCGGCAAAGGTCTCCCTGGCAAACCTGCGTATGTCCTCCTTTGCGGCACAGGCATTTAGGGTATAGGGCGCATGGGCCACGATCCTGGCAAACCCATGCTCCTTTGCAATCTCCCGATACTTCTCTACATCCTCCGGTACAATCGCTTTGGCGTTTCCTCCCCGGGGATTCCTTGTAAAAAACGCGAACGTATCCGCACCAAGCTTTAATGCCTGCCTTCCCATGGCAGCATAGCCCTTGGAGGATGAAATATGGCTTCCTATATGAAACATAATTGACTTCTCCTGTTCTGCATCATTATCTTACCTTTATTTTCTTCACCTTACTCCACGCTCCATAATACTTCTTGCCGTCGATCTTTTTATAGGCCCGCATACGAACGCAGTATTTCCTGCCTTTCGTAAGCCCGGCAATCTTCTTAGAAACCATGGACTTCTTCGGAAGTATCACTGTCTTTTTCCCCTTGGTGAATTTCGCGTTTGCGGCATACTGAAGCTCATAGCCGCTGGCCTGGGCGTCCTTCTTCCAGCTGACTTTGATTGTTCTCTTTTTCGGTGAACTCAGCTTTGAGACAGACGCTTTTTTCGGGACGATGAGGAAGGTTTTCCTGATGGTTCCGCTATAATTATTGATGCCTTTAATCGTTACCACTGCCCTGCCGGTATTTCTATTATTCGCGTAAGACACCTTATAATCTGTGCCCTGTTTCAGTGTCTTACCTTTTTGTTTTACAGTCACTGTGGGAGTAAGATCCTTTCCCTTATAGGGGTACTTTTCCTGGATACCGCTCACCACTGCTGTTGAAATATCCTTCTTTCCTTTGATTGTTATGGAATTATCATCCTCATCACCCCAGATGATATCTTTTCCATTAATGCTGTAGGAAAGTCCGTTCTTTTTCGCATACGCTTCCGCATAGGATCCCAGCTCCGTATAAATAGCTGCTTTCACCACATGGCTCTTATCCCCTACCCAATAGTATCCCGTCCACAGGATGTCCTCTCCTATGCTCGTCACGCTGGCCGGAATCGTGATTTTGGTTAAGGCTTCGCAGCGATAAAACGCCTTGTCCCCTATGCTCTTTAAACCAGAAGCAATCTCCACTTCCTCAAGCTTATTAAAATACGCAAATTCCTCTGGAGGTATTTCTGTAATTCCCCCTTCGATTACTATTTTTTCTACTTGTTCCCTGACAGGCTTCCACGCATTATCACTAAAGCTGTAAGAGCTCCATCCGCTCGCGGAAGAGACGGGATATCTATGTCTTGCCTTTGGGTCTACCGAGATCGGACCTGTTCCGGAGATTGTGAGCACGCCGTCCTTACATTCCCAGGACGCATGTTCCCCCGCTACACGGTACACCTCTTTTGTGAACTGTCCCGTCTGGGTATCGATCGAATAGAAGTTTACCATGTTGCCATTGGATGCGCAGTACACAGCCTTTCCGTCCTTTACAATCGGATGGCAGTCCGATATGGGGGCAGGCGCTGTATACTCTTCACTGATCTTGTTGCCCTGCCCGTCAATAAACAGGTAGTGGAGGAGATTTCCCGCCAGGCAGTCCTCCGTGCTTCCCGGCTGCTCCTCTTCTGATTCCTCCCAGGAAACCATCAAGCGATTGTCATTGATCTTCGTAAGCTTTGTTCCCAGGAAACTTTTCCCGCCTCCGCTGTAATCCGTCAGCCACTTCACCGTAGTGGCCTCCTTGGAAAAATCTGCCATCGGCGTGACTGTGAGATAAATATTGTGGGCAGTATCTTCTGAAACATTGTCATACTGCGACTGGTCTATGGAAGTCCCAAGGCAAAGCACATGGTCAGAGGATACAGCCAGATCATCTACACTGGCATAGCAGGCAATCGCCCATGCAGAAGTGGGGGAACCCCCATAGGGGAGAACCTCTATCATCGTACTTTTTAAGGTCTGTGCATCATACCTGGTTACTTTCGTACACCTGGATCCCTCACTCTTTTCCAGCACATACAATTCTTCCCCCGCCACTTTTATGTACTGGGCAAAGGAATGCCACAGATCACAGTCCACAATTTCCCCGTGCATGGAATCCGTGTCCACCGCGATGAACAGAAATCCCTGATGTCCCTGGTTATAGGCCGGATCTACGTATCCTTCATGGCCTGTTACAAGATAGAGAGTGCCGTCATGCTCTGCCATCTCCACACAGCCCACATTGAAAGGATAACGCACCTCCCCGCCAAAGAAATCCGTTTTTCCTTTGATAGACGCCGCCCCCAGTCTGTTCCAGTTCTTATCGTATTTGATCACACGGATGACCTCCGCCCCGTCGTTCTCCTCTGGATTGTCCTGCCCCT
This sequence comes from Lachnospiraceae bacterium UBA3316, assembly GCA_002361955.1. Lineage (GTDB taxonomy): Bacteria > Bacillota > Clostridia > Lachnospirales > Lachnospiraceae > Hominisplanchenecus_A. The sequence goes on from DESK01000023.1 coordinate 3,150, forward strand.
CCGCCAGATAGTAGGCGTCGGCGCCTGCGTAAAAACCGCCCCAGAGCTCCAGCTCCATAGCAACCGACCGACTGCTCAGGATATGAAATTCATTGTCATAATATTCTATGCAGACCTTCGTCCCGTCATAAAACACCCGCATGTAACCGCTGCCCGTATCCACAAGCTCAGAAGTACTTCTCAGGCCGATGTTCAGGTTGTACGACGGCTTAGGCAAAAGATCAGCAGACGCCTTCCCCCGTCCTCCCGGACAGAGCACCAAAAAGAGCAGACATATAGCCGTCACCCACAGCATCAGCTTCTTCTTTCCACTGTTCATAAAGCAATCTTTTAAAATAGCCTTCTTCCTTTGCATCATTTTCTTTCCCTCCCTTTTTATTTTTTCCGTTTTGTACTACAATAATGTTGGGGCAGAGCCTTTTGCCCCTTGCATCCTTATTATACCTCTACAGACGCTCCACTGTCTAACCTTTTTACCAAAATGGAGGCCCCCCATGAAAACATTGTTGCTACCATTCGCAAATCCATCTAAAATTCGCTCCGCGAATGGGATTTGCTCACACCTGAATCATTTTCTTACGGCCTGTGCAGTAAATGCACAGACCTGTTTAAACAATAACAAAACATTGTTATTTCTCGGTGACAGTATCACGGATTCCCACAGGCTTTGGCTTTCGGGAACGGATACTCTCGGTGACGGATACGTAAAAATGCTTTCCGATATTTCCACCGAAAAGCATTTTTCCATTACCTTTATCAACAAGGGCCATGACGGCCTTACCCTGCCCCACCTGCTTCGCAATCTTTCCCGGGACTGCTTTCCCTACTCGCCAGATGTTATCTCTATCCTCATCGGAATCAACGATATTTTTGTGGCAAGGAACTGCGGCGCGGCCTTTTCCGGCAAAACCTTTTCCGATCAGTACGGAAAACTGCTGGACGCCCTTCGCGCCGGTACACAGGCAGATATTCTCTGCATGTCCCCCTTCCTCTTACCTTATCCACAGGAGTACGCGCTCTGGCTGCCTGATATCCAACAGGCAGAAGCGGCGATCTCCGCCCAGGCCGCAGGCCACGGCTGTCTCTTTATGCCCCTTCAGGATTTTTTCCAAAAGGCCGCCCAGGATATGGGTTATGACGCCATCACCCCGGACGGCGTCCATCTCACGCCCTTGGGACACCGCCTCTTGGCTCAGCGGTGGATGGAAGAAACCGCTCTCTTTGCTTCCGCAAACAATCTCTGATCCTTTTCTATTTCTTTGTAACGGTGACAGCCACCGTTACTTTTTTCTTGCCGGAGCTTACCGTGATCTTTGCTTTGCCCGGCGCCTTTGCTTTAACAGCACCTTTGGCTGACACTGACACAACTTTCTTATTTGAAGATCTCTTGCCAACCTTTTTCCCTTGGATCTTTCCGCTGCTGCTGACCGTCACGACCTTCGTATTGCCGGAAGTCCAGGACTGCACGTAATCACCCTCGGTCAGTCCGCTCACTGTCACTTTTTTCGTAGACTGCTTTACCTTAAGCGGAAGCTTTGTGACGTTCAGTGTCAGGGTCGGGGTCAGCTTTGGAATAGCGATACTCTCTTTCTGACCACATTCCAGGCAGGTACGGGTCAGTTCACCTTCTGCAAACACGGTAGGGGGCTTTGTCACTGTGTATGGTCTTCGGACGGTTCATCTCCCCATCCAATTATATTAACGTTGTCATCACACTCCATTCTCGGCAATGACGGAAACACATACAAATCGTCAATCGTTTGGTTAGAATGAGCAGAATGAATTAAAAATACAATGGGAAATGAAATTTCAGATTAAAGTGATTCCCTCGTATACCGGCATATATTGCCGGATGCCCGGAAGAAAATGAGCAATATTGCTATAGAACATTTCGACACTATGCAACACGAAATGCAATACGCAAAAAAATAAAGCCCGTACATACAGGCTTTATAAAACAGGGGATGAGAGAATCGAACTCCCGCTAAGAGTTTTGGAGACTCCTGTCATACCATTTGACCAATCCCCTTTAGTAAGAAAGAGCCTGACTGATCAGACTCTGTATCTAAGGGATGTACCCTCAAAACCACATACAG
>DESK01000046.1 GCA_002361955.1 Lachnospiraceae bacterium UBA3316
GAAGGCATAGAAGAAACTATCGCAGGAAACCAAGCACGGAGCGAATATAGAAGAAATCATCGCAAGGAAACCAAGCACGGAGAGGAGGACGAATATGAAATCATCAGAGGATCTGCGCGTAAATCTGCGCGCAATCAACAGGAAAAGCTACCCTGCCTACAAGTCCCTGGCGGGAAGCTATCATTTTGGAAAATACACGTTAAATATTGAGCATGTACAGGGAGACCCCTTTGCGGCGCCCTCGAGGCTCAGCGTAAAAGTAAATCATAAAATTGCCGGATTTCCGGCGTCATACTATGAGACGAAGTGGGATCAGACGGCGCTGGAGGATTATCTGATCCGCCGTTTCCATAAGCAGGCGGACAGGTTCTGCTTCCAGGCCAAGGGCTCGGGCAAGAGCGGGATCATTTCTGTGAGCCGCCCCGGCCAGGAGGTGCTGGAGAGAACGGCCTGCCAGGTGGAGGGCGACGGCATCATCGTCCGGTTTGAGGTGGGATTTCCGGCCAACGGGCGTACGATCAACGCCGGGGAGCTGGAGAAAATTTTGTTTGATTTTCTGCCGGTCTGCGTAGAGCAGAGCCTGTACTACGCCAAGACTCCGAAGCAGGAGCTGGAGAAGGTTATTTTCCTGGCAGAGGATCAGCAGTACATCCGCCAGCAGCTGAAAGAGCGGGATATGGTGGCGTTTATCGGGGACGGCTCCGTGCTGCCCAGGGAGAGCGGCGTCTCGGACAGGCCCTTAAAGGGCGGCGTTCCGTTTCAGGCGCCGGAGACCATGGCTGTCACCTTAAGCCTTCCCCACGGGGGCGCGCTCCGTGGCATGGGAATCAAAAAGGGCATCACGCTGATCGCCGGAGGAGGATATCACGGCAAGTCCACCCTTCTGAAGGCCCTTGAGCGGGGTGTGTACAACCATATCGCGGGGGACGGCAGGGAATATGTGATCACGGAGGAGACGGCCCTGAAGCTGAGGGCCGAGGACGGCAGGAAGATTACGAATACAGATATTTCCCTGTTTATCAACCACCTGCCAAACGGCAAGGATACGAAGAGATTCTGCACGCTGGACGCCAGCGGCAGTACCTCCCAGGCGGCCAATATCGTGGAGGGCATCGAGTCGGGCAGTAAGCTTCTGCTGATTGACGAGGATACCTCCGCCACCAACTTTATGGTGAGGGATGACCTGATGCAGCGGGTGGTGGCCAGGGAGAAGGAACCCATCACGCCCTTTTTGGAGAGGGCGGTGGATCTGTACCGTCAGGCCGGGATCTCTACGATCCTGGTAGTGGGAAGCTGCGGTTCTTATTTCTATATCGCGGATAAGATCATCCAGATGGATTCCTACCAGGCCGTGGATATCACGGAGGGGACGAAGAAGCTGATCAGGGATTATCCGGCTCCGGCCGTGGAGGCGCCGGGCTTTCATCTGCCCTCCGGCAGACGGGAGATCGATCTGTCGGGCTCTGTGCAGAAGCGCAAAACCTACCGGGGCGACGGCGTGGTAAAGGAGCGGCTGAAGATCAAGCGCATGGGAAAGACGGCATTTTCCGTGGGAAAGGAAAACCTGGATCTGCGCTACGTGGAGCAGCTGGTGGATGAGGAGCAGACACAGACGCTGGCTTATCTGCTGCGCTACGCCAAGGAGCACTACGGAGAAGGGAAAAATGATGTGGGCAGTGTGGTGAAGGCTCTGGACAGGCTCTTAAAGACGAAGGGGCTGGCCGGCATCTGTGACGCCGGGAACGTGCCCTCGGGCCTTGCCATGCCAAGGGTGCAGGAGATCTTTGCCTGCTTCAACCGTTATTGATTGCCGCAGGCAGCGGATAGGACTGCCGGGGCAGCCACCGCTATTTGTGAAAGTCTCTCATTTACGGCCATGCAGGCATGGCGTGAATGGGGGGCTTTTTTATATCATAGGAAACGCTCCGCGGGGCCCCTTCCCCACTTCTTCCTCATTTCCAGGCGTGTCATAAAGTCTCTCATTCACTGTCGTGCAAGCATGACGTAAATTCGGACTTTTGACACGGAAACAAAAAAAATAAGGTGCAACACTTTGCGGGATATGCGACACTATATATACGAATACATGATGATGTTGGGGTCAAAAGCCTTTGCCCCCAACTATGATACGGATTTCTCCGTGCTTACGCACTCCCGAAATCCTAAAACACCTCAAATCCGCTCATTTTTCTCCGAAAAATGGCTGCTTTTCGGTGTTTTACGGGTCACAAAGCCATGCTTTTTCATGCAAGCATGAAACGCATGACCTTTTGACCCTGGTATCATACATGATGTATGAAAGACTGTTTATCGATAAAGAGTTGGGGGGCGAGGATATGGAACAGGAGAGAGAGCTTGTTCTGAGGGCAAGAGCCGGAGACGTGGAGGCGTTTGCAAGGCTATATGAGGAAATTTACCGGGATCTGTACCGTTTTGCGCTGTATACGTTAAAGAATACTCACGATGCAGAGGACGCGGTCAGCGACACGGTGGCGGATGCGTGGCAGGGAATTCGGGGACTGCGTAGGACGGAGGCCTTTCGGGCCTGGATGTTCCGCATTCTCACAAACAAGTGCCGGCGCAGGCTTGGGCAGTACGCCAATAAGGCCCTGTCCCTGCCGGAGGATCTGGCGGAGGAACCAAGGGATATAGGAAGAAACATTGATGTGCGGCGGGCCTTTGCGGCCCTGTCGGATGAAGAACGAATGATTCTGGCCCTGAATATTTTCGGGGGATATACCAGCAGGGAGATCGGCAGGCTGCTGCACATGAGCAACAATACGGTGCGGTCCAAGCAGAGCCGCGCTTTAAAGAAGATGGAAGCTCGTCTGGAGCGGTAGAGAGGAGGAGTATCGATGGATGAGAAGAAGATGCTGGAGCAGATCAGGAAATCGGCGGAGCATGTGGACGTGCCGGAAGCATTGCGGCCGGAACAGGTGGAGGAGCTGATCCGGGGGAAAGAACAGAGGAAAGGCAGGCGGCCTGCCTATAGGATCTGCGCGGCGGCAGCGGTAGTTTTACTGCTGTGCGGGGCCGCATGGCAGGTCAGCCGGACGGGAGCCTTCTTACAGGGGATTCCAGAAAGGACAGATGCGGTGGCGGAGGCCGTTACGGAAGGGACAGATGCGGCGGAGGAACGTGAGGATGTTTCCCTGGCGGAAGGGCAAAAGGAGACGCAGACCCCTGGGGAGGAAGCCATTCCCCACATTTCCAGTGAAAAGGAGCTGTACCAGGCCCTGGCCGGGATGGCAGTGAACGGCGCACGGGGCATGGGGCTTGACGGCGCAGTGGCGGAAGGGGAGATGATGGATGCGACAGCGGAAGCTGCCAAAGAGATAATGGCGGAAGACGCAGAGAATATGGGGGAGGATTTCTCCGGGACAAATTTGCAGGAGCAGGGTGTAGATGAGGGAGATATCGTAAAGACGGACGGAGCGTATGTCTATGTGCTGTCCGGCAGCAGGATCCACATCACGAAGGCGGTCGGGGACGCCCTGGAGGAGACGGCTGTGATCGAGCTTCCGGATGCCGGAGAGTCTGTGGAGGAGTTTTATCTGGATGGAAATCTCCTGGTGGTGATAGCGGGAGGAAGCGAGACGGCTATGGAGGAGGACGCCTACGCGGAAGCCATGTCGGATGTGTACTATGTGGACAGGAGCACCTATACGAAGGTTTACACATATGACATCAGCCTGCGGGACGCTCCCAGATTGGCAGGCAGCGTGAGCCAGGAGGGGTACTACCGTACCTCCAGAAAGAACGGCGGGAGGCTTTACCTGTTTACCCAGTACGCCCCGGACATCAGGGAAACTCAGGAGGCCAGCTCCTATATGCCCCGGGCAGGAGGTGAGAAGCTGGCTGTGGACGATGTGTATCTGCCCAAATACGCCAGCCAGCCGGATTATCTCGTGATCTCTTCCGTCAATGTGGCCGGAAAGCCGGATCAGACGGAGGATTCCATCGCCATTGTGGCTGCGGCAGAGCAGTTTTACGTAAGTGAAGAAAACATTTATATCAGCACCTGGCGTTATGAAAACGGAAGGGACCGCACCCAGATCCTGAAATTCGCTTACGGGGACGGCAGGATCCGCCCCAGCGCGGCGGGGGAGATCAGGGGATACCTGAACGACAGTTTTTCTATGAACGAGTATGGAGGCTTCCTGCGGGCGGTGGCCACAGACTGGGATCAGGACACAGAGAGGACGTGTCTCTACGTGCTGGATGAACATCTGGATGTGGCCGGAAAGATCGAGGATCTGGCCCCCGGGGAGACTGTCCGCTCTGCCAGGTTTCTGGGAAATACGGGATACTTTGTGACGTTCCGGAATACGGATCCCCTGTTTTCTGTGGATCTGACGGATCCGGCAAACCCCAGGATTCTGGGAGAGCTGAAGGTTACGGGATTTTCCTCCTATCTGCACTTTTACGGGGAACATAAGCTCCTTGGCATCGGCAACGAGGTGGATCCCCAGACAGGCCGGTACCTCGGCATCAAGCTTTCCATGTTTGACATTACCGATCCGGCGGACGTCAAGGAGATCCACCGGTATGTGGTGGAGGACAGTTATTATTGCCCGGGGCTGTATAACTACAAAGCGATTCTGGCGGATCCGGCCAAAAATATCCTGGGTCTGGAATGCGAGAAGGATTATCTCGTATTCAGCTACGATGAGGAGCAGGGATTTATCAATCGCTTCACGGGCCAGCTGCGGGATGAGGAATGCCGTGGCGCCGGTGAAGGGCAGGCCCGAGGGCTTTATATCGGCCATTATTTCTACCTGTCGGATGGGGAGTGCCTGAGGGCCTACGATATGGAAGACGGATTTGCCCAGGTGGGAGAGCTGTCCTACGGGCAATAAGGACAATATGAAGTGACCCCA
>DESK01000064.1 GCA_002361955.1 Lachnospiraceae bacterium UBA3316
AGGGCATCATAAGCCCGATCATCATAAGCACCGCCGCCGAATTGCCGACAGCGCCGCGGGTAAGGAAATATACCGGCAGCCCGACCAGTGCGGCCAGGCTGAAACAGATAAGCTGGCGTTTCGTCAGGTTGAAGGCCAGCTTGGTCTTGACTTTTGTTAAGTCTTTGGGTACGGGTACATAAGGCATGTAAATTCACCTCCAGTCTTGTTATATTTTTGTTGTTGTCATCGTGCGCCGGGATCATGGGCCGGCCTTTCAGGGGCGGCATATCCTTTCACTTCCTTCATTGCCGCACGCAGCCGCTCCCGGACAGAGGCCGCAGGGTCCGCCTGTTCCGTGGGCGGCGCCTCAAACACTTCCTCCATCAGTTCCTTGCGGCTGTCATACAGTGTCCGCATGGCCGCATTTATATCATCGAACGGACCGAACCGGCTAATCCTGTGCAACGGGTCGTCAAATTGGAGGAAGAAGTCCATTTCCTCCATGACAGGAGTATAATCGGCCATCAGGGACCAGAAGGTATCTGTGGCCTTCGCGATCTCCCCCGCATGGTCGATCAGCTTCTCCTTGTCCCAGGACAGCAGTTCCTTCCTGTAACCAAAGTAATTGCCTGCCAGCGCCTCCCTGAATTGCGAATACCTTTCCTCTGCCGCCGCCCTGCCTGCCGACGGCTCAAACCGCTTATAGGCATCAATTTCCTGCAAAAGGTCGCAGATCGGGAAACTGTGCTCATGGGTATTTTCCTCCCAGCACCACCGGGCCACATCCAGCGGGTCCTGGAAAGACAGAAGCGCCTCTACCTCTGCCGGGGTAAATTCATGCTCTGCCTTCAGGTAATAGTGGAGCCCTGAAAGGGCCTGCAGATCATAAATGCTGCCGATATTGCCCGCATCCAGCATATCCGCATGGCTCTTTATGCACTCGTCCAGCCGCTCCATCAGCAGCCTTTTTGCATCCTGTTCTATAAAGATCACCCCTTCCTTTCCGGCATCCTGATACTGGAATCCACTTCGTTCCCCCACACATCCCAGCCGGGGGTCTGCTGCCTCGCAAAAAGCTCTACCCTGGGCTGGTCGCCCATGAGCTTTACGATCTTTTCCCGTACCTCGTCCGGCTTTTTGCTGTGCTGCTCAATATGGGAGATCACAAACTGGTGGATTCCCGCGCACTGGCGTTTCGGGCGCCCGCGTGTCGCCAGAAGGCATACCTCCGCATTAGAGCGGGTCCAGAACCCCATCCCGTAAAACCAGGAATCCGCTTTCCGGTTCTGTTTGAGCCAGAGGAAGGCCAGCGTCTTATATTTGAACCCCCATGCCTCGATCACCCGGAAGGCTTCGTTAAGCTGCGGGAAAGTGGCCCATAGGAAAAGCGCACTGTCCCTGGCCGCAAGGTCTGCAACCGGCAGCGCGCATATTTCATCCATGCTCATGGTCGGGTAGTGGTTTTCAGCCACCCCGCTGCCGCGTTTCATATCATAGCGCCAGGGCGGGTCCGCGTACACAATGCCATATTTTCCGGCCTCCGCCATTACCGGGCCTGCTCATTCTTTGCCGGGGCGGATTTTGCCGGGGCCGTTTTGACCTTGCCGGCATTTTCTTTCAGGGCGCCGGTCAGGGAAGGCTTCTCCGCCGCCCCCTTTGTCGCTTCAAGGGTGGCCTGCAGGTTTTCAATCGCCTGCCCGTACCCTCCGATCAGGGCGTCGTTGAGCTGCCTGCGGAAATCCGCCGTCACCGGCCAGCAGACATCCCTCCATTTTCCCTGCTTATCCTGGGTGGAAGGCATGTTGACGTACAGGCCGTTTTCGCCGGAGCAGATACGGAAGCCGTCAATCTTGAAGCTGTCCCCAATCGTCACATTGGCGAAAGCCAGAAGGTTCCCCATCGGGGCAATCGGGCGCACCGTCACATCCAGCTTCAAACCCCCGCCTGCCTGGGCCTCCGGCTGCATGGGTTCATTATTTGTCTTACTCATATAGAAAAGTCCTCCTTGTTAAAATGTAGGTTGGTTACATGCTAATGCGAGTTAAAAATACTTTTGGACAGCGAGCCTGTCTTAAACAGGGCAAAGGCCAGCAGGACCGTATAGCCTGCCGTGCCCCAGATCGCGCCGTGGATGTCGCCGGAAGAAGGGATCGACTGGACCAGCGCCGCATAGATCGCGACGCAGACCATAATCAAAAATCCCTGGAAGCCTAAAGCAAACAGGGAACGCAGGTAATTCGTCCCCATCTGCCCCCACTCACGGTTTGCCATTGTGGAAAACGGTATGGGTGCCAGGCTGACCGTGAGATATATTTCAATCATGCGGCCATACACAATGACAAAGATCACGATGGACAACACCCACATGCACAGGTTGATGATGTTGGTCTCCAGCCAGAGGCCGATCAGTTCCCACATCCCCATTGCTTCAAGCTGCGTCTCCAGGTCGGCCAGCGCGGCGGTAACGTCTAAGCTCCCGTTTATCACGCCGGCGCTCCTGCTCACCACATGCTGGGCGACGTCAAACACCGCCATGACGATGGTAAAACAGTTGGTGAGCAGGTATGTGGCA
>DESK01000052.1 GCA_002361955.1 Lachnospiraceae bacterium UBA3316
CTTAGTTCTCTCTACACGAAAAATCTGTGCCATGCTCCCCACTTCCTTTCCAGACAGAAAAAGACGCAAGCCATATTCTTATGACTCACGCCTTTCTGCATAACTTACTTTTCTATTCTTCTGTTTCCAATTCCAATCTCTGTAAAATATCTCTTACAATACCTGCATCTTCAATCAGATTAATTCCAAAACATTTTTTACCTGCATCCTTCAAAGACGCACCCACATGATATGCTTTCGTTTTATCAAGAATTAAAAAACGATCATGAAATGCTCTTGTGTACTTCACATCCAGTTTAGGATACTGTGCATTAAAGTTATCTACATCTGTTTGAGATAATTTTGTCCGTTGCTGTGTATAAACTGTCACCGCCACATTTTCTTTCTTCTTTGACAAAATATTTAATGTTCCTACATCCACATATCCATCTACCAGAACAATTTCCATTTCTGCTTTCTGAATCAGTCCTATCAATAAGCTGAATGCATCATATATCTGACCATCAAAAAATATCTTTTGATTAGACTCCTCATGATCTGATATGTACTCAAAAATCTGCTCCAGTTTTTCATCTGTCTTTTTCTGATATTCCAGTTGTTTTAGCTCAACGTTACTAATCCTTTCAAACAAAAGTGCATTGTTGGCTATAAACCGTCGCATTTCTACAAATGCACGCATAATACCTATACTTACATTAATTGCCACCTCACTATGCAATACACTTGCAAGCATGGATATTCCCTGCTCTGTAAATACATACGGTAATGTACGTCTGCCACCATAACCATTTTCTGTTCCACTGCCATTTGAGGTGCCAAATTGGCATTTCAAGTTTTCATATTCATCTTTTGTAAGCTGAAATCGAAAATCTTCTGGAAATCTGGCAATATTTCTTTTAACGGCTCTGTTTAACGCTCCCGTTTCTACCTGATAAAGCATTGCCAGATCACTATCCACCATGACTTGTTTGTTTCTTACTACATAAATCAGATTTTCAACGTCCGGTGGCATGATTTCAACTATTTGTGTTTCCACTGGTTCCATTTCTCTTACTTTCTGATCCGCCATTCCATCTCCTCTATAACTTGAAATGCCAAACTGGCATTTCAAGTTACTTTACCGAACAATCATTTCTTATGAGTTCCCAAAATCCATGTTCCCATTTTACCCTATTTTTCTCATTCTGCCTACTGCTATTTTTCATACAATAATGAGGTCGCAATCCACGACCTCATCACCTTCATTTAAACATAAATCAATTCCTTGAGAATAATCTCTTCTGCAATTGCTTTGTGTTGATTAGCAGCTCTTACCCAGGCAATCTGATCTTTCTCTTTATCCGGCAATGGTTCTTTTTCTTCTAACTGTTTCAGTATTACCTCTTCCCGTTCTCTGGCTGCCTTGTCCACTTCCAGAAGATGCTCTCCAATGGTATCCTGTAAAAGCATCACCTGATAGGTTGAATTTCGATAGTTTTTCAGATAATCTCTGCGAAGAAAACCATACTTGCCAAGTTGCTCCATCTGCTCACCGGATTTATAGGTGAGATTCGGGATCAGATATCCATTTACATTTGTATACGTTAATTCCATTTTATTAGCACTCTCCATTTCTCATCATTTTTTGACCACAAATTTACGACATTTACGACAAATCTGACACTGCTTTACAATACCAGACAAAATGACTGATGCCCCGGAAAGCCTGTAAAACAGGCACTTCTAGGATACACAAGACAGGACAAAAATCGACTTCCATTATCAAGAGGCGAGTGCTAATAATTTGTGAATTAAGTGTGAACACAGAAAAACCGCCAGTGTGATGGCTGGCGGCATATGGAAGCAGGACGGTGGTTAGATGTCCAGCTTAGAGAAATCAATAGAAAAATCCGGGTAGATGCCCGCTTTGACGGAATCGGAGAAAGAAAACTTTTTTGAATTTGGTGGAGTATCGTACATTTAACATGGTTTATTCCTCATCAGTTCAGCGAATAAATCTGTTGTGCTGTCGGTGAATACTGTACCGTCTCCGTTTTCCAGTTCCTCTATGGCTGCCAAAGTTTCAGCGTTCGGTATCTCTTTCGGAATTGCGGCCCCCTGGAGGTATGAGATAACATAGATTAGTTTGCTTTCAGGAATTTGGTCAATAAGACTCTTTGCAAATTCACGGTTGCTCATAGTAACACTTCCTTTCTTGGTTATGGTATTCCGTTTTATGGCGGCTATTCTTCTGTTTCTATTTTAACGTATTTATTCCGTCGTTCCGTCCTGCCTACTACAATTTCATGTCAGGACGCAAGGAATACACGGGGGACAGTGGGAGTTTATTAAAAACCTGCGGCCCGGATGCGGGTTTTAACCGGCATCCGAAAAATCAAAGGGAAAAAGGTTGATATTTCTTTGATTTGCAAAAGAAAAGGCAAAAATGTAAAAAAAATCCACAGAAAAAAGTAAAAAAAATCCATAGGATTTTTACTGATCTATGATAGAATGATTTTAGATATATATGGAAAATGCGTATAAAATCAAGAGATGAAAGGTCATGTTTGGACATAACACACGATCAAATTTGTAAAGGTACGTTCCCAGAGTAATGAAACCTATCTGGAGGAGCAGGTGATCAAATCTGCCGCAAAGCATAAGCTGGTGATGACGATCCACGATGAGTATGTGGCCAGCGGCCTGGAGCGCACCTACCCGAACCTGATGCAGGAGGAGGGAATCTTGGGCGACGAGGGAATCGGAAAGAACAACCCCCAGGTAGACAAGGATATCGCAACCTTATTTACCAGGACGATCCAGGGTCCGGCAGACCATACCTTCTGCTATCCCGGAAAGGGAACGAAGGCTTACGCCCTGGCGTCCCCGATCATGTTCCGGGCGGGCATGAGCCTCCTTTACTGGTACACCGATCCGGAGAGCATTCCGGTGCAGGATCAGAGCAAGGTGGGCATCTGGAAGGACTTCCCGGGCACCTGGAGCAAAACCCTTTATCTGGAAGGAAAGATGTATCAGTACGCCACCTACGCGAGAAAGACGAAGGAGGACGTCTGGTACGTGGGCAGCCTGTCGGCTGTGAACCGTACACTGGAAGTTCCTCTCGATTTCCTGGATGAGGATACCTGGTATGTGGCGGACGTCTATGCGGACGGCGCCGACGCTGATCCCTACGCAGGCTGGAACAGCGCTGCGAAGGAAGCACAGCTTCTGGAAAATGAGAAATATCTGGTAAACAGCAGCACTGTTTTACAGAGAGATCTGAAGTATGGCTTCGGCTACGCCGTAAAACTGACAAAGGCAACGGAGAGCGACCTGCAGGCTTACATGGAATACAATCACAGCCGGGAAGAGCTGAAGTATACCTTAGAGGGCGCAAAGCTTCTGGAAAGAGGCACCTACACCGAGGAGAGCTGGCAGAAACTGCAGAGCGCGATGGCGGCGGCCGAGGCGCTGATCGCCAACGGCCAGTCGGAGGATGAAGCCATGCAGGCAGCGGCCCTGGAGCTTGCGGATGCCATAGAGCATCTCTGCAGCCTGAAGGATTTTAACGCAGTCATGAAAAAAGCATCCCTCTACACAAAGCATCAGTTTACAGCGGCAAGCTGGAGGAAGGTGGCGGATGCTATCGCGGCGGCGGAAGAGATGCTGGAGGGCAGCCTGACACAGGAGGAAATCGATGAGATAACGGCTGCACTGAATGCGGCGATCGAGGGGCTACAGAGAAGGGAAAACCTGCAGGCCGACCAGATTCTTTATCTCAGCGACCTGGATTACAATGCAGAGAAATCCACGTTTATACGTTCCGAGAGGTTCCATAAGGATAAAAACCGTGCGGAGGGTACCCTGACTCTGATGGTGAACGGCGTGAAGACAGCCTTTGAGCGCGGCGTGGGCATGGATGCCTGGGCAAATGTCTATTATGATATCGAAGGACTTGGCTATGAGACCTTTGAGGCCTATGTGGGCGTGGATGCGGAAAAATCATCCCAGGGTGATATTATTTTCCGTGTCTATGGAGACGGAGCTCTGCTTTATGAAAGCAAGCCGTCCGGAAACGGTTCCCAGAACGCGCAGTTTGTCAGCGTTCCTGTGGCGGGCGTCAAAGAGCTCTATTTGGAGTCCGATATGAACGGCACTGACAACGGCGACTGGGCCGATTGGGCAGACGCGAAGTTCTTAAGCTACGAGAGCAGTTATACGTCACAGCTTAACAGAGTCATCGCTATGATAGAAGGCCTGGATGCGTCCGAGTATACGGAAGAGAGCTGGGCAGCGGTGGAGGAAGCCCTTGCGGCGGCAAAGGCCGTAGCGGCAGACTTAAGCGCAGCGCAGTCTGAGATCGATGAGGCTTTGGGCAGGCTGCTTGGCGCATTTGGAAACCTGGAATACGGGGTACAGAAGCTTCACCTGGAGGTAGCCATCGAGGTGGCCGAAGAGCTCCTTGCCCTTGGAAAGAATTATGAGGATACCGACGTTCTCACGGCGGCCGTAGAGGCAGGAAAGGGAATCCTCAAAGACAAAGCAGCCACCCAGGAAGCCGTTGACAATGCGGCTTACGCCGTTCTGGAGGAGCTGTTTAAGATGGCGAAGACGGCGGATGTGTCCTCCCTGGAGAGCCTGATCGAGACCGCGAAGGGCCTGCTGGATGAGAAATATACGGCAGACAGCCTGGAGAACCTGAAGGATGCCATCGAACACGCAGAAGGAATCCTGGAGGACCAGAACCGTGCGGACGACGCCATCGGCGAAGCTTACGGAAGGCTCATCGACGCTATCATGAAGCTGGAGCGGAAGTCCAACAAGGCAGCCCTGAAGGCTATGCTGGACAAGGCGAACGAAGTGCTGAATGCGAAAGACGCTTACGTGGCAGAGACCATCGAGGGCCTGGCAGAGGTGACGGCAGAGGCACAGGCTGTTTACGACAATGACGAAGCCCTGCAGGGCGACGTGGACGAGGCAGTGAAGGCCCTGACCCTGAAGGTGGCGGAAGCCCGTCTCCTGGGCGACGTAAACGGGGACGGAGCGGTCACCACAGCTGACAGCGCGGCAGTCCTTCGCAGCGCGGCGGAGCTTACCAGCCTGTCCGCGGCGGATGCGGCAAGCGCAGATGTGAACGGCGACGGCGCAGCCGACACCAGCGATGCAGTGCTGATTCTGCAGTATGCGGCGGAGAAGATCGCGGCATTCTAAGAGATTTCCTGAAAATTTTATAGGATCAAAAGCCTTATGGCTTAGAAAAAGTAAAAAAGGAGCTGCCGCACGAAAATTTCGCGCGGCAGCTCCTTTTATGCACGTGGCAGGCCAGAAGGTCAGATCTGCGACGTAAATCCGTATTTTTCCAGGATCTTCGCGGCCGTCCCGGCAAAATCAGAATTGGCGCCCCAGCTGAAATTAAAGAGGCCCTCCCCGCCGCCGGAGCCGATGAGGTCGGCAGTCTGCTTTCCGTCCTGCTCAGAAAGCAGTATCGTCAGGTTGGCATAGCTTCCGTTGCGAAAAAAGTATTTTTCATAGACCAGCAAAGCGGTTTTTCCATCCGCAAAGGAATATTCTGCTTTCGCCACAAATTCTCCTGGCAGTTCCTTGCGCAGGTGGAAGAGCAGATCGTTCATGGAGAGTTTGCAGTTGCCGTACATTCTTATGGTTTTGCAGCTCATTGTCAATCCTCCTCTGTTTAAAATCATGATATGTTTATTATATATCGGAAAATACACAAAGTCTATAAGAATAGTAAAGATTAAGAGCGAAAAGACCCCGTAGAAAGCAGTTATTTTCGGCAAACTTTCAAAAGTGTATTTGCTTGACAAACTATGTGGGATAAGTTATCATAGTCTTACAAAATAGTTGGAAGATCTGTGAAAATGCGGAAGAAGTATGTCGCTTATGTGAAGCATTTGCAGGGTAGAATCTCGCTTTGCGAGGTTCTTTTTTCAAGTTTGCAGGAAAAATATATTGTATACATAGGAAATGAAAGAAGTTGGATTTCTGATGTGGATGCACAAAGGGGAGCAGTTTAAGGGTATTCCGGTGATTATGAAATCCTATGCAGCTGAGAGAGTTATGAAAAAGCTTACTTATTTTTAAGAAGGAGGGTACAGATGACAATAAGAGAATGTTACGAAGCCATGGGGGCGGATTTTGAGGATGTGGCCGCGCGTCTCAGGAAAGAGGAGCGGGTGCAGAAATTTCTATTAAAATTTCCCAAAGATCCCAGCTATGAGCTGCTTGCATCCTCAATGGAGGCGGGAAATATGGAGGAGGCTTTCCGGGCAGCCCATACCTTAAAGGGTGTTTGCCAGAACCTGTCCCTGACAGAGATCGCGAAGCCTGTCAGCCGTCTGTCAGATCTTTTAAAGGAAAGCAGGGAGTACAGCAATGAGGCGGCGATTCTTTTTCGCCAGGTAAAGGACGCATATGAAAAGACTGTAGAAGCAATCCGTCAATTATAACGCACAGTGTATCATGGAGAAATGAAAAATGAAAAATAAGATATCCCGATTTCTAACGAAAGGGCTTGTTTCAATTTTCGCCGTCTGTATTCTGGTTTTTGCGTTTCTTGGATCTTTTATAAACAAGAAAAGCGCCCAGACCATCGACCAGGTAGGGACTCTCTACATGGCCGGGATGAATGAACAGAAGACAAAGCATTTTGAAACGATATTGGAAATGTACGTATCCCCGGTGGAGGTGATGGCCGGGTACATTACCAAAGAGGATGTGGAGGAGGAAGAGCTGGTTAAGCGGGCAAAGGAGACACATTTTGAATCCCTGTCGTATTACGCGAAGGACGGCAGTTTCCACATGCTCTTTGGAGAGCCTATAGACTCCCTGAACCCTGAGCCTTTTTTGGAGTCTCTGGAGAAGGGGAAGAAAAAGGTGTCCGCAGGGGTGAATGTGAAGGGGGAACGGGTGATGCTGGTGGGCGTTCCCTTAAGCGACCCTCCGGCAGACAGGGAGGACTGCATTGCCCTGGTGGCGACCGTTCCTATGGAGTCTGTGAGCAAAAATCTTTTTGATGAGGAGGAAACTTCTCTTCTCTATTCTTTTTTGATCCGCAAGGACGGAAGCTTTGTGGTTCGCCAGTTTGATGAGTTCGGCGGCAATTTTTTTGAGCGCGTCCGGACGGCCTGTGAGAGCAGGGAGAAGAGCTCGGAAGAATATATCGAGGCGATGAAGACGGCGATCAATAAGGGGGAGAGATATTCCACCGTATATTGGATGGACGGGGAGAGAAGGAATATGTACTGCACAAGCCTCCCCGATTCCGAGTGGTATCTTGTGACCGTGATGCCTTACGGTTCCCTGAACGCCGCGGTGGACAACCTGAGCAGGTGGTGGCTCACAGCGGCCATCGGCGGCTGTATGCTTATCATGTCCGTCTTTCTGGTAGTGTTCCTAAACTACCTCAAATTGAACCGGCACCAGATCCGGGAGGTGGAGGAGGCCAGGCAGAGCGCGGAGGAAGCCAACCGAGCCAAGAGTGAGTTTCTCTCCAACATGAGCCACGATATCAGGACGCCCATGAACGCGATCGTGGGCATGACGGCTATCGCCTCCGCGAAGCTGGATTATCCGCAGCAGGTGGAAAACTGCCTGAAAAAAATCGCCCTGTCAAGCCGCCACCTGTTGGGATTGATTAACGACATCCTGGATATGTCAAAGATCGAGAGCGGGAAGATCACGCTGAATATGGAGAGGGTTTCCCTGCGGGAGATTATGGACGGCATTGTAAACATGGTACAGCCCCAGATTAAGGAAAAGGGGCAGTCCTTCGATGTGAGGATTTATGAGATTTCGGAGGAGTATGTTTATACAGACGGCCTGCGGCTGAACCAGGTACTGTTAAACCTCCTTTCCAACGCGATTAAATTTACGCCCAGGGAGGGTAGCATCTGGGTTTCCCTGTGGGAGGAGGAATCACCCAGAGGACAGGGATATGTGAGGATATTCCTTACGGTTAAGGATACGGGGATTGGCATGTCTGAGGAATTTCAGATGAAGATTTTTGAATCCTTTATGCGGGAGGACAGCCAGCGGGTGCATAAGACAGAGGGCAGCGGCCTGGGCATGGCGATTACCAAATACATTGTAGACGCCATGGATGGCACGATTCAGGTGGAAAGTAAGAAGGATGAGGGAACCGAGTTCCGTGTAACCTTTGATTTTGAAACGGCCCAGGGCCAGGAGGGGGAGATGATCCTTCCCGAGTGGAATATGCTGGTGGTGGACGATGACAGGCAGCTTTGCGAGAGTACGGCAGAGTCTTTAAAGAGCATCGGCATCCAGGCAGAGTGGACCTTGGACGGTGAGTCGGCAGTGGAGCTTGCGGTGGCCCGCCACAGGAGCCACAGGGATTTTCAGGTGATCCTTTTAGACTGGAAGCTTCCGGGAATCAACGGCATCGAGACGGCCAGACAGCTCCGGCAGAAATTGCCGGAAAATATTCCCATTTTGCTGATTTCGGCGTATGATTGGAGTGAGATCGAGGACGAGGCCAGGGAGGCCGGGGTCAGCGGATTTCTTCCGAAGCCTTTGTTCCGTTCCACCCTGTACTATGGGCTGAAGCCCTTTATGACAGGGGAGTGCGCCGCGGCCGCGGAAGAGTGGCGTGTGAATTTTGGAGGAAAGAAGATTCTTCTGGCGGAGGATAATGAGCTGAACGCGGAGATCGCCATGGAGTTTTTGGGGGATCTGGGCTTTGAGGTCTTCTGGGCAGAGAACGGGGAAATCTGTGTGGAAGAGTTCCGAAATTCTCCTGTGGGCTGCTACAGTGCTGTTCTGATGGACATCCGCATGCCGAAGCTGAACGGGTATGAGGCCACGGAACAGATCAGAGCCATGGAGCGGGAAGACGCCAAGCTTCCGATCATCGCCATGACGGCGGACGCCTTTACCTCTGACATCAAGCGGTGCATGGAACACGGCATGAATGCCCATATAGCGAAGCCCATCGACGTAGACAAGATGACACGTGTACTGCAAAAGTATCTGACGGAATAAAGCCCATCGTATGTATGAGAATAAAAAGAAAATGAAAGGGAAATGATGACAAAAGCGATTATTTTTGATATGGACGGCGTGCTGACAGACACAGAGGCGGTCAGCGCCAGGGCATGGCGGGAGTGCGGGCTGCTCCAGCAGATCCGGGATATGGAGCAGACGATCCTGGACTGCATCGGCCTGAATGAGAATGACATGCGGGCATACTTTGCCGGAAAATATGGGGAAGAGTTCGCCTACAGGGAATTTAAGAAAAACAAGTCCAGGATTTTTGAGGAGATCCTGGAGAAGGAGGGCATCCCTGTAAAGCCGGGAGCCAGGGAGCTTCTGGAATATCTGCGCCGGGAAGGCTGGGAGATCGGCCTTGCCAGCTCCACGAAGGGGTACAAGATCCGGGCGCGGCTGGAGAAAATAGGGCTTCTCTCCTACTTTGGAACGATTGTAGCGGGGGACATGGTCACCCACAGCAAGCCCCACCCGGAAATCTACCTGCGGGCCTGCGAAGAGATGGGCGTGAAGCCCCAGGAGACCTTTGCCATCGAGGATTCCCCCAACGGGATCCGGTCGGCCTGCGCGGCAGGCATGAAGGTTCTGATAGTCCCCGACCTGATACAGCCGGGGCGCGAGCTTTTAGAGATGGCCGCAGGGTGCTTTGCCTCCCTGGATCAGGTGAGGGAGTATCTGGAAGAAAAATAGTTATGTAAGAAAGTGATTCAGGTGTGATCAAATTTTAGATAGATTTGCGAATGCTGCGGTGAACGAAGTGAACCGTAACAGAAAATTAGCTTGTATATTGGTTCCGCGTGGAGTATAATGGTGGGCGTAAAGTGTATAAGATCTTCAGGGCGGGGTGAAAGTCCCCACCGGTGGTATAGCCCACGAGCCGAGAGGCTGATTCGGTGTGATTCCGAAGCCGACAGTATAGTCTGGATGGAAGAAGAGAGGGCGGCGGCAGACGCGGCCTGGTTCATGTAGAGTAAGCTCTGAATGTCAGATTGTATTCAGGGCTTTTTTTGCCGCCATCCGGCTGCCCTGGCCGGGCACAATGTTACTGTGAACGAAGTGGACGGTAACAAGAAAGCGGCTTATAGAGGAGGGGAGACATGAGAGACAGAGACTATATGAGAATGGCGCTGGAGGAGGCCGTAAAGGGGGAGGGCTGGACAAACCCCAACCCCATGGTGGGCGCTGTCATTGTAAAGGACGGAAGGGTGATCGGCAAAGGCTTCCATGAAAGATACGGGAGGCTCCACGCCGAGAGAAACGCCATCGCGGACTGCAGAGAAAGCATGGAGGGAGCCACCATCTATGTGACGCTGGAGCCCTGCTGCCATCACGGGAAGCAGCCTCCCTGCACGGAGGCCATCATTCGGGAGAGGTTTGCCAGGGTGGTCATAGGTTCTGACGATCCCAATCCCCTGGTGGCAGGCAAGGGCGTCCGGATTTTGCGGGAGCACGGCATCCAGGTGGATACCGGGGTAGAGAAAGAGGCCTGCGACGCCTTAAATCCCGTATTTTTTCACTACATCCGGACAGGAAGGCCCTATGTGGCCATGAAATACGCCATGACGGCGGACGGGAAAATCGCCACCTACACGGGAGCCTCCAAGTGGATCACCGGGGAGGCGGCAAGGCAGGAGGTCCAGAAGGCCCGCCACCGTTACGCGGGGATCATGGTGGGCGTCAATACGGTGCTGGCGGACGATCCTATGCTGAATTGCCGTCTTCCGGGAGGGCATTCCCCTGTCCGCATTATCTGCGACACCCATCTGCGCACCCCCCTGGAGGCCCAGGTGGTGAGGACGGCAGGGGAGATCCCTACGATCCTGGCTACAGCCTGTACAGACGAAGATACACAGAAAAAATACAGGGAGCGGGGCTGTGAAGTCCTTTGGATCCCCAAAAAGGACGGCCATATCGACCTGGCCCTGCTGATGGAGAGGCTTGGAGAGAAAAAGATCGACAGTATCCTGCTGGAGGGGGGCGGAAGCTTAAACTACAGCGCCCTTCAGGCCGGGATCGTGAATAAGGTGCAGACGTACCTGGCCCCGAAGCTCTTTGGGGGCGAAGGGGCGAAATCCCCGGTGGCAGGCCTGGGCGTGGAAACGCCGGACCAGGCGTTCCGGCTGGTAAACAGGCAGATCCGGGAAATCGGGGAGGATGTGCTGATTGAATGGGAGGTGGAGCCGTGTTCACGGGAATCATAGAAGAGAAAGGACGGATCATCGCCATCCGGCGGGGGGTTCGATCCTCCGTTTTGCAGATCGCCGGGCAGAAGATCTTCGGGGATCTGAAGCTCGGGGACAGCGTGGCCGTAAACGGCGTATGCCTGACGGTCACGGACATGGCAGACAGTACCTTTACAGCGGATGTGATGAGCGAAACACTCAGCCGAAGCTCCCTCGGGGAGCTGAAGCCCGGCAGCCCGGTAAATCTGGAGCGGGCCATGGCGGCGGACGGCAGGTTTGGGGGACATATCGTATCGGGCCATATCGACGGCGTCGGGACGATCACAAAGGTCAGGCGGGATGACAATGCCGTCTGGTATACGGTCAAAGCCCCGGAAAAGCTCATGCGCTATATTGTGGAGAAGGGCTCTATCGCCATTGACGGCATCAGCCTGACAGTGGCCAGGGCCGACAGGGAAGAATTTTCCGTGTCCATCATCCCCCATACGCTCCGGGAGACGGTGCTCGAAAGCAAGGGCGTGGGCAGCATCGTGAATCTGGAGAACGATGTGGTAGGAAAATATGTGGAGAGATTCCTCGCCTGGCCTGCCGCGGAGGAGACAAAAGAACAGACGGGCGGAATTACAATGGAGTTTTTGGCAAAGGCAGGATTTTAATCATAGAATAGAGGCCGTAACTGTGAGGGTGCCAAACAGCTGCGGCAGGACAAGGAGGTATGACAGCAGATGTTTAGATTCAGTACGATTCCGGAGGCCGTGGAGGATCTGCGGGCCGGGAAGATTATTATGGTTACAGATGACGAAGACAGGGAAAACGAGGGCGATTTTATCTGCGCGGCCCAGTTTGCCACCACGGCCAATGTGAATTTTATGGCCACCCATGGAAAAGGGCTGATCTGTATGCCCATGGCGGAAGAATATATCAGGAAGCTTCAGTTCCCCCAGATGGTGACGGTAAACACAGACAACCACGAGACGGCATTTACCGTTTCCATTGACCATGTATCCACCACCACAGGGATCTCGGCGGCAGAGCGCTCCATCACGGCCATGAAGTGTGTGGAAGAGGGGGCAAAGCCGGAGGATTTCCGGAGGCCGGGGCATATGTTTCCCCTGCTGGCTAAAAAGAACGGGGTTCTGGAGAGAAATGGCCACACGGAGGCCACGGTGGACCTTCTGCGGATCGCAGGCTTAAAGGAGTGCGGGCTTTGCTGCGAGATCATGCGGGAGGACGGCACCATGATGCGTACTACGGAGCTGAAAGCCCTTGCCGAAAAGCATGGGATCCGCCTGATCACCATCGCCCAGCTGCAGCAGTACCGGAAGATCCATGACAAGCTGGTAGAGCGGGTGGCCGATGTGAAGATGCCCACCAAATACGGAGATTTCCGGGCCTACGGTTATGTGAATAAGCTGAACGGGGAGCATCACGTGGCGCTGGTAAAGGGCGATATCGCCGACGGGGAGGACTTGCTGTGCCGGGTGCATTCGGAGTGCCTGACAGGAGACGCCTTCGGCTCCCTGCGCTGTGACTGCGGCCAGCAGTTCGCGGCGGCCATGAGCCAGATCGAGAAAGAGGGCCGGGGCGTTATGCTCTATATGCGCCAGGAAGGCCGGGGCATCGGCCTGATCAATAAGCTGCGGGCCTATGAGCTTCAGGACGGCGGGATGGATACGGTGGAGGCCAACCTGGCCCTGGGCTTTGACGAGGATCTGAGGGAGTATTATATCGGTTCCCAGATTCTCCGGGATCTGGGGGTAAAATCCATGCGTCTTCTGACGAACAATCCTCTGAAGGTTCATGGGCTGGAGGACTACGGCATTCAAATCATCAAGAGGGTGCCGATCCAGATGGAGGCCACCAAGTACGACGCCTTTTACCTGAAGACGAAGCAGAAAAAAATGGGGCATATATTAAATTATTGATTCACTCGGCAGAGGTATAGAAAGGAAGAAAATTATGAGCGTATATGAAGGAAAAGTAGTAGCAAAAGATATCAAGGTGGGAATCGTGGCAGCACGGTTTAATGAATTTATCGTATCGAAGCTGGTAAGCGGCGCCATGGACGGACTGACCCGCCATGACGTTAAGGAGGAGGATGTGGATATCGCCTGGGTTCCGGGAGCCTTTGAGATCCCCCTGATCGCTTCAAAGATGGCAAAGAGCGGCAAATATGACGCCGTGATCTGCCTGGGGGCCGTCATCCGGGGCGCTACCTCTCACTATGACTATGTGTGCAATGAGGTTTCAAAGGGAATCGCCTCCGTATCTCTCGATTCCGGCATTCCTGTGATGTTCGGCGTTGTCACCACGGAAAATATTGAGCAGGCAATCGAGCGGGCCGGCACGAAGGCCGGGAACAAGGGCTACGACTGCGCCCTGGGAGCCATCGAGATGGTAAATCTCATCCGGGGAATCGAGGCATAAGCGCGAAGCTTGGAAGCATGGCCGGGCAGGCAGGTACCGCAGCAGTACCGCCTGCCCTTTTTTTGTGTCCATTTGCGGCCGCGCCCAAGCCGGCAGTTGTTAAAATGTCCCAATTTTTTACTGCCTAAAATGTGCATTTCATGGAATTTGCGATTGGGAATTGACAAAGGGGAGAAGGGGACGTATAGTGATAACAGAACGTGAATACGTATTCACGAAAATGAACATCAGGAGCTTTCACATGATTACAATGAAGGAATTAGCGGCGCTGACGGGAGTCTCCCAGCCCACCGTATCCAGGGTTCTGAACGGAAATACTTCGGTAAACCCGGAGGTGGCAAAAAAGGTTTGGGACTGCGCCAGGGAACATAACTATCAGCCGAATATGATCGCCCGGGGCCTCAATGGCAGCCAAACCTGCCTGCTGGCCGTGATGGTGCCAAACATTGCCAATCCCTTTTTTGCCGACGTGATCAAGGCCATCGAGGGGACGGCGGAAAAGGCGGGCTACAGTATTTTGACCTTCAATTCGGATTACAGCCTGCAAAAGGAGGAAAAATGCCTGAGGCTTCTGCAGCAGTACCGGGTGGACGGCCTGATCGCGGCGCCCTCCCGGGATGACGAGGAAGGGACGAGGCATTTCGGGGAGCTTACGATTCCCTGGAGGATCTTGACGCGATGCTCTGACAGGATGGATTCCGTATATGTTTCCCATGAGAAGGCCGGGGCCATGGTGGCCGCCCATCTGCTTCAGAGGGGAATACAAAGGTTTCTCTTTGTGGGAAAGGAGGGGGATGATAAGGGCCTGGGGTTTGAGAGAGGGCTGAGAACGGGAGGCGTAGATACGGAACGGCAGCTGACAGTCATCTGGGAAGAGGACAGGGAGAGGCTTTCGTCCAGGATCGCTGCGTATATGTCTTCTTTTTCGGACAGGGCGGGGATCTTTGCTTCCAATGACATGGAGGCCCTGCTGGTGTTGAACATCCTGCAGAGGGTGGGGATTCCGGTGCCCGGGCGGGCAGCCCTGGTGGGCTTTGACAATACGTTTATCAGCAGCCAGATCCAGCCGGGGATCACCAGTGTCAATCAGCCGGTGGAGGAGATGTGCCGCTTTGTGGTGGAGGATCTGATCCGGCAGATACAGAAGAAAGAAAAGAAACCTCATGCCGTCCGCCATACGGAATTTGCGGCGAACCTGGTGGTGCGGGCCAGCACGGATACTGGCAGCTGTTCCGGCGGAAAATGAGGCAAACAGAAGACGGAAAAACGGGCGAAACCCGCGGGGGCGTGTTTCGCCATATTTACAAACAATGTGAATACGTATTCACGAAAGAGGAGGTCCACGGCGGCATAAGCATCCGCCGCAGGGACAGATACAGAAAATAAAAGGAGGATACAGTCGGGTATGGGACGGGCAGAGGAAAAGAAAACAGAAGGAAAAGCGGCACGGCTCCGCAAGGGGGAGGCTGCCATGGCAGAGGAGGGCAGGATGTTTTTGCAGCGCCTGGAGAGGCATCACGATGAGCTACGCTGGCTTTACATGGAGCTGTACGATAACTCCTCGATGTTCGCGGAGCTGTGCGATCATCTGAAGGTGTTCTATGAGGAGAGGAACGCGGATTTAAAGGCCCAGGACCGGGAGCGTGAGCGGGATCCGGAGTGGTACAGGCAGAACGACCGGATGGGCATGATGTTCTATATCGATAATTTCGCGGGAAATATAAAAGGGGTGGAGCAAAGGCTTGACTATCTGGAAAAGAGCAATGTAAATTATATTCATCTCATGCCCTTTCTGGATACGCCGGAGGGCCGTTCCGACGGGGGCTACGCAGTCTCTGATTTCCGCAAAGTGCAGGAAAAGCTGGGGACGATGGAGGACCTGGAGAGCCTGACGGCAGCCTGCCACAAAAAGAATATGAACGTATGCATGGATTTTGTCATGAACCATACCTCGGAGGACCATGAGTGGGCCAGGCGGGCGAGAAACGGAGAGGGCGAATATATGAGCCGCTATTTCTTTTATAACAGCTATGAGATCCCGGGGCTTTACGAGAGGACGGTACCCCAGGTGTTCCCCACCACCGCGCCGGGAAACTTCACCTGGCTGCCGGATGCGGGCCACTTTGTGATGACGACCTTCTACCCCTATCAGTGGGACCTGAACTACAAGAATCCCAGGGTGTTCAACGAGATGATGTATAACTTCCTCTATCTGGCGAACAGGGGAATCGATATCTTCCGGCTGGACGCCGTGCCCTACATCTGGAAGGAGCTGCATACCCAGTGCCGGAATTTAAAGGAGGTACACACCATCGTGCGCCTGATGCGCATCATCAGCGAGATCGTCTGTCCCGGCGTGTTGCTGCTGGGAGAGGTGGTTATGGAGCCGGAAAAGGTAACGCCCTATTTTGGAACGGTGGAGAAACCGGAATGCCATATGCTCTACAATGTGACGACCATGGCTACTACCTGGCACACGGTGGCCACCAGGGACGTGGGGCTTCTGAAAAAGCAGCTTGATATTATCAGCAGGCTGCCCAGGGAATATACCTTCTTAAATTATCTGCGCTGCCATGACGATATTGGCTGGGGCCTGGACTACGGTACGCTGCTGGCAGAGGGGAAAGGAGAGCGTCCCCATAAGCAGTATCTGAACAATTATTTTCAGGGCTATGCAGGGGAAAGCAACAGCAGGGGCGAGCTGTACAACGCGGATCCGGTGACGGGAGACGCCCGCTTCTGCGGAACCACAGCCTCCATGTGCGGTGTGGAGAAGGCGGGCGCCGAGCAGGATGAGGCGGCCATGGAGCGGGCGATCCAGATGGATGTGATGCTTCACGCCTATATGTTTATGCAGTCCGGCATTCCGGTGCTGTACAGCGGGGACGAGATCGGCCAGCTAAACGATTACACCTATAAAGAGAATCCCAATAAGGCGGCGGATTCCCGCTACATTCACAGGGGCCCGTTCGACTGGGAAAAGGCGGCAAAGATCGAGGATCCTTCCAGCGTGGAGGGCAGGATCTTCGGGCGGCTGTCCCGGCTGGAAACCATCAGGAAAACAGAGAAGGCCTTTGTGTGCCAGGCGGACACCTGGACGGTGGACACCTGGGATGCCGGGGTACTGTGCATCGGCAGGTATTACGACGGAGAAAAGATCTTAGGCCTTTTTAATTTCAGCGAGAAGGAAAAGACGGCGTGGATCAACGAGACGGACGGAGACTATATAGATTTGCTGACGGGTGAGCGGAGGAAAGCTTCCGCTGTCAGCCTTCCGGCTTACGGATTTTATTGGTTAAAACGAGAGGAGAAAAAGAATGAAAACGTATGATGTAACGGCATTAGGAGAGCTTTTGATTGATTTTACGGAAAACGGCGTAAGCGCCCAGGGAAATCCGATCCTGGAGGCAAATCCGGGCGGCGCCCCCTGCAACGTACTGGCCATGCTGACAAAGCTGGGGATGAAGACGGCGTTTGTGGGAAAGATCGGCCGGGATATGTTCGGCACCCGGCTGGAGACTGCCTTAAAAGAAGTGGGGATCGATACCAGGGCTTTGCGGAAGGATGAGAAGATTCCCACCACACTGGCTTTCGTGCACACGATGGAGGACGGCGACAGGGAATTTTCTTTTTACCGCAGCCCGGGGGCTGATATGATGCTGAAGGAGCAGGAGCTGGATCATGAGCTTTTGGCGGATACGAAGCTCTTTCATTACGGTTCCCTGTCCATGACGGACGAACCCTGCCGCACAGCCACGAAGGCCGCGATCCGCAAAGCGGAGGAGGCGGGAGCCATTCTCTCCTTCGACCCGAATCTGAGAGAGCCGCTCTGGGCCAATCTGGAGGAAGCCAGGGAGCAGATCTCCTACGGCATGGAGCACTGCCATATCCTGAAAATCTCGGATAATGAGATTCAGTGGTTCACCGGAAAGGAGGATTTTGACGAGGGTGTCGCATGGCTTCAGGAGAGGTACGGGATCCCCCTGATCCTTCTGTCCATGGGGAAAGAAGGAAGCCGCGCCTACACGAAAAATCTGCGTGTAGAGAGGGCTTCCTTCCGTCAGGAAAATACCATTGAGACAACAGGGGCCGGAGATACGTTCTGCGCCTGCGTTCTCTATTATGTGCTGCGCCATGGCCTGAAAGATTACACAGAGCCGGAGCTTGGCGAGATGCTCACCTTTGCCAACGCCGCAGCCTCCATCATCACGACCAGAAAGGGCGCCCTGCGGGTGATGCCCGAGAGGGAAGAGGTGGAAAGGCTGATAAGCGGGGCCGCCGGCTGTCCTACTTCGAAGAAGCAGGATTAGGAGCGGCTTTTACCCGGAAGGTCTTCCGGATGGATTTCACGGTCTTTTCCAGCGCGTTGTAATGCCTCTGGCATTTGGCTTTTTCCGGATGGAACTGCACATCGGTGGGAAGTTCTATGTAGTAGACGAGGCCTCCGGACCTTTTCAGGAAACGGAAGTTCGGAAGGTAGGAGGCCCTGTCGGCATACTCCTCTTCCGAGCACCATGCGATCGTAAACACCGTACCGTAGTAACCGCTGCGGTAGCTGGTTTTTGAGCAGAAGGAGATGGAATCCTCATGGGGCAGGAGGACATAGCCATACTTCTTCCAGGCCGGGGGAAGGACCACGCGGGCCTTTTTGTAGGTCACGACGGTGTTTCCCTTTTTCGTCACCCTTGTCTTGACGGCGGGGTTGTTTTTTGGAAGGATCACCAGACAGCAGCTGATATTCTCACCGTCGTTTTTTACCGTGATGTAGTCGATGCCCGGACGGTTGGCCGTGATACGGATCGAGGACGCGCCTTTGACCTGGTAAGAAAAAAGGGCGGAGTCCGCGTCATAGTAGAGGACTTCAGGCGTCGTCTCGGAGTTCAGAAGCGTCAGGCTTTTGCTCTGCCCTTCCTTGAAGAACACGGTCTGCTTTTTAAACTGCCTGTCTGCGGCCTGGGCTGTCAGTGTGAAGCCCAGACACAGGGTCAAGATACAGGCAAACAGCAGAAGCTTTTTCGCTAATTTCATCATTGATTCCTCCTTTGCGTTTGATGTACCATTATTATAATGTAAAGAGGGAAAAAAGAAAGGGAAATACCGCGCAATTAAGAAAGATCTAAGAAAGATCGTTAATAAAGGAAATTCCCGGCTTCCGCCAACAGCAGCCTTGACATTTGGGCTGTTTTCGCATAAACTGTCTGGGAGAGAAACGTGACGTGGAAGAGGAATAGTACATTTGCCAAAGTCCCCAGAGAGGAAACCACAGGTGGGAGGTTTTCGGCAGAAGCAGATGGAACCGGCCTCGGAGTCCCGCGCGAGCCCGGAAGGGGGAAGCGCGGCGTAAGCCGGCGAGAGCGGCAGAAAGAGTGAGCGCCCGGGAGGCGCTAATAAGGGTGGTACCGCCGACGGTCAGATCAGGGCCTCGGTCCCTTTGCAGAAAACGCATGGGGGCTGAGGCCTTCGTGTTTTATATTTTACCGGCTGGAAAGCCGGATTTCGGTAACGTTCAGGGTATCTGAACGGTTATGAATTATGTGAAGAAGGGAGAAAGAAAAATGGCAAACGACAAGAAGCTTGTGGAAGCGATTACTTCCATGGAAGATGATTTCGCCCAGTGGTATACGGATGTGGTGAAGAAGGCAGAGCTGATCGACTATACCAGCGTAAAGGGCTGTATGGTGATCAAGCCTGCGGGCTACGCCATCTGGGAAAATATTCAGAGAGAACTGGACGCGAGATTTAAGGAGACGGGCGTACAGAATGTATATCTGCCCATGTTTATTCCTGAGAGCCTGCTCCAGAAGGAGAAGGATCATGTGGAGGGATTTGCGCCGGAGGTGGCCTGGGTGACCCACGGCGGCATGGAGCCCCTGCAGGAAAGGCTCTGTGTAAGGCCTACCTCGGAGACCCTGTTCTGTGATTTCTACGCAAATGATATCCACTCCTACAGGGATCTGCCCAGGGTGTACAACCAGTGGTGCTCCGTTGTGCGCTGGGAAAAGACCACCAGGCCCTTCCTGCGCTCCAGGGAATTTCTGTGGCAGGAGGGCCACACGGCCCACGCGACGGCTGAGGAGGCGGAGGAGCGGACGATTCAGATGCTCAACGTGTACGCGGATTTCTGCGAGCAGGTGCTGGCCATCCCTGTGATTAAGGGAAGAAAGACGGACAAGGAGAAATTTGCCGGGGCGGAGGCTACCTATACGATTGAGTCTCTGATGCATGACGGAAAGGCCCTGCAGTCAGGCACAAGCCACAATTTCGGAGACGGCTTCGCGAAGGCCTTCGGCATTCAGTTTGCCGATAAGGACAATAAGCTCAAATATGTGCATCAGACCTCCTGGGGGATGACGACCCGTATGATCGGCGCCATTATCATGGTACACGGCGACAACAGCGGACTGGTGCTGCCGCCCAGGATCGCGCCTACCCAGGTGGTGGTGATTCCCATTCAGCAGAAGAAGGAGGGAGTCCTTGACAAGGCCAATGAGATCACCTGCGCCCTCGGGGCAGCGGGCATACGCACCAGGCTGGATGACTCTGATAAGAGTCCGGGCTGGAAGTTCTCCGAACAGGAGATGAGGGGCTTCCCCCTGCGTGTGGAGCTGGGACCCAAGGATATCGCCGCAGGGCAGGCAGTGATCGTGCGCAGAGACACGAGGGAAAAGCTCGTCGTTGCCATCGGAGAGCTGGCGGAAAAGGTGCAGGAGACGCTGGATACCATGCAGAAGGATATGCTGGAGAGAGCCAGGGCTCACAGGGACGCCCACACCTACACGGCGGCGAACCTGGAGGAGATGAAGGACATCGCGGATCACAAGCCCGGATTTATCAAGGCGATGTGGTGCGGCTGCCAGGCCTGCGAGGACGCGATGAAGGAAGAGGTAGGCGTGACCTCCCGCTGCATTCCCTTTGAGCAGGAAAAAATCTCCGATACCTGCGTATACTGCGGAAAGCCCGCGAAGAAGATCGTGTATTGGGGCAAGGCATATTAAGCCCGGCCCGGCGGCTGTAACCTCTCTTACGGGAAAACGCTTAAGGTAAAACACCGTATATAGAAGAAAAACAGTTGACAAAAAAAATGATACAGCGTATTATAATTTCCAAGATTTCGAGAAAGCAGAGAAGTCTTGGAAATTCGCTTTCTATGCGGGTTTGCGCTGTTCGGCAGAGGTTTGGAAAGGTATTTTTGGCATCGGAGGGCCGGAGGAGAAACAGCGCGTAGGGCGGAAAAACATAAGAAGGAGGAAAAATATTATGAAAAAACTTAAGCAGGCAGCAGCATTACTGGCAGCAGCTTCTATGGTAGTAGCTTCCCTGGCAGGATGCGGCAACAAAACAGCAGAAACTGCAGCGCCGGAGGAGGCGCAGGGTTCAGCAGAAGGCACATGGAAGATCGGCGGTATCGGGCCCACCACAGGCGGCGCGGCTGTATATGGCCTCGCAGTTAAGAATGCCATGGAGCTGGCTACAAAGGAGATCAACGAGGCAGGCGGAATCAACGGACATCAGGTTGAGATCTCTTTTGAGGATGACGAGCATGATGCTGAGAAATCCGTAAACGCCTACAACTCCCTGAAGGACTGGGGTATGCAGATGCTGGTTGGTACGGTTACATCCGCACCCTGTACCGCAGTTGTTGAGAAAACACATGAAGATAATATGTTCCATCTTACACCGTCAGGTTCCGCAGTAGAGAGCATTAAATATGACAACGCGTTCCGCGTATGCTTCTCTGACCCGAACCAGGGTGTTGCTTCCGCTCAGTATATCGGTGAGAACGGACTGGCTTCTAAGGTAGCCGTTATTTACGACAGCTCCGATGTATATTCTTCCGGAATCTACGAGAAGTTCGCAGGCGAGGCCGCAAACCAGGATTTCGAGATCGTAGCAGCTGAGGCATTTACGGCAGACAACAAGACAGATTTTTCTGTACAGCTTCAGAAGGCAAAAGACGCAGGGGCGGAGATGGTATTTCTTCCGATCTACTATACAGAGGCTTCCCTGATCCTGAAGCAGGCCAGCACCATGGGATTTGCGCCCAAGTTCTTTGGCTGTGACGGATTGGACGGACTTTTGGCTGTAGAAAACTTTGACACTTCTCTGGCAGAGGGCGTTATGCTGCTGACACCGTTCGCGGCAGATGCTGACGACGACATGACGAAGAAATTCGTGGCAGCCTTCGAAGAGAACTACAAGGATACACCGAACCAGTTCGCAGCGGACGCTTACGATGCGATGTACACCATCAAGGCAGCTGTAGAAAAGGCAAATATTACACCGGATATGAGCGTATCTGATCTCTGCGACGCGATGAAGACGGCTATGACAGAGATTACAGTAGAAGGCCTGACAGGAACCATCACATGGACAGCTGACGGCGAGCCGGATAAGGACCCGAAGGCAGTTGTGATTGAGGGCGGCGCTTATAAGGCAATGTAATCAAAATCCACTAAAGGAGGGCTGCGTAAGGCGGCCCTTTCTTTGTTTTTACGAAAAACTATAGATTGAACTGAAAAGGGATAGTATGCTATACTGTAACAGTTCAGGTAACTGTGACGTTATCCTAAAAATATGTAGAGGGGTGCGATATGAGTTTTATTTCTTATTTAATTAATGGCATCAGCCTTGGCAGTGTCTACGCGATCATTGCCCTAGGCTACACGATGGTGTACGGAATCGCCAAGATGCTGAATTTCGCCCATGGAGATGTAATCATGGTAGGCGGATATGTGGTGCTCACCATCGTGACCGGCATGGGTCTTTCGCCCATGGTGGGAATTCTGGCGGCCGTTGTGGCCTGTACGGTACTCGGCGTAGTCATCGAGCGTGTAGCTTACAAACCGCTGCGAAACGCCGCGTCGTCCCTAGCAGTGCTGATCACGGCGATCGGCGTAAGCTATCTTTTGCAGAACGTAGCTCTTTTGATTTTCGGCGCGGACACAAAGTCCTTTACCTCAGTGGTTTCTGTTCCGGCTGTTGTGCTGGCAGGGGGAGCCCTCACGATTTCCGGCGAGACGATCGTGACGATCCTGGCCTGTATCGTGATCATGGTGGGACTTACCTTGTTTATCAATAAATCCAAGGCAGGGCAGGCGATGCTTGCCGTATCCGAGGATAAAGGCGCCGCCCAGCTGATGGGCATCAATGTAAATGGAACGATCGCCCTGACGTTCGCCATTGGTTCGGCTCTTGCGGCTGTGGCCAGCGTGCTGTTATGCTCCGCTTACCCGTCCCTGACGCCGTATACAGGCGCTATGCCTGGTATCAAGGCCTTTGTGGCAGCCGTGTTTGGCGGTATCGGTTCCATTCCGGGGGCTATGATCGGCGGTATTCTGCTGGGTGTGATCGAGATCCTCGGAAAAGCGTATATTTCTTCCCAGATGGCAGACGCCATCGTGTTCGCTGTACTGATTGTGGTGCTTCTGGTGAAGCCTACAGGTATTCTGGGCAAACAGGTACAAGAGAAAGTGTAGGTGACGGCCATGAAGACAAAGAAAATAAATATGAATAAAACGACAAAGAGCAATCTGATTACATATGGTCTCGTTATTGTTGCCTTCGCGGTTATGCAGGTGCTGATGGCTACGGGAAATGTATCCAGCCTGATGAAGGGCCTTCTGGTACCCCTGTGTACCTACGCGATCCTGGCAGTATCCTTAAATCTGGTGGTAGGTATCTTAGGGGAGCTGAGCCTGGGCCATGCAGGCTTCATGTGCGTGGGCGCTTTTTCCAGCGCATTCTTTTCCAAATGCATGGTGGATGTGATCCCCGTCTCCGGCCTTCGCTTTTTCCTGGCGATCCTGGTAGGCGCCGGGGTGGCGGCAGTGTTTGGTATTCTGATCGGTATCCCTGTGCTGCGGTTAAAGGGCGACTATCTGGCGATCGTGACGCTGGCTTTCGGCGAAATCATAAAGAACCTGATCAATGTATTTTTTATAGGAAAGGACAGCAAGGGCTTTCATTTTTCCATGAAAGACGCCATGTCCCTGCATATGGAGGCTGACGGGCAGGTGATTGTAAACGGCCCCCAGGGTATCACAGGCACACCCAACGACTCTACGTTTTTGATCGGCATCATACTGCTGCTGATTACACTGTTTATCGTGCTGAACCTGATCCACTCCAGGGCGGGACGGGCGATCATGTCCATCCGCGACAACCGCATTGCGGCGGAGTCGGTGGGTATCAATATCACAAAATATAAGATGATGGCCTTTACCATCTCCGCGTCCCTGGCAGGCGTGGCGGGCGTACTCTACGCCCACAACCTGGCGACGCTCTCCGCCCAGCCGAAAAACTTCGGTTACAATATGTCGATCATGATTCTGGTGTATGTGGTTCTTGGCGGTATCGGAAATATCAGGGGATCCATGATCGCGGCGGTGATATTGACGCTGCTTCCGGAGCTTCTGCGTTTCCTGAGCGATTACCGTATGCTGATCTACGCGATCGTGCTGATCGCTATGATGCTCTTTAACTGGAGCCCCAAGTCCCTGGAGCTGAGGGAGAGATATTCTCCGAAGCGCCTGTTAAAGGCGAGACGTGAAGCAAAGGAGGGCAAATAATTATGGCATTGTTGGAAGTAAAAAATCTGGGCATCTCCTTTGGCGGCCTCCGGGCTGTGGATGGCTTTAATATTCAGATTGAAAAAGGGCAGCTTTATGGGCTGATCGGCCCCAACGGCGCCGGAAAGACGACGGTGTTTAACCTTCTCACAGGCGTCTATAAGCCGAATGAAGGCATTATTACACTGGACGGAAAGAATATCACAGGGAAAAAGACCATAGAGATCAACAAGGAAGGGATCGCCAGAACCTTCCAGAATATCCGTCTCTTTAAGGATATGAGCGTTCTGGACAACGTAAAGGTGGGCCTTCACAATAAGCACAGCTACT
This sequence comes from Lachnospiraceae bacterium UBA3316, assembly GCA_002361955.1. Taxonomy (GTDB): domain Bacteria; phylum Bacillota; class Clostridia; order Lachnospirales; family Lachnospiraceae; genus Hominisplanchenecus_A. Next base: position 24,512 of record DESK01000052.1, read on the forward strand.
CTACGATCGAGGGCATCCTGCGGCTGCCCAAATACCGGAAGGTAGAAAAGGAAATGGATGAGCGGGCCATGGAGCTTCTGAAGGTCTTTGACCTGGACGGCCAGGCGGACCAGCTGGCTTCCAATCTTCCCTACGGAAAACAGAGGAAGCTTGAGATTGCCAGGGCTTTGGCTACGGAGCCGAAGCTTCTGCTGCTGGATGAGCCTGCCGCCGGCATGAACCCCAATGAGACCCAGGAACTGATGAATACGATCCATTTCGTGAGAGATGAGTTCCATATGACGATTCTGCTGATCGAGCATGATATGAAGCTGGTATCGGGAATCTGCGAGCGGCTGACGGTGCTGAACTTCGGCCAGGTGCTGGCAGAAGGCGAGACGAGCGAAGTCCTGAACGACCCGCAGGTAATCACCGCGTATCTGGGAGAATAGGAGGAAAGACGTATGGCAATGCTAGAGATTAAAGATCTGGAGGTATATTACGGAGTTATCCAGGCCATCAAGGGGATTTCCTTCCAGGTGAACGAGGGGGAGGTTATCGCCCTGATCGGAGCCAATGGCGCGGGAAAAACGACCACGCTTCACGCCATCACCGGCCTGGTTCCGGTGAAGTCGGGCGAGATTCTCTTCGAAGGGAAAAATGTGGCAAAGATCCCGGGCCATAAGATTGTCTCCATGGGAATGGCCCATGTGCCGGAGGGACGTAGGGTATTTGCCCAGCTCAGTGTGTACCAGAACCTGAAGATGGGGGCGTACACCAGAAAAGACAAGGATGAGATCGCCAGGAACCTGGAGATGGTTTACAAAAGGTTCCCCAGGCTTAAGGAGCGGAGAAACCAGATGGCGGGAACGCTGAGCGGCGGAGAGCAGCAGATGCTGGCCATGGGGCGGGCGCTGATGTCCCAGCCCAAGATCATTCTGATGGATGAGCCCTCCATGGGACTTTCACCGATTTTTGTAAATGAGATTTTTGATATCATCAAGGAAGTGAGCGCGGCGGGGACGACGGTGCTCCTGGTGGAGCAGAACGCCAAGAAGGCCCTCTCCATCGCAGACAGGGCCTATGTGCTGGAGACAGGGAAGATCACGCTCCAGGGGGACGCGAACGAGCTGATGAATGATGAATCGGTGAAAAAGGCGTACTTAGGAGAATAAATAAAAAGGAAGTATGAAAAGGAGAAAGCGTAATGGAGAAGGTAATCATTACAATTGCCAGACAGTACGGAAGCGGCGGAAAGACGATAGGACAGATGCTGGCAAAGGATATGGGGATTCCTTTTTACAGCCGGGAGATCCTGCGGCTGGCCTCTGATGACAGCGGCATCAGGGAGGAATTGTTTAACCGGGCGGATGAGAGGCTGCGAAACAATCCTCTGTTCGGCGCTTCAAAGAAGGTGTATAAGGGGGAGCTGATCACTCCGGACAAGGGTGATTTCGTCTCCGACGAGAACCTCTTCAATTATCAGGCCAAGGTCATTAAGGAGCTGGCGGACAAGGGCTCTTGCGTAATCGTGGGGCGCTGCGCCGACTTTGTGCTGAGGGACAGGGACGATATGGTGAGCGTTTTCGTCCACGCGTCCAAGGAGTATTGCATGGCCAGGGCTATGGAGCGCAATTCTATGACAGAGCGGGAAATGGAAAAATTTATCGCGAAAACGGATAAATACCGCAGCGATTTCTATCATTACTATACCGGAAATGCCTGGAACGACGCCAGGAACTACGATCTGTGCCTGAACAGCGGAAAGCTTGGCTTTGAAAAATGCGTGGAGGAAATCAAGGCGTATATTGATGTGAGGTTTCGCTAAGAAAACAGGTTCAGGATATTCATTTTTATAAAAACTGCCGTGACCGGGGGAGACTCCGGAGAGCGGCAGTTTTTTGTATCACGATTTGGACCATTTATTTTATAATATTATACGGGATATAGGATTAATGGTTGAAATAGAAAACCCGGTATGCTAAAATGGAAAAAATTATCGCAGTCCGGCCACAGCTGGCTGCGTGATGAAAAACAGAAGGAGCCGCCTATGTATCGGGAAGAACAGCTTGTAAGGATTGCGAAAAGAGAAAATAATACAAAGAGGAGCTATTTGGTGGTAAACCGTCTCCAGGGGAAACATGTATCGGTGCGCCCTGAGGAGGCGTTTTCTATGTTTGAGGAGCTTGCCGAAGGCATCAGGGCGGCGTGGGGCAAAGAGCGCTTATTGCTGGTGGGGTTTGCGGAGACGGCCACGGCGATTGGCGCGGCTGCGGCGGTAAAGCTCGGCACCCTCTTTACGCAGACCACCAGGGAGAAGCTCAGAGGAGCAGAGTATCTGTATTTTTCTGAGGCCCACAGCCATGCGACGGAGCAGAAGCTGGTGAAGGATGGCGTGGATCGGGTGATCGGGAAGGTGGACAGGATTGTCTTTGTGGAGGATGAGGTCACAACGGGAAATACTATTTTGCAGATTGTGGATATTCTGGAGAGAGAATATCCGGGAAAGGTATCCTTTGGGGTGGCTTCCCTCTTGAACGGTATGGATGAGGAGGCCCTGGAACGGTACAGGGAGAGAAGGATTCCGCTGTGCTTCCTGGTGAAGACGGATCACGGGAAGTATGGGGAGATCGCCGCGGGATACCGTGGAGACGGAACCTGCCTGGAGGCCGACGGGCGAAATCCTTTGCAGTCGTGGGGAGAAGCGGCAGAGCAGCCGTCCGGGGCGGTCCGGGCCTGCGGGGAAAAGCTTGTCTTCCGGCAGATAGAGGTCGGGGGCCTGGTCAATGCCAGGGGCTGTACAGCGGGAGACGTTTACCACAAAGCCTGTGAAGAGCTGTGGATATCTATCCGGAAAACGGGCTGCCTTGTGGATAAGAGGCGGATTCTCGTGCTGGGCACGGAGGAATTTATGTATCCGGCCCTTTATGTTGCCGGAAGGATCGAGGAGGCCTGCCGGGAGGCGGGACAGGAAACGGCGGAGAAGCCCATGGAGCAAAGGAAGGGCGTCAGCGTGAGATTTCACGCCACCACCCGCAGCCCCATTTTGACGAGTACGGAGGAGGAGTATCCCCTTCATGTCCGGTATGAGCTGCGCAGCCTGTATGAGGGATCCCGCCGGACCTTCGTCTATGACCTGGAAAGCTGCGACCTGGCCCTTGTCATCACCGACGCGGAGGAGGTCTGCCCGGAGGGCGTCTACACGCTGGTAAATGCCCTGGCCCGCAGCGGAAACAGAAACATCCTTCTGGTAAAGTGGAAGGATGAGACAGGGAGGTGGGGCAGATGAGAAGCTCCTACAGACAAGAGGATGTGACCCTGCTTTTGAAGGATATTACAGGGCTGGTAAAGCCCCAGTCCACGGAGGAGCGGGAGAGGCAGATTCAGGCGGGGCGCCATTACTGTGAGATGCTCCCCATTGAATATGTGCCCACGGAAAAGTATATGCAGGTCTACACGGAGGCGCTGGAGCATTTTGCCGGTTCCACCGCCCTGGCCGTGGGGAGGATGGCCGACAGGATGCTGGAGGCCAGGGGAGAAGGGCTCGTGCTTGTGTCCCTGGCCAGGGCGGGAATCCCCATCGGTATTCTGGCAAAGCATTATATTCAGAAAAAATACGGGCTTACCGTTCCCCACTACGCGGTTTCCATTATCCGGGGCCGGGGAATAGACGGGAATGCCATGAAGTATCTGCTGGACAGATACCGCCCGGAGCAGCTGATGTTTGTGGACGGCTGGGTGGGAAAGGGAGCGATCCTGCAGGAGCTGCGAAAGGAGACGGCCCGGTATCCGGGGGTGTCTGCCCAGATTGCCGTGGCGGCGGATCCGGCAGGGGTCACAGAGCTCTGCGGTACCCATGAGGATATCCTGATCCCCAGCTCCTGCCTGAACTGTACCGTGTCAGGGCTGATCAGCCGTACCTTCCTGCGGGACGATATTATTGGGAAGGATGATTTCCATGGGGCAGTGTATTACGGAGAGCTGCGGGAGGCGGATCTGTCCTATGAATTTATTCATAGCATTGAGAAGCATTTTCTGGCAGATCAGGGTGAAACGGCGGAAAAGCCCGCCGCTTACCTGCCGGGGGGAGGCCCAGAGGAGGTCAGAAGGCTTGCGGCGGCCTTTGGCGTCCGGGATTGGAACCTGGTGAAGCCCGGCATCGGCGAGACCACCAGGGTGCTCTTGCGCCGTGTTCCCTGGAAGGTGCTGGTGGATGAGAGATATGGGGAAAGCCCGGAGCTGGCCCATATTTTTCGCCTTGCCCAGGAAAAGGGGGTGCCTGTGGAAAGCTATCCACTGCGCCATTACAAATGCTGCGGCCTGATAAAAAAGCTGGCGGACACATAAGGAGACGGATGGATGAATGACGAAATACAATATTACAGCGTAGGGGCTCTGTTATACTGCCCGGCCAACAGGGACGGGGTGGCAGACTCCGTGGTCAGCCAGAGGTTCGGGACAAGATACTCCCTGGCCTTCTGCCTGGAGGATACGATCCCTGACGTCCAGGTCCGGGAGGCGGAGGAAAAACTGAAAAAGACTTTGGAAGAGATCGGCCAGGCAGCCGGGCAACGGACATTTTATATGCCGAAAATCTTTGTGCGGGTCAGAAACGCGGAGCAGATCCTCCGGCTTATGGAATCTTTCGGAACGGCAAGAGAGCTGGTGACCGGCTTTATCCTTCCGAAGTTTGCCCTGGAAAACGCCGATGGCTATATCCGCGCCATGACACGGGCCAACGGATCCGCGAACAGGAGGGTTTATATGATGCCCATCTATGAGAGCTCCTCCATGATCGATTTAAGGAGCCGGTATGAGATCCTTTACGGCCTGAAGGAAAGGCTGGATCAGGTGGAGGAGCTGGTGCTGAATATCCGTGTGGGGGGAAACGATCTCTGCCATATGTTTGGGCTCCGCCGCCGCTGTGACGAATCAATTCACGGAATTTCTCCCATCGCAGGCATTTTTTCCGATATCATCACGGCCTACGGCATGGATTATGTGGTGTCCGGCCCTGTGTGGGAGTACTACAGCGGTGCCGGCTGGGATACGGGACTGAGGCGGGAGCTGGCGGAGGACAGGCTGAGCGGGTTTATCGGAAAAACCGTGATTCACCCGAAGCAGATCGAGCTGGTGAACGAAGCCTACCGGGTGTCCAAACAGGACTTTGAGGATGCCCGGGCTATCCTGGGATGGGATGGAAAAGCCCCTTCCCTGGTCCACGGCAGCACCGGCGGAGAGAGGATGAATGAGTATAAAACCCACAGGAACTGGGCCAGGCGGACGTTGCTGCTGGCCCGGGCCTACGGGGTGGCGGGGGATGAACCGTAATGAATATGTTGCGGGGACTATGGAAATGTGATAGAATAAGCGGTATCATGGAAACAGTTTCAGGACGGTAAAACTGATGTTTGAGCATAGGAAAATACAGGATTTAGAGGATTTTTTCACGGAACTAAATAAGAGAAGGGAAAAAGGGGTATATTTTTACAGAATCGACGGTTACAACCGGCAGATCGGAGAGTTCCTGCGCAGGTACTATGAGGCGGCAAGGCGTATGGGCGTAGTCATCGAAGGCAGGATCCCCAACCCGGATGAGCGAAATCTCGCCTATTATGAAGAGATGATGGGAAGAGATTTCCGAATGGATCCGGCCTTTATCACATCCAGCCTGAGGCGGTGGCTGCCCAGGATGAACGACTTTCAGAGGAGCCAGGTGGCGTCCGCCCTCTATGACTGCCTGAAAGGCCTTGCCCGTTCCGGAAAAAATGAAAATATGCTGAAAAACGCCTACATTAAGTTTATGTGCTGGCTGTACTACAAATTTGAACGGATTGTCAACCAACTGGGGGAAAACCAGATTCCCAAGATTCTTTATGAGGGGGATATCAGCCATTATGAGCTGATGCTGATTTCCATCCTGTGCCACGGAGGCTGCGATGTGGTTCTCCTGGAGACACGGGGGGACGGAAATTACCAGAAGCTGGATGGAGCCTCCGCCCTGTCGGAGAAGCTCGCCCTTCCCGGAATGGGAGAATTTCCGGAGGGGTACGGCGTCCGCTATCTGACCGGCCAGCTTCAGCAGGAGATGGAGCGGGAGCGGCTGTACGGGAGAAAGCCCTCCGTCAGCGCCTGTACGAATGCCTGGATTTCCGGAAAAGGGCTGGAGGATTGTAAGACGCCCCTCACATCCAGAGGCGGTGATCCGACCTTTTTTTATAATTGTTTTTGCAGGATCATGGGCGCGGAGGATAAGCTCACCTACCAGAGTGAGCTGTACCGGTTTTATCTGGAGATGAAAAACGCGGGCCGCAGGGCAGTGGTGACGGAGGGCGTGATCGCGCCGCCCTCTATGGAGGAGATCGGAGGCATACACAGGAAAAATTATCAGAAGACGGAGCAGATGCTCCTGGATTTGTCCCGGAATATCCGGTACACCGCAAATGAGGAGCTGCAAAGGCTGATGACGGTGGCGTTTATTGACCTGATGCTGGAGGAGGCCGAGGTTCCCGGTATGAATGTAAACCGCCTCACAAACAAGGCCGTCTACCTTTTGTGCTGGCTGAAGCGTTTCCAGTCGGAGCTCTTTTCGAATTGGAAGATGCCGGAGATCGGATGCTTTATCCATCTGGGAGGCTGCAAAAATGAGAATGAAGCCCTGTTTTTAAGGCTTCTTGCCAGGCTGCCGGTGGATGTGCTGATCCTTGTCCCCAATTTAAATGAGGCCTGCTGCTTAAAGGATCCGCTTTTGTATGAGGTTCATTTCGCGGAGTCCCTGGCAGTGGAGCATTTCCCGCGGGAGGGCGGAGATATCCAGATCGGTACGGCGGCGTACCACGCGGAGCGGGAGCTGGACACACTGATGTACCAGGATTCCGGGATGTACCGGGACAGGCAGTTTACCAGGGCGAACAGCGTTACCCTCCAGACCATGTATGAGGAGATCGCCCTGCTCTGGAAGGAAGAGCTGAAATACAGGCCGAATTTTGACACGGTGGAGGGCGTGGTGACGATGCCGGTGCTGTTTGCCAAGGTTTCCGGGGTGAAGGACGGACAGGTGCAGGCCTACTGGCAGCAGGTGAAAGCCCTCATCACAGAGGATACCTTTGTGGTCCGGTACGTGCCTATGACAGATTCCACGGATCCGAATCCTATGAAGGCCTGTGCCACGGAGTTTTTAAAAAGCGGAAAAGTACAGAAGGCAAAGATCAAAGCCCACAGGGACTATCCTTACGGCTTCCTGCGGGAGGAGATACAGGAGCATATGCTGGATAAGCTCCAGATGCTCATAGACAGAAAACTGATTAAGGGAACCTTTGAGAACGGCACGGAGTATACCATCGTAGCCACCGTGCTGAACCTGCACCGGGAGCTGGTGCGGCTGATCCAGAGGTTTGATTTCACGAAGAGAAACCCGAAGCTTCTCTATATCAATACGGGGGAGAGAATCATATCCCTGGAGGATTCCATCACGGCGGCATACCTGAACCTGGTGGGATTTGACGTGGTATTTTTTGTGCCTACGGGGTACCAGAGCGTGGAAAAATATTTTAACAGGCAGCTTGTGGAGGAGCACCAGATCGGAGATTACGTATATGATTTGCAGGTTCCTGATCTGGGCAGGATTCCACGTAACACACGGCCTACATGGCGTGATAAATTTTTTAAGAGAGGTACATGAGTATGGGGTTAGATTTTAGCAAAACGGTTGTGCAGCAGCCTGCAGTCTCCGGGACGCCCGACACGAAAAATGAGGTGGCCGTGGTGGAGAAATACGATATCGTGGCTGACAGGCAGCAGATGAATGAGACTCTGGTAAACTCGAAGGAAGTGGACGACCTGGTGAGCACCATCGAGATCGATAATCTGGAGACCATCGTAACCTTTGGCGCCCAGGCGGCGGAGGAGATATCCAAGGCTTCGGATGTGGTGTTAAACAGTATGAATATGTCTAAGATTGATGATTCCAGCCAGATGCTGAACGTCCTGGCGAAGATCATGGAGAAGTTCGATATCGACGAGATCCAGGAGGACAAGGGATTTTTTTCCAAGCTCTTCGGCAATGCCAGAAAGCAGCTGGATAAGATCCTGGAGAAATACCACACCATGGGCGACGAGGTGGACAAGATCTATGTGGAGCTGAAAAAGTATGAGTCGGAGATCAAGCAGTCCAACAGGAAATTAAATGAGATGTTTGACGCCAATGTGAGCTATTACCACGATCTGGTAAAGTACATACTGGCGGGTGAACAGGGATGCAGGGAGCTGGAGGATTATATCGCCAAACGGCAGGCAGATATGGATGCCACGGGAGATACCTCGATTCAGTTTGAGCTGACGGCCCTGCAGCAGGCGCTGATGATGCTGGAGCAGAGGACACAGGATCTGCGGACGGCGGAGAGCGTGGCCATGCAGTCCATTCCCATGATAAAGACCATGGAATTTTCCAATATGAACCTGGTGCGCAAGATCAACTCCGCCTTTATCATCACCCTTCCGGTATTTAAGCAGGCGCTGGCCCAGGCGATTATGCTGAAGCGCCAGAAGATCCAGGCCGAGGCCATGTCCGCCCTGGACCAGAAGACCAACGAGATGCTGATCAAGAACGCCAAAAATACTGTGGAGCAGTCTAAGATGACGGCCAGGATGGCGGCGGGAAGCTCCATCAAGATCGAGACGCTGGAGACGACCTGGAGAACCATCGTGGACGGTATCGAGGAGACGAAACAGATCCAGGAGGACGCCAGAAGACAGCGCATAGAGGATCAGGCAAGGCTTGAGACGATCAAGCGGGAATTTAACAGCAGATACGGAGGCGCGGAGCGTTTCCGGAAATAGCTCAGGGCAGAAAGGAGAATCGATATGCCGATTAATTTACAGAAGGGGCAGAAGGTGGATCTCACAAAGGGGAACCCGAGCCTGAAAAATATCATGGTAGGTTTGGGCTGGGACGTAAACGCCTATGATTCGGGCGCGGATTTTGACCTGGACGCGGCAGCGTTCATGGTAGGGAAAAACGGAAAGTGCCCCACAGAAAAGGAATTTATCTTTTACGGGAATTTGGAGCATGCAAGCGGCGCGCTGAAGCATATGGGGGACAACCTGACAGGAGAAGGCGAGGGAGACGACGAGCAGATTGAGGTGGACCTGACGAAAATCCCCGCGAATGTGGACCGGGTAGTCTTTACCGTGACGATCTATGACGCGGATGTGCGCAGACAGAATTTCGGGCAGGTATCCAATGCCTTTATCCGTATCGTGGATGAGGCGACAGACAGGGAATTGATCCGCTATGATTTAGGAGAGGATTTTTCCATAGAAACAGCAGTTGTGGTAGGCGAGCTGTACCGCCACAACGGGGAGTGGAAATTTAATGCGATCGGCAGCGGCTTCCAGGGAGGACTGGCGGCGCTGTGCGGCCATTATGGGATTGAGGTAGCCTAAGGGCTGCCGGAAAATGGAGGAAAGTATATGCCGATTAATTTACAAAAAGGACAGAAGGTCAGCCTGACGAAAGGGAATCCGGGACTGACAAAGGTAGTAGTGGGACTTGGCTGGGACGTCAATCAGTTTGATACAGGCGGAAGCTTTGATTTGGACGCGGCGGCATTTCTTGTGACGGACGCGGGAAAGGTGTCAAGGCCCGAGGATTTTGTGTTTTATGGAAACCTGACCCATCCTTCAGGCAGCGTCCAGCATATGGGGGACAACCTGACGGGAGAGGGCGACGGGGACGACGAGCAGATTAAGGTGAACCTGGCCGCCGTTCCGTCCAATATCTCGAAGATCGTCTTCACTGTGACCATCTACGACGCGGAAACCCGCAGGCAGAATTTCGGACAGGTAAACAACGCCTTCATCCGCATTTACAATGAGGAGACAGGGGCGGAGATGCTGCGTTACGATTTGGGGGAGGATTTCTCCATCGAGACGGCGGCAGTCTTTGGGGAGCTGTACAAAAACGGGAACGAATGGAAGTTCAACGCCATCGGCAGCGGCTACCAGGGGGGGCTGGCGGCCCTGTGCGCAAGCTACGGCGTGGATGTGGAATGATAGGGATGGTCTAAGGATCCTGTAGACAAGGAGGGAAATAGAGATGTCAGTAAGCTTGCAAAAGGGACAAAAGGTCAGCCTGACAAAGGAAAATGCCGGGCTTTCCAGGGTGATCGTAGGGCTTGGCTGGGACGAGGCGCCCAGAAGCACAGGCTTTGCCGGACTGTTCGCGCCGAAGCCGAAACCCATTGACTGTGACGCTTCCGCTCTTCTTCTGAAGGGAGGAAGGCTTTGCGAAAACAAGGATGTGGTGTACTTTGGCAACTTAACCCACAAGACGGGTACCGTCAAGCATATGGGGGACAACCTGACAGGAGCAGGCGAGGGCGATGACGAGCAGATCGTGATCGAGCTTGCGAAGGTTCCAGCGGAATATGACAGGATTGTCTTTGTGGTAAATATTTACCAGGCCTATAAGAGAGAGCAGCATTTCGGCATGATCAGGAACGCTTTCATCCGTCTTGTGGACGGCAGGAATAACAGGGAGCTGTGCAAGTACAGCCTGACAGACGATTATTCCGGTATGACCGCTATGGTGTTTGGGGAGGTCTACCGCCATAACGGCGAATGGAAATTCAGCGCCATCGGCCAGGGTACCAACGATGGAAGCATCGGAGATCTGGCGAAAAGGTATTTATAAAAAAGGAGAGATTAGAAGACTATGAAATTTAACGGACTTACCGACAAAGAGGTAGAAGCCTCGCGGCAGCAGTACGGTTCCAACGTCATCCCTGATTCGGAGCCTACGACCTTTTGGCAGGAGTTTAAGGAGACCTTCAGTGATCCCATGATCCGCATCCTGCTGGCGATCGCGGCCCTGATGATCGTGATGTTTTTCTTCGGCTACGCAGAGATCTACGAGCCCCTGGGAACGATCGCAGCTGTCCTGATCGTGGCTGTGGTGTCAGCCAAGACGGGAGTGGCCAGCGACACAAAGTACCGCCAGCTAAAGGACAGCACGGAGAAGGACAAGTGTAAGGTGCACAGAAACGGCCTGGTGACGGTCATCGACGTGGACGATGTGGTTGTGGGGGACAAGGTGCTTCTGCAGTCGGGAGATAAGGTTCCGGCGGACGGCGTTCTGATCTCCGGAAACCTGCGGGTGGACAATTCTGCCTTAAACGGAGAGGCAGAGGAATGTAAAAAGACGGCGGCCGCGGAAAATTTCCAGCTGGCCGATGATATCACAGGAGATACCTTTGTGGACAAGCATTCCCTGTTCCGGGGAGCCGTGGTGTTCGACGGCGAAGGAATCCTCGATGTGCGGAAGGTCGGCCTCAAGACCATGATGGGTAAGATGGCCGAGGAGATGCAGGAGGACGAGCCGGATTCTCCGCTGAAGGTGAAACTGTCTAAGCTTGCGAAGCAGATCTCCACCTTCGGTTACATCGGCGCGATTGTGATCGCCGTGCTGTACTTCGCCTACTTTATCGTATCGGCGGGAGGCGTTTCCGCGTATTTCTCCATCGGTTTTCAGGAAGTGATTAAGGATATTGTGGAGGCCGTATCGCTGGCAGTCGTGATCATCGTCTGCGCAGTGCCGGAAGGGCTGCCTCTGATGATCTCTCTTGTATTGATGCAGAATACCAGCAAGATGCTGGACCACAACGTGCTGGTCCGTAAGGCGGAAGGTATCGAGACAGCCGGTTCCCTGAACATTCTCTTCAGCGATAAGACGGGAACGATCACAAAGGGAAGGCTGGAAGTGGTGGATTTCTTTACGGCGGATGGAAATTCCATTCCCCTGGCGGACCTTGGAAAACACAGCAAGGTAAAAGCCATGGTGGATCTGGCTATCGGAAAGAATACCCAGTCCATGTTTGACGCTTCTCACAGGGTCATCGGAGGAAACGCCACCGACCAGGCCCTGATGAAGTTCATCGGCGAGCAGACCTTCCAGGCGCTGGCCGGGGACAAAGACTGTGTGGTGACGGCCAGCCAGGGCTTCAACTCTGCCAATAAATTCAGCCAGGCAAGAATCGAGAGCCAGGGCAAGACCTTCTACAAGGGCGCCCCGGAGAGGCTTTTGGCGGCGGCGTCCCGGTACATGGATGAAAACGGAAAGCTTCATGATCTGGATATGGAGGTGCTTAACCGAAAGATCGACGAGCTGGCTTCAAAGGCCATGCGTGTGCTGGCCTTCGGATATTCGGAGAAACCCCTGGAGGAGAACAGGATCAACGATGACGTGGTGATCATCGGTTTGGTAGGTATCCGGGATGATGTGCGCCCCGAGGCAAAGGAAGCGATACAGCTGGTGCAGCGGGCAGGCATCCAGGTCGTTATGATCACGGGAGACAGGCTGGAGACGGCGGTGGCCATTGCCAAGGACGCAGGCCTTCTGCGGGAAGCTTCCGACAAGGCCCTCTCCTCTGCCCAGCTCAATGAGATGTCCGATGAGGAATTAAAGAAGATCATCCCCCATATCCGCGTGATCGCCAGGGCCCTTCCTACGGATAAGTCCAGGATGGTAAGGCTCTGCCAGGAGATGAACCTTGTAGTAGGTATGACGGGAGACGGCGTGAACGATTCTCCGGCCTTAAAGAGGGCTGACGTGGGCTTCGCTATGGGAAGCGGCACAGAGGCTGCCAAGGAGGCAGGAAAGATCGTAATCCTGGATGACAACTTCAAGTCCATCAAGGACGCTATCTGGTACGGCAGGACGATCTACCACAATATCTTAAAGTTCTGCAAGTTCCAGCTGGTGATCAATGTGGCGGCCGTGGTAGTCAGCGCGATCGCTCCCTTCTTCGGCGTGGAAGAGCCCCTGAAGGTTACCCATCTGCTCTTTGTCAACCTGGTGATGGACAGCCTGGGCGCAATCATGCTGGGCAATGAGCCGGCGCTGAAGAAATATATGACGGAAAAGCCCAGGCGCAGGGATGAAAATATTGTCAGCAGGCCGATGATGTCCCAGATCTGTATCATGGGCGCATGGCTGGTGGCTGTCAGCTTCGCCTTTTTAAAGCTTCCGTTCTTTGCAGGACTTTTTGAAAACCATGAGCAGCATTTGACAGGCTACTTCGTGCTGTTTATTGTCAGCGCTCTGTTTAACGGCTTCAATGTCCGGGACGACGGGTTCGGTATTTTCAAGGGACTGAAGGAGAATCCCGGTTTCCTGCGTGTGCTTCTGCTGATCATGGCGGTACAGTTCGTGATCGTAAACGCGGCCCTGATTCCGCTGGCTCCCTTCCAGTGGATCGGAAATATGTTCAGCTGTACACCGTTCGGCATCAAGGGCTGGATCGCCGTGATCCTGCTGGCCCTGACTATGATCCCGGTGGATCTGGTAAGGAAGGCTTTGACAGGACAGAGCGGCAATACAAAATAGAGGGAACAAAAGTATAGGGAAGTCCGATATCCTGTGGAAACCATGCGGCAGAAACGTGTGGTTCCACGGGATATTTTTTGGCTTCCGTGTCAAAAGTCCAAATTCACGGCTTACATTTTCTGTTCATCAGAAAGTTTTCCTGTGCTATAATGGGAAAAACTACAGGCAGCTGCCGCAGAGGGCGGAAGGAGGCAGAGGGATTGATCGCATTTCACACAGATTTGGACAATACGCTGATATTTTCTTACAGGCATGACATCGGGACAAGGAAACGGTGTGTGGAGCTTTACCAGGGGCGGGAGGTGTCCTTTGTCACGGAGAGGACGGCGGAGCTTCTGAAAAGGCTTCCGGAGGAGATCGTGCTGATCCCCACCACGACCAGGATGGAGGAGCAGTACCGGAGGATCGACCTGGGGATCGGGACGCCCGCCTATGCCCTGGTGTGTAACGGCGGGGTGCTGCTCGTAGACGGGCAGGAGGAGGAAGGCTGGTACCGGGAATCCATGGAGCTGGTCGCGGAGTGCAAGGAGGAGCTTGCCCGGGCGGAGGGGCTCCTTCGCCGTGACCCGGACAGGAGCTTTGAGGTCAGGAATATCCGGGAGCTGTTTCTCTTTACGAAAAGTGAGAAGCCGGAGCTGTCCGCCGGCAGGCTGCGCCGGGCGCTGGACCTGGGGAAGATGGAGGTATTTACGAACGGATGTAAGGTCTACGTCCTCCCGAAAAGGCTGAATAAGGGGGAGGCCCTCCGGCGGTTCCGCAGGAGGTTTTCGCCGGAGCTGGTGCTTGCCGCCGGGGACAACGCCTTTGATGTGCCCATGCTGGAGGCGGCGGACGGGGGGTTTGCCCCGGAGGCTCTGGGAAGGGGGCGGGTGTCCGGCGGACAGGTGCGCTTTTTGGGGCCGGAAGGGATCTTTTCGGAGCTTATGCTGGAGGAGGTTTACCGGGCGGCCGGCAAAATCCCGCCCTTGGGGTAGGGGCAGAAAGAACGGGTAAGTGACAGGAGGGGCTATGTATCGGATATTGATCGTGGAGGATGACAGGGTCATCGCGGAAATGGTAAAGAAACATATGGAAAGCTGGGGCTATGAGGTCCGCTGCGTGGAGGACTTCAAGAACGTGCTGGGGGAGTTTGCCGCTTTTTCCCCGCAGCTTGTGCTGCTGGATATCTCCCTGCCCTTTTTCAACGGTTATCACTGGTGCAGCCAGATCCGCCAGATTTCAAAGACGCCGGTGATTTTTCTGTCCTCGGCGTCGGATAACATGAACATCGTTATGGCCATCAACATGGGAGGGGATGATTTTGTGGCCAAGCCCTTTGATCTGAACGTGCTGATGGCGAAGGTGCAGGCCATGCTCCGGCGGACCTATGACTTTGGAGGGCAGACGGGGATCTTTGAGCACAGGGGCGTCATTTTGAACCTCTCGGATACCTCCGTATATTATGAGGGGCATAAGGTGGAGCTCACAAAAAATGAATTTAAGATCCTTCAGATCCTTATGGAGCAGAAGGGCAGTGTGGTGAGCCGGGACAGGCTGATGACGAGGCTGTGGGAGACGGACAGCTATGTGGACGACAACACGCTGACGGTGAACGTGACAAGGCTTCGAAAGAGGCTGGAGGAAGCGGGGGTGCGGGATTTTATCGTCACAAAGAAAGGGATGGGATATCTGATTGGCTGACAGGCTGTGTAAGAAAGGAGAGGCAGGGCGGAGCATGAAGGAGTTAGCGGGCTATATCAGAATGAATAAAAAGGGAATGAAGGGGATGCTTCTGTGGATCGGAATTTTTTTGGCTGTTTTTCTGCTTTCCGGTCTGCCGGTGGCGGCGGTGGGCTATGGGCTGCTGCTGTTTGTCGCAGTGGCAGGGGGCGGCATCCTTCTTGATTTCAGGCGGTATGTGGCCAGGAGGGTCAGGCTGGCGGAGGAAAAGAAGTCGGTGGGGATTTCCCTGGAGCAGCTGCCTGAGGCGGAGAATCCCCTGGAGGAGAGATATCAGGAGCTGCTCGCGGAGCTTTTCCGGCAGAAATGCCAGGCTAAGTCGGAGTATGACAGCCGCTATACGGAGATGGTGGATTACTATACCATGTGGGTGCATCAGGTCAAGACGCCCATAGCGGCTATGCGGCTGCTCCTCCAGGCGGAAGATACGCCGGATAAGGCGGAGCTGGCGGAACAGCTTTTCAAGACGGAGGAATATGTGGGGATGGTGCTGCAGTATCTGCGGATCGGGGATATCGGCTCGGATCTGAAGATCCGCCGGTATGAGCTGGACGCGATTGTGCGCCAGGCTGTGAGGAAGTACTCGTCCAGCTTTATCCACAGAAGGCTGGGGCTGGATTATCAGGAGCTTGGCTGCCAGGTGGTCACCGACGAAAAGTGGCTGTGTTTTGTGGTGGAGCAGATTCTCTCCAACGCGATAAAATATACCAGGGAGGGGAAGATCTCCATTTACATGGATCCTGCCCGCTCAAAGACGCTGATCATCCGTGATACGGGGATCGGCATCGAGCAGGAGGACCTGCCCCGGATTTTTGAGAAGGGGTTTACGGGGTATAACGGCCGCACGGATAAGAAGTCCACGGGCATCGGCCTCTATCTGTGCAAGCGCATTATGAATAAGCTAAACCACAGGCTGGAGATCACCTCCGAGGTGGGGAAGGGCACCCAGGTGGCGCTGGGGCTGGACTCCGCAAAGCTGGAGATCGATTGAAGTAACCTTACAAGAATGTAAGGTTTCCCAGGGAATTGTAAGCCAGGAAAATGGCAGGCAGTTCCCTGTTTTGTTATACTTTCCCTGACGGCGATAAAGAAAGCGGCCCCCTTTGGGGGCGGCGTGTGATAAAAAAGGAGGCTGTGAACATGGCGATTTTGGAGGTACATAACTTAAAGAAGATCTATGTCACCCGCTTTGGGGGCAATCAGGTGGAGGCGCTGAAAAACGTGTCTTTCTCTGTGGAGGAGGGAGAGTATGTGGCGATCATGGGGGAATCCGGGTCGGGAAAGACGACGCTTTTGAATATTTTGGCGGCTCTTGATAAGCCCACCAGCGGCGAGGTGCTGCTGAACGGGGAGAATATCACGGGGATCAAGGAGAAAGAGATCTCAGCCTTCCGGAGAAATAATCTGGGCTTTGTGTTCCAGGATTTTAACCTGCTGGATACCTTCTCCCTCAAGGACAATATTTTCCTTCCCCTGGTGCTGTCCGGGAAGAGCTATGAGGAGATGGAGCGGCGGCTTTCCCCGATTGCGGGAAAGCTGGGAATCCGGGATATCCTGGCGAAGTATCCCTATGAGGTGTCCGGCGGCCAGAAGCAGCGGGCGGCGGTGGCCAGGGCCCTGATCACGAATCCCCGCCTGGTGCTGGCGGATGAGCCGACAGGGGCGCTGGATTCCCGGGCCACGGAAGGGCTTTTGCGGGTGTTTGGGGAGATCAATCGTGACGGGCAGACGATTTTGATGGTGACCCACAGTGTCCGGGCGGCCAGCCACGCAAAGAGGGTGCTCTTTATCAAGGACGGGGAAGTGTTCCATCAGATTTACCGGGCATCCATGACGGAGGATGAGATGTACCAGAAGATAGCCGATACGCTGACGGTGCTTGCGACGGGTGGTGAGAGAGATGAGTAGGGCGAGAGCAGGGCAGGAGCGCCGGGCTGCCGGCAGGGAGGGTCGCCCCACGAAGGTTGATACGAAGATGTTTTATGCAAAGCTGGGGTTTGAAAATATTAAGAAAAATTCTCAGACGTATATTCCGTACCTGCTGACCTGCATGGGGACGGTCATGATGTACTATATCATCCAGAGCCTGGCGGGAAATGAGAGCCTGAGCGCCATACAGGGCGGGGAGACTATAAAAACCATGCTGGGACTCGGCACCTGGATTATAGGCATTTTCGCGGTGATCTTCCTGTTTTACACCAACAGCTTTTTGATTAAGAGGAGAAAAAAGGAGTTCGGCCTGTACAATATCCTGGGAATGGAGAAACGCCATCTGGGCATGGTGGTGCTGTGGGAGAGCCTTTACGCTTATCTGGCCAGCATGCTGGCAGGCCTGGCGTCCGGCGTCCTGTTTTCAGAGCTTGTCTTTCTCCTGGCGGAGAGGGTTCTGCGGCTGAAGACACATCTGCAGTTTGAAATTATCCCGGGGGCTATGGGAAAGGCCTGCGTTCTGTTCGGCGTCATTTTTCTGGTCAACCTGCTGAACACCCTGCGGCAGATCCATCTGTCCAATCCCTCGGAGCTGCTGCGGGGAGGAAATGTGGGAGAAAAGGAGCCAAAAACCCGGTGGCTCTTGGCCCTTCTGGGGGCGGCCACACTGGGAGCGGGATACTATATGGCGGCCGTGATTGAGGATCCCGTAGAGGCCATGGCCTTCTTCTTTGTGGCCGTGGTGCTGGTGATCATCGGCACGTACTGCCTGTTTACGGCAGGGAGCATCGTCATCTTAAAGCTGATGCGCCGCAGCAAGAGGTTTTACTATAAAGCAAATCATTTTATCTCTGTGTCCGGCATGATGTACCGGATGAAGCAGAATGCGGCGGGCCTGGCCAGTATCTGTGTACTGTCTACGGGAGTGCTGATCATCATCTCCACGACGATCTGTATGTATCTGGGAACAGAGGCCAGCATCCGGGTGCGCTACCCCAGAAATATCTATGTGGAGGTGCAGGATCGGGAGGAAGGAACGACTGAGAAGATCAAGGCCATGGTGGAGGAAGTCCTGGCGCCTTACGGAGCGAAGGAGGTTGATCCCCTGGAGTACCGCTATATCTATTGGATGGGAAGGCAGAAGGAGAATAGGTTTTCGGCCTTCGGGGACGGAAGTAACGGAGACAGCTGTGTGGTGCAGTTTTTGACCCTGGAGGATTACAACCGGCTGGCAGGAAGAGAGGAAACCCTGGAGAAGGATCAGGTGCTGCTCTATACAGAGAAGGGAAAGACGGAGGGAACTACCCTTTGGCTGGGGGAGAATTCCTACAGGATCAAAGAAAGGCTTGCGGACTTTCCGCTGCCGGAGGAAGGCCTGGGAAGCATGGTGAAAAGCTATTACCTTGTCATCCCGGAAAAGGATACGGTAAAAGAGCTGGGAGCCGGGCTTGGCTATTGGTCTGGGGAGGAAGAACCTACAGACTTCTGGACCTACTGGTACAGCTTTGACCTGGAGCTTACCGATGAGCAGCAGATAGAGATCTGGGAGCAGCTGAGCGGGAAATTTTCCGCGTCCGCGCTTGGAGAGTATGGTTCCGTGCGCGGCGCGGCGGAGGCAAGAAGCAGTTTTTACGCCCTTAACGGCGGGCTTTTATTCCTGGGCATCTTCCTGGGCTTCCTGTTTCTGATGGGCACCGTGCTGATCATCTACTACAAACAGATCTCAGAGGGGTATGACGACAGGGAGCGCTATCAGATCATGCGGAAGGTGGGCATGAGCCGCAGGGAAGTAAAGAGCTCGATCAGGAGCCAGGTGCTCACCGTATTCTATATGCCCCTGCTGGCGGCAGGCTGCCATATCGTCTTTGCCTTCAATATGATCCGCAGGATCCTATATATGATGGGTCTGTTTGATACGGGATTTTTCGCCCTGTGCACGGCGGGGACGCTGCTAATCTTCGCGGCCTTCTACTGCCTCGTCTACGGGAGGACGGCCAAGGCCTACTACAAGATCATCAGCTGAGCGGGGCTATGGGTTGAGCATGACGGAGGAATAAAAGACGCCGTCTTTCCACTCAAACCGCGCGTCGCCGTTGTAGCGTTCCGCGATGATGCGGATAGATTCCGTGCCGATGCCTGTCCCGGGATGCTTGCTCGAGAGCAGGACGCCCTGTTCGCCCGCGGGCGGGGCAGGGCTGGTATTGTCCACGGTGATGCTCAGGATCTTCTGATTGATCTTCCGGGCGCACACCCGTATACCCACCTGTCCCGGCAAGGCGGCGGAGCAGGCGTCCAGGGCATTTTCCAGAAGATTCCCAAGGAGGATGCAAAGCTCCGGCTCGGGAATGAGGGGCTCCGGTCCGGTAAGGAAAAGGATTTCTATGTCGATGTCGGCGTCTGCCGCCTTCTGGGCATAGAAACTGAGTACCGCGTCCACGGCCGGATTGCCGGACCAGGAATAGGAGACGAGGGCAGGCAGACGTTCATCCAGGATTTTTACGTATTCCGACAGGGAATCAAAATCCCGGCTGGCGATGCACCCCTGGATCACCCGCAGGTGCTGGCGCAGATCGTGCCTTGCCCGCCTCGTCTCTTCGATGCGCGATAAAAGAAGTCCGTACTGGTCGGCCTGTATGCTGGTAAGCTGCTCCAGATGACGGATCCGTTCCTCCGTTTCCAACTGCCTGCGGAACTGGTTTACCGTCTGTGTAATATAGTAGTAGATCAAAAACATGCATACAAGGAGCACCAGACGGGAGAGAGGGAGCAGGAGACGGACCTCGTTGTCAAGGGAAGGAAAGGTATAGGCAAATACCAGGGCACTTGTGAAAACCGGCAGAAGCCAGATCCGTTTCCAGAGCTGCGGCGCATGGATTTCAAAAATATTTTTCGCAGTCAGGCAGAAGTATTTCAGCATGAAGGGCAGGGTCAGGAAGACCAGCGCCAGGCAGAAGCATAAAAACTGCCAGGAAAGGTAAGAATCCGAAGGGCCGAAAAAGAGCTGCTCCAGATAAACGGCGCAGCCTCTTGTCACCATCATATAATCCATCGTAAATACGTACAGGAATAAGATTTTTCCCCATTCGATATTGACGGAGAGGAAAAAGGGAATCGCGTAAATAGGGATGGCTATGATACGGCAATTCTTCAGGGGCAGCCCTGCGTATAAAAGCAGGCTGTACAGGGAGATATAGGTCAGGTGCGTCCAGGCCAGCAGAACGACCATCCAGAAAGTGGGGAGGCGTTTGTACGACCAGAAGGGCACGTAAGCGAACAGGTGGAACGGAAGGGTGATCAGGCACTCGATAAGAATGGAGCGCCCTAAAGCAGAAAAAGCAATCATCAGGGAATGGCACCTCCTCTTGTTGCGGCATAGGAAAATTGTAGAAACTGTTCCCGCACCTCCCGGTATTTCAGGCGGCTGATGGGGATGGTCTGGCCGGAGTCCAAAAGAAAGCCGTCGTCCAGGAGCCTGGAGACAGACTCCAGATTCACCAGGATGCCCCGGTAGCAGTCGCAGAAGTAGGGATAGGCCAGCAGAGTTTCAGACAGCTCCTTCTGGCTGATTGTCACAGTGAGCTCTTCCCCGTTTTTCTGATGGACCAGGATCCTGCGGTTACTGTATTCCGTGTAGGCTATGGAATGGAGGAACAGCCGGACGCTGCCGTTTTTGGCGGGAACCAGAAGGGACTGGCTGTTCTCAATCAGGGAAGCGCTGCAGCGCGTCAGGGCCTGGCACAGTTTTTCATAGGGATAAGGCTTGACCAGATAGTAGGAGGAATCCACATCATAGCTGTCTACGGCAAATTCGATGGTGCTGGTGATAAAGATCAGCCGGCAGTCACCGTCTAAGGCCCGGATCCGCCTGGCCGTATCCATGCCTGTGATCCCGTCCATGTAAATATCAAGGAAAATGATATCGTAGAGTCCCTTTTGGAAGGTTTCAAGGAAGGCTTCCCCGCTGGCAAAAAGCGCAGGGGACGGAACGAGAGGAATATTATTTTCCTGTGCCCATCGGGTAATATCGTGTTCTAAGGCTTTTATGTCATCTGTCAGGTCATCCACGATGGCAATTCTCATGTTGATCTCTCCTTCCTTGTGCGTCCAGGTATTTCTTGGCTCATTGTAACATATTATCAGGGAAAAAAGAGCACATTTCGTGCAGATTTTCTGCATCTCGCGCAAAACGCCTTGACAAGCCCATGAATTATGTTATGTTGTTTTTAAGTCAGTCTTTCAGTTTTATGTGAAAGACTGACTCTTTTTTATTGTATCACAGGAAATCCATAGGAATTCCCAGTGGCACAGCAAACGCTCCGCAAGATTCTATGAAGAAGAGAGGAGGGATATGGGATGCGGATCGCACTTTATGATGAAAATGAAACAGAATCCGCGAGACTGAAGCATTATCTGGAACAATGTGGAAGAGAAAGGATGCGAGTCGTGGATGTGACGGTTTTTAGGGTGTATGAGGAATTTTGCAGAGCCGCAGTGGAGCAGGCCAGGCAGTTTGAGCTTCTGGTAATGGCCCAGGACGGCACGTTTAGTCTGGAAATCGTAGAGATGGCCAGGGAAAAGATACCGGATATGGAAATTATGTGGTTTTCTGATCTTGATTTTTCCATCCGCTCCTATGTTTACGGAGTTTTGTGGTTTGGAAGGAAGCCTGTGGGGATGGAAGATATGAGGAAGGCCTTTCATCGGATGGAGGAGGCCAGGAAACGCAGGTATCAATGAATGAAACGATGTGACGATGAGGGTACTGAGCAGTTACGAAATTACTTATGATAAGGAGGAAGTTATGGACAAGAAGAAAATTAAGAGAATGGGAAGCAGAATCCTGGCGTTCCAGTTGGCCGCTGCACTTCTGGCCGCCACGGCGTTTACCGCCATTCCCGCAAAGAAGGCAAAGGCCGCTGAGGAAAAAATCCAGATGGATGAGAGCGCCTACAATGCCATCGGCTTTGACACCAGCGCCGAGGATGCAGAGGAAAGCTACTTAGGACCGGGAAACACGGTCCTGTACCCGCAGAATGAATTATTGTTTGATTTTAATGGGAGCAGCAACTATGGCTATATCATACGCGACAATTTGAACCTGTATCAGAACATAGGGGATAATTTGAGCCAGGCAGGAGCCTATGAAAGGTACGGGCAGTACAGAAACGGCGACTGGGCGAAGCTGGAGGGAAAATATGGTTATACCCAGGGATCCCTGGGCGGGCAGGAGCTGAACAAGAGTTTGACCAGCAAAAACACGCACAAATCCCGCGCCTACGCAACGTCCACGGCTTTTAAAAGCGACAGCGGAAGAGACGACAGAGTGGCGCAGCTCTATGTCACGTCGAGCCGGAACAGGAGCGAGTCCCAGGTATATCTGGAAATTTTGAAGTTTACTTCTGCTTGCCAGTCCAGGTGTGTCAGCACAGTCAGTCTCGGCAGTCCGGCGGCGCTGGACCAGGAGGGCAACTGGTACAATGAGCAGTTTGACGCGCTCTTTGAAGTCACGGCGGGAGATTACAACGGGGACGGCGTGGATGAAGTGGCCGTCTATTACGGGGATAATACGGTGAAGGTCTATAAGACGGTCAATGACCGGCTGGCGCTCTGGAAAACCATTGATGTTTCGGAGCTCCGGGCACAGACGGGAAAGACTATAAAAGCCGACTCCGAAAAGAATAATGGAAAACCGATGGCGGCGGTGGTGAGCCTGGCGTCGGGAGATTTGCAGAAGGACTACACAGAAGACTTGATTATCGGCGTTTCCATGCCGGATCTGCCGGATGTAAACAAAAACAACCGGGTATTTCTTTATGGTTATCACAAGGAGAATAAGCAGCTTGCAAAAGACAAGACCATCGACCTGAATGAGATAGCGGACGGGAACAACAAGCTCCCTATGCTGGCGGTAAATGTGGCTGTCGGGGATCTGACAGGAAACGGAAGGCAGGAACTCGTCATCGGCGGAAGAGTGGGACAGAAGATCGGCGTCATTCATGTGGAATATGATTTCGGCATGCAGCAGTATGAGGCCACCTCCGCCCAACTGATGGAGGATGTGGACGGCAATCTGCGGGACAGGACGGTTTTAGGCCCCGGATACCGTGCGCCTATTGGGCTTTCTGTCTGCAATTTCGGAAAAGTAGGAGAATTCTGCGGGAGGATGTTCCTCTTTGACAGGCTCTATTCGTATGGGGACAGCCTGTTTACTGCGGAGGATCAGAGACTTTACTTTTCGCTCAACCAGAGAAATAATGCCAATGAGAAAGCAGATAAGGATGCCGTGTGGATCTCAAAGGTGCTTACCGGCAATTTCACCGGGAATTCGGACAGCTCCCAGCAGCTGGCGGCTCTCGTGGGGGTAAAGGAGAAAAACCAGGATAGATACTGGTATCAGATTTGTTTCATTTCGTATAAAAATAACCAGTGGTATACGTCCTGGGAAGGAATCATCAATCAGGCTACGTCATATCTGAACCGCACCGATGTCTCCAGGGCGTCCGCCTATGTGGCTCTGAGCATGCCCGATGTGGACGATGATTCCATGCTTCTGAAATACCTGGGCACGGAGACTTTTTACACGAAGCCGGAAGTGCAGGCCATCCTGCAGTCCGCGCCTTACTTTCAGGATGTGGCGGACACCTACGACAGCTACCTGAATGAGGGGGCCACGGCTTACGGCGTCAGCAAGGGCTCCGGCAACAGCGTGACGGCAGGCTTTGAGCTGTCCCTGGGAATTTATACGGCGGGGAGAGTCTCTCTTCTCGGAGAGGGAGAAATTGAAATGGGTGTTTCGGCCTCCACCAATTATGAGCATCAGACGAGCTGGGAAACGAGTACGTCGGTAGAATATGCGGTGGGCCAGGGCGACGATTATGTTGTCATGTTTACGGTTCCCTATCACCGTTACTGGTATGAATACGAAGAAAAAGACGGAAGCATGCAGAAGATGACCATTGAAGAGCCGCTGACGCCGTCGACGGTGGTGGTGCCTGTTGACACGTACGACGCTATGGCCGAAACGTATCAGGGACTGGAACCCATCGGGGGAAATCTTTTGAATTCCGTTCCGGGTGAGCCGTCCACGTATACAAGAACCTTCCAGGGGGAAGGCTACACGCGGATCGGGGACGTGCAGAGGCTGGCCAACTCCGGGGCAAACAGCAGCTCGAATGTGACGGTGAGTCGGGAGGCAAACGTTACGAATGAGGACAGCGTAAGCTTTGCCGTGGAAGAGGATTTAAAGGTTGGCGGCGGAGTCGGACTATTCGGCACAGGTTCCACAACGGGAATCACCCAGTCTTTTTCCGTTTCCGCAGGATATGTACATAGTAAGATGAATGGCGTTTCTTATGCAGGAACCGTGGATAACCTTCCGGCCGGCGTGACCGGCTACGGGTTTAACTGGCAGTTTGGAGCCAGGGAGACGAAGCTCAATGACGAGACGGTGGTCGTGATCGGCTATCAGACATCAGAGGTGAAGGAGCCACCGAAGATGCCGAAAAATCTGGCCATTACCGAGATTGGCAGCAGAGATATGGTTCTGGAATGGGACGCTGCGGCGAATGTGGCAGTCTATGAGCTCATGCTGATCACCAACAATGGAATGGAGCTGCCCCAGGCATCGATTCCGAGTACCCAGGCAGATGAAAATGGAATTATCAGGTATAAGGTGTCGAACCTGACGCCGAATATGCAGTATTCCTATACGGTCACAGCCATAGACGCCGCAGGCGCCAGGAGTTTGCCCGGCGCCAGGGTCAGCGGCACCACGCTTCCGGAAAACCAGGCGGGCTTTAAGATTACGGTGCAGCCGGAGGATACGGAAGTCGCGGTGGGAGGAACGGCCAGATTTTCCATAGAAACGGAAAATGAAGGGAGCGGTTCTTTAAATTACAGGTGGCAGATCTATGACGCGTCTGTGAAGGGATGGCGTTATCTTTCCGGCGAATATGACAGAACGATGTCTGTTGTCGGGGACAAAGAGCAGGACGGCTCACGGTACCGCTGTATTGTATATATAGGCGGAACGATGCTGATCAGCTCCACGGCGACGCTGACAATCGGCAAATCCACAAGCAGGACGGGACTGGCCATCCGTGGGGAGTCCGGGGAGAACCTTGGAAATTACGCGGTGGTGCAGGCGTCAGGAACGAGAGTAGAGCGGGTAAAGATAGGGGAACAGGAGGTTCCGTATACGGTTACCCTGGAAAAGGATGGCGTCACCTATACAAAGACGCAGAATGACCAGGGAGAGATCCTGTGGGTTTCTTCGGATGAAACAGGCGACCATTATTATAAGGATGAAAATGGAGTCCCTGCCAATGAGGAATGCGCCGTTTCCGAGCGGATCCTCTTTACTGCACAGGGAGAAGAACCGGAAAAAACGTATACGGCAGATGCTGCCCTGATCACGGAGCTTCCTGAGGATGTGACGCTTCCGGAGGGGATCAGCCAGGCGGACGCCTACAAGATCTCAGGGACAGAAAACGAGTATATTTTTGTGGTATCCGGTGAGGAAGAAGGAATCCGGTATTACGTTCAGGACGGAACAGAAGTATTTCTGTATGACACCCGGAAGCTGATCACCATCAGCGAGACAGAGTCCGCAGACAGCGCGGAATTCAAGGAGGTGGAAGATGTCCGGAAGGAGGATGTCTACGAGAACAGAACCGTCCTGGAAAAGGGGGATGAGATCTGCTTTACGGCATCCGTCAGCGACGCCAACGACGGAAAGGCGGTGGCAGACCAGGCTCCGTATTTCCAGATTGTAAATAAGGCAACGGGCGTTTCTTCCACAGTGGTAAGTGAAGGGAAGGCAGGCACCTATACGGCAAACTATATCTTCCCGCAGCCGGGAATCTATGAGATCACGGCGATTTACGGGGGCAGCGAAAAGTACGCTATGAGCCGTTCCGAGTCAATAAACCTGGTAGTAAAGGGGGCGGAGACAGAACAGCAGCTCTTTATCAGCGGCGGTTCCATGACCTACGGGGAAACGATGAACCTCTCTCCAAGGATGATGGGCGCGGACGGCGTGCTGGAACAGAACGTCCCTGTGACATACACCGTGGTGAAGGATGACGTTCCGATGGACGCCGCAGAAGCAGGCATTTCGGGCAACCGCTTTACGCCGGCCGCGGTGGGAACCTACCAGATCACCGCGGAGAATACGGAAAACCAGGTGCAGGTATCCTCTGTGGTAAAGGTGTCCAGACGGACCCTTACCATCACACCGGCAGATGTGGAGGGCGGCCTGGCCGACAGCAGGGAAGTGCGGACACAGAAGCTGGAGAGTACGATTTCCCATGAAAATACAGAGGAACGGGGAAAGGTTCTTGTGCAGGGCCTGGCGGGGTCGGATAAGATCACGGGCTACACATTGGGAAGCGAGGCCATCGGCGCGAATAAGGCCGGAGACTACCCGATTTATGTAATGCTGGAAGAGGACAGTGAAAATATCAGGGAGCTGTCAAAAAATTATGCCTTTGTATTGAACAGGGGCGTCTACTGCCTGAGCCAGGACCGTGTACAGGTAAACGCGGAGGCAGGCTCCAATGGAACGATCCGTATCCGTTATCAGATGAACGGGGGACAGGCGATTGAGGTAACCAGCGGTACGTATATTCCGAAAGGCGCGAAGGTGATCGTGACGGCATTGCCGTTTACGGGATTTGGCATAGAGAAGTGGACAGTAAACGGGGCAGAGCAGAGCCACACCGGAGAGACGTATACGGTGGATGCCCTGCAGCAGGACCTCATGATAAAAGCAACCTTTTCTTATCACTACAGCACACTGGAATACAGCGCAGGGGCAAATGGTTCCATCCAGGGCTTTTACGCAGGAGGAGGCCAGCTCACGTTTGCCTCCGGAGGAAGGCTGAACCAGAACCAGTCGGTTGTCCTGCAGGCAGTTCCCGACGAGGGCTTTGTGGTAGATCACTGGGGAATCCGGAGGGAGACCCAGAGCGGGGAAGAAACGGTAAAGGCCGCGGACGAGATGAGCGTCTACACCGGAAATACGTATAACCTTTCTAATATAAAAGAAGATACGACGGTAAACGTGTACTTTAAGAAGAAAGAAGAGAGGACAGTCACCCTTCAGTTTAAGAATGTTGCGGACAGCACGGATGTATTTACGATGGGAACGGCCCTTGAGATCAACGGAACTCCCATAGAGGCAGAAAACCGCAGGTATACGTACCAGAGCTTCGCAGGTGACAACCTGACTCTGGACATCACAGTCCCCGACAATATGCTGGTGGATCACTGGACGAAGGTGGGAGACGACGGAAGCGAGACGATGGCGGCAGGAAATGTGAAGCAGGTCAAGCTCTATAACCTGGCCCAGGATAGCCACTACGTGGTGTACTGCTCCATCCCCAACGCAAGCGAGATCAGCTATGGCTGCGTCCTGGATGACACCTACGGAAACGGCGGCGAGCTGAAAGACGCGGGAGAGATCCGGGCAGAGGGCATCGCATCCTCCCCGGTAACCCGGCCCCAGGGCACGGAGATCGTGTTTACGGCGGCGGCAAAGGAAGGCTACAGCATCCGCCGGTGGACGGTGAACGGAAGAGAAGTGGCAGGAAGCATCACGGAGAATGCGGACGGCTCGCAGACCTACCGCATGGAAGTAAAAACGGACGCGGAGGTACAGGTACACTTTGAGAAGAATCCTGTGGTGACGGTGACGGCCGACGGCTCCCAGGGTGAGGTGACGGCCATGGCAGACGGGACAGCCCTTTTGCCAGGAAGCGCCGTGGCCTTTGGAAGCAGCGTGGAGTGGACGATCACGCCGAAGAAGGGCTATGAGATCCAAAAGGTGACGCTCAATGGGGAGGACATCACAGAAAAACTCTCTGTCAGCAGCAACCAGAAGGATATCCGCAGCTTTGCCGCAAAGGACGTCCATGCAGACCAGAGGCTTACGGTTACCTACCGGCTCCTGGAGACGTATAAGGTGCGCTATGCTGTCGAAGACCTGGACGGAGACGGGATGGGAGACTACGGAAAGATCGCAGCCCTTGCCGGCCGGCTTGGCATTGGCTCCTACCGGGAGGAGAAGGGAGCGGCCCTTGCCGGGGAGATCACCGTCTATGAAGGCGGGGAAGCTGTCTTTACCCCTGTGCCGGAACAGGAAATGTACAGTGTGAAGGAATGTATGGTAAACGGAAAGGTTCGCCCGCTGGACGGGGAAGGGAATATCCGTCTGGAGGCAGAAGAGCTGAAAGCCTTCGGCGGCACGGCGGAGCTGACGGTGAAATATGGCGAGGCCCGCTATAACAGGCTAGAATATGCGGCCGGGGCGCATGGCTCCTTAACGGGCGCTTACGAAGGAGAAGGGCAGATCGCCTTTGCCTCCGGAGGAAGGCTGGCCCAGGACCAGACGGTGATCCTGACGGCAATTTGTGATGAGGGCTTCGTGGTGGACCACTGGACGGTCAAAAAAGGCTCCCAGGGAGCAGTCGAGGACGTACGGGCAGAGGATGGAGAGAGCCTTTACACAGGGAACTCTTATAAGGTATCCGGCCTGAAGGAAGACACCAGCATCCAGGTATTCTTTAAGGCAAAGGAGGAAAAGAACGTCACCCTCCAGTTCAAGAACCTTGAGGACGGCACGGAGGTGTCCGCGGCGGGCATAACGCTCAAGATCAACGGAACCTCCATCATAAAGGCGGAGAACAACGGGTATGCCTACCAAAGCTTCGCGGGAGACAACCTGACCCTGGAGATCACGGTACCGGACAACATACTGATCGACCACTGGGCAGAAGTAAAGGGCGACGGCAGCGAGACGACAGCAGCGGAAAATGTGAAGCAGGTCAAGCTCTATAACCTGGCCCAGGATATCCACTACGTGGTGTACTGCTCCATCCCGAATACGAGCGAGATCCGCTATGGATGCATCCTTGACGACACCTATGGAAACGGCGGCGAGCTGAAAGACGCGGGAGAGATCCGGGCAGAGGGCATCGCATCCTCCCCGGCATCCCGGCCCCAGGGCACGGAGATCGTATTTACGGCGGCAGCAAAGGAAGGCTACAGCATCCGCCGGTGGACGGTAGACGGAAGAGAAGTGACAGGAAACATCACAGAGAATGCGGACGGCTCGCAGACCTACCGCATGGAAGTAAAAGCAGACGCGGAGGTACAGGTACACTTTGAGAAGAATCCTGTGGTGACGGTGACAGCTGACGGGTCACAGGGTGACGTGACGATTCTGGCAGACGGGGCAGCCGTTCCGTCAGGAAGCGCCCTGGCCTTTGGAAGCAGCGTGGAGTGGACGATCACGCCGAAGAAGGGCTATGAGATCCAAAAGGTGACGCTCAATGGGGAGGACATCACAGAGAAACTTTCCGTGGACGGCAGCCGGAAGGATATCCGCAGCTTTGCCGCGGAGGACGTCCATGCAGACCAGAGGCTTACGGTTACCTGCCGGCTTCTGGAGACGTATAAGGTACGCTATGCTGTCCGGGATCTGAACAGCGACGGGGCAGGAGACTACGGAAGGATCGCAGCCCTTGCCGGACGGCTTGGCATCGACGTCTACCGGGAGGAGAAGGAAGCAGCCCTCACCGGGGAGATCACCGTCTATGAGGGCGGGGAAGCCATCCTTACTCCGGTGCCGGAGCAGGCGGAATACAGAGTGACAGAGTGCCTGTTAAACGGAGAGCGCTATGAGCTGCAGGAAGACGGGACGATCCTGTTGACGGCAGACCAGCTCGCGGCCCTTGGGCAGGAGGCAGACCTGATGGTGAAATTCGGCGCTTCCGCGCCTGTGATTACCTTCGCGGATCCGGCCCTTGACGGAGAAGCGAAGGGAACCCTGTCCGCATTTGCGACCGACACGGAGATCTTCTCCGGCGCGGCAGTAAACGGCCCGATCACGTTCCGTGTATTGCCCGATGAGCATTATGAAGTGAAGCAGTGGCTGGTGAACGGGGAAGAGGTTCCGGAGGCCACAGGAAATGAATTTATATTTGAGGCGCGTGGGGACGCGCAGGTTTCCGTCGTTCTTCAGGGTGTGCAGGTTTATGTGACGGCAGTTCCGGAAAACGAGAATGGAGGAAGAGTTCTGGAGCTGCCGGAGGTCATCCGCTACGGAGACAGCGTGACCTTACAGGCAGAGGCAGCGTCCGGCTATGTCTTTGACGGCTGGTATCTCGGAGAAGAGAAGGTCAGCGGTGAGACAGTCTACACCTTTATTGCGGAGCAGGACGTTTCCTACAAGGCAAAATTTGAGGTAAAGCAGGAAAAAGAAACGTACGCGATCGTGCTTGAGGATACGGAGAACGGAGCGATCCGGGCGACGGCGGACGGCCTTGACGTGACAGCAGTGGAGGAAGGGACGGAGGTAACCTTTGAGGCTGTACCTGATTTCTATTGGAACTTTGCCGGATGGCTTATCAACGGCCAGGAAACTGTCTATGGGGCAAGCTTTACCATGGTTGCCGGAAAGGATTTCCGGGAGGACATTACTCTTAAGGCCATCTTTTCGAAAGCCGTTTATTATGACGTAAGCTTCGGCGTGGATGGCGACGGCGGCGCCGTAGAAGGCAGGGCAGACGACAAGGCCATGACTCCGGACGTAGTCATGCAGAAGGTCGGAGGCAGCACCTTAAGCTTCCGGGCCATCCCGGCAGACGGAAATATGACGGCAGAATGGACAGTTAACGGAGAGACAGTGAAGGACAACGTGTCCAACGAGCTGGTAATCCCCAACCTCACCCGTAATACAGAGGTGAAAGTGTCCTTTAAACCGTACAAGGGGTATGAGATCCCTGAGTCAACGGAGCTTTATACGGTGAGAGAGGTCGAAAGAACGCCAGCAGATACGGCGGTCGATGGGGAAATCCGGGAGGATGGAACCCTGGCCTTTACCATCAGCCCGGCAGAGGAAGACACCGTCTTTAACAAGCTGGAGATCTACGGGGCAGACTGCCTGGCTCTTCCTTCGGGAGAAGAACGGGAGCTACAGATCGGAGATAAAACCTCTGTGGTAACCGTGACGAAAAACGAAGATCACTCGTACACCATTGTGATCAAAGAGGTTCATGCAGAGATCAAAGAGAGCATCGTGGCGGAAACGGCAGTCTTACTTGAGAAGGCTGAGGTGACAGTTGGAGATGAGATTTTTATCTACAGCGGAGAAGAGCTGACGCCCGGACAGGTGACCGTTACGGTAAAAGGTACGGTTCTGACAGAGGATGATTACGATATCACTTACAGCAATAACCGCGACGCCGGCACAGCGACGATTACCGTTACCGGAAAGGGCGCCTATATAGGGACAGCCCTGGGAACCTATCGGATCGCACCCCGTCCCCTGACGGTCACTGCAGATTCCGTGACAAAGAATTATGGATATGAAGACCCTGCGCTTACGTATCAGGTGAGCGGGCTGGTTTCCGGCGACAGGTTGCAGGTGACCCTGAAGCGTCGGGGCGGAGAGGATCCGGGAACCTACGCCATTCAGGTGCAGGCAGCAGCGGGAGCCAACTATCAGCTTACCTGCCAGGATGGTACCTTCACGATCCTGGACAGCGGACTGCCTGAGGCGATGATCAACCGGCTGAATGCCGGGTTAAGGATGACGTGGAAGGGCAGCCAGATAACGCTTAAATGGGGTAAGGTTTCGATCGCGGACGGTTATGACGTGTTCGTGGTGAGTTGCTATAAAAAGTTCCCGAAGAAGCCGACCATCACAGTAAAGAGCGCGGCGAAAACGAAGGTGAAGATCCGAAAGGCAGCGGGAAAGAAACTGAACGCGGCAAAGGAATACAAGGCTATTGTGAAGCCGTTCCGGATGGAAAACGGAGTAAAGAAATACACCGCAGTCAGCTATAGCCTCCACTGCGCAGGGAAAAACAGCAAAAAGCTGACAAATGTAAAGAAAATTACTGTAAAGAAGAGTTACGTCCTGGAAGAAGGCAAAACAGCCAGGATCAAAGCAAAGCTTCTGACAGAAAACAAAGGGAAAAAGCCGATTATGCACGCATCTGCCCTGGGAAAAGGCGTCCGGTTCTGGTCTTCTGATAAGAAGATCGCCACCGTGACGGGCACAGGAAGGATCAAAGGGATTTCCAAAGGACAGTGTACGATTTACGTCATGGCAGAAAACGGCGTGAAGGTGAAAATAAAGGTGAAGGTCAAATAGAACGGCACCGCAGAACTAAAAATCTTTAGAAAATGCAGGGACAGGTATGTGTTTTACCTGTCCCTGCATAATTTAGAAGAAAGAGAGGGAAGAAGAGGGCAAACGGATGGCAAACGACCAGAAGATAGAAAATCTTTTAAACCTGGCACTGGAGGCCACAAAGGAGGAGCGGGAGAAAGCTCCGGAGCTGATGGTGGGCTTTCACGAGGAGGATGACAGGTGGGAGATCATTGTGAAATACAGCGGAGATATCCTGCGGCTGGAGGATGAGGAGGTGCGGATTACGGTACTGTCCAATGGATATGCCATCGTCAGCCTGCCGGAGGCGAGGATTGACCGTTTCACGGATCAGCCGGAGATCGCGTATGTGGAGAAGCCCAAGCGGCTGGTCTTTTCTGTCAATCAGGGAAGGGCTGCTTCCTGCATAAACCCTTTGCAGACGTCCCGGTTTGATCTCTTTGGCCAGGGGGTGATCGTGGCAGTGCTCGATTCAGGGGTAGACTATGCCCATCCGGACTTCCGGAAGGAGGACGGCAGCACCAGGATCCTGGAGCTCTGGGATCAGGGGATCACGGGCACGCCGCCGGAGGGCTACCGGGTCGGCACGGTGTTTACCAGGGAACAGATCAATGAGGCCCTGGCAGCGCCTACGGACAGGGAGAGGTATCAGCTGGTTCCCTCCCGGGACCCAAACGGCCACGGCACGGCAGTTTTGGGAATCGCTGCAGGAAATGGGCGGGCCTCCGGGGGACAGTACCGGGGCGTGGCCTCCCAAAGCGATATTCTGGTGGTGAAGCTGGGGCTGCCCCGGCCTGACGCGTTTCCCAGGACCACGGAACTGATGCAGGGGATCGACTATGTGATACGGAAGGCCAGGGAATACGGAAAACCTGTGGCTATCAATTTAAGCTTCGGTACGGTCTACGGCGGCCATGACGGAACGAGCCTTCTGGAAACCTTTCTGGATGAGGCGGCAAACCTCTGGAAAACGACTATTCTGGTAGGCATGGGAAATGAAGGGGCGGCGGCGGGACATACCTCCGGCGTGCTTGTGGAGCAGGAGGCCCAGGAGGTGCAGGCAGGCGTGGCGGCAGGGGAGACGTCTTTTAATATCCAGCTTTGGAAATCCTACGGGGATGAGCTGGATATTATTTTGTACCATCCCTCCGGCGCGCGGATCGGCCCCATATCGGAGAGCCTTGGAGCTCACCGCTACCGGCTGGGAGATACGGAGATTTTGATTTACTACGGAAAGCCGAGCCCCTACAGCGTGGCCCAGGAGATCTATTTTGATTTTCTTCCTGTGGGAGAGTTTGTGGACAGCGGGATCTGGCGTCTTGTCCTCTCCCCTGGCAAGGTGGTGGATGGGCATTTTGATATGTGGCTGCCCTCTGAGGGCAGCCTGAATGTGGGAACCCGCTTTTACCGTCCTGTGCCTGATACCACCCTGACCCTTCCCGCAAGCGCCGGAAGGCCGATTTCCGTGGGCGCCTACGATTCCCATCTCATGGCCTACGCCCCCTTTTCCGGCAGAGGCTATACAAGGGACTACGGCCTGGTAAAGCCTGACCTGGCCGCCCCCGGCGTAGATATCATAACGACCGCCCCAGGCGGCGGCTACCGGGCGATGACGGGAACCTCCTTTGCCGTGCCCTTTGCGACGGGGGCGGCGGCGCTGCTGATGCAGTGGGGGATTGTCGATGGAAATGATCCCTATCTGTATGGGGAGAAGGTGAAGGCGTATTTGAGACGCGGGGCGAAGCTGCTGCCGGGGTTTAGGGAATACCCGAACCCGCAGGTGGGGTATGGGGAGGACGTTATAATAAGGTTACATTGAAGAAAGTCAGTAAAATCAAGTGTTTCCGTTCATTTTCCCAACACAGAAACGAAGCACTTTCTCCATGATTTTGAAGAAAATCTGCCCGGGTTGGACGCAAAATTACATGGAAAGAAAGATTTGCAACAATGACGTAACATGAATGTGTGGTTCTGTTACAGACAATAATTCAAACGAAAGAGAGGCATAGCAAAATGAAGCTGACTTATACGAATGTAAATGGATACCTGCTCCCAAATCTTACCTATAAATCCGGCGAGCAGATGGAGCATCTTGGTAAGTATGGATTCTTACGCAGAGATTATCTGAAAAATCATCGAAATTCAACCTATCAGATCATGCTTTTGCAGGATACGATCGGAGAACATCTTCTGGAAGTAGATAAGGCTGCAAGAGAGCGGGAAGAAGTGATTTTGAAACAGTTGGAAGAAAAAGAATCACTGCCGGATAAAGAAAAAGACCAGATGGTATGGGTAAGAGCTGCTAATCAGCACAGAGCCATTGCGGAGGAGATTATTTTGAAGGAACTGATCTATGTTTAATAAAGTTAAAGCTTGTAACAACGGATTGGACAGGCACAGGTAATCGGATGGATTTAAAATCCATTGAAAAAAGAATAAAATGATTAGAGAAGGCGTGAGTGATAGAGATATTGCTTACGCTTTTTCTTTCGGCCCGGAAAGGAGGTGAGGGATATGGCACAGATTTTTCGTGTAGAGAGAACTAAGAATTATACGGTAATGAGTAATCACCATTTCAAGAATAAGAATCTGACATTGAAAGCGAAAGGCCTATTGTCGCTGATGTTAAGTTTACCGGATGACTGGAATTATAACATGCAGGGGCTGGCAACATTGAGCAGAGATGGAATTGATTCTGTTCGTTCCGCAATTAAGGAATTAGAGCATCATGGGTATGTAGAACGTCATAGATTGCGTAACGAATATGGCTTTTATGGCGATACCGAATATATTATCCGGGAAGTTCCATTAGGAGAAGAAAATGATTGAATGGAGATGAGAAGAGCCTAAGGGTGGATAGTCCAATTTGGGACAGTCAGATCATAGGAAATTCCTATCTCCGGACATCAGAAAATAGGAAAACCAGATTTGGGCAATCCCATATTGGGCAATCCGTCACTATTAATAATCCATATTATCAAATATGAATTATTAAAGAACCAGTAAATAAAATATCCATCTTATCAATTCACGTAAGTATTAATAGGATCGGATAAGAAAAGAAAGAACGAGGTATGATTATGAGAATGATGAAAAACAACAGAAATGAAACAATTATGGTGATTGGAATTGATCACGGTTATGGAAACATGAAAACAGCAACCAGGTGCTTTACGTCTGGTGTAGTCAGATATGAGAAGGAGCCTATCTTTCAGAATAACCTTCTTGTTTATAATGGCATGTATTACCAGATTGGTGAGGAACACAAAGAGTTCTGTGCAGAGAAAACACAGGATCTGGACTATTATGTGCTGACGTTGGCTGCGGTTGCCAGAGAATTAGAGGGAAAGGGAATGAATCAGGCGAAGGTGCATCTTGCGGCAGGACTTCCACTGACCTGGGTGGCTACACAGAAAGAAGATTTTCAGAAGTATCTTCTCCAGAAAGACAGCGTGGAATTTACTTTCCGCAATAAAGAGTATTATGTAGAATTTGTGGGTGCAGACATTTATCCACAGGGATTTGCAGCAGCTTTTTACCGTTTACAGGATTTTAAAGGAATCAATATGCTGGCGGATATTGGGAATGGAACCATGAACATTATGTATATCAACAATTCTCGTCCGGTAGAGAAGAAATGTTTTACAGAGAAATACGGAACACATCAGTGTGTGCTTGCTGTCAGGGAATCATTGCTGAAGGAACTGGGAACAGTGGTGGATGATCTGGTGATTGAGCAGGTGATCCGTACCGGGACAGCAGACATTGGTGAAAAATATCTGGCAGTTATTTGCAAAGCTGCCGGAGATTATACGAAAGAAATTTTCCATAAGCTAAGAGAACGGGAATACAATCCGGAACTGATGCGTCTGTATGTAGTTGGTGGTGGAGGTTGTATGATTCAGAACTTCGGAGAATATGACAAGAGCAGGGTAACGATTGTGCGGGACATCTGTGCCACAGCGAAAGGGTATGAAGCAATGACGGTGAGAAAAATCCAGAAAAACGGAGGAATGCTTGTATGAGAAAAGAAAGAAATATCATCAATACAAATATCCGTTTGAACCTTTGTGATGAACAGGACAGACAGGCATGGGAATATTTGCAGACAATGGACAGAAAGAAGTACAAGTCCTATACCAAAGCTGTTGTGGTGGCTTTGAATGATTACTTCTCCAGAATATATCGTAATAAAGCTGATCCGTATCTGGAAACCAGAGAAAAGGAAGATGCCTTTCTGGAAAGAGTGGAAACAGCTATCCGGGATGGAGTGAAAGAATCCGTCCCGATGGCTATGGCAAAGAATCTGGTGGAGATGCTTGCACCATTTGTAAGAGAATCATCATGTGGAAATGGTTTATCGGATAGCATACTGACTACAGAAAAGTCGGATGTTGAGGTTTCAGAAGAGAGTCTGGACAGGGAGCAGGAGGAAGATCTGGATGCAGCACTGGATTTTGCGGATAGTTTTTAGCTGATTAAAAAATGACAGTAACAGGAAAATGAACTGACAGTATAGTTCAGTTTTACGAAAACAGAATAGCAGAAAAAGGCAATGGCAGTGATAGCATTTCCAAAGGTAAGAATCGGAGAAATGTTAATGACTGCTATTTTTATGCTTTCCAACAGAAAAAGCAAATATTTCAGAGGGAAAAAGTAGAAATAGCAAGGGGATTTAACAGAAAGGTGTAGACAGAGTGGAAATCTTGCATGAGCAGAATGAAGAGAAAGAATAGAGTGCCGGATACGGCACATAATTGTCCGATACTTCGCATCGGAGTGGTGCATAATCAGCCCGCTTCGGGAAGAGAAAATCTGTGGAAAGGGGAGCTTTTCTATTTCCTCTACAGTCTGCTTCTGCACCACAAAACCACTGTCATCTCGATCAAAATTTGGTATAGCATGGAGGAGAAAACTGATTAGCAGGGGCTGGCTAAGTGGTGGAGAGATGACAGGCAAGTTTCGCAAAGTGGCAAGCCACTCTGCACCGGAGCCAGCCTTTGGGCTGTTCCTAAACTTGCCAGAGGGCTCCGCCCCTTGGAACCCCGGCACGTCAATAACGTAAGTATTACAGAGAAATGTCCACTGGACATTCCACAGGAACACTTACTGATTGACTAGGACTTGTCTCCGTTGCCACTCCGGTCGGCGCAAAGCTGACGTCCACTGGACGTCATGCGCCCTGCACCTGCCAAAGGGGCATTTGTCTCCGCTCCGCTTCGGTCGGTGCTAAACGGACATCCACAGGATGTCTAGCACCCTTATGGAATCCCCTTACAGCCAGAAGTGCATCGGCTGAATTATATATATATGACAGCACAGAAATAAAAGGAGTGAATTGATTATGAGAAAAAGAAACCATACCGTTACGATACGGATGAATGAGAAAGAAT
This sequence comes from Lachnospiraceae bacterium UBA3316, assembly GCA_002361955.1. GTDB lineage: Bacteria > Bacillota > Clostridia > Lachnospirales > Lachnospiraceae > Hominisplanchenecus_A. The sequence goes on from DESK01000052.1 coordinate 62,094, forward strand.
ATGCCTTGCTCCGACAGAAGATGAAAGAAGCCGGACAGACACAGCAGGCATTGGTGATTGCTGCGATTGAAAATGTGGAGATAGCATCATCAGAGCTTAAGGAAGAATTGAAAGTATTAAATCAGAGGCTGGAAGAAACAAATCGTCTGCTTCGAGGTGCTACAACCAATCTCAACCAGATTGCGCACCATATGAATGCAGGCGGTTTTTATCCCAGAGCTGATGTTTTTAACAGTCTTAACGAAAATATATCAGGATATCGAAAGGAATGTGAAAAAATATGGCAATCAATAAGACAATTAATAAGCGGACAAATTCCCATGGGGCAATGAGAAACTGCATTGAATATGTCCTCCGGGAAGGAAAAACAGATCAGCATCTGGTCCATATTACCGGTCCTTATTCTTATGAAGAAGTGAATTATGATCTGGTGTACCAGTCATTTCTGGAGGAAAAGCGATTGTGGGGAAAGGATTCGGGAAGGATGTATGCCCATAATGTGATTTCATGGCATAAAGATGAAAAGATTACACCGGAGCAGGCATTGGAATTTGGCATTGCATTTGCAGAAAAGTGGTTTACGGGTTTCCAGACAGTGGTCAGTGTCCATAAGGATAAAGACCATATCCACTGTCACTTGGTTACAAATTCGGTGAGCTATAAAAACGGGAAAAAGCTGCATAATTCCAGAAAAGATCTGGAACGGATGAAGCAGCTGACGAACCAGATGTGCCGGGAACGGGGTCTTACTGTTGCTGGAAAAGGAAAACATTTTGATGGCAGCCAGATTGAGACGGGGGATGTCATTGCATGGAGTAAAGATAAATACAATCTGTTCCGTCAACAAGTAAAGGATAGCTTTGTTGCAGACTGTGCAATGGAGATTTTAACTGTTATGGAGTATTGCACCAGCCAGGAGCAATTTATCAGAGAAATGAAAAGTGCAGGATGGATTGTGAATTGGACAGAGAAAAGAAAGCATATCACATTTCAAAATCAGGAAGGAAAGAAGGTACGTGACAGTAACCTTTCTAAGACCTTCCATTTGAAAATCAGTAAGGGGGAATTAGAGGATGAATTTATCAGAAATGAACAAAAAGAAAGATGTTGTATCGATAGGGATGACTCAGCAGATGCCGATCTCGCACGATACTATCGACAAGTGGAAGAAGCTGTCGCAGGAACAGGCGGAGACATTGGCGAAAGTGACTACAGAGAGAAACGAATTACTGAAAGTTCAGAACAAGGATCGGGAACTGATACAAAAATGTATGGAACGAATACGGGAACTCCGGGAAAATCTTCAGAAGAACTCATTCGAGAATCAGAAGCTGCAAGACGAACTTCAGAGGCAAATCGAGGAAAATCAGAAACTGCAAACCGAATTGTCCAGAACGCAGAATATCAATCAGTCATTGCAGAGAAGCAACGACGATCTGCGGAACAGGAACGGATTAATGAGCAGGAAAGAGCAAGAATGGCTCGAAGAAAAAATAAGAGACGTTCAGGACCGGAACTCTAAACTTGAGAGGATGGTTGTACAGTCTTCTGTAGAGGCTGTTGAAGCAGCACGGAAAAAACAACAGGAAGCAGAAAAAGGAATGCGTTCATTGGAATTATTGCTAAAAATGGAAAAGAAAGATGCTGCCTGCCAACTTGAAAAAACAAAAAGACAAATGAAAAAGAAAATTATGGAGATAGAAAAACAGCGAGATTTCGGGAGATTGGGTTTATTAATTTGTTGTTTTCTATTTATTATATTTATTTTCATTTGGTAATGAGTTTATGGAGAAAGCCAGTGCTTTAAGATAGATTGGTTCTTTATTTCTGGAATAGTGATATTATTTTCAAGATTGATGCATGAATAAACTGCATTGGGATTTTGCAAAGATATTGAGTTCAGGGATCATAAACTCAAATTTCCAATTCATTTATAGATAATTTCTAAAGTTCATTGAAATTTTTGGATCCCTGAACTCACTGTGGCTCACTGTGGTATAATTCAGGCACAGGGCTTCGATCCAGTGCGGTTCTATGAGGCAAGACAGGCAATTCGACCTGGTAAGGAGCAGGAAGCGGAGAACCGGGCACAGCAGGCACAAAAGGGGCAGCAGACTTTTCAAAAGAAAAAGAGTGAACAGGAACGGTAGGTTACCGTTCCTGTTCACTAATTACTCTTGCGACACCCGAGAGTTATCCTTTTTCTTCATGGACTTTGAAAACGCACAATACTCGATAGCGTGAGTGGGACAAATATTCTTGCATTTTCCACATCGAATACACTCTAAACTGTTGGCATTCTTTATCGGATCGCACCCCATCTTGCAGGCTTTTGCACAAGCACCACAGTTGACACATTTTTCTGAATCCACGCGGTAGCGCAGAATGGAAACTGGGTTGAACAAGGAATAAATTGCGCCTAAAGGGCAGATGTACTTGCAAAATGGCCGGTAAATCAGTATGGACACCAAAATGGTTACGATTAAAATGACATTTTTCCAAGCATACAGCCATCCTACTGTGGCTCGCATTGCATCATTCAGCAGCACCAAGGGAATTCCGCCCTCCAAAGTTCCGACCGGACAAATCAGCTTGCAGAACCAAGGGTAACCCTGGCCAATCATATCAGTGATATACAGCGGAAGAAGAATAACGAATACCAAAAGAATCCCGTATTTCAGCCAGCGCAACTGACGGTCACCCTTAAATGTACGGATCTTCAACTTGGAAGGAAGCGGGATTTTGTTTAGCAGATCCTGAATCAAACCAAATGGACACAGCCAACCACATACGAAGCGGCCCATGAACGTACCGACCAAAATCATAAAACCGGCAACATAAAAGGCAAACTTATACTCGTAGCTTCCAATAGTAGCCTGCAAAGCACCAATGGGACAGGCTGCTACAGCGCCAGGACAAGAATAACAGTTCATGCCCGGTACACAGATATTCTTTATCTTTCCTTGATATATTTTTCCTCGGACAAAACCGATGAGATAACTATTGGTGATAACCGCCCATAAAACTTGAAAAATATGGCGGAATCGTTCTGATTTCTTTACTTGATTATCCAATTCCAATACACTCCAAACAAATATTGATAGCCTTGCTCATGACGACAGCATATTCTTCCCGCCAGATTCCAAGACCCAGAAATATAACGCCGATGACTAGCAACAATACTGTAATCCAGTTAGAATGAAAGATTTTTTTTTGCTTCATAGACTTACCTCCTTGATGTCACTCATTCCCTCAACGCTTTTGCAGGGTCTGTTCGCAGTAATTTTGCATTGGCTATGGCAGTAATAAACCATACCAGAAGGACAGTTCCGCAAATGCTCCCAGCAAACTGAAGCGGGGCAATATGAACTGGCAGAATCCCTGACAGGGCGGTGAAAAGGAGCGCAAACAATGTGGGTGTCAAGGCGGAAAGAGATGACAACAGCAGGCTTTCCCAAAGAAGCATCTTTTGGATCTGTCCACGATGATATCCGAGTGCCATCAAAAGTCCTATTTCACCAGAGCGCATACGAGCCAGCTTCATCAGTAGCATCCCACTGATGGTAAATGCAATCACAACAATGAAGGCTGATACAAGAATAAACATCGTTTGCAACTGCATAAAGGTCTCTTTCAAACTTTCCACCTGTTTTGCAGCTGTAATAGGGACGATTCCCTGCTCCGTAAGCTGAGCAACTACTTCCAGAACTTCGTCAAAGCCGTTGACCTGATAAGCCACCGATACAGGGGACTCATCCTCTTGCAAAGTGTCATAGAGCTCCTGTTCCGTTTTTGCATCCAGGTAGTAGTCATCAAAACTGCCACTGTAAATGCCGCTGATTTGCAGTTTCCTTGAAAAATTACCACAGGAGAAGACTATTTCTTTTCCGATCAGCGTACGGATATCCTGTGCAAACTGTTTGGCAAGGGATGGCGTGATAGCAATTTCCCCATCTCTGGGCATGACACCGATGTTCATGGACTCGTTGGAAATACTACCAAATTGTTTTGGCGGAACAGAAAGGCTGTGTCCTCCAAATTCTATTTTGCACTCTGGGACTGGATACTGTACATAGTACTGCTGGATATCCGGAGATCGTTCAAGCAGTGAAAGTACCTCTTCTACCGTGTCATTTTCCTTCAGTAAAATCTGTCCCCAGGAGAACGCGGTATTTTTTTGCTCAAAGTGATTGATTTTTTCTTCTATTATGTTTTGTGAAGAGAATGACATAAGTATCGCACATACTGCAATTGTTACTGCAAGAGCAATTCCAAAAAATCGTTTAAAATGCGTCTTGAAATTGTGCAATGCTCTCTTAGACATAGAAACGGGCACATCAGGAAGTTTATCCTTTTGCGTTAAAACTGTAACTGTCTGTTTCTTCGTCTCTTTCCATACTTTACATTTACCATCTTCTATGGTGACAACTTCATCTGCATAATCACAGATTTTACGGTCGTGAGTGATAATCAAGACCGGGCTTTGTTTTGCAATCTCCGAAAGAATTGCCATAATCTCATCCGCGGTTTTGCGGTCAAGGGCTCCGGTCGGTTCGTCGGCCAGGATCACCTGGGGATTTCCAGCCAACGCCCGCGCAATAGCCACACGTTGCTTTTGCCCGCCGGAAAGGTTTTCTATTTTCTCGTTTGCCTTTTCTTCAATATTGAGACGACGCAACAGAGAGAGAGCCCATTCTCTATTTTTAGCGTTATCCTGACAGACCAGTTCAGCGGCTAACAGGATATTTTCTAGCACTGTATAGCCTGTGAGCAGATGGTATTCCTGAAACACAAAACCGATGGTATGCTTGCGGTACTCGCAAAGATCTTCATCCGACAGTTCCGAAAGTGCTTGCCCATCCACCAGAATCTTTCCGTTGTATTCTCGATCAAACCCCGCGAGAAGGTTAAGCAGCGTGCTTTTTCCCGATCCGGATGCACCTAACAGGCAGATAATGCCGTTCTCTCCAAATGTATAGGAAAATCCATCCAGCACGATTTGATCCCCATATTTTTTTGAAATATTGTTCAGTTCAATCATCCGCGTCCTCCTGTTTTCAAGGCAGTTAGAGGATTAACCAAGGTGGAAATAAGGCAAGTCTCTGCAAAGCAGAAGGCAGACACGCCAAAACTAAGCGCACATCCCAGCCAGAGAGGGACACTCAGCAATAGCGCCACAATCATGCTAAAAAGTCCGGTAAACAAGAACATTCCCGTGTATTCCACCAGCGTCAGCAAGACGATACCATTTTTTGTATAGCCACAGAGGCGATAGACAGCATACTCCTTCCTGCGCATAAAGCCGCAGATCAAGCATACGGAAAGCGCAGCCAATACGGAAAGTATGACAATCAAAACGGAAGAAAGGCCAGTCTGCACCAGAGCAGTTCCCTTTAGTCCCATAATGTCCCGAATCAACTCAGCCTGTCCCAGCGGCACAATGCCCTTTGCCATCAATTCATCGTAAAGTTCCAAAAAATGCTCGGGAGAATCTGCGCGGATAGTGAAACTAAAACTGGGATTTTCTTTCTCTGCCTGAGCATAAATATCTTTCATAATTGCCAATGACGGAAACAGGGAATCCTCGTGCTCGAACTGCTCAACTTTACCATCAAATTCAATGCCATAAGAGGTATCCGCTATACCAGAAACCTTAGCGTTAAAGGAAATAGGCATTGCCACCGGTTTACCACTGTCCCAGTTATATACCGACCCGACAAAGGAAAGCTCTTTTCCGAGAATCTCTTCATTCGTATAGCCCATTTTTTTCACTAAGATTTTAGGCAAAACAATTTCGTTTTTACTATTATCGGCGATGCGACCGGCAATGATCTGATTGAAGTTTGGGGACTGTCCGCTTTCTTCAATAATGAAGTCCTTGCCATCTACAGTAACAACCATATCTTCCATCGGTGCATCCATGATGATAGCCTCAATACGGCTATCATTTTGGTACTCCTCCAGCAGTCCGCTGATGTCTTGCTCTACGCCTTGTGGAACACCAGGATTTTCCTTGCCTACCTCGCCACCACTTGTAAACGAAGGAACAATCAGAAGATTTAGAACAGAGTTTCCCTGCTTTTCTAAAAGCTCCTGAAACGCTTCACTGCTACTTCCATTTAACATACCGCTGAAGTTCACAGCAAGACAGGAAGCAGCAATCGCCATTGCAAGGACGATAGAGAGAAGTTTTCCCATCTGGCGCTTGCCGGTCACTCCGGCCATCCGCAGAGCAGAGCGCATGGTCAGGCGGAGATTCTCCGTGGAGCGACTATGTACTTTCGTGGTGCCGTCACCTTTGTCCGATCTAATCAGTACGCCTTTATCTAACTCAAAAACGGAGCATTTACCTTGAATGAGAGAGATGTCGTGAGTCACAACGATGACCGTCCGCTCTTTGGCAATCGACGTCAGTAGTACCCCAATCTCATGGGCTGTTTTCGCATCCAATGCAGCAGTAGGTTCATCGGCAATAAGCACCTGAGGATCTTTCATCAGTTCTCTGGCAATGGCTACGCGCTGCTTCTGTCCGCCTGACAATGTGCGAACCTTCTGATCAGCCAGCTTTTCAATCCCCAACTTTTTTAAGATCATACTCAGACGTCTTTCGCTATCATTTCGACTCAGATAGGTCGGAACCAAAATGTTCTCCCGAACAGTTAGTTCGTCGATCAAGTGGAAACCCTGGGCAATAAAGCCAAGTTCCGTTGCATAGAACTGTGCGCGATCCTGATCAGAAAGTTCTTTAAGATTTCTGCCACAATAAAACGCTTCACCTTCATACTGTCTATCCATGGAAGAAAGAATGCGGAGCAATGTTGTTTTTCCGCTACCGGATGCGCCGATGATGTAGTTCATCCCCCCGGTAATGGAGAGTGACACATTTTTCAGAGCTACTTCTGCCCCGAATGTTTTGGTAATATTTTTTAATTCAAACATGGGTTATTCCTCATTCCCTTTCTGAGCAATCTTCTCAATTTCGTTTTTCATTGTGACACGCCAGTGATTCTTGGGCATTGCGCCAACATAAGGCTCACTGACCACATTTCCTTCGCTGTCTACAAAGAAACTTTCCGGAAATGCCTGAATGCCCTTCAAACGACCTTCCAGAAGGACGCTGTCTGGGATCAGGGTAGGATACTCTACTCCTGCGGTTTTAATGATCTCCTTTGCTTTTTTCAGGCTGTCCTCATTGATCTCATTGGTATTTCCAACATCCATACAAACACTGATAATGTTGAAGCGAACACCGTCATCCTGAAATTCCTTTCTCAGTTCATTCAAGATGGGCATTTCCTCAATGCAATAGCTGCAAGTGGTTGTCCAAAGATTAACCATGGTCAAATCGTAATCTGCAAAAATATCTTTGGAAACAGCATTACCATCAAAATCCTGTGCGGAGAAATCGCCCAAAGAAACAGGCTTAGACTCGTTCTGTTCTGATGTGGAGGACCCCTGCTGCGCCTCAGCGACGGTGGTTGAAGCTCCTCCGTTTGTGGCGGACTTTCCACAAGAAGCCAAACTAAGTGCCATCACCAGCAGCAATAATACTGAAATCATTTTTTTCATCTTAAATACAATCCTTTCTTTGTTGTAGTGTAGTTACATTACATAAGGAGTATAGCGCGGCTGGTATAAAATCCATATAAAGAAGACGCCGGAAGAAATTCTTCCGGCGTCCTCTCTCATTAGATATTTCCTTCGTAGTGCAATTCTGTCCTTTTCTTTATATATTACCATTAAAGCCTACGATAAATATACTGCCTTGAGGCTGATTGTTTTTCACATAAATGTATCCATTATGCTTTTCTATAATACTTTTTACAATGGCCAGCCCAAGACCACTGCCACCCAGTTCTCGACTGCGAGACTTGTCCACACAGAAAAATGTGTCAAAAATATGAGACTTAGCCTCATCAGGAATACCGATACCGGTATCTGCAATAGTTACCTGAGCATCTGTTATTTCGATGGAAATGGAGCCGCAATCTACATTGTAGCGGATTGCATTGGAGATCAGATTAAAAAACGCTCGCTGCAACAAACTGTCATCGCCTAACACTGTTCCTTGGCCAGAAATCGTAATTTCAATTTGTTTAGTAGCAGCATATTCTTCAAGTTCAAAGACCATTTCTTCAAGCAAAGGTCTCAACTCTACTGGTTCCTTTTTTCCTATCCCTTGTTCGTTGGTAAATGTGAGCAGATCTTTTACCAGATTGGAAAGACGCTCTGTGCTTTCTCCAATACTTTGTAGTAAATTTGTGTATTCCTCAGGATTTCGATCTGGCTTCATTTGAAATACATCCAACTGGGTTTGAATCGCAGCGAGAGGGGTACGTAATTCATGGGCAGCATTAGCAGAAAAATTTTTTTGTGCCTGATAGGACAGATTGAGTCTCTCGGCCATATTTTGAAACGCCTGAGCCAACTTTGCAACTTCATCTTTTGTTTGTGGAATTGAGACACCCTCATCCAGATTGTGAATGTCAATATGTTGAACTCTCTCTGTAAGGTCTTCCAATGGCTTAAGTGTTCTGGAAGCAAACAGATAGGTTAAAGCAGAACCTATCGCAATAAGGCAGAACATAACCAACACGGTTGTTCCCCTAAATTGCCAGAGAGCTTCCGTGACTGCAACAGCGGGTTCCGATGTTATTGCCGGCATACTTTCATCAACAGAGATCGCTGGCGTAGTAATGGTGGCCTGAACCAGCCCATTGGTTGAGTAAATAGTAGAGATTGCAAACGCCACACACATAACAGTTAAAATACATACTGAAATAGTAGTTAGTTTTAGCTTTAACGGGATACTTCTTTTCATATGCTTCCTCCCTCACGAATCACATACCCTTCGCCGATAATGTTACAGATAGGATCATATCCCAACTGTGCTTTTAACTTCCGACGCAGGGAGGACATATGGACTCGAACTGAATTAGAAAAGGTGTCAGCATTACTGTCCCATACGTGTTCGATCAGTTCTTCTAACTTGATTACTCGTCCTTTATGCAGCAGCAGATACTCCAATAGGGCATTTTCTTTCGTAGTCAGAGAAACTGGATGCCCGGCTGCGGTTACGATTCTGGATGCGGTGTCAAAACAAAGAGACCCACTGGACAAAACAGTGTTTTCGATCACTGTTTTCCTACGTAGCAGTGAGCGTACACGAGCCTCTAACTCCGCAAAATGAAAAGGTTTAGTCAGGTAGTCGTTGGCTCCCAAATCCAGCCCTTTTACCTTGTCTTCAATCCCATCACGGGCAGACAGAATCAACACAGGAACATCCAAATTTTCCTTACGAAAATTTTCGAGCACAGAAAACCCATCTAGCTTGGGTAGATTCAGGTCCAGAATGATGAGATCATATCTTTCATAAAAGGCCTTTTCATCTGCACTCTCTCCATCTCCCGCTACATCAATAGCATATCCTTTCAAACGTAACCCTTCTGCAAGGGAGTTACGCAGCTTTTCTTCATCTTCTACAATCAAAATTTTCATCGAACCACCTCGTTTCTACATTGAGTGTATATGATGATCTATAAAATTGGTGTAAAGTTGAAATCATCTTTACTGTCTGGGCGAATCGATACTCACCTTTCAATTAAGTTTCTTCTTATTTATGATAGCATATATCTCTTTGCAAGAACAATCTAATTAGTATGAAATTTCCATATGTGATTTATTAAATGAAATATAAAATAGCTGCTTGTAAAAATAGATTCAATGAGCATGGTACGGTAACAATGATTATGTTGTCAACTGGAGCAAATCCCATGAATTTTTCTTTGATGTAAAAGGATCTTGCGCTTTCCCGGATGATAAAACATATTATCCGCTAATTGCATTACTGAAGCTCCGTACCCTTTATGGCGAAAAGCATAGCCGATTTCAGGAACTGGAGGTACTCATCCAGGAGAAGAATGACACGAGGGAAATTCTCACGAACTTCATCAACAAGCTGGAAGATTTGACGGGAAAGCAGACAGAATTCCGGGAAGAACTGTGGGGCGGTTTGGTGGATCACATCCGCATCGATGAGAAAAGTAGCACGGTAGTCTTCCGGGGCTGGATTGAGATTACTATTTAATATGTAGAAACACGAATCGAAAGGGGCATCTGGCAGCTTGGCCGAATGCTCTACTTTTTGCGGTGCTATCACAAAATGGTAGATTTGTCAAGTTGAATATGATACAATATTTGAAGCGAAGATTCGTAGGAAATGTGAGAGGGGTCGAAACGTACCATCGAAACCATACTGACCAATGAGAAGTATGTCGGTGATGTCATTCTCTATAAGACCTTCTTCCCCAACTTCCTGGAGAAGAAGCGAATACCGAACAATGGAGAGCATCAGAAATACATCCAGGAGGATCATCATCCGGCAATCATTTCACGAGAGACGTTCCGGGCAGTTCAGGAAATGCGTGAGAGCAGAAGTAACATTGAGCGCCATGCAGATGGGACGATGACCAGAAAAGCCAAGAGGTACACTGGGAAGAAAGAGTGAATGGTTTATTATGGAGTTTAGCAACTCGTCATTTGTGGATTTGGTAAATCCCGATAAATTATTTTATAGGGGACAGAAACTTTGAAGTTGTAGGAGGATTCTATGGACAAGCGTATAGAAAAACAGTTGGCATTTTCTTTGGAAATTGACAAAGTAAAAAATATATTCAGACAAACACATTTATCAGGGTACGGCAGAAATGAAAATGATGCCGAACATTCTTGGCACATGGCAATTATGGCATATCTTCTTCGAGAATATTCTAACGAGGATATTGATATTGCCAAGGTCATGTTGATGTGCTTAATCCATGATATAGTTGAAATTGATGCAGGTGACACATACGCTTATGATGCAGAGGCATTGCAATCACAAAAAGCAAGAGAAGATGCTGCAAAACAGAGAATATTTGCTATATTGCCCGAAGAACAAGCGCAAGAGTTGATTGCGTTATTTGATGAGTTTGAAGAATATGAAACCGCAGAGTCCAAGTTTGCTCATGCTATGGATAACATTCAACCGCTTATCTTGAATAATAGCAATAATGGTGGGGATTGGCGGGAACACGATGTTACCGTAGAGCAAATTTATAAAAGACAGAGTAAAACAAAACTGGGATCCGAAAAGTTGTTTGAAATAACAGACTGCATAATTCAAGAAAATGTTAAAAAGGGGAATTTAAAGTAATAAATTTCAGCCTTTTGGTGAGTCTGAAAACACACATTAATTTGAATTTGACAAACTACTGAACACCTCACAGTTCTTGTGGGGTGATTTTTTGTTCTGCTCTATTGACAATAGTATGATTTCATACTATATTGCTTTGGTACGAAATCATACCATAAAAGGAGTGCCACTATGTTCGATACGCTTCACGATAGAATATCCCGAATAAACTGCCTGACTGAGGATATAGACTCTCTCTACCATCAAGCGGCGTTGAAACTGGGCGTGTCAGACAGCGTCCTGTTTATTCTTTATATGATATTTATTCGTGGAGAAAGATGCTTCCTTTATGATATTTACAAATTGTCCGGGATCAGTAAGCAGACAATCAACTCAGCAATTCGCAAATTAGAAATCGAAGAGATCGTATATCTTGAAAAGCACAACGGGAAATCGAAAATCGTGTGTCTTACCGAAAAAGGAAAATCATACGCAACCCGGACAGCGGCAAAACTATATGAGGCTGAGTGCAGCGCCTTTCGTGACTGGAGCGAGGAGGAAATAGATTTCTATCTTCATCTGATTGAAAAGCACAATTCTTCCTTACGGAATCAAATCGAGAAATTATAATCAGGAGCAAAAAATGAAGCATAAAATTCAACTTTCAGACCATTTCGAATATAGACGATTGATTCGTTTTACGATGCCATCCATACTTATGATGATTTTCACATCGATTTATGGTGTCGTTGACGGTTTTTTCGTATCAAATTTTGTTGGCAAAACGCCGTTTGCCGCTGTGAATTTCATCATGCCGTATTTAATGGTGGTGGGCGCTATGGGATTTATGTTCGGCGCCGGCGGCAGCGCTCTGATTGCTAAAACAATGGGTGAAGGAAATCAGGAGAAAGCACAAAAAATCTTTTCTCTCCTTATATATGCCACCATCGTCTGCGGCTTTGTGATTGCCATTATCAGTATTGTTTTTCTAAGACCGATTGCCATATTCCTCGGCGCAGAGGGCGCCATGCTTGAAGACTGCGTAGTGTATGGCAGAATTATTCTTGTGGCCTTGCCGTTTTTGATGCTGCAATACGTCTTTTCAAGCCTTGTTGTTACGGCGGAAAAACCGAAGCTCGGACTCATTATAACGATCATTGCCGGCCTGATCAATATGATTGGTGATGCGCTTTTTATGGCGGTGTTTCAATGGGGGATTGTCGGTGCGGCATTGGCATCGGCATTCGGTCAGATTGTGGGAGGTGTTGTACCACTCATCTATTTTGCCCGAAAAAATGCAAGCCGCTTAATACTTTGCAAACCTGAATGGGATGGCAAAGCACTTGTCAGAGTCTGCACAAACGGATCTTCGGAGCTTATGAGCAATATTTCCATGTCCGTCATCGGTATGCTCTATAATGCACAGTTAATGAAATACGCAGGTGAAGACGGTGTTGCGGCATATGGTACAATTATGTATGTAAACTTTATCTTCCTTGCGATATTTGTCGGCTACGCAACCGGGATAGCACCTGTCATCAGTTATCACTATGGTGCCAGAAACAAGAAAGAGCTTAACAGTTTACTGAAAAAAAGTGCGGTAATTATATTGGTTTCGTCAGCGGCGATGTTTGGCTTTTCCGAATGTATGGCGAACCCGCTGGCAAGTGCTTTTGTGGGATATGATGAGACACTTTTGGAAATGACCGTACACGCTTTTACGATTTATGCTCTTTCGTTTATCTTTGCCGGAGTTTCCATATACGGCTCAGCCTTCTTCACCGCTCTTAATGACGGTCTAACCTCGGCACTCATATCATTTCTCAGAACACTTTTGTTCGAAAGTGCCTCTGTTATGATTTTGCCATTGATTTGGGGTCTCGATGGAATATGGTATTCTATCGTTGTTGCTGAATTTATGGCAGTAGTGGTCACATTGCTTTTCCTTGTGTTCAAACACAAAAAGTTCGGATATTGGTAAAATCAATCTCTGAAAAGATTTGAGTACGCTAAGACAGACAAGGGCATTCAAACAAGGGGTTCACATCCTGAAAATCGAAGAATCAGACAGATTCTAGTTTTTCGATTTGAATGCTTGACAAGTGAATTATAATAAGAGGAAAGAGATATTGCATCCCCAGCGTTGTAATATCTCTTTTTTCATGAAAGAAAAGACTACTCAGCATCTTTCCAAAAAATGAAGAGTAGCCTGATCCAATGCCCGGATGAGGGTGCAAAAGGGGGTGCAACCGTTTAATTGTATCAAAATGGTGGTTACGATGAATCCCTGTCCGTGTGGTTATTTTCCGTTGTTTCTCCATTGTTTTTTAGGTTCATGTTTCCCACATCCATCACAGGTCTGAGGCCAGTTGATTTTCCATTCAAAGTATTCATTTCTGGTAATCTCGCCAGATTTCAGTTCTTCTTTTCTGAGAACCCATTCTTTCATAAAATCATTGACAAGTCCATAATTAATCCATAATCCCACAGGCGGATGTGCAGGCCAGCTATCGTTATCGTGATAGCGGACAGAGGTATCTTCGCTAGAATTGCATTTTTCTCCGGGATAAGTTTCCATCTGGAACAAGTTTATAGCGGATGGGTTGAATTCATCGATCCAGAACAGGAGTTCCATGAATTCGGTAGCATCCATTGTCGTTGTATCATATAGTGTCCAAGGATTTACGTCCAGTATTTTTGCCATTTCTGTTACCAGTTCTTTTTTGGGAACCCGGTAGTTTGTTTCATACTGTGCAAGACGATTTGCTCCTTTTTCACCCCATCCAAGGGCTGCACCAAGTTCTGCCTGCGTCATTTTCCGGAATGTCCGGATTTTTTTTATTTTATCTCCAATCGTCATATCAGATACCTGCTTTCCTTATTACTGGCAATGTTTTCATGCCATACTGGTACACCCGGAGGGTGTTTCCTTATTCATATTTCTATTTTACTCCCAAAATGCTGCTTTGTAAACAGAAACATTCGCTAAAAAGCGAATTATAATATTGACATTCGCAGAAAAGCGAACTATAATGGCAGTATATTGATGTTCGCAAAAAAGCGAATTATGAACATTGAAAACAAAATGAGCTGTATCATTTGTCAATACAGATGCCATGACCCTGTGATATTTCATTTTCAGGTGAGCGACGAAGATACTCCGGCAACGGCTGGTATGCTTGCGAAGAAGCTGCCAGTTTTCAGAGATATTCTGATAGAGGTCAGCTGTAACGCTGACAGCAGATGATACAAGTGGAAGCCAAAACGCTGAAAATCAAATGGATAGTAATGGGAGCGATTATTAATAGAAATGAGACATTGTAAAATTACAGGGGTGATGTGAATGATAAAATTGTGGTTATAGGACAACTTGCGACAAGAATATGCTGGAAAAGAGGTGAGTACTATGGCAAATCAGGTGATGCAAGGCTCCAGAAATGATCTGGAACAGATTAACAGGGAAGAATTAAAGGATATTAAAACATTATCTCCCAGGATGGATCAGCAGATTTCAAAGAAAGTAGCTTCTTTTTTGAGTCAGTCAGGTAATCAGCCATATGCTCATATAAACGAAGGCTATGTTGTGGTTGTGAAAATGAAGGGAGAAGCAGACGCTACGGATGTAATCAGCGATTATCTAAAAAAAAGAACGGAGTTGATGTATTAATGCCTTGCAAAGTTAAGGATGTTATGTTAAGTTGAAGTCAGGGAAAATGAACGGATTACATGGTTTCTGACTTCTATTCAATGAATAATGGTTAGGAGCGATGTAAATGAAACAAATGCAGATGAATGTGTCTGATACCTATGATGCTGCGTTATATCTTCGATTATCAAAAGATGATACAGACATTGATGGGAGTGCTAAGACAGAAAGCAATAGTATTGGAAATCAGCGGGAACTTTTGCGGAGCTTTGTAAAAAGCCAGCCGGATATCCAGATTTTTGATATTTATGTGGATGACGGATATTCAGGAAGTAATTTTGACCGTCCTGAATTCAAACGAATGACAAGTGATATAGAAGCTGGAAAAGTAAATTGCGTGATTGTAAAGGACTTATCCAGATTCGGAAGAGAATATATAGAAGCCGGGCGATTGATTCAAAAAATCTACCCGGCTTTAAATGTGCGCTTTATTGCGGTCACCGATCATTTTGACAGCAAGACGGCAAATACTTCTGAAAAATCTCTCGTGGTTCCTATTAAGAATTTTGTGAATGATAGTTATTGTCGGGATATTTCTACCAAGGTAAGAAGCCATCAACAGATGAAAAGGGAAAATGGAGAATTTATCGGGGCATTTGCTCCATATGGTTATCAGAAGGATGCACGGAATAAAAACTGCCTTGTAGTTGATGAATTTGCAGCAGATGTGGTCCGAAAAATCTATACGTGGAAAATTGAAGGATTAAGTCTGGGGGCAATTGCTGAAAAGCTGAATGCACGTCATATATTACCTCCGAAAGAGTATAAAAAGTCATTGGGAGAAAATTATAATTCCGGATTCCAGAGTACAGAATTTCCAAAATGGTCTGCTGTGCAGATTAAGAGGATTCTCACAAATGAGGTTTATATTGGAAATATGGTACAGGGAAAACAGGAACGTATCAGCTACAAAGTAAAAAAGCGTCTGGATAAGCCGGAAGAAGAATGGGTAAGAGTGGAGAATACACATCCGGCAGTCATTCGCCAGAGTGATTTTGATATTGTGCAGAAACTTCTTCAATATGATGGAAGAGCTTCAAAATCATCGGAAGGGGCAAATCTGTTTTCAGGTTTCCTTTTCTGTGGAGATTGTAAGACGCCTATGATTCGAAGAGTGAACCAGTATAAAGGAAAAAAGACTGCTTTTTATATTTGTCAGACAAAAAATAAAGGTGGGAATTGCACCAGACACAGCATTCCGGAAGAAACATTGAAAACTATCGTATTGAAAGAAATTCAGACGTATTCTTCTCTTTTTATGGATTATCAAATGATCATGGAAGAAATGAAAGAGATGGAAATCGGATATGATCAGGTCATCCACTATGATACGCAGATCAGCCGCCTGCAGGAAGAATACCATAAGTGCTACGCACTGCGGGTGTCATTATATGATGACTTGAAAGCCGGAATCATCAATAAAGAAGAATTTCAGGAATTTCGTGATATTTATGGTAAGAAATGTGAAGAACTGGAAATGGTGATTGAAAATCAGAAGCAGATGGTAAAACAGATGTTTGAAGATGGCGTTGCTGCCACCATTCAGCTGGAAGAATGGAAAAAATCGTTGGAACTGAAAAAATTAGACCGAACACTACTGTCACTGGCAGTAGATAAAATCTATATATATGAAAATAAACAGATTATGATTGTACTTCGTTATCAGGATATGATAGAGAAAATGAAAGTAATCAAGAACTTTTTTGAAGCACAGCAGACTGATAAAGGAAAAGAGGTGGGATAAATGGCAAGAACAGCAAAAAGATATCTGAATGGACAAAAGTTGGAATATTCACAGGTACTGGTTTATAAGACGGCTATTTATGCCAGATTATCCGTGGACCATGAAGATAAAAAGTCGGAGTCAATAGAAACGCAGGTGGAAATGTTAAAGGAATTTATCCGGCATCAGAATGGAAGTCCTGACAGAAATTCGGAACTTGTGTTGTATGATGTTTATACAGATCTCGGAAAAACGGGGACAAATTTTGAAAGACCGGGTTTTGAAAGATTGATGACGGATATTCGTGCAGGACTGATTAACTGTATTATTGTCAAAGACTTTTCCAGATTCGGGAGAAACTATATTGAAACTGGAGATTATTTGGAAAAGATATTTCCGTTTATGAAAGTACGGTTTATTTCTGTATGTGACCATTACGATTCTTTTTCAAAAGACGCGGATAGCCAGGAATTATCTATGAATATCAAAAATCTTGTCAATGATGCATATGCAAAAGATATTTCCGCAAAATCCAGTGCATCCAGACGAGCTTCCCAAAAGAATGGAAGTTATGTGGGAGGTATGGCACCTTATGGATATCATTCTGTTAATGAAAACGGAATTCGAAAACTTGTCATTGATCCGGAAGCTGCCGAAATTGTACGGAGAATATTTGAGCAATATACAGATGGCATTCCGATCAATCGGATTATTGACGGGCTTTTTGAAAATGGCGTTCATCGGGTATCCGATTATAACCAGTATCATCATGTGTATTGTCAGGATGGAGAACTGCTTCATCAATGGGGAAACTCATCAATCAGAGCTATACTTACCAGAAATAATTATTATGGAGATCTGGTACAGCATAAGTATGAATCCCGGTTTTCCAGAGGAGAGAAATGGTGTGATCTTCTGGATGAAAAGGAGTGGATTATCACTTCGGAAGCACATGAGCCGATTATCAGCAGAGATATGTTTGATAAGGCACAAATCCGGCTAAAGGCTGCGAAAGAAGCAAGAAGCTATGTTGGATGGGATGAAAATGACAGGGCATTCTATAATGTATTTTACTGTGGTGATTGTGGGAGAAAAATGACAACATGCAGAACCAGAGGGCATGTGGAATATTTTTGCCAGGCAAGCCGTTATAAGGATAAAAGAAAGTGTCAGACAAAGAATATTTCCGAAGACAAGCTGCAAAAAATTGTCCGTTCCGAGCTATCAAGACAGTTTCAGCTTTTGAAAATAAAGAAAAAGGATATGACAGCAATCAGCAGAACAGTTCTGGAAGAGCAGCTTTCTATTATTCGCAAAGAGCTGGATAAAATGGAAACGGATTATCAGAAGCTATCAGATCAATGGATTCAGAGTTTTCTGATGTATAAGGAAGGAAAGGTTTCTTTACAAGCATACCTTGATGCCAAAAAAGAATGCAGCGACTGGGAAACATTTTTTCAAGAACGAAGAAAGACGTTGGAACAGAAAATGCGTATGCTAAAGAAACAGCAGAAAGAGGAGACGAAATTCCTTAGAAGTCTGTTGGAACTGGAAGGAACTTCCAGATTGAATGCTGAACTGGTTGAAGCATTGGTTGACCGTATCTCGTTGTATGGAGATGGACATTTGGAAATCGTTTTTAAATTTCAGGGGGTGATGGCAGATGACAGATAACAGATTGCTCATCGGATATTACCGTTTCTCTATGGAAGATGATACAGACAATGAAAGTAACAGTATCACAAATCAGAGGTTGTTAATCAAAGATTACATTTCAACGATTCCGGAACTGTCAGCTATGCCCTATCAGGAATTTTATGATGATGGATATTCCGGTGCCAGTATGGAACGCCCTGCGATGCAGCAGGTACTGCAGCTTGTCAGGCAAAACAGGGTGCAGTGTATTGTAGTAAAGGACTTTTCCAGATTTTCCAGAAATTATATTGAGATGGGAACCTATCTGGAGCAGGTTTTTCCCTTTATGGGCATCCGTTTTATTTCGATCTCGGATCATTACGACTCTCTGGATTATAGAGGGAAAAGCTCTGATATAGAGGTCCAGTTCAAAGGGCTGATTGCGGATTTTTATGTAAAAGACCAGTCAGTGAAATTGAAAGCAGCCGTCAGTACCAGAAGAAATCTGGGTGAATACTGCTGTGGTTCTGCCCCGTATGGTTATCGGAGAAATCCGGATGATAAGACAAAACTTCAAATTGTGGAGGAAGAGGCGGCGGTAATACGGAGAGTATTTGAATTGACGAATCAACGTTATTCCAAAACAGAAATCTGCAGGATTTTTAATGAAGAAAACATTCCTACACCGCTTCAGTCTATGAGCAGACGCCAGAAAGTTGATCGCCGGAAAGCAGCATCGAAAAATCTTCAGTGGACGGTTGATATGGTCAGGAAAATCATCAATGATAAAAACTATATTGGATGCATGGTTTACGGAAAGACGAAAATTCCGGATCCGGGAACAGGAAAGGAAGTTCCCATTCCGAAAGATCAATGGAAAGTGATGGAAAACCATCATGAACCTATTGTATCAAGAGAAGAATTTGAAAAAGCCCAGAGCCTTCAGATGCGTCATTCCAGAAAAAGTAAATTTGATAAGAGTACTTCTCTTCTCAGAGGATTCCTGAAATGTGGAAACTGTGGAAGAAATCTTTCTGGAAGCAAGGAGCATCATGGACACATTCTTTACAGTTGTGCATACAGCAAAGGAAAAGAAGATACAGGCTGTTTTGCCGGAAAAGCAGATAACAAAATCCTGGAGGTCTTTATTTTAAGTGAAATAAAAGCACATTTACAGGAAATGATCAGTCAGGAACAGATGGAGGCATCCATGCGTCAGCAGCATCAGAATCTGATACGGGCGTACCAGAGCGAAATCACCTATTGTGAAGAAAAACAGGAGAAGCTCAAAAGACAACACCGACAGAACTACGAAAAATTCCATGAAGGTGAACTGGATCAAAAGCAGTTTCAGGATGCCAGAGGGCAGATAGAATTGGAAAAAGAACAGTTGCAGAAACGAATACAGGAATTAGAAGTTCTTGTAAGGAATGAGGAAGAAATCCTGTTGAAAAAGAACATTCCGGTGGAACAGATGATGGAATATCTCGGGTATGAGAAGCTGACACGGGAGATGCTGGAGGAATATGTGGAAGGGGTGTATGTGTATGATGATGGGAGAATGGAAATCAAGTGGAAAAATTCAATTAAATTATAGTATTCGATTGCCCTTTAGAGAAGCTTGGGATAAAATATAATATATATAAAAATGCTACATGTAGTGATAGTAGATTGAGAATTTGAATGGGGACGAAAAGATGGGAAATACTACACTTAAAAAGAAAGATATAGAAAATCTGGAAAAATTAGTACAAATAGCTAAAGAACAGGGGAATATAATAAATTTAAATTTAGTATATATTACAATAGATTCGGAAAAAATAGATTTTATGGAGGTAATGAATTATTTTGAAGATAGGGGAATTACAATGATAGAAGGGGATGTAGAACCAGATATCACTGCGTATTCATGTGAGGGTGAAAAAATAAGACCTTTTGATCCTTCTAAAATAAGTATTACCATGAAGCCTATGACACTGGATGCACTAATAAAGAGAATTCAAAATGATGAAATTGAATTTGATACTTCATTTCAAAGAAAAGCAGGGTTATGGAGCAAAAGACAAAAAAGTCAACTATTGGAGTCGATATTTTTACGAATCCCGTTACCAGCATTTTATTTTGATGCTACGGACGAAGATAAATGGCTGATTATTGATGGATTACAGCGAGTATCAACTTTAAAAGAATTTGCTGTAGACAAAAGTTTGAAATTACAGGAACTAGAGTTTTTTCCGGAATTGAATGGATGTAATTATGATAAATTGCCTAGAACGTTTCAAAGAAGAATTGATGAAACCGTTATAAACGTTTATTTAGTAAATCCATCTACTCCAGAGAATGTAAAATTCAATATTTTTAAAAGAATTAATACAGGAGGTTTAACTCTTGAACCTCAGGAAATAAGAAATGCTTTGTTTCAGGGTCAGGCGACAGTGTTTTTACAAGAATGCTCAAAAATGGAATGCTTTATTAATGCATCAGCAGGGAGTATAAAAAGCGAAAGAATGCTTGATCGAGAATTTATCCTTCGATATGTTGCTTTTTGTTATTTGGATTTAGAATTGTATAATGGAAATATAGATGAATTTTTGAACGAAGGAATGAAATTTCTAAATCATGCTAATATAAGTGAAATAAAAAAGATGCAAGAAGAATTTTCCTTTGTGATGAATTCAGTGTTTGCGGTTATGGGAAATAATAGCTTTAGAAAAATATGCGCAGATGGAAGACGAAGACCAATTAACAAGGTGATTTTTGAATCTTGGTGTTATGTATTTAGAACGCTGACGATAGAAGATGTAGAGCGATTAAAAGAGAAAAAAGATATAGTACAAAAAGAATATATGCGGTTATGTGAATCACAAAATTATTTATATTTATTAAAGGTTCCAGATAAAAAGGCTTTATATGCACGTATAAGTGCAGTCAAAGAATTAGTTTATCAATTTATTTAGAGGAGAAAAAATGATTAAAAATATTTCTTTGAAAAATTTTAAATGTTTTGAAAACATCAATGTTGAATGTCGAGAATTGAATTTATTTACTGGTATTAATGGAATGGGAAAATCTACATTGATTCAAGCACTGTTATTGTTACGTCAAACATATGAAAAGTATAATTCTTCTGACTGGAAAAGGATTGTTTTGAATGGTAATTATACTAATTTGGGAACTATGAAAGACGTTGCATATTGGTATAGAACAGAGGATAATATTCAGATTTCAATACTTGAAGATGAATTAATGTGGGAATGTGCTTGGAGTGAGAAGCATGTGAATCTATTGTTAGCACAGGATGAAAAAAAATATAATGAAAGATGTTCCTTAATGGGAGATGGGTTTGAGTATATATCAGCCGAAAGATTAGGACCTAGACGGTATTACGACAATCTAGGGAATGAGGGCTATCAGACATTTCAAATAGGAACTCGTGGAGAAAAAACAGCTGCATTGTTGAATGAGATGGGAAGTGATTTTAGAATATATAAAAATATGAAACATTTTTCAGAGAGTAGTGAACGTTTGGATTTGCAAGTAGATGCATGGATGTCGGAAATCTCACCAGGGATAAAGATTAGCGCAATACCATATTTTGAAGTTGAATTAATGGGATTACGTTATTCTGTAAGCAGTTCGATGGGAGAGGAAAGCGTAAATGCATTAAATATGGGATTTGGAGTTTCATATGT
>DESK01000054.1 GCA_002361955.1 Lachnospiraceae bacterium UBA3316
CCGCGGATTCCGAATTTCCAGGAGGATTGTGGGAGCGCTGTGCGCGGAACAATCCGTAAACCAGTACAGCGCATACATCATAGCATTGCCCTGAGAAAAAAACAAGGTTCGTTACGGTTCCCTTCGTTTACAGTAACACAAGGTTCTGTGCCTGAGAATTTCTCTTGACAAAGGAGAAGAAACAGGGGAAAATTAGAAGGAATTGAATGGAGAGCTTCCGGGTATACCGGAGAAAGAGAGGACGATATGAAGAAATTATCTGGAAAATTAGTGGCTGCTATGCTCCTTGGGATGGTCTGCCTGTCAGGCTGCGCGCAGAAAGAAAAGCTTCCCGATACCTTCGATGAGGCGGCAGTGCGGGAGGAGGCCGAGAAGGCGGTGGAGCTCTTTAACGAACAGGATTACCAGGGGATCATTGATATGGGAGATGAAAACTTGAAAAATACCTCCACAGAGGAAATGTTTGCGGAGAACTGCGCGCCCGTCCTGGAGGAAAAGGGTGAGTTTCAGGAGATTTCCAAGATGAAGATCGTGGGAAACGAGGATAAAAAGTCAGGCGTAAAGTATGGCGGCGCCATTGTCACCGGCACATACGCGGAGGGGAAGATCGTATTCAGCATCGCCTTCAACGAGGATATGGAGCTGGTACAGTTCATCATTCAGTAAGGGGGAGCTATGGGAATTGAAATTCAAATCCTGAACCTGATCCAGGGCCTTCGGACGTCCTTCGGGGATTTTGTGATGCCCCTGATCTCAAGCCTGGGAAACGCAGGGGTTCTCTGGATTCTGCTGACGGTCGTCCTGCTTCTTGTGCCAAAGAAGAGGGAGGCGGGGATGATCCTGCTTTTTGCGCTGCTGGCGGATCTTCTACTGTGCAACATTCTCATTAAGCCGCTGGTTGCCAGGGTGCGCCCCTACGATGTGAATACGGCCATCCGGCTTCTGGTGGACAAGCCCGTGGATTATTCTTTTCCGTCGGGCCACACGGCGGCTTCCTTCGCGTCGGTTGCGGCCCTGTACCTGGCCGGGGAGAAAAGGCTGTGGAAGTGGGCTCTCGCGGCGGCGGTGCTGATCGCGTTTTCCAGAATGTATCTGTATGTGCATTACCCCACAGATGTGCTGGGAGGCATAGCGGTGGGCGTCCTGGCGGGGTATCTTGGGTTTCGGCTGCAGAGAGGGCTGAAGAGCCGAAGGCAGTCCCCATAGTGTCATAGACGGTTGGTTTCGGGCATATAGTTCCATGAGGGAGAAAGCCCGAAGGGAGAATCTGTCCATGAATCTATCAAAGCTTTCCGCCGTTTTGAAATCACTGCTATTATCCTATACAGCCACGGCGGCGCTGCTGCTTTTGCTGACCTTCCTGCTTTTTAAGCTGGAGCTGGATGAGGGCAAGGTGTCCATGGGGATCATTGCCATCTATCTGATTTCCTGCTTTTTGGGGGGCTTCCTGGCAGGAAAGAAATGCGGTTCCAGAAAATTTTTGTGGGGACTCGGGGCGGGCACCGCCTATTTTGCCCTGCTCTTGATTCTCACCCTGGCCATAGGGCAGGGTGAGCTTGCCGGGCCGGCACAGATCGTCACTACGTTTCTGCTCTGCGCCGGAGGAGGAATGCTGGGCGGGATGGTGTCGTAGGGCGAACAGGCCCTGCGGTGAACGGCGTGAAGAGAAAGAAACAGGCCCCGGACATGGTGAAAATCATGTCCGGGGCCTGTTTTCGCGCACAAAGAGAGGAAATCCGGGGCAGAGGGCTATCGTTCGCCTGCCTCCGCTTTCATTTCTTTTAAGAGGAGCTTCCGGTATCTGCTGGGGGATAAGCCGATGATGCTCCGAAACAGTTTCGAGAAGTGCTGGGAGTCCTTTAACCCGATGAGGACGGCGATGTGGGTCAGGGTCAGGTCGGTATCTAGCATCAGTTCAATGGCCTGATTCACGCGGTAAATGTTTATGTAGTTCAGGATGGTCAGGTTCATGTGCTGGAAAAAGACCTTGCTCAGGTAGCGGATGGAGATGTTCAGGCGGTCGGCAATGTCATGGATCAATATTTTTTCCGTATAGTTCGCGTGAATGTAGGAGATCGCGTAGGATACGTAGCGGATATAGTCCGGGGTACGGTTTCCCGGGCCTGTGAGCACCGGGCTGTCGGCCTGCCGCAGGCGGATCAGGTAGAGCATCAGCTCCGCCAGGTGAAGGTTTGCCAGGGTCAGGGAGGAGGAGTCCCCGTTTGCCGTCTCTTTGATGATCTCGTCTGTCAGGAAGGCGATCTTTCCGTCAGCAGGCAGCTTAAAATGGGAGCTGCAGGAAAAGATCAGGGCCGTGATGAGGTCCAGAGGGTAGGGCTCCGCGTGATCCAGATACCAGCGGGAAAAGGGATCCGGGTCAAAATGGATATGGCCAAAGGTGCAGATATGGTCCGTTTCCAGGTAGAAGGAGTGCACCGTGTTCGGCGGGATCAGAATAAAATCACCGGCGGTACACAGAACCTTCCGGCTGCCGATGTCCATGGAACAGCAGCCGGTCCGGATCAGATAAATTTCGATGGATTTGTGGATGTGCTTGGCAAAGCTGTATCTGTTTTCTCTCAGCTGTTCCAGAGCGCTGATGATGATCTGGGCGCTCAGGAAAATTTCCTGGTTTTTATGTGGGTTTCCGTTCATCTATTGACCTCCTTAGTTCCGTATTATACAAAAAAGCCCGAAAAGTGGACTGTTTTTAACAAGAAAAAATGCTACTAAAATGATATAATAAACAGGGAAAAAAGTCAATTACCTTAGTTAAAATGAATAGGAGAGTTATCAGTGGGAAAGAAAGTATGTATAATTATCACAATTTTTTTGCTGGCGGCTGCCGCTGTTATGGGGATTTTTGAATATAGCAATGATTTTTTCCTGGAAATTGACGGGACTAAAATAAACAAAGAGGAATTTCTGGATGCGGCGGCAAAGAAAAAGTATGAGGTGATCAGCTATTTTACACAGGGCACCGGGAACAATGTGGATGCCGGGTTCTGGGAGGAGGATAGGGATGGAGAGATCCCCTACAAAAAGCTGGCGGACGCGGCTGTGGATGACCTCAGGTATGTCCATGCAGTCTACAGCCTGGCCAGGGAAAAGGGGTACATAGAAGACGATAGTTATCAGGGGCTGATCAAGCGCTGGATGGTGGAAAATCAGGAAAGAAAGCAGAAGATCGCCAAGGGGGAGGCCGTCTACGGGCTGTCCGAGTATACGCTGGATTTGTTCCGGGAATATGAGATGGATTCGCTTCAGAAGAGATACTGTGGAGATACAGGGAATGAGGGCATGACGATCTCAGACGAAGACAGGCAGGTCTATTATGAGGCGCATCGGGAGAACTACCGGAGGGAGGCAGACAGAACCCTCGATTATGTGAAGATCCCTTATGGGGAAGAGGGCCTTGGACAGGAGGAGATCAGCAGCTTAAGGGAAAGCCTGACGGCCGTTTATAAAAAGATGGATGGGGCCCACACGCTGGCGGAGCTTGCGGGGGCAGATAAAAAACTCGCTCCCTATCTGGAGCATGTCCAGGTGACGGCGGGAGAGCTCTCCGTTCTTTCCAGAACCATAGGCGATGTGCTGGAATATGGCTGGGAGCTTGCGGAAGGGGAGTCCACAGCCGTGCTGGATGAGTATGGCTGCCTCTATCTGATCGCCTGTACAGAGAAAAAGGAAAATGAGGACGCTGCCCTGGAGGAGGTCAAAGACCACATAAATAAGGCCCTGCGGGAGGAACGCTATGAAGCCATGATTCAGGAGAGGGCCAAAAACTCCCAGACGGAGGGGGATATGGATCGTATATACTTTTTTTTGAAAAAGCATATAGATAATTAAAGCGGCTGTCCGGCAAAAGCCGGGGGCCGCGAAAGAAAAGAAAGGAGCAGTATATGAAAAAAAGAGTGTTGGCACTACTGTGTACGCTGGCGGTGACGGGAACAGGCTTCCCCATGCTGGTGACTCTTCCGGCGGATGCGGCAGGTACGGGGACAACCTACTACATCAGCAGTATCCGCGGGGACAATACAAAGGATGGAAGGTCGGAAAATACGGCCTGGGAAACTCTGGATAAGCTGTCAGGGCTGGAGCTTGGCCCTGGGGATCGGGTGCTTTTGGAAAAAGGATCCGTATTCAACGGTTATATACATCTGAAGGACGTTCATGGAACGAAGGAGGCCCCCATCCAGGTAAGCAGTTACGGTGCGGGCACACAGAAACCGGTGATCAACGCAGAGGGCCAGGGCGTATGGTACCAGGATTACGGCGCTCCCCTGGACAATGCAGGCCATCAGTACAGAGGCTATGTATCGTCGGCAGTACTGCTTTACGATGTGGATTTTGTGGAGGTCAGCGACCTGGAAATTACAAACCGCTCCGATGATTTTACCTTCTTTAAGGGAGCGGACAGCAGTGTAAAGGAAACAGCCAGTGAGGATCCCTATAAGCCTGCGGCGGGACGGATGGACCGCACCGGGGTGGCGGGAATCGCCAAGGATGGCGGCACGATGGAGCACGTCTATCTGGAGAACTTATACATCCACGATGTGGACGGAAATATCCAGGATAAGCATATGGATAACGGCGGCATCCAGCTGAACGCCCTGAAGCCTGCGGATGAGAAGGCCACCGGCGTGGCGCGTTACGATGATGTCAAAATCAAAAACTGCTATGTGCAGGATGTGTCCCGGGCGGGCATCTGCGTGGGCTACACCTATCAGTGGAATAAATTCCAGTCTTCGGAGATCAAGGATGAGACGGCGAGCGCTTACGGCCACACCAACGTGGTCATCGAGGACAATTATGTGAAGGATGTGGGAAACGATGGAATCGTGGCTCTGTACGCCCATCGCCCCATGATCCAGCGCAATGTGGCTGACGGCTGCGGCGCGGATCTGAAGCAGTACAGCGGCTTCCATCAGCCTCTCTGCGCGGCAGTGTGGCCCTGGAAGTGTAAGGATGCCGTGCTGCAGTATAATGAGGTGTTTGACACGGTGAACAACCAGGATGGCCAGCCCTGGGATATTGACTGGTCCGACGGGACGGTGTACCAGTACAACTACAGCCACAATAACGGCGGCGGCTGCATTATGTTCTGCGGCACCCAGGCCTACCGGGGTGTTTTCCGCTACAACATTAGCTACAATGACTTAAACGGCCTGATCAGCCTGGCGGGAAATCCCAAGGGCCAGATCTACAATAACGTATTTTATCTGGACGGCGACGTAAGCACGGTAGTATTCCGCAACAACAGCAGCTACACGGGCGTCGCTGAGCTGAAGAACAATATTTTCTACAATAACAGCGCCAATAAGGATAAGGACAACACCTTGAAGCACGCGAAGCGTACCTATACAAACAACCTGTTTTACGGTTATACCGACGTGCCAGAGGGAAGCGGAAATATCACCGGCGATCCCCTGTTTGCAAGCGGCAATCGGGCTGTGGGAAAAACGAAGGACGGAAGCCTTCATGAAAGAAGCGCCTTCAATGCGTATAAGCTGCAGGAAGGTTCCCCGGCCATCAATAAGGGAACACCGGTGGAGGGAGCGCCGAAGCAGGATTTCTTTGGAAACCCGGTGGGAGCCGTGCCTGATATCGGCGTGTATGAGTCCTCTGCGAAGGAGGAAGCAAAGACCTACACAGACTATGAGCCGGATGACGCCATGCGCGTGGGCGTGGCGGCAGGCAGCGTCGAGCAGAACAGCTCCACAGAGGGCGGCGCGCGCCTGGCCCTTGACGGTAAAACGGATACCATGTGGCATACCGACTGGAAGGGCTGCGAGCGGGACCAGGTGTGGATCACGCTGGATCTGGGCGAGAGCAAGCCCGTAGCCAGGGTGAAATATGTGCCCAGGCAGACCGGCGGCGAGAACGGAATCTTTACGAAGTATAAGGTGGAGGTCCGCAACAGTGAGAAGGAGGAGTGGAAGCAGGTGGCGGAAGGCAACTGGGCCGGTGACACGGAGACGAAATACGCCGTCTTTGAACAGGTGAACGCCCGGTTTGTGAAGCTCTCCGGCCTGGAGACCATGTCGAAGAACCAGCTTTCCGACGGCAGCTATTTGATTTTCGGAACGGCAGCCGAGGTGCGCGCCGGATATGAGACGCCTGCAAAATAAGGAGGAGAGAGCGATGATGAAAAAACGAATTTTAACAATGGTGACGGCATTGGCTGTACTCTGCTCTTCGGCGCTTCCCTGGGTGGGAGCGGAAGCGGCGGCCCAGGGGACGTCCGGAACCACCTATTATGTCAGTACCCTTCACGGAAAGGACAGCAATGACGGAAAAACGGAGAAGACTCCCTTTTACAGCCTGCAGAAGATCGGTAGCCTGGACCTGAAGCCCGGAGACCAGATCCTGCTGGAGAGCGGCTCTGTATTTACCAACGGGTATCTGCATCTGTATGAGCAGAGCGGAAGCAAGGAGGCCCCCATTGTCATTGATAAATACGGCAAGGGCGCGGCGCCTGTGATCAACACCAATGGCCAGGGCATCTGGTACCAGAATTACGGGACGCAGCTGGGTAACCCGAATCACAAATACCAGGGCTACGTGTCCTCCTCCATCCTGCTCTACGATACAGAGTATATCGAGATCAAGAACCTGGAGATCGTAAATAAGGCCCTGCCTGTGGATACGGGCTACAATACCATGGCCTCCATGAACCGCACCGGCGTGGCGGCTGTGGCTCAGAACAAGGGCACCATCGACCATATTTATTTAAATGGGCTGAACATCCATGATGTGCAGGGAAATGTGTACGACAAGCACATGAACAACGGCGGCATCTACTTCAGCGTATTTTTACCGAGAAATGCCGCGGAGAAGGAGACAAATATCTCCCGCTACAACGATGTGAAAATCGAGAACTGTAGGCTGGAGAAGGTGAACCGCTGGGGCATTACGGTGGGATACACGGCCTACTGCTCAAAATTCGGGGCAAAAGCCATCGAGGATAGCCTGATTCAAAAGTACGGCTCTACGAACGTAGTGATCCGCAACAACTATATCAAGGAAGCGGGCGGAGACGCCATCACCACCATGTACTGCCACAGGCCTCTGATCGAGTACAATGTGGCGGATTCCGTGGCGGCCCAGATCAACAACACCGACTATGCGGAAACCACCTTCGGAAAGGTGGCGGCGGCGATCTGGCCCTGGAAGTGCAAGGACGCGGTGTTCCAGTACAATGAGGTTTTTGATACCCAGAACGGGGCGGAGGGAAATGACGACGCCCAGGCCTGGGACGCGGACTGGGGCGACGGCACCCTGTACCAGTATAACTACAGCCACCATAATACGGGGGGATGCGTGATGTTCTGCTTAAGCGACGCCTACCAAACCACCTTCCGTTACAATATCAGCCAGAATGACCTGAAGGGCGCTTTGGATATCACGGGAAATCCTGACGCCCATGTGTATAACAACGTGTTCTATATGGCGGAAGGTGTTCCGTTTATCCGTGACGGAAGAGAGGCCTATGGACCTGCGACGATCGAAAACAATATCATCTACAACGCAGGCTCCGCCCCCAGAAAAGAGGTGTGGAACAAGAATCATAAGCAGGTGTACAGCAACAATCTCTACTATAATTACACCAATGTGCCGGAAAGCGATTCGGCGGCGGTTTCCGTGAAGGCAGGCACAGAGGTGTTTGTAAAAGCCGGAAGCGGCCCGTCCGCAACCACAGGTAAGGCAAATCCCCACAGCAAGCCGGGAGTGACAACAGCCTTTGACGGCTATCAGCTGGTGAAAGGGTCTCCCGCCATCGGGAAAGGAAAGAAGATCACCGATGCCAACGGCAAGGAGGCCAGCCAGGTGGACTTCTTTGGAAACAGGCTGAAGGATGTGACTGCGTTTGATATCGGCGCCCATCAATACCGGGAGATCAAAGGAGACAGCGGAAAACCTGCGGCGGACAGCGGCGCAGAGACAGAGAAAGAAGCTCCGGGGCCTGTGCAGGCATCTCTGACCCTTGACAAAACGGAGGCTGTCATTTACACTAAGGGAGAAAAGACCGTGACGCTTAAAGCTGCCGCTTCGGGACTTTCAGGAACTGTCTCCTGGACGTCCGCAAAGCCTCAGACAGCGACCGTGAAAAACGGAAAGGTGATTGCCAAGAAAGCAGGCGAGACTGTGATTACGGCAGAGCTCGGGGGACGGAAGGCCTCCTGTGTGGTCACAGTGAAAAAGCCCACCCTGAAGCTTAAGAAAAAGAAGCTTGCCGTGAAAAAGGGAAAGAAGGCCAAAATCCTTACAATGGCAGTTCCCGCAGGAAAGCGTACCTTCAAGAGCAGCGACGCAAGGGTAGCTTCCGTGGACAAAAAGGGAGCGGTTAAGGGCAGGAAGGCAGGCACCTGTAAGATCACGGTTACCTGCAACGGACTAAAGAAAACAGTAAAGGTGAAAGTGAAGTAAGAAGATGAAATTTATATACCCGGCAATTTTTCATAAGACAGAAGAAGGAACGTATGAGGGATATTTCCCGGATCTGGAGTGCTGCAGCGCCAGGGGAGATACACTGGATGAGGCGGTGGGGAATGCGAATGAGGCCGCTACAGACTGGATAACACTGGAGCTTTCCGAGGAGGAGCCTGATCTGCCCTATATCACAGATGTGGCGGACCTTCCTCTGAAGGAAGGGGATGTCGTGCGCCAGATTTCTGTCAATATACGTTTTTATGAAGGCTGGGATGAATAAAGGCTGGCGGCTACTTTAAAAAGATGCGAAAGTGTGCATGTTTTCCGTAAATTCTTGGGAAACTTGCACACTTTTATTTTGCGTATTTTTATGTTATACTCTGAATATTATTAAAAAGACTATCGCGGCGTCAGGCCGGTGGAAATGCGGACAGAAGAATGAGCGGAAAGGACGGGATGGGGTATGACGAAGGCAGAGTTTTTAAAGGCCCTGCGGGAGAGGCTGGAGGGAGAAGTGCCGGATGCAGAGATCAGGCATACATTGCAATATTATGAAGAGTATATTTTTGATGCGGTGCGTGCGGGAAAGACAGAATCCCAGGTGCTGGACGAGCTTGGAAGCCCTCTCCTGATCGCGAAGACGATCATCGACACCTCAGCGATGGAGGAGGAAAGCGGCAGGCAGCAGACCTTTGAGGAGGGGCCAAAGCCGGAGAAGGAGCCGGGAGTGAGGTATCATTCCTTTAACCTGAATTCCTGGACGGCCAAGCTGACGCTGATCCTTGTGATGCTGGTGTTCTTTGGGCTGTTCTTTACGATCCTGCGGGTTCTCGTCCCGATCCTGTTACCGCTGCTCATGATCTGGCTGATCGTCGCGATGATCCGAAACGGAGGACGAAGATGAAGATATCTACAAAAGGAATCTATGCCCTCGAAGTGGCGGTAGATCTGGCTATTTATGCAGACAATGAACAGCGGATGAGTATCCGCAGCGTGGCGGAGAGAAGAAAGCTGTCAGAAAAGTATCTGGAGCGCATCGTTTCCATGCTGAAAAAGAAGGGAATTGTCAAAAGTACCCGCGGGGCCTACGGCGGCTATTGTTTGGCCAGAGATCCGAAGGAAATTTTAGTTTTGGACGTATTGATGGCGGCGGAAGGAGATCTGGCTCCGGTGCAGTGCCTGACGAAGGAGACGGACTGTGGGATAGATTGTGAGGGCTGTGCCACAAGGGGAACCTGGAACCATATCTGGGAATTGATAAAAAACGCGGTGGACAGCATCAGCATCGCGCAGATTAAAGAACTGGCAGAAAAAAAGCAGGAAGTAAGCGGAGGAGTACAGTGAGGATATCAACAAAAGGAAGATACGGGCTGCGTGCCCTGGTAGATCTGGCTTCCCATGCCCAGGAGGACGCCGTGTCCCTGGTTCATGTGGCTCAGCGCCAGAAGGTGTCGCTGAATTATCTGGAGCAGGTGTTTGCCACTCTGCGCAAGGCAGGGATCGTAAAGAGCCAGAAGGGCGCCCAGGGCGGCTATATGCTGGCCAGGCGGCCGGAGGAGATTAAAGTCGGGGAGATCCTTGGAGCGCTGGAGGGAAGCTTCAGTATCGTTGACGAGGTCCGGGGCAAAGAAGGGCAGGACGCCATTCAGAGCGCGATCCAGGAGCTTGTGTGGGACAGGATCAACCGCTCGGTGAATGAGTTTTTGGAGCAGAGCACTCTGGCAGAGCTGGTGGAGCAGTACAAAAGGCTTCAGAGTGGGGAAGGAGCCATGTATTATATATAGGAGATACGGACAGCAGGCGGCGTCCGGGCGTGGGAAAACGTCCGGGCGCCGTCTGCTTTGCGCGGGCCAGGGGGACGCGCCTGCGCATACATTTGGCACATGCTGCGGTTACGGGTGAAACCGGCGGGGAATATACCGGGCGGGAGGAGGGCATATTGGGGAAGGCTTTGTCATATACTTCCCGTGAGGATAACATTATGAGGCGGATATGCGGGAGAATCATATAAAAGCGATGCAGGAAAACCATGTGGATCTGGGAAGGCTGCGGATCCGGGTGCAGTCCCAGGCGCGTCCGGTGGAAAATGCGCGGATCGCCATTTCCTATACAGGGGATCCGGAGAGTATGGTGGAACAACTGACCACAGATGGAAGCGGGCGGACGGAGGAGGTGGCTCTGGCAGCGCCTCCCCTGGAGTACAGCATGGAGCCCTCCGCCGCCCAGCCCTATGCGGAGTATACCCTGCAGGTTACGGCCGAGGGATACGAGCCGTTAACCATTTCCGGGGCGGAGATCCTGCCGGACGCCACGGCCATCCAGGAAGTGCGGCTCAACTCCCTGGCGGGCACGGGGGATTTCCGGAATATTGTGATCCCTGCCCACACGCTCTACGGGGACTATCCGCCGAAGATCGCGGAGGCGGAGATCAAGCCTGTGAACCAGATCGGGGAGATCGTCCTGAGCCGGGTGGTTATTCCCGAGTTTATCGTGGTCCATGACGGCTCCCCTAGGGACAGCACAGCCGAGGAGTACTACGTGCCCTACAGGGATTACATTAAAAATGTGGCCTCCAGCGAAGTCTACGCCACCTGGCCCAGGGCCACCATCACGGCAAACGTGTTGGCGATCATGTCTTTTACGCTGAACAGGGTCTATACGGAGTGGTACAGGAATAAAGGGTACGATTTTACCATCACATCGTCCACCGCCTTCGACCACAAGTGGATTTATGGAAGAAATATTTTCGAGAGTATCTCAGAGGTGGTGGACGATGTGTTTGAAAATTATCTGTCCCGGCCGAATGTGAAACAGCCGATCCTTACTCAGTACTGCGACGGGCAGAGGGTGCAGTGCGACGGCTGGATGACACAGTGGGGCTCCAAGTACCTGGGGGATCAGGGCTATTCGGCGATCGAGATCCTGCGCCATTTCTACGGCAGCAGCATGTACATCAACACGGCGGAGGAGATCGCGGGCATTCCCCTTTCCTGGCCGGGGTATTCTCTGGATATCGGCTCCAGAGGGAATAAGGTGGAGCAGATTCAGGATCAGCTCAATGCCATCGCCGGGGATTATCCTCTGCTTCCCAAGGTGGCTGTGGACGGGATCTATGGGGAGCGCACCCAGAACACGGTGCGGATCTTCCAGGATGTGTTCGGCCTGCCGGAGACGGGGGTGGTGGATTACCGCACCTGGTATAAAATACAGGAAATCTATGTGGCAGTCACCAGGATCGCGGAGCTGAATCCGTAACCATTAAATTTCCATGAATTTACAGATAATTCCTTGTAATTTGCACGAAATGTGATATAATGTGTCTTATCAGAAGAAAATCAATTGTAACTGGCCAGCCGTCAAATCACAGTGCCGGCGGCCTGCATGGAAGTGCGGATTCCGTTACCGTTTGGCCCCGGCTGAACGGTAACGAAATAGTTACAATCCATTTCGCTTTATCTGATAAGTCATATTCTAAGAAAAGGAGTTGGGCATCATGCGTTTTACGATTAGTGGAAAGAATATTGAGGTTACGGAAGGCCTGAAAAATGCAGTCATGGACAAGCTTGGGAAGCTGGAAAGGTACTTTACTCCTGAGACAGAGATTAATGTAACCCTGAGTGTAGAAAAGGAAAGACAAAAGATCGAGGTAACGATTCCGGTAAAGGGCAATATCATTCGTTCTGAGCAGGTCAGCAACGATATGTACGTATCCATCGACCTGGTAGAAGAAGTGATCGAAAGACAGCTTCGGAAATATAAAAATAAAATTATTGAGAGACATCAGAACGGCGGCAATTTCAAAAAGGAATTCATTGAGAAGGAGGTTCCGGAGGAAGAGGAGGTACAGATCATCCGGACAAAGCATTTTGGTATGAAGCCGATGTTCCCGGAGGATGCCTGCGTACAGATGGAGCTTTTAGGACACAATTTCTTCGTGTTCTGCAACGCGGAGACCTCGGAAGTGAACGTAGTATATAAGAGAAAGGGAAACACCTACGGACTGATCGAGCCGGAGTTTTAGGTTCGGCAGCGGGAACAGGAAAGCGGTTACTGTTCGGATAAAAGAACTATGGAAAAGGGAGATACAGACGGGAGAAGGTTTCTGTCCGTATCTCCTTTTATGCGGAAAAGAAGCTGTTTTTTCGCAAAGAAAACGCATAGATAGAGAGTTCATAGCTTATTCATAAAAAATTTATTGTGTATTCTGGGGGAAAGTGGTAGAATACATGGTAGTTTGCGTGAAATAGAACAGCATAGTTATAGGAGAAGAAACATGAGTTTGATTCAGAAAGTATTCGGCACTCACAGCCAGCGTGAGGTAAAGATGATTACACCGCTTGTCAATAAGATTGAAAGCTTGAGGCCGACCATGCAGGCCTTATCCGACGAGGAATTGCGGGATAAGACTAAAGAATATAAAAAGAGACTGGCAGAGGGGGAGACCTTAGACGACCTGCTGCCGGAGGCATTTGCTACCGTGAGGGAGTCCGCAAGACGTGTACTGAATATGGAGCATTACCGGGTGCAGCTGATCGGCGGCATCATCCTTCACCAGGGACGTATCGCTGAGATGAAAACAGGTGAAGGTAAGACGCTGGTGTCTACGCTGCCTGCATACTTGAATGCCCTGGAGGGAAAGGGCGTCCATATCGTTACCGTAAACGATTACCTGGCACACCGTGACGCGGAGTGGATGGGTAAGGTACATGAATTCCTGGGGCTGACTGTTGGCTGTGTCTTAAACGACATGGATAACGACGAGCGCCGGAAGCAGTATAACTGTGATATTACGTATGTGACAAATAATGAGCTGGGCTTCGATTACCTGCGTGACAACATGGTGATCTACAAGGAACAGCTTGTGCAGAGAGATCTGCATTACGCGATTATCGACGAGGTGGACTCCGTATTGATCGATGAGGCCCGTACGCCGCTGATCATTTCCGGACAGAGCGGAAAGTCCACGAAGCTTTACGAGGTCTGCGATATTCTGGCAAGGCAGCTGGAGCGGGGCGAGGCCAGCGGTGAAGTGACGAAGATGTCCGCCATTATGGGTGAGGAGATTACCGAGACCGGCGACTACGTGGTCAACGAGAAGGATAAGGTGGTAAACCTGACGGCCGACGGTATCAAAAAGGTAGAGAAGTTCTTCCAGATTGAGAACCTGGCTGACCCGGAGAACCTGGAGATCCAGCATAATGTGAACCTGGCCCTTCGTGCCCACAGCCTGATGCACAGGGATCAGGACTATGTGGTGAAGGAAGACCAGGTGCTGATCGTAGATGAGTTTACGGGACGTATCATGCCGGGAAGAAGGTATTCCGACGGACTGCACCAGGCCATCGAGGCTAAGGAGCATGTGAAGGTAAAGAGGGAGAGCAAGACGCTCGCGACGATCACCTTCCAGAATTTCTTTAACAAATATACAAAGAAGGCCGGTATGACAGGTACGGCCCTGACAGAGGAGAAGGAGTTCCGTGACATTTACGGCATGGACGTTATTGAGATTCCCACCAATAAACCGGTAATCCGAAAGGATCTGGATGACGCCGTATATATGACCCAGAAGGAAAAATTCCATGCGGTGGTGGATTCCATCAAGGAGGCCCATGAGAAGGGCCAGCCGGTGCTGGTAGGTACGATCACCATTGAGACGTCAGAGCTCCTCAGCGGCATGCTGAAGAGAGAAGGCATTCCCCATAAAGTGATGAACGCCAAGTTCCATGAGCTGGAGGCGGAGATCGTAGCCGAGGCAGGCCGCCACGGGGCGGTTACCATCGCTACCAACATGGCGGGCCGTGGTACAGATATCAAGCTGGACGAGGAGTCCAGGGAAGTAGGCGGACTGAAGATCATCGGTACGGAGCGCCATGAGTCAAGGCGTATCGATAACCAGCTCCGCGGCCGTTCCGGCCGTCAGGGAGACCCGGGAGAATCCAGGTTCTACATCTCCCTGGAAGATGATCTGATGAGGCTCTTCGGATCCGAGCGGCTGATGGGGATCTTCAAATCCCTGGGTGTGGCGGAAAATGAGCAGATCGAGCATAAGATGCTTTCCAAGGCCATCGAGAATGCCCAGAAGAAGATCGAGAGCAATAACTACGGTATCCGTAAGAACCTGCTGGAGTACGACCAGGTGAACAACGAGCAGCGTGAGATCATCTATAAAGAGAGACGGCGTGTGCTGGACGGTGAGAGCATGAGGGATTCGATCCTGAAGATGATCGCCGACACCGTAGATAATACGGTGGATATGTGTATTTCCGACGAGCAGAGCACGGAGGAGTGGAATCTGGTAGAACTGAATTCCCTGCTGGTTCCGATCATTCCGTTAAAGATTACCATAAAGGAAAAGATGAAGAAAAACGAGCTGAAGCAGTCCTTAAAGGAGCAGGCTGTGAAGCTTTATGAGTCCAAGGAAGCAGAGTTCCCGGAGCCTGAGCAGATCCGTGAGCTGGAGCGTGTGATACTTTTGAAGGTGATCGACAGAAAGTGGATGGATCACATCGACGATATGGATCAGCTGCGTCAGGGTATCGGCCTGCAGGCCTACGGCCAGAGAGATCCGCTGGTTGAGTATAAGATGAACGGCTACGAGATGTTCGACGCCATGTCTGCGGGCATCCAGGAGGATACCCTGCGCCTGCTGTACCATGTAAGGATTGAGCAGAAGGTAGAGCGTGAAGAGGTGGCGAAGGTCACAGGAACCAACAAGGACGACTCTATGCAGAAGGGGCCGAAAAAGAGGGCGGAGCAGAAGATTTACCCCAACGATCCCTGTCGCTGCGGAAGCGGCAAGAAGTATAAGCAGTGCTGCGGCAGGAAAAAATAGTGAAACGAAGAGGCCGTTTATCCAGACGGCCTCTTTAAAGATAGAAGCTTTTAAACAGTATGGCAAAACAGGAAAGAAGGTGAAGCTGTGGTTGAATTAGATCAGTTCAAATATACGTTGCACACGTATGAAAAACCATTAGTGGAAGTGAGGGATTCACTTTGACCTGGCGAACAAGGAAAAACGGATCCAGGAATTAGAAAGAAAAATGGAAGAGCCGGACTTTTGGGACAGACCAGAGGAATCCCAGGAGGCCATGAAGACCTTGAAGGATTTGAAGAGCGACATCGAGACCTACGCCTCCCTGCAGGAGCAGTATGATGAGATCGAGACATTGATTGAGATGGCGGAGGAGGAAAACGACGCGTCTTTGCTGGAGGAGATTCAGGAGACGATGGACAGCTTCGTGTCCACCTATGAGACGATCCGGGTCAAGACGCTGCTCTCCGGAGAGTACGACAAGGATAATGCCATTGTCACCCTCCACGCCGGGGCAGGCGGCACGGAATCCTGCGACTGGGCGGGGATGCTCTACCGGATGTTCTGCCGCTGGGCGGACAAAAAAGGGTATTCGGTGGAGGTGCTGGACTATCTGGACGGGGAAGAAGCGGGCATCAAATCCGTGACCTTCCAGGTAAACGGCGAAAACGCCTACGGTTATATGAAATCTGAGAAGGGCGTTCACCGCCTTGTGCGCATTTCACCGTTTAACGCGGCCGGAAAGCGGCAGACGTCCTTTGTGTCCTGCGACGTGATGCCAGACATTGAGGAGGATCTGGATATCGAGATCCGGGATGAGGATCTGCGTATCGATACGTACCGTTCCAGCGGAGCCGGCGGCCAGCATATCAATAAAACCTCATCGGCTATCCGTATCACCCATCTGCCCACCAATATTGTGGTGCAGTGCCAGAATGAGCGTTCCCAGTTCCAGAATAAGGATAAGGCGATGCAGATGCTGAAGGCGAAGCTGTATCTTTTAAAGCAACAGGAAAACGCGGAGAAGGTATCGGGCATCCGGGGAGAGATCAAGGAGATCGGCTGGGGAAGCCAGATCCGCTCCTATGTGCTCCAGCCCTACACGATGGTGAAGGATCACAGGACAGGGGCTGAGACGGGAAATGTGGACAGCGTGCTGGACGGCGGCCTTGATTTGTTTATGAATGCGTACCTGAAGTGGCTGACCCTGGGGGAGAGCGCTGGAGATACGGGTGACATCGAAACCATGTAGTGAAACAGTGATGGATCTTCCCCAGTGGGGATAGAGAATAGAAAAGGATACTCCGGGAGAAAGGGGTATCCTTTTTACGATAAAGCTTAGGAGGAAGCATGGATCGGACAAGTACAGCGGCAGGGTTTACGATCAGGCGCCTGCATCCCGGGGATGTGGACGCTCTCTATGACCTCGCTTCTAAAAATGAGATTTTTTACCAGTACCATCCCCCGTTTATCACGAGGGAGAGATTGTTGGAAGATATGGAGGCTTTGCCGCCGGGGAGAACAGCGGAGGATAAGTTTTTTCTGGGATTTTTTGAGGGCTGCCGCCTGGCGGCGGTGATGGATCTGATCCTGGGCTATCCCGAAGAGGGAGCGGCCTGGATCGGCTGGTTCATGGTAGAGAGGGAACTGCAGGGCCGGGGAGTGGGGACAGAGATCATCCAAAGCTGTGAAGCGTACCTGGCAAAGCGCGGCTATGGGAGCCTCCGTCTGGCTATCGACCAGGGGAATCCCCAGAGCAGGGCGTTCTGGACAAAAAATGGGTTTGTCCAAAATGGCAAAGAGATTCCCAATGAGGTCTCAGCCTACATTCCCATGAAAAAGGAATTGCAGATGGAGGCAGAAATGCCCCGGGAAACCTGCACGACTTAAAAAGAGGAAAACAGGAGGATGCCAGGATGAGGATTGAGCATATCGCCATGTATGTAAAGGAACTGGAAAAGGCCAGGGATTTTTTTGTAAAATACTTTCACGCGTCGCCCAATGAGGGGTATCACAACAAGACCACGGGATTTCGTTCTTATTTCCTGCGCTTTGACGACGGGGCGCGGCTGGAAATCATGAACAGGCCGGGAATGGATGACAGTGAAAAAACGGCGGCGCAGACGGGATATATCCATCTTGCCTTTCAGGTGGGCAGCCGGGAAGCAGTCGATGACCTAACGGAAAGGCTGAAGGGAGATGGGTTCGACGTGGTAAGCGGGCCCCGGGTGACGGGAGACGGATATTATGAGAGCTGCGTGATGGGAATTGAGGGAAACCAGATCGAGATTACGGTGTAAGCGCGGCAAAGGAAAGGACAGACTATGGAGACAGACAAGACAGTGTACAGGGGCCGCCCGGACGGAGCGGGAAGGCTGCCAAAGGAGATGGCCGTTTACGATTTGCTGGACCGGCTGGGCGTAGCTTATCTGAGAGTGGACCATGAGGCCACACCCAGCATAGAGTCCTGCCAGGAGATCGACCGGCTGCTGGGAACAGAGATATGCAAAAATTTATTTTTATGCAATCGCCAGAAAACGGATTTTTACCTTTTGATGATGCCGGGGGCGAAGCCTTTTAAGACAAAGGATCTGTCCGCCCAGATCGACAGCGCCCGCCTGTCCTTTGCGGACGAGACGTATATGGAAAGGTTCATGGATCTCACGCCCGGCTCTGTGACGGTGCTGGGGCTGATGAATGACAGGGAGCACCGGGTGCGGCTCCTGATCGACCGGGAGGTGCTGGAGGCGGAATACGTGGGCTGCCATCCCTGTATCAATACGTCCAGCCTGCGGATACGGACGGAGGATCTGCTGGAGAAGATTCTGCCGCAGTTCGGCTGCGGCTATACGGTAGTGGAATTATAGTTAGGAAGATAGTTACAGCCGGATACTTGACAAATCGCGTTTTACCGTCTATGATAAAAACCAGAACTGCCGGAAAATGGCAGAGGCAAGCAGAAAAAGGCAAGGAAGAAGAGGAGTACGCGCAATACCACCTGCCAGAGAGGAAATCCCGGCGGCTGAGAGGATTCCAGGGAAGGGTGTGCGGAAGGTAGCTTCAGAGCCGGAAAGCTGAACATGGCAGTAGGCTTTTCCGTGTGATCCGCGTTAAGGATCCTTGAGGTGTCTGCCGGAACGGTCAGGGAAGGCGGGCGCGAACAAAGGTGGTACCGCGATACGATTCGCCCTTTGCAGGAGACTGCAGAGGGCGTTTTTTACTATGAAAGTCCCGGACGGCAGCCATGGCCCGGAGCGTGTTTACACGCATAGGGACATGGATATCGGACGGGCAAGCAGGTATGAACAAGAAGCGCGGCAGCGCGGATTGTGAATACCAGCGGCAGATGCGGGAGTGCCACAGGCACGGAGCATCTGACTTTCATATTAGCAGCATCATACGCGGACAGTGAGGCGAATAGCCATGGATTCATGGAAAATAAGGAGGAACTATGAGCAAAGAATTGGCAAAGACCTACGACCCTAAGGGGCTGGAGGATCGGATTTATCAGAATTGGATGGATAAAAAATACTTTCACGCGGAGGTGGACCGCAGCAAAAAGCCGTTTACCATTGTGATGCCCCCGCCCAATGTTACGGGACAGCTCCACATGGGACATGCCCTGGACAACACCATGCAGGACATCCTGATCCGTTATAAGAGGATGCAGGGCTACAACGCCCTTTGGCAGCCGGGGACGGACCACGCGGCCATCGCCACTGAGGTGAAGGTTATCGAGAAACTGAAAGAGCAAGGCATCGATAAGGAGGAGATCGGGCGCGAGGAGTTTTTAAAGCATGCCTGGGCCTGGAAGGAAGAGTACGGCGGAAGGATTATCAACCAGCTTAAGAAGCTGGGCTCCTCCGCAGACTGGGACAGGGAGCGCTTTACCATGGACGAGGGCTGTTCCAAAGCCGTGGAGGAAGTATTTATCAAGCTGTATGAAAAAGGCTATATTTACAAGGGTTCCCGCATCATCAACTGGTGTCCGGTGTGCCAGACCTCTATTTCCGACGCGGAGGTGGAGCATGTGGACCAGGATGGATTTTTCTGGCATATCAATTATCCCATCGTGGGCGAGGAGGGGCGTTTCGTGGAGATCGCTACCACCAGGCCGGAGACACTGCTGGGAGATACGGCGGTGGCGGTAAATCCCGACGACGAGAGATATCAGGATCTGATCGGGAAGATGCTGAAGCTTCCCCTTACCGACAGAGAGATCCCTGTGATCGCGGACGCCTATGTGGATAAAGAGTTTGGGACAGGCTGTGTAAAGATTACCCCGGCCCATGACCCCAACGATTTCGAGGTGGGAAAACGCCACAATCTGCCGGAGATCAATATCATGAACGACGACGCCACCATCAATTCCCTGGGCGGCAAGTATGCGGGAATGGAGCGCTATGAGGCCAGAAAGGCCATCGTGGAGGAGCTGAAGGCCCTGGGCCTTCTGGTAAAGGTGGTGCCCCACACCCACAGCGTAGGTACCCACGACCGCTGCAAGACGACGGTAGAGCCCATGATCAAGCCCCAGTGGTTTGTGAGGATGCAGGAGATGGCAAAGCCTGCCATCAAGGCGTTAAAGAGCCACAGCCTGACTTTCGTGCCGGAGCGCTTTGACAAAACCTACCTGCACTGGCTGGAGGGCATCCGCGACTGGTGCATCTCCCGTCAGCTCTGGTGGGGACACCGGATCCCGGCGTATTACTGTGATGAGTGCGGCGAGATCGTGGTGGCAAAAGCGATACCGGAGAAATGCCCCAAGTGCGGCTGCAGCCATCTGACCCAGGATGAGGACACCCTGGATACCTGGTTTTCCTCTGCCCTGTGGCCATTCTCTACCCTGGGATGGCCGGATAAGACGGAAGATCTGGAGTATTTCTTCCCCACAGATGTGCTGGTGACGGGATACGACATTATCTTCTTCTGGGTTATCCGTATGGTATTTTCTTCTCTGGAGCAGACGGGGGAGGTTCCCTTCCATCATGTGCTGATCCATGGCCTGGTGCGCGACTCTCTCGGACGGAAAATGAGTAAATCCCTGGGCAACGGCATTGACCCGCTGGAGATCATCGATAAGTACGGCGCGGACGCCCTCCGCCTGACGCTGATCACAGGAAACGCCCCCGGAAACGATATGCGTTTCTATATGGAGCGTGTGGAGTCCAGCAGAAACTTTGCCAATAAGGTGTGGAACGCGTCGCGTTTCATCCTGATGAACCTGGAGAAGGCAGAGGTTCCGGAAACCATGGATCCGGCGGCCCTCACCGGCGCGGATAAGTGGATCCTTTCCAAGGTAAATACGTTGGCGAAGGACGTGACGGAAAATATGGATAAATATGAGCTGGGCATCGCCGTACAGAAGGTGTATGATTTTATCTGGGAGGAATTCTGCGACTGGTATATTGAGATGGTGAAGCCAAGGCTCTACAATGATGAGGATACCACCAAGGCGGCGGCCCTGTGGACGCTGAAAACGGTTCTGGTAAATGCCCTGAAGCTTCTGCATCCGTATATGCCCTTTATCACA
This sequence comes from Lachnospiraceae bacterium UBA3316, assembly GCA_002361955.1. Classification (GTDB taxonomy): domain Bacteria; phylum Bacillota; class Clostridia; order Lachnospirales; family Lachnospiraceae; genus Hominisplanchenecus_A. The sequence goes on from DESK01000054.1 coordinate 20,775, forward strand.
GAGGAAATTTTCTGTACGCTCCAGTCTGAAGAGGAGTCCATCATGATTTCCAAGTGGCCGGAGTATCAGGAGGCGTGGAATTTCGCAGCAGACGAGCTGGCCGTGGAGACGATCAAGGAAGCTGTCCGGGGCATCCGTAATGTCCGGGCGCAGATGAACGTTCCGCCCAGCAAGAAGGCGAAGGTGTTCGTAGTATCGGAGGATCAGGAGATCCGGGAAATCTTTGAAAACGGAAGAGTGTTCTTTGCCACCCTGGGCTATGCCAGCGAGGTGCTGGTGCAGGCTGGCAAGGCGGGGATCGAGGATGACGCAGTATCTGCCGTGATCCCGAAGGCAGTCATCTATATGCCCTTTGCGGAGCTTGTGGATATCGAAAAGGAGATCGAGCGCCTGAAAAAAGAGGAAAACCGCCTGACAAAAGAGCTGGCCCGTGTCAATGGAATGCTGGGCAACGAGAAATTCGTGAGCAAGGCGCCTGCTGCCAAGATCGAGGAGGAGAAGGCCAAGCTTAAAAAGTACAGCGAGATGATGGCCCAGGTACAGGAGCGGCTGGCTCATCTGATGTAACCAGTTCTATTCATGAAGAGAGAGGATAAGATAGAAGAGAATCCGTGATTTCAGCCTTGAAAGGAGTAAGGATGGGTAAGACATCACAGCAAAAAATCAGCGAGATGGTAAACGGCCTGCTCACAAGCTACGAGGAGCATCCGATCATCCGCAACATTGATTCGGAACATCAGATAAACAGAGAGATTATTTTGGATATCCTGGAGATGCTGCGCCAGCTCACATATCCCGGGTATTTCGAAATGAGGAAACTAAAGAGCAGTTCCATCGAGTATCATGTGGGGGAGGTGCTGGAGTCTGTCCAGTACCAGCTTACCAAACAGGTTCTCCGGGCCCTGTACCACGATCCCAAATATCAGATGGACAATCAGGACGAAGCCTACGCCCAGGCCGAGTGCATTGTTACCCGCTTCCTGTACCGTCTGCCCAAGATCCGTGAGGTCCTGGCGACGGACGTGCAGGCAGCCTATGACGGGGATCCGGCAGCCTTTAACACAGACGAGGTGATCTTTTCCTATCCGGGCGTCTATGCCGTCTCCGTCAACAGGATCGCCCACGAGCTGCACAGAATGGGCGTGCCCCTGATTCCAAGGGTTATGACAGAGCACGCACACAGCCTCACGGGGATTGATATTCATCCCGGCGCTACCATCGGAGAGTACTTCTTTATCGACCATGGTACCGGCGTGGTAATCGGTGAAACGACCGTCATCGGAAAAAATGTAAAGCTTTATCAGGGCGTTACCCTGGGAGCCCTGTCCACCAGGGGCGGGCAGAGCCTGCGGGGGGCAAGGCGCCATCCCACGATCTGCGACAATGTGACGGTATACTCCGGAGCTTCGATTCTGGGAGGGGATACGGTGATCGGTGAGGGGGCCGTGATCGGAAGTAACGCTTTCGTCACGTCCTCGGTTCCGGCCCACACCAGGGTCAGCATCAAAAACCCGGAGCTGCAGTTCAAGGACCGTTCCAGGACGGCGGAACTGGGACAGGAAGGATTTTTTAACAGGAAGGAATTGGATTAGGGGCGGGAGGAGCCGCCAAAAAAAGGAGGAAACAGAGAAAGATGCAGATTACAAGAAAAGTAACGAACGATATTATCTGGGTGGGCGCCAATGACAGGAGGCTGGCCCTCTTTGAAAATCTCTTTCCTATTTCAAGGGGAGTTTCCTACAACTCCTATTTGATCATGGATGAGAAGATTACCCTGATGGATACGGTGGACGCCTCCGCCACAGGGCAGTTTATGGAAAATCTGGAGTACGTGCTGGACGGAAAGAGCATTGATTATCTGGTGGTGCAGCATATGGAGCCGGATCACTGCGCGAATATTGGGGAGCTGATGTTCCGGTACCCGGAGATGAAGATCGTCACCAACGCAAAGACGGTGACGATGATCCGCCAGTTCTTTAAAGAGCCGGAGGCAGACCGGATCGTGCTGGTGAAGGAGGGAGAGCCTTTCTCCACAGGGCGCCATACCCTGCACTTCGTGATGGCTCCCATGGTACACTGGCCGGAGGTGATGGTGACTTACGATTCCACAGATAAGGTTCTGTTTTCGGCGGACGGCTTCGGCACCTTCGGCGCCCTGAACGGAAATATCTTTGATGACGAAATAGAATTTGACAGGGACTGGATCTCTGACGCAAGGCGTTACTATACGAATATCGTGGGGAAATACGGCGCGCAGGTACAGGCGCTGCTGAAAAAGGCCTCCGGCCTGGATATTCAGATCATCTGCCCCCTGCACGGCCCCATCTGGAGAGAAAATCTGGGATATATCATCGACAAGTATGATAAGTGGAGCAGGTATGAGCCGGAGGACCAGGAGGTTGTGATCATTTACGGATCTATTTACGGCCATACAGAGGCGGCCGCCAATGCCCTGGCCGCTGTGCTGGCAGAAAAAGGACTGAAGCACATTTCTGTTTACGATGCGTCCTCCACCCATGTATCCCAGCTGATCGCGGAGATTTTCCGGGCCAGCCATATTGTCCTGGCCTGTCCCACCTATAACGGCGGCATCTATCCGCCCATTGAGAACCTGCTTGCCGATATGAAAGCGCTGGCTGTCCAGAAGCGTACCGTGGCGGTGATGGAAAACGGCACCTGGGCCGTGACGGCAGGAAAGCAGATCATCCAGAAGCTGGAGGAGTTAAAACAGATGAACATCCTGGAGCAGAAGCTGACGATGAAGTCTGCCTTAAAGCAGGAGCAGGCGGCGGAGCTGGAAGCTTTTGCACAGCAGATCGCAGACAGTTTCCATGCAGACAGAGACTGACCGCTAACTGCGGCCACAGCCAATGACGGGTGCCGCAGCCCGAAATCTTCGGTGCTGCAGGCATAATGGCAGGAAGCCTCCGCATATGCTAAAAGGCGGCGAAAGGGCTCAGCCAGGGATTTTGCGAAAAGGATAAAATCCCTGGCTGAGAGGTTCCCGCAAAATTCCTGTGCAGGAGGTGCAGATGGAAATCTATGTAGTAAATCCCGGAGACAATGTGGATGTCATCGCCCAAAAGTACGCGGTGACGCCGGAACAGGTCATTTATGCCAATCAGCTTGTCTATCCCTATGCGCTTGCCCTTGGGCAGGCGCTTTTTATTCCTGCAGGGGCGGCGGACGAGACACGGCCAGGCGTGGTATCCAACGGCTACGCCTACACCTATATCACGCCCCTGGTGCTGGAGCAGACCCTGCCCTATCTGACAGAGCTCTCTGTCTTTTCCTACGGGTTTTCCACCGGAGGCTACCTGATCCCTCCGCCCCAGGACGATCTGTGGATGACGGAGCAGGCGAGAGGGGCAGGGGTGCTCCCGTACCTTACCCTGACGCCCCTGGGGCCTGACGGGCGGTTTAACAACCATTTGATCAGCGCCCTCGTAAACAGCCCCCAGGCCAGGGAGACGCTTTTCTCCCAGCTGGCCCGGGTAATGGAACAGAAGGGCTATGGGGGACTGGATATTGATTTTGAGTACATCAAGGCGGAGGACAGGGACGCCTTCACCGCCTTTGTGAGAGAAGCCGCGGAGCGGATGAACGCCCTGGGATACCGGGTATCCGTAGCCCTGGCCCCGAAAACCTCCGCCGGGCAAAAGGGGCTTTTGTATGAGGGAAAGGACTACCGGGGGCTGGGGCAGGCGGCAGACCATGTGCTTTTGATGACTTATGAGTGGGGATATAAATACGGACGTATAAGATCTACAGCAATCAGATTTCTTTTAATTTGTGCTCATATACAGGGAGCGACGGTTACGAATGCGGGATTTTAGGGAAAATTTTCAGTTCAAAGTTCGCCTGATCCCGCTTCCCCTTTGTGTTGGGGGTGGTTTTCACATACTCGACACGTTCGATTACAGTTTTAAGCAAATCATTTTTGGTGCGTATCTGTTCCAGGCTGCCATACAGGTCGAGGATATTTTCGATATTCGGGATAAAATCATACCTTGCCTTTTCCCTTAGCAGCTCCTCCTCATATTTTTCCTTCATAGTATCGATATTGGCGGACAGCTCTGAAATCCTGGAGGTGAGGAGCTGATTCCTCTTTACAAAGATTTCTGTGGAATAGACACCCTTTTCGAGCAGATCGAAGGTGCTTTCCAGCTGTTCATTTAGGGAGGAGAGCTCCGCCTGGCTTTTGGTAATGGAAGCCTGGATCGCATCAGAGGCGAGAGTGGTAAAATCACCATCACTGTCCCACTCCAGCCGGTAATCATCCAGCCATTCACGGAGGCCGTCCAACAATTTGGACTCCACCAGGTAAATAGGAGCGGAAACATTTTTGCAATACCTGTTAGGGCATTTTAGTGTGTAATACTCAGCTTTGGTGTTGCTGTAGGTACGGGTCATGAGCTTACCACACATTCCGCAATAGACAATGCCGGACAGGGGGTTCTTAAGCTCTGTAGTTTCTGGCAGAGGGACATAAGAGCGAGTTGCCCTGATCTCTTTGGCACGGTTAAAGACATCCTCTGATATGATGGCATCATGAAGGCCGTCCAATACCATGCAGTCAGGGTCTTTGTGGCGCCTTACCGTTACGCTGCCGTCTTTTACTGTCTTTTGGCATTTGCGCCATTGCCATCGGACCTTGCCGGTATAAGTTGGATTTGAGAGGATATCCCTCACGGTGGCTACGGACCAGGAGGTATTTTTGGATGGCATGATGTGCATAGCATCCAGCTTTTTGCAGATCAGCAGCAGGCCGAGCTTCTTATAGCTGCCGTCGGGTTTTTGCTCGCCTCGGGTATACAGGTCGTAGATCAGCCGGACGGTAGCCGCTTCATCAGGAACAACCTCCAGCGTATAGCCTTTTCCGTTTGCTACATGTACTTTGCGGTATCCAAAGGGCGCAGCTCCGGCAATGTATTTCCCCTCTGACAAAGAGGCCATGCGCCCGCGCTGTAAACGGCGGTTGATGGTCTTATACTCCCGTCGGCTCATAAACAGGCCGAACTCAAAATACTCTTCGTCAAATTCATTGTGGGGGTCATAAGTCTTTGTCGGAGTAATGATCAGAGTATTTCCATATTTGAAAGAATCGGCTACAACACCCTGATCTCTGGTATTTCCTCTTGCAAGACGTTCCACTTCCATCACAAGGACTCCCCTGAACTTCCCGGATTCCACGTCCTGGAGCAGGGCCTGCATCTGGGGACGTGCAGAAATCGTTTCGCCGGAAACGACCTCTTCATAGATTTGTGTGATGGGAAGGTTTCTTTGGCGTGCCAGTTCTAACAGAATTTTGCGGTGACGGGACAAGGTATCTCCGTCACCGTACTTTTCAGCCTCCATATCAGTTCTGGATTTTCGGAGGTAGAGTGCATATTCATCAGTTTTCATTTTATCATCTCCTTGAGGGTATAAGGAGGGCATAGAAATGCCCGGTCATTGACTAATATTCCCGAAGATGATACAATATGTTTGGATTGAGGCACATCTTCGGAGTGCTTGAAAGAGGTATTGGCGTACCTCTCGAAGCTTTATTTAAACCGTTCCTGTTGGCGCAGGGGCGGTTTTATATTTAGCATCCACCATCCCCCAATAAATCAGGAGTGGACGCATTAAACGGAGAAATTACACTTCGCCCTATTTTACTTTCTAATTCTTTTCTGGCGTTGCCCGCAATAGCGCCACCTTCTACGACAGTTTTTCTGGTTTCAGAATAACCATTTGGATTTTGCGCCTTCGCAATCAGTGTGGCCGATATTTCAGCCAACTGATTAAGGGCCAGCTCAATGTCTGTCATGTTATCGCGTAAGTTTTCTTTATGGAGGCCTTTAAAGGATTTATATTCTTTCACATGCTTGCCGGACCATTCATGAGTAAGCGTATCAGTCAAAGCGGCATATTGCTTGCTGGACTTGATGCCTGCTTCGTTCCAGGCGGCAGTGAGAGCCTTGCGATGGCTGATTGCTTCAAGTCTGCGTTCAATCCATTTTTCAGAATAACCTTTTTGACGGTATGTATGGATCATACGCTCAAAAGCAAGTTCCGGATCAGCTATTTCTTCCAGCCGTTCTCTGCCAACTCGTGCTAGCCATAGCTTGAATGTTTCAGCATTCTTGGAAGGAATGGATTGAATGATGCGGAGAAGCTGCTCAGTATTAGCTGTATCTGTTTTTCTCATTTTGCCATCCGAGGCTTTCATTTTCAACTGGCGACAATTTGTCACCGTTTCATTTCCTTCTTCTTTTAGGCGTTGTTTTAACTTGTTCCAGTATTTCCTGCCATCAATGCTGTCTGTAAGTACCTGGCATACATCCACAATGGAGAAATACCATTCTTCATGTTGCTTGTGCCAGACTTTCCTGACCTTATCATCGAAGAAAAATTCGAGTTCCTGTTCATTTTCTAATTTCACTTCTGCCGGAACCGTAGCATTGGCTTCTTCATCAAATATAAAGAAAAAGAAGATAATCACATCCTTTCTGATTGCGTCGGCGTAATCTATTATGTTGTTTCAAATCCGTTCCTGTTGGCGCAGGGGCGGTTTTTATCATTTGATTAGTTCAGATATAGTTATCTGCAGGTCGGAATATATCCCCACCTGTATTACATGGTTAAAAGGTATGACCATAGGAGCGGCATCTTCCTCATATCGGTAAACAGTAGTACGTTCTTTTGCCGGGTCTACAATCCAGTATTCCCGTACCCCCGCATCAGAGTATAGCGTGTTCTTTGTGGAATAATCCATCTTCCGGCTGCCAGGCGATACCACTTCAATAATAAAATCTGGAGCTCCTTCGCATCCCCTGTCGGAGAGTTTGCTTCTGTCGCAAATAACGCTGATATCTGGCTCAATCCATTTCTTGTCGTCTGCGTCAAGGTTTACGGCAAACGGAGCTGGATAAATTTTGCAGTTTCCATGGTTTGATTCAATGTAATTTCCGATAATGCGGCTGAGCTGATAAACAAGCTCCTGGTGAATCCTGTTCGGCGGAGCCATATCGTAGAGCTGGCCGTCGATCAGCTCGGCGCGCTGGCCTTCCGGGAGGTTCCAGTAATCTTCGGAGGTGTAATTATATTTCTTTGCTGTTGAATCCATAAGGCAAGTCTCCTTTCTGTTAAGAAAGCCCAAGTTCTTTCATGGCTTCTTCGCTTGTGATAAATTCTTTGCACTCAGGGTTATTTTCTATTTCATGTAGCATCTGAAGATCAAATTCGTCCGGTTCGATTTCTTCAATATTATCCCAGTTGTTCCATGTCTTAGGAGATATAATGTAACGATTCTGAATCAGGTTCCAGAAAGCTTCAGCGTCTTCATTGCTCATGAGGGAAACAGCCCCTATAATACGTTCTTTAATAGCAGTCATAATATCACACTCCTTTATAAATTTGTCCGCGGTTATCAATTTTTTCGATAAACAATACATTTCCATCAATATCAAAAATTATTCTAAAGCTGCCAACTCTGAGTCGGTAGTCTTTTCGCCCTTGTAAACTTTTAACATCACCTGATGGCAAAAGGTTGATAGCTGTAACAAGGTGTTTCCTTGTTGGCATATCCTGCTTTTTTAAAAATTTGATTGCCTGTTTCGAATATTGTATCTCCATAATTTTGTTATGCACCTTCTTTCTGTATTTTATTAAACGCAGAAGCAGTTCAATTTGCATTTACCTCATTTCCATAACGCCGATAGCAGGTTCAAAATAAACGATATAATTATCTATGATGGCGTATATGCCGTATTTGCTCCGGTAAGCCTTCAGGGCATCATCCAGAAATTCCTCTGTCACTCCAAGGTATTCGGCCGCTTCGTACCTGTTCCTGAAGCCCTGCTGGTAGGCTTTCACGATGCCCAGCAGTCCGATCTGCTTGTTATATGCCCAGATCCGGGCCTTCCGTTCCTGCTTGCGGTTCTCTACTTTTGATTGGTCAAGGATGTTGCCAGTAGTGGTGTAGTAGTGGCCAAGCTCTTCGGCGAGGATGCAGGCT
>DESK01000016.1 GCA_002361955.1 Lachnospiraceae bacterium UBA3316
GTGGCCACAGATTGATTCGAGCTGGACCAAATGACCTTTTTATTGCTGGCTTTTTTCGGTGTCACGCTGGCTTTCAGGGTGGCGGAGGCTCCCTCGGTCAACCTTAAGCTGGAAGTATTCAGGCTCACCTTGCTGACAGGAGTTCCTACCGTTACCTTGATCACGACTTTTTTCTTCTTATTTGCCTTGGAAGCAATGGTGATATTGGCCTTACCGGCTTTTTTTGCTTTTACCAGACCCTTGGCGGTTACCGTAGCTACTTTAGGATTGCTGGACTTAAACGTTACCTGTTTGGAAACCTTCTTGCCCTGTACGGTCACTTTTGTCTTTAAGGTCATGGTTTTTCCTTTTTTCAATGTCAGCGTCTTGCCAGGAATGTTTCCTACGGTAATGCTTTTTACCTTTCCAGCGGCTTGAGCCTCCGGAACATAGGCCGCAGCGACTCCAAGAACCAGAGCCATAGACAGGAAAAATCCAATCAGTACCTTTTTCATGTTACTTTGCATAAACTTTCCTCCTTTGTGTCATTCAAATACAGAAGATTGTTCTTTGAATGATATGTTTTCCTGTTATTATAAAATATAATGGGAATTATTGTAATATATGCCAGTTTTTGTGCCAGTTTTTGTGCGGGATAGGTTGCCGTTTTAAAATTAAATGCACAGCTCCATTCGCAGAGTCGAACCCGGCATCAAACAGCAAAGCAGGCTGTTTATATGTATGAGGCATCTGGCTCAGCTGTTTGCCGCATGATCGGGCTATAACGTATTATAGAAACATACAAGCAAAAAGATGCAATTACTTGACAAAATAAGATTTTTATACTATTCTATTTTTAACATCAATTCTAAGTTTTATCTTTTTTGATCAAAACAATTCAACGCAGTATTCCCCTGGACAGCACTCAGAAACCCTAAAAGATAGCACATCGGAGCCAGCAGGCCCCCCTGGCTTATGATATATGAAAAAAGGAGTGAGCAGTTTATCAAACCTTTAGCTTTGGCGGCGAGAAATCATGGAACCGCCTGTGGAACCATCATTGACGGCAAATACGAAATTTTAAAACAGATCGGAAAGGGCGGCATGTCCACCGTATACCTGGCCATGGACAGAAGGCTGAACAAGCAGTGGGCCGTAAAGGAAATCCCCAGATCGGTCAAAGGGACAGGGGACGCCATCGCGGTGCAGAGCCTGTTGGTGGAGGCGAATCTGATGAAACGGCTGGATCATCCGGCGCTGCCGAGAATCGTAGACATCATTGAGGATAGGCAGAAGATTTTTATTGTGATGGATTATATAGAGGGGGAATCCCTGGATAAGATTTTGAGGGTATACGGCCCCAGGCCTCAGGAGCAGGTGCTCGACTGGGCCAAGCAGCTCTGCGATGTGCTGGAATACCTCCATTCCCGGAAGCCCCCGATCATTTACCGGGATATGAAGCCGGCCAATGTCATGTTGAAGCCGGAGGGGAATCTGAAGGTGATTGATTTTGGGATCGCCCGGGAATATAAGGAGGAAAATTCGACGGATACGGTGGTGCTGGGGACGGCGGGATACGCGCCACCGGAACAGCACGGTCTGCGGCAGACGGATGTGCGGTCGGATATTTATGCCCTGGGAATGACGATGCATCATCTTCTGACGGGAAAAGACCCCAGGGATGAGGCGTATACCTATGAGCCTGTCCGGAGCTGGAATCCGGAGGTGTCCCAGGGGCTGGAACGGGTCATCGATAAGTGTACAGCCCTCGACCCGGAGGAGCGTTACCGGAATTGCAGGGAACTGCTGTATGCCCTGGAGCATTACGAGGAAGAGGAGGACGCCTATAAGAAAAGACAGAAACGAAAGCTGGCTGCTTTCGCGGCGGCAGCCTCCGCCTTCGTGGTGCTGGGGGCTGTGGGGATCGCGGCGCGGGCCATGGAGCTTTACGAAAACAGCAGGGACTATGAATGGAAAATCAATATTTCCAGCTCTACGCCCTACGAGACAAAGATTGAGACGTATCTTTCGGCGATCGACCTGTTGGGGACGGACGCCAGGGCGTATCAGAAGCTTCTGGAGGCCTACCGGGAAAATGGGCTGTTCGGGGAGAGGCAGAGCAGCCAGTTTACGGCAAGCTATAATAAAAACAAAGAGAAATTTCCTCAGACAGCCGAAGAATATCTGGATCTGGCCTATGAGGCGGGAGTTACCTATCTTTACCTGTATTCCGGCGGGGACAATTCCTTCCGGACCAGGGTACTAAAGGCTTATCCCTATTTTAAGACGGTCACGGACAGCCAAAATGCGGCCTGCCGTGTTTATGGGGTGTCAGAGGGATACCGGATTTTGGGAGAGTTTTATTTGCAGTTTGTTGTAAATGCGGCGGGGGTAAAGGAGCCTGCGAAACAGGCATATGAAGACCTGCTGGCGTCTTTGAGGCTTTGCATTGACAGGATGGAAATGTATGATTACGATGATGCCGCGTATATTCGGCTTACGATGTACCGGGAGATCATGAATCTGCTGAATGACCACAGGCGGGGATTGGCGGCGACAGGCGTCGCCGGAGAGAAAGTGCTGGAGATTTATGAGTCCGTGGTCCAGAAAGCCCGGGCGCTGGCTGTGACACAGCAGATATCTATAGAAATCCAGGATTTTATCCTGGAAAGGCACGAGGAGTACGTGGAAAATATGGAGCGGGCATATGAGAACGCCGGGAAGCGTTCCAAAGACAGCAAAAAGGAGGAGCTTGATGGCGCAGATGTACAGGTATCTTTCGATGGGGGCGTTTTCGCTGGCGGGAATCAGTTTCTGCCTGGCGGTGGGTTTCTGGTTTAAGTTTCAGATTTGGAAGCTGTTGGGGGACTTAAGCGGCCGGAATGCCAGGAAATCTGTGGAGCAGATGAGGCGAAAGAGGGAAACCTCCGGAGGCTTTCCGTATCCGCTGAGCGAAATGAAGACGGACGAATGGATGACAGAAAAATGGGAGGGATAAGTGGAGCATTTGAAGAAAGACGGAAAGGAAAACCGGACAGAAATGCCGGGGACAGACGGAAGGGAAAATCGGACAGAAGTGCCGAGAACAGAGTGGCAGGTCAGGAGCGAAAGGGCAGCCAGGAAGGGACGGGAGAGAAAGAGTGCACGATGGTGCCTGTTTGCGATGCTGTTTTTGATGGTAATCATAGGAAGGCTTCCAGCGGAGGCCTCCGGGACGGAGGAAGAAACAGAGTACAGGCCCAGGATCGTTATGATACCGGAGGAGGCGAATAAGCATGGATATTATAAGGAAGATGTAGCGGTAAAGATCTTTGTGGAGGACGATAAGGATGGTATCCAAAGGGTGGAATACAGGATCACCAGCGAAGGGCAGGAGACGACGCCCTATCAGGAAATATATGCCTGCAGGGAGGGGGAAGAGCTCCTGCATGCCTGGGAGGGCAGCCTCACGGTGGATGCGGCGGTTTATAACAGCGGGGAGGTTAAGGTCTGGGCGCGTGTCACGTCAGAAAAGGGCGGCGTCTATACCACAAAGGAGGAAGAGGCTTGCAGCCTGAAGATATGCACCGACGAGCCTGCGATAGAAGTACGTATTGATGGAACCTTACACAGAGAGGCAAAGGCGGGCTATTATAATGGAACGAGAAAGGCCACGGTGACGGTCATAGACAGAGCCGATGTCTTTGATGAAAAGGCGGCCTCCCAGTCCATCCGGATTGGCAAGGACGGTAAAGAGCCGGCCCCGCAGCCAGCCATGGTGTCGGGCTGGACGAGCAGGGGAAAACGGCACAGCGCAGTCATTACCTTTGCGGAGGACGGAAGGTATCAGTGGGAAGTTTTGGCATACACAAACCGGGCGGGCTTAAGCAGCGGGGATGTCACGGCCGAGGGGGATACCCCCTATGTATTTACGGTTGACACGGAGCCGCCCCTTACGTCGGATACGCCGGACAAAGAGGCGTCCTGGATTGGATATGGGGAAAAGCGGTGGTCAAAGCTTGCCGGGAAGCTGTGCTTTGGCACATGGGAAACGCAGGAGGTGACAGTGCAGGCAGAGGGCCGGGACCGGACGTCCCCGGTGTATAAAGTGAACTATTATAAGACAAATGGGACGGAATCCCCGGCCCTTGGCCGGGAGACGCTGGAGGTGCTGTATGCAGGCGGGGCGTTTACGGAAAGCCTCTGCACCATCCGGGGGGAGGAACAGGCCGCCGTATACGCCAGGATTACGGACTATGCGGGGAATACGGCGTATATCAGCACGGACGGCGTGATTGTGGATCAGACGGCGCCCCAGGCGGTTTTGCGGCCATCCGTGCAGCCAAATGCGGCAGGATTTTATCTGGAGGATGTGCGGGTTGCCGTGCGCGTCCAGGATCTTCCGAAAGAGGGGGCAGCGTATTCCGGAATTCGTTCTGTCGGCTATACCATAAAAAACCCTGTCACCCAGGAGACGGAGGAAGGGAATCTCTACACCTTTGACAAAGAGAATCCGGGCAAGGAAGAGCTTACGGGGGAGTGGAGCGGGGAGACGCTCATGGTGGATGCGGAAAAATTTGACGCCGGCGGGATCCTTGTGACGGTGACAGCCATCGACAATGCGGGGAATGAAAGCACGGCCTCCCTGAGCCTGAATATCTGCAAACGGGCGCCGGAGGTGACGGCGGCTTTTCAGGATACGCCTTATAAAGAAGAAGGCGGCAGAGGATATTTTGGGCGGGAGCGAAAAGCCCTTCTCTTGGTCCGTGACAGGGAGGATGTATTTGACGGGGAGGCGGTGAACGTCAAGGTGCGCGCCGTGGATTCGGCAGGCGTTCCTGTGGTTCTTGATGAGGGAGCCATAGTCGGCCCGTGGCGTCGGGAGGGGGACGTCTATATAGCGGAGCTTACCTTCGCGGCGGAGGGACATTATGAATTCGCCCTTTCTTATAAAAACAAGGCAGGCCTTGCGGCGAAGGTCTCTTATCAGGGAGCGTCGCCCCAGAAGTTTACGGTGGATACTACGAAGCCGGAGGGATCCGTTACCATCCAGAAACACACCTGGAAGGAGCTGCTTTCCATACTGACCTTCGGCCTGTACAGTAATACCGAGGCGAAGGTGACGGCGGAGGCCGGGGATGCCATCAGCCCCGTGGTGATCGAATATTTTAAGACGGACAATCCCCAGGCGCTGACAGCCGCCCAGCTGGAGGGCGAGGCATTTGAGCCGTATCCAATGGGAGGATTCACCGTTTCAGGGAATGAACAGTTTGTGGTCTATCTGAAGATTACGGATTATGCCGGGAATTACGTGTATCTCAGTTCGGACGGGTATATCGTGGACAAGGCCCGGAGCAGGATTTCGCTGCTGCCGGAGACGGAAAATAAAAATGGAATTTACCGGCAGGATGTGAAAGTGGCAGTTAAAATCAGCGACCCGAAGCCCTACTCAGGCATACAGTCTGTAAGATATGAGGTGAAAAATCAGGGAAAATGTACCCAGAGCGGGGTGCTGTACACCTTTGAGGAAAAAAGGCCGCCGCAGAGCGCGCTGAAAGGAACCTGGGAAACGATTGTTACTGTGGACGCAAAGAAGAATAACAGCTGCGACGTGGAGCTTTCTGTCTATGTGAAGGATAATGCAGGGAACGAGGCGGGGGAAGCTCTGGGACTTGATATTGACGTAACGCCTCCTGGCGTTGAACTCCTTTATGAACAGGGGAAGGGAAATCATGGAAGCCGCTATTTTGCCGCTCCGCGGAGAGCCGTGGTGCAGATTACGGAGCGTGCCCATCATTTTGATGGAAAAGAAGCCAGGGAGGGGCTTCGGATCCGGGCCGTCGACGGGGAGGGAAAGGAAGTGAAGACGGGCAGGGATTCTATGCTGACAGACTGGAAAACGGAAGAGGGGAAAACGCCGGAGGAGGCTGTACACAGGGCAGAGATCACGTACGCTGTGGATGGAAATTATACGGTGGCGTTTTCTTTTACCGATAAGGCGGGAAACGCAAACGGTCCGGTCAGTACCGGGGACTCTGCCTACCCATGGAAATTTACTGTGGACCGGACGGCCCCCACAGGAAGCGTGACGGCGAGAAAACGTGACGGAGCGGAAGGGGAGCAGAGAAAAACCTGGGAAAATAAACGGTTTGGCAGACTGCGCTTTGGGCTCATTTCCGGGAAGGCCATCACGGTGACGGCAAAAGCGGCAGATGCGACTTCGCCCATTGAGAGTCTGCGTTATTATAAGAGCAGCCGGAAAACAGTCCTGACAAAGAAAGAACTGGAGAGCCTTGCGGACAGAAAATGGCGGGGCTTTCGGGGGAAGGCTGTGGAGATCGTGCCCAATGAGCAGGCGGTCATTTACCTGAGGATCACAGACAGGGCCGGAAATGTGTCGTACATCAGCAGCGGCGGATTGCTTGCGGATAAGGCAAGGCCCCGCCTGGAGTCCTTTGCGCCCCGGATCACGATTCGGCCGGAACAGCCGGCCAATGGCTTCTACTGTGACGATGTGACGGTAGACCTTGCGGTCAGAGAGTGTGATACAAAAACGAAAGAGCCTTATGCCGGCCTGAAAACCATACGCTATGAGGTGTGGAATATGGGGAAAAAGACCCAGGGAGGCATCCGGGATGGAAGTCCGGAGGGACTCTTGTATTCTTTCCAAAAGAAAAACCCCGGGCAGAGGGAACTGAGAAAAAGCTGGAGGGGAACGGTCCTGGTGGACGGAAGGAAAAATAACAGCAATCAGGTTCTTGTCAAAGTTTACGCGGAGGACAACGCGGGAAATGTAACGACCGGAAGGAAGCTCCTCAGGATCGATACCACCCCTCCCCAGATCCATGTCAGCTACAGCGACCGTGCGCCTGGCGTAGGAAGCTATTACAGCAGCCAGCGCACGGCAACAGTTACCGTCACAGAGCGAAATTTTTCCGCGGAGGATGTGGTCTGCCTGATTCAGAATGCTTCCGGCCCCTCGCCGGCCCTTACGCCCTGGAGAAGGGAGGAGGGGAGCGGAAACGGCGATAATACGAGGTACACTGCCAGATTCACCTGCTATGAGGACGGCGATTATACCTTTCGGATTGCCTGTACGGACCGGGCGGGGAACCGCAGCCCGGAGGTTGTTTACGACAGGGGGACGGAGAATCCCACGGAATTTACCATTGACCGGACGGCGCCTGTCGTCAGGGTTGCCTATGACAATAACGACGCGAAAAACGGCAGATACTTTAAAGAAAGGCGCACAGGAACGGTCACGGTTACAGAGCGCAATTTTGACAGGGACAGAGTGCTGTTTACGCAGACAGCTTCTCTTGACGGGAACCCCATCGACGTGCCGCAGCCCTCCTGGAGCAGTCTCGGCGATGTGCATACGGCCGTCTTTTCCTACACAGAGGATGGGGACTACACGTTTGACGTGGCTGTGACAGACCGGGCGGGAAATCCAGGGGAAAAGGTATCCTTTGGCGTGGCAAAGGCTGCCCGGGCGTTTACGGTGGATACCGGGATTGGGAAGCCTGAGATCACAGGGGTGGAAAACGGCAAATCCTATGGGGGAGATGTCCTTCCTTTGATTCAATGTAAGGACGTAAATCTCGCGGAGAAGAAAATCCGCCTGTTCCGCACCCGGAAGGGGGAAAAGAAGAAAGATGTGACAGAGGAGTTTATCGCCGGGCTGAAAGAGGATGGCGGGGGTGCTTCTGACAGGAGCAATCTCTTCCCGAGGACGGCGGAGAATGACGGAATCTACAGTCTGCTGGTGGAAATTTCAGACCTGGCGGGAAATGAGGAGGCGGAGGAGGTCACATTTACGGTAAACCGTTTTGGCTCGGTATACGTTTTTGGGGAGGCTCTCTTATCTCTGCGGGACGCTTATCCACAGAAGATCGAAGAAAACCTGGTGATAACAGAGTACAATCCGGCTCCTCTTGTGGAAAACTCTCTGGATATTCAGATTACCAGGGATGGCATGCCTCTGGAGCATGTGCGCTGCACGGCAGAACCCCAGGGAGGCGGGGAGGAAGCGGTGGGAGAAAGCGGCTGGTATGAGTACAGATACGAAATAGACGCGGAAAATTTTAAGGAGGATGGCATATATAGACTGGCAGTCGCCTCGGAGGACGAGACGGGAAACAGACAGGAGACCCTGGACTTCGAGGAGATGATGTTCCGGGTGGATACGACGCCTCCGGAGATTACAGACGTCACGGGACTGGAACAGGCGGTGGTAAACGGGGAAGAGCGGCAGGTGAGGTTTGAGGTTTTTGACGCCATTGGGCTGGGGCAGGTCACCGTCTATGTGGACGGCGTCGAAGAGAAACGTTACCGCTCCTTTGAGGACAGGACACGCTGCGAAGGCGCGGTCACCCTGGGGGAGGGCGCGGGACGGAAGATACGCCTGGTGGCAAAAGACCTGGCCGGGAATGTCACAGATACAGACGCAAAGGACGGGGGCGGCCGCTATAAGTTTCAGCCGGAATTTGCCTTTGTCAGGAATATCACAATATCTACCAGCCCGTTGGTGCGCTGGTATGCAAAGCAGAGGATATTTTGGCGGACAATGCTGGGAGCGGCGGCCGCTTCCCTGGGGATCTTTGGGCTGATCAAAAGGATCAAAAGGAGGAAGCGAAAATAGCTTTACAGAAACCCTCAAGTTGATTATAATGTAGATAATTTAGCTAAAATTATCTATTTGTGAAGAATGTGAGGGAAAATCCATATGAAGAGAAATGATATTCACAAGGTACTGATTATCGGCTCCGGCCCTATTATTATCGGGCAGGCCTGTGAGTTTGACTATTCGGGAACTCAGGCATGCAAGGCTTTGAGAAGCCTGGGGTATGAGATCGTCCTGGTAAATTCTAATCCGGCGACGATTATGACAGACCCGGAGACGGCAGATGTGACCTACATCGAACCGCTGAATGTGGAACGTTTGACTCAGATTATTGAGAAAGAGCGCCCGGATGCGCTGCTGCCGAACCTTGGCGGACAGTCCGGACTGAACCTGTGTTCTGAACTGGCGAAGGCAGGGGTGCTGGATAAATACGGAGTAAAGGTCATCGGTGTTCAGGTGGATGCCATCGAGAGAGGCGAGGACCGGATTGAGTTTAAGAAGACCATGAACAGCCTTGGCATAGAGATGGCAAGGAGCGAGGTGGCCTATTCTGTGGAGGAGGCCCTGGAGATCGCCGATAAACTGGGATATCCGGTGGTTCTGCGTCCGGCTTATACCATGGGCGGCGCAGGCGGCGGCCTGGTATACAATGTGGAGGAATTAAAGACGGTATGCGCCAGAGGTCTTCAGGCCAGCCTTGTGGGGCAGGTTCTGGTGGAAGAGTCCATCCTGGGATGGGAAGAGCTGGAGCTGGAGGTAGTCCGTGACGCGAAGAACAATATGATCACTGTCTGCTTCATTGAAAATATTGATCCGCTGGGCGTTCACACGGGAGATTCCTTCTGTTCTGCGCCGATGCTGACCATCTCTCAGGAGGTACAGGACGAGCTGCAGAGGCAGGCATATAAGATCGTGGAGGCGATCGAAGTGATCGGCGGCACGAACGTGCAGTTTGCCCATGACCCCGTAAGCGGCAGGATCATTGTGATTGAGATCAATCCCAGAACCTCCCGTTCCTCCGCGCTGGCTTCCAAGGCCACAGGTTTCCCGATCGCCCTGGTATCCGCTATGCTGGCCTGCGGGCTGACGCTGGATGAGATCCCCTGCGGCAAATGCGGAACCCTGGATAAATATGTGCCGAGCGGCGACTATGTGGTGATCAAGTTTGCCCGTTGGGCCTTCGAGAAGTTTAAGGGCGCTGAGGACAAGCTGGGAACCCAGATGCGGGCAGTCGGCGAGGTTATGAGTATCGGGAAGACCTACAAGGAGGCCTTCCAGAAGGCGATCCGCAGCCTGGAGAAGGGAAGATACGGCCTTGGCTGGGCAAAAGATTTCGCCTCCAAGACGAAAAAAGAGCTTTTGAAGATGCTGGCTGTGCCCACCAGCGAACGCCAGTTTATCATGTATGAGGCGCTGCGCAAGGGAGCGACTGTGGACGAGCTGTTTAAGCTGACGAAGATCAAACACTATTTCATCGAGCAGATGAAGGAACTGGTGGAAGAGGAGGAAGCTCTGCTGAAAGAAAAGGGACACGTTCCGGCGGATGAGGCGCTGCGCCAGGCGAAGCTGGACGGCTTCTCTGATAAATACCTGGGCCAGATTTTGGAAGTGCCCGAGGATGATGTCCGGGAGGCAAGGCTGAAAGCCGGTATCACCGAGGCCTGGGAGGGAGTCCATGTAAGCGCAACCGAGAATTCTGCCTACTATTACTCCAGCTACCATATCAAGGATGAGAGCCCGGTAAGCACGGACAAACCCAAGGTAATGATCTTAGGCGGCGGCCCGAACCGTATCGGACAGGGAATTGAGTTCGATTACTGCTGCGTGCATGCGGCGCTGGCTCTGAAGGATCTGGGCTTTGAGACGATTATTGTTAACTGTAATCCGGAGACGGTGTCTACCGATTACGATACCTCAGATAAACTTTATTTTGAGCCGCTGACTCTGGAAGATGTGCTCAGTATCTACAATAAAGAAAAGCCGGTGGGTGTGATCGCTCAGTTTGGCGGTCAGACGCCTCTGAACCTGGCGGCAGACCTGAAGAAAAACGGCGTGAATATTTTAGGAACGACGCCGGAGACCATCGATATGGCAGAGGACAGAGATCTGTTCCGGGCCATGATGGATAAGCTTGGCATTCCCATGCCGGAGGCCGGCATGGCTGTCAATGTAGAGGAAGCCCTGGAAATCGCCAATAAGATCGGCTATCCCGTTATGGTGCGTCCTTCCTATGTACTGGGCGGACGCGGTATGGAGGTTGTGCACGATGATGAGGCTATGACCTACTATATGCAGGCAGCCGTAGGCGTGACTCCTGACCGTCCGATTCTGATCGACCGTTTCCTGCACCATGCTACCGAGTGTGAGGCAGACGCCATCAGCGACGGAGAGCATGCATTTGTTCCGGCTGTTATGGAGCATATTGAGCTGGCAGGCGTACATTCCGGCGATTCTGCCTGCATCCTGCCTTCCAAGCATCTGACAGAAGAGCAGGTGGCTACGATCAAGGAATATACCAGGAAGATCGCCCGTGAGATGCACGTGGTGGGCCTGATGAATATGCAGTATGCCATTGAGGACGGCGTAGTCTATGTATTGGAGGCGAACCCGAGAGCATCCCGTACGGTGCCCCTGGTATCCAAGGTGTGCAGCCTGAACATGGTTCGCCTGGCTACGGAGATCATGACGGCGCCCCTTACAGGAAAGCCTTCCCCTGTAGAAAACCTGCGCGACAGAGAGATCCCGTACTACGGTGTAAAGGAGGCGGTATTCCCCTTCAATATGTTCCAGGAAGTAGATCCCCTGCTTGGGCCGGAGATGCGTTCTACCGGAGAAGTACTGGGTCTGTCCAGTAGCTACGGAAAAGCCTTCTTTAAGGCCCAGGAGGCCACACAGACAAGGCTGCCCATGGGCGGAACCGTGCTGATCAGTGTCAATGACAGGGATAAGGAAGAGCTTGAAGAGGTGGCAAGAGGCCTGTATGACGATGGATTCAAGATTATGGCTACCGGAAGGACCTGCGACCTGATCCGCAAGGCGGGGATGGAGGCCCAGAAGATTGCCAAGATCAATGAGGGACGTCCCAATATTCTGGACGCGATCACCAACGGACAGATCGACCTGATCGTAAACACGCCCAATGACAAGAAAGGGGCTGTGGACGACAGCTACATCCGCAAGGCTGCCATCAAGCACAGGATTCCCTATATGACCACCATGGCGGCGGCCAAGGCCACGGCGGCGGGCATCCGCTCCATGAAAAAGGGAGAGGGACAGCCGGTGAAATCCCTGCAGGAATATCACGCAAGTATTAAATAATTTAGGCATCAAAACTGGTTTACGGATTGTTCCGCGCACAGCGCTCCCACAATCCTCCTGGAAATTCGGAATCCGCGGAGCCCCTGCCCCACTTCTTCCTCATTTCCAGGCGTGTCATAAAGTCTCTCATCCACTGTCATGCAAGCATGACGTGAATTCGGACTTTTGACACTGAAACCATTAAAAAAAAGATTGACTTCTTTTTACTCCTGTGGTATAGTCTTCAAGGAAACTGCCGAAGACAGTAGGTGCCGCAAGGCATAAGGAGAAAACGCCTACCGAGGAGTAAAGATTTCGAAAGAATGATTTATGAACCCTCTCTGTCTTGCAGAGAGGGTTTTTTTGGCGGTACACATACTAAAAAGGAGGTGCACCATTCATGGCAAAAGTAGAGCTGAAACAGCCGATCGTAGCCGAGATCAGTGAACACATCAAAGACGCACAGGCAATCGTACTTGCTACTTACAGCGGAATTAATGTAGAACAGGATACGGCTCTTCGTAAAGAGATGAGAGAGGCCGGAGTTGTTTACAAGGTATACAAGAATACAATGATGAATTTTGCATTCAAGGATACCCCCTGTGAAGAGCTTTGCAAGCATCTGGAAGGACCGAATGCTGTCGCTATTTCAAAGACAGACGCTACGGCTCCTGCAAGGATTCTCGCAAAACATGCAAAGACAGTTCCGTCACTGAAATTAGTTGCGGGCGTTGTAGAAGATGCTTATTACGATGAAAAGGGAATTCAGGCACTGGCAAGCATTCCTTCAAGAGAAGAGCTTCTTGGAAAACTGCTTGGAAGCATCCAGTCACCGATTGCAAACTTTGCTCGTGTTATTAGCCAGATTGCAGAAGCTAAGGAAGCGTAATCAGGCACACCAAACCTAATATAATTAAATGGAGGAAAATGAAATGGCAAAATTGACAACTGCTGAGTTTATCGAAGCGATCAAAGAGTTATCTGTATTAGAGTTAAACGATTTAGTAAAAGCATGTGAGGAAGAGTTCGGCGTATCCGCAGCAGCAGGCGTTGTTGTAGCAGCAGCAGGCCCGGCAGAAGCTGAGGAGGAGAAGGACGAGTTCGATGTTGAGCTGACAGAGGTTGGCCCGAACAAGGTTAAGGTTATCAAGGTTGTTCGTGAAGCTACAGGTCTGGGCCTGAAAGAGGCTAAGGCAGTAGTTGACGGCGCTCCGAAGGTTGTTAAGGAAGGCGCATCCAAGGCTGAGGCTGAGGAACTCAAGACAAAACTTGAGGCTGAGGGAGCAAAAGTTACCCTTAAATAAGCCAGGAATGGTACATGGGCAGATGCCGGAAACGGCGTCTGCCTTTTTAAATTCGTAAAAAAAATCCTTGACATTTTGTCAGGAGACGCATATACTGTAGAAAATTAATAAAGTAAACCGATGAAGTGGAGATCAAAGCAGATGTGCACACCCAGAGAGTCCGGGCAGGTGAGAGCCGGATTGAACGCAGTTTGCCAAATGGACCACGGAGGGCGCAGGGAAAAGCTTCGGCCTAGTATTCTGCGACGTGAGGGCATACGTCAGTTGCCGGGGATATCATGGCTTACGAGCCGTCGTATTTCGCTGAGCGCACGGATTTTACCGTGAAACAAGGTGGCACCGCGGGGATTTTATGCCCGTCCTTGACAGATTCTATTTGTCAGGGGCGGGCTTTTTTGCGTACTTGCATATTTGCCGCCGGCCCCGGGACTTTGCAGGAAGCATCCATGAAAGGCAGAAAGGAGAGAGCTCATGTTATATCCATCACTGGAAGAAGTAAAGGGGATCGCGGCACAGGGAGAATACAAAAGAATACCCGTTCGCGCGGAAATGTACGCAGACATGGTAACGCCCATGCAGGCCGTGCGCATTTTGAAGAATCGTACCAGGCATGTGTTTCTTTTGGAGAGCGCGGAGGAGACGAAGCAGTGGGGACGTTACACGTTTCTGGGATATGATCCCGTCCTGGAAGTGAGCTGTCGGGACCATGTGCTGAAAATCAGGGGGAACGGGGAGTGCGTGAAAGAAAATGGCAGGCCCCAGGAGGTGCTGCGCCGCATCCTGGCGGAGAATAGAGCGCCGAGGCTGGCGGGGATGCCTCCCTTTACTGGCGGGCTGGTGGGGTATTTCTCTTACGACTATATCAAATACAGCGAACCGACCCTGAAGCTGGAGGCCGGGGACAGGGAATCCTTTCAGGATATGGACGTCATGCTGTTTGAAAGGGTCATCGCCTTTGACAATTACAGACAGAAAATTTTTCTGATCGAAAATCTTCCCGCAGAGGAGGCGGAGACGGCTTACCGAAAAGCGGAGGCGGAGCTGGAGGAACTAAAGAACCTGCTGCTGAGCAGAGAGTACGGGGAGACGGAGCCTTTAAGGCTTACCACAGAATTTCAGGAGCTGTTTGGCCGGGAGGCCTACTGCGAGATGGTGGAGCGGGCGAAGCACTATATCCATGAGGGGGATATTTTCCAGGTGGTACTCTCCAACCGGCTGAAAGCGGAAAAGACAGGAAGCCTGCTGGACGTTTACAGAGTCCTGCGGACGGAAAATCCCTCCCCGTACATGTTTTATTTCGCGGGGGATGACCTGGAGATCGCAGGGGCTTCCCCGGAAACCCTGGCAAAGCTGGAGGACGGGGTGCTCCGCACCTTCCCGCTGGCGGGAACAAGGCCCAGGGGAAGGACGGAGGAAGAGGACAGACGGATGGCAAAAGAGCTTCTGGAAGATGAGAAGGAGCGGGCCGAGCACAATATGCTGGTGGATCTGGGGAGAAACGATGTGGGAAAAATCAGCAGGATCGGCTCCGTGGAAATGGAAAAATATATGGATATCGAGAAATACTCTCATGTGATGCATATCGGCTCTGTGGTGAAGGGGATCCTGCGGGAGGACAGGGATGCCGTTGACGTGGTGGACGCTATCCTTCCTGCGGGAACTCTTTCAGGGGCGCCGAAGCTTCGGGCCTGCCAGATCATCGACAGGCTGGAGGACAATAAGAGAGGAATTTACGGAGGGGCCATCGGCTATCTGGATTTCACCGGAAATATGGATACATGTATCGCGATCCGCATCGTGTATGCCAGGGACGGGAAGCTTTTTATCCGGTCGGGAGCGGGAATCGTGGCAGACAGTGTGCCGGAGAAGGAGTATCAGGAGTGCGTCAATAAAGCGAAGGCGATGGTGGAGGCAGTGGAAAAGGCGAAGGGAGGGATTGCCGGATGATCTTGCTGATTGATAATTACGACAGCTTTTCCTACAACCTGTATCAGGCACTGGGAAAGTTCTCGACGGAGCTGAAGGTGATACGAAATGATGAGCGCAGCGTGGAGGAAATAGAGAAGATGGGGTGCAGCGCCATTGTCCTGTCGCCGGGGCCGGGAAGACCTCAGGACGCCGGTGTGTGTGAGGAGGTGGTGAGAAGGCTGGGGCCAAAGCTCCCTGTGCTGGGCGTATGCCTAGGCCACCAGGCGATCTGCCAGGCTCTGGGAGGGCACGTAGGGTATGCGGGCCGTATGGTGCATGGGAAGGCTTCCCTTTGCACGGTGGCCCAAAAGAGCCGCCTGTTCCGGGGGCTGCCGGAACAATTTCAGGCAGCCCGCTACCATTCCCTTTCCGTCTCGGAGGATTCCCTTCCCGCGGAACTTAAAGTGACGGCCAGGTCGGAGGATGGGGAGGTCATGGCGGTAGAGCACGTGAAATATCCCATATTCGGCCTGCAGTTCCATCCGGAATCGGTGCTTACTCCCCTTGGAGAGCAGATGATAAAAAATTTTGTATCAATTCGCTGCATATAACATAACGCAAAACCATGTATAAGGAGGAAAAGAAATGATCAGAGAGGCAATCACCGCATTGGCAAAAAGAGAAAATTTGAGCTACGAGATGGCTCTGGGAGTCATGAATGAGATTATGGAGGGGAAAGCGAGCCCGGTGCAGATGAGCGCCTATCTGACGGCCCTTTCCCTGAAGGGGGAGACGATCCAGGAGATCACCGGGTCAGCGGCAGGGATGCGGGCCCACTGCGTAAGGCTTCTCCATGAGGTGGAGGCGCTGGAGATCGTAGGCACGGGAGGGGACGGCGCAAATTCCTTTAATATTTCCACCACCTCGGCCTTCGTTATCGCGGCAGGGGGTGTTCCGGTGGCAAAGCACGGAAACCGGGCGGCTTCCAGCAAATGCGGGGCGGCGGACGTGCTGGAGGCCCTGGGGGTGAATATTATGGTGTCTCCGGAGCGCAGCGCCAGACTGTTGGAGGAGATCGGGATCTGCTTTCTCTTCGCCCAGAATTACCATATCGCCATGAAATACGTGGCGCCCATCCGGAGAGAGCTTGGCATCCGCACCGTTTTTAATATTCTTGGCCCTCTGTCCAATCCGGCCGGGGCGAACCTGGAGCTGATGGGCGTGTACGAGGAGGCGGCGGTGGAGCCTTTGGCCAGGGTGATGAGCAATCTGGGAGTGAAACGGGGGCTGGTGGTCTACGGGCAGGATAAGCTGGATGAGATTTCGATGAGCGCCCCCACCACCGTGTGTGAGATCCAGGACGGGGAATTTTCCATCTATGTGGTTACGCCGGAGCAGTTCGGCTTTGAGCGGTGCGCAAAGGAAGAGCTGGCAGGGGGCCTTCCCGAGGAAAACGCCCGCATTACACGGGGGATTCTGGCGGGGGAGAAGGGCCCGAAGCGAAATGCCGTGGCCTTAAACGCCGGCGCAGCCCTCTATATGGCAGGAAAAGCCGGGAGCATGGAGGAAGGCGTGCGCAGGGCGGAGGAGCTTATAGACAGCGGCAAGGGGATGAAAAAGCTGGAGGAGTTTATAAGGTGCTCGAATATTGCGGCTTGACCAGAAACTGAGAGGAAATGGAAACGATATAGGGCCGCTGTTTTGCGGCGCCCTTCAGGGGAGGAAGGAAGCTATGATTTTAGACGAGATCGCGGCAAGGACGAGACAGAGAATCGAGGAGAAAAAGAAACAGATACCTCTCTGCGAGGTACGGCGGGTGGCAGAGTCCCTGCCGGTTTCCGGGGAGTTTCCCTTTGGGCGGGTCCTCCGGGCAGCGGGCCTGACCTTTATCTGCGAGGTAAAGAAAAGCTCTCCCTCTAAGGGAGTCATCGCGGCGGAGTTCCCTTATCTGAGGATTGCCAAAGAGTATGAGCAGGCGGGGGCGGGAGCCGTCTCCTGCCTGACAGAACCCTTTTACTTTATGGGGCGGGACGCGTACCTGGAGGAGATCGCCCGGACAGTGAGCATTCCGGTGCTGCGCAAGGATTTTACGGTGGATGCGTATATGATCTATGAGGCGAAGCTTCTGGGAGCGGCGGCGGTGCTTCTGATCTGCAGAATCCTGACAGACGGACAGCTAAGGGAGTATATCAGCCTGGCCCACAGCCTGGGGATGTCGGCCCTGGTAGAAGCCCATACGGAGGAGGAGGCAGACAGAGCCCTGGAGGCGGGGGCGGGGATCGTAGGCGTCAATAACCGCGACCTTGCCACCTTTCAGGTGGATCTGACTACAAGCCTGAGGCTCAGAAAGCAAATCCCGGAGGGAGTTTTGTATGTGTCCGAGAGCGGGATTGCCGGGCCGGAGGATGTGGAAAAACTCCGTGAAAACGGAGTAGACGGGGTGCTGGTGGGGGAGACGCTGATGCGGGCCCGGGATAAAAGAGCGGCTCTGGACAGACTGAGGGGCTGCGGGCTTGCGGAGAGGGATCCGCATGGCGCCGGAAATGAAACCAAATAAATGGAAGACAGACAGGAAAACAGGAGGCAATGATGTCAAAAGGACGTTTTGGAATACATGGCGGGCAGTATATGCCGGAAACTTTGATGAACGCGGTGATTGAGCTGGAGGAAGCCTACGATCACTATAAAAAGGATGAAACCTTTAACAGGGAGCTGATAGAGCTTCTGAACGAATACGCGGGCAGGCCTTCCCGGCTGTATTACGCAGCCCGCATGACGGAGGACCTGGGGGGAGCGAAGGTCTATTTGAAGAGGGAGGATCTGAACCATACGGGTTCCCACAAAATCAACAACGTGCTGGGCCAGGTGCTTCTGGCCAAAAAGATGGGAAAGACACGTGTGATCGCGGAGACGGGGGCCGGACAGCACGGCGTGGCCACAGCCACGGCGGCGGCCCTGATGGATATGGAATGTGAAGTGTTTATGGGGAGGGAGGATATCAAACGGCAGGCGCTGAATGTCTACCGTATGAGGCTTTTGGGGGCCAGGGTCCATCAGGTGGATTCCGGTACGGGCACGTTGAAGGACGCCGTATCGGAGACCATGCGGGAGTGGACAAAACGGATCCAGGATACCCACTATGTGCTGGGGTCTGTGATGGGCCCCCATCCCTTCCCGACCATCGTCCGCGATTTTCAGGCGGTGATTTCACGGGAGATCAAGGCCCAGCTCTTTGAGAAAGAAGGGAAGCTTCCCGACGCCGTGCTGGCCTGCGTGGGAGGGGGTTCCAACGCCATGGGAGCCTTTTATCACTTTATCGGGGACGAACAGGTGCGCCTGATCGGCTGCGAGGCGGCAGGAAGGGGCATAGACACGGCGGAAACGGCGGCTACCATCGCTACAGGAAGACTTGGCATTTTCCACGGCATGAAATCTTATTTCTGCCAGGATGAGTACGGACAGATTGCCCCGGTATACTCGATCTCGGCGGGCCTGGATTATCCCGGTATCGGGCCGGAGCACGCCCATCTCCACGACATCGGGCGGGCCCAGTATGTGCCGGTGACAGACGAGGAGGCGGTGGAAGCCTTCGAGTATCTTTCCCGTATAGAGGGGATCATCCCGGCGATCGAGAGCGCCCATGCGGTGGCCTACGCCAGGAAGCTGGCTCCCCAAATGCGGAAGGACCAGATTATAGTGATCAATATTTCAGGAAGGGGCGACAAGGACTGCGCGGCCATCGCCCGCTACAGAGGGGAGGATATTTATGAGTAACCTGAGAAGAGCCTTTGAGAACGGGAAAGCCTTTATTCCATTTATCACCTGCGGGGATCCGTCCCTTGAGGTTACGGAGCAGCTTGTCTATGCCATGGAGGAAAGCGGCGCGGATCTGATCGAGCTTGGCATTCCATTTTCCGATCCCACGTCGGAGGGGCCGGTGATCCAGGCGGCAAATATGCGCGCCCTGGCAGGAGGCGTCACCACAGACAAGGTCTTTGCCATGGTGGAGCGCATTCGGAAGAAAACGAGGATTCCTCTGGCCTTTATGACCTACGCAAACGTGGTTTTTTCCTACGGTTCGGAGCGGTTTATTGCAAAAGCGGCGGAGGCGGGCATAGACGGCCTGATCCTGCCGGACGTTCCCTTTGAGGAGAAGGAGGAATTTGACGACCTGTGCAGGCAGTATGGGCTGGATCTGATCTCTATGGTGGCTCCCACCTCCCAGGAGCGGATACGGCAAATCGCCGAGGGGGCCGACGGCTTCATCTATTGCGTGTCCTCTCTGGGCGTGACCGGGGCGCGCAGCCGGATCGCTGCGGACGTGGGAGCTATGGTGAGACACATCAAACAGGTCCGGCAGATTCCCTGCGCCGTAGGGTTCGGCATCTCGACGCCGGAGCAGGCACAGGCGATGGCGGCTGTATCCGATGGCGTGATCGTAGGCTCCGCTTTGGTGGAGCTGTGCGGGCACTACAAAGACGGATGCGTGCCTTATGTGGCGGCGTATGTCCGGAAGATGAAGGAGGCCGTGGGCAGAAACTTTTGATTTTAATATCATAAATGGTTTAGGGAACAAGTGGACATGAAATGCGTGCTTTCATGTATGTTATGTCCACTTGTTGTTAGTTACTTTGTTCACAGCTGAATCACTTGCTTGCGGTCTGCGCAGTAATGCCGCCGCAAAAAACAAACGAATGTTCTATTTATAGTTGCATTTTGATTATAATTGCAGTATAATGTTTGTATGTAAGACGGGTAAGGGGGAAAATATAGTAGATTTTTTAAAATCCATCGCTTATAATAATTTTATATGACGGGACATTGCGCGGCTATTATTGATAAATTTAAAATACGGGGGAAGTCATTATGGCATTGAACAGCGAAATAAGAAGGCTTATAAATGTTATGGCAGAAGAGGTAATCAATCTATATGGCATTCAGATTCCCATTATAAATATTGAGGAAGTTGTTCAGAAGATGGGAGGAAGTGTGGTTGACAATTCTTCGATTGGCGAGTTTTCAGATGGTAAAATAAGAAAGACTGGTGAGGGTTCTTTTACAATAGAAGTTTCTCCGTTTCAGACAGAGGAGAGAAAGAATTTCACAATAGCACATGAATTGGGGCATCTTTTTTTGCATATGGGGTTTCAGACGAATGAACAGAAATGGCAAAAGCAGGATAATGTTTCTTACTACCGTAATGGAAATTCAGAGTTGGAATATCAGTCAAATGAATTTGCGGCTGCTTTTTTGATGCCCAGGGTGAAGTACAAAGAGATTATGGAGCAGAATACAGAAGGCGACTTTGTGAATACCGCCGAGGTGGCAAAGTATTTCCGTGTGTCTATTGACGCGGCAGCAAACAGGGGGAAATGGCTGGGGTATTTAAAATGGTAGAAGAGGCGAAAAAGTTACATCAGATATCGGATCGAATAGATGAATTGTCAAAGCCCAGAGAAGAGATCGGGGAAAGGCGAAAGAGACATGAGGAAAATGTAGTGCTTTTCTTTTCTTTTGATATCGCAAATTCTACTGCTTATAAAACAGTAAATTATTATGGATGGGCACAGGTTCTGAATTTGCTTTTTAAGGAACTTCGCGAGGAGGTACAGCGCCAAATAGATGGATCGGAAATGTGGAGGGTGTTGGGCGATGAAGCCATATTTATTGTGAAGATCCGTAATGAGAATGTGCTGTGCGAGTACATAAATAAAATTTTCAAAATCATGATATCAACGATATACAAGTTGAAAAAGGGAGCGTTTTTTAAGTTTGATGATGAATTTGATATGTTGAAATTGCAGAATATTTTGTCTTTAAAAACGACTGCATGGGTTGCGGCAGTGACAAATGTGGGAGATATCAGCGATGGCAATACACTGTATAAGAACGCGGTAAATATATTCGAGCGTTATAAGTCACAGGACGGCAATGAAATATTTGAATTTCTTGGGAACGATATTGATACGGGCTTCCGTCTTTCCAAGCAAACACAGGATGGCCGTATGGTTTTAAGCTATGAACTGGCATATTTGATTTCTCAGAAGACAGAGAGCTTATCCCACTTACATATCATCACTTATCGAAAATTAAAAGGGATATGGGGAGATAGGCTGTATCCGGTTATTTGGTATCATGATCCTAAAACTTATCTGGAATTTTACGATAAGGAGCTGCCGTTACAGGACAGTTTTACCTTTGACGCGTGTGATGAGAGTGATTTGATAAAAGAATACTATGATAATCGGAAAGCGGATAGAAAAGAGGAAGTAATACGTGACGGCAGAATGTATAAAGAACCCTATTATGCTTTAAATAAGATATTGTTGGACAGAGGGTTGGAGGAAAAGGTAAAGCATTTGCAGCATTTGATCCAAGATACAACCCATGATCCCACAAGATACATTAATACAGAATTGATGGAACTTCACTGTGTTGCCGTTTGCTTTCAGGAGGATGAAAATGGAACCAAAATTCTTGTGGCAAAGAGGCAGAGAACTCGGGAGAAACATAGAGGGGAATGGGAATTCGGCTGTGCAAAAGCAGTCATAGATAAGAGCATTGCGCAGAAAATTAAAGAAGAATACAGGCAGGATTTTGGCATAGAGGTGGAGCCTGTTCTGGATGAGGCACGGGATATCAAAGAGCCTGTTCCGCTTGCTCTGTATCAGGCGGTTCATGACCCTCAAAATAGTGAACCGGAAAAGCAAGACAAGGGAATCATTACTTTAGCCAGGATCGTGCAGGAGTTTGACTTAGAGAACTTTGAACCTACCCGTAAACATGAAAAGGTTGCATGGATAACAGAAGCCGATCTGCCTGATATAGAAAAAAGGTTTGAGAAAAGAGTACCGGATTTTGAACAATCGCTTAAGGAAGCCTTCAAAAAAATAAAAGAATTATCGAAGGAGAAAAAACAGGATGACGCAGCAGGATAATAGAGCAGCATTGCTGCAGCAAGTTCTCGATAGCGTAAATAACTGGCTGCAGTTTGCAGAAGCAAAAAACGCAGCGCTTATTGCCTTTAATGTGGCGGTTATAGGGGTGATTTTAGGCTCTGACCTGTATGAAAAGAGTTTGCTGCTAAGCAGTTTTATAGTTGGTGGCTTTGTGGCTTCAACAGGAGTTGTTTTATATGCCTTTTGGCCTGTTAACAAAGAAATAGAGAAAAACAGGAAAGATGTGGCAGAAAACCTCCTGCATTATGCGTATATTGCAACTCTGACACCAAATGAGTATCTCGAAAAATTAGCGGAGAGATATTGGGGAAGGATGGAAGGACAGGAGGGTGAGAGTTTGCAGCTAGAACGTGATTATTGCCGGGAAATCGTGGAAAATGCCAGGATTATTATAAGAAAACAGAGGTGTTTTAAAATAGGCTTAGCGGTCGTTTTGGTAATGTTATGCCTGTTGGTGGTATCTGTTATTTCAGCATAATAGGTGTTGAACAAAGTATTCAAATTTTGTTGTGATGTGGGGCAAAATAAGTTATAATAGGGCTATCAGAACTGTCCAGGACAGCGCGGACGGAAACGCGGGAGCTGTTCTTCACGAGATGAAAAAAAAGAAAGAGGATGTGACACGTCATGAAAAAAAGAATTGGTTTGTTGACGAGCGGCGGCGACTGTCAGGCGCTGAATGCTACCATGCGGGGAGTGGTCAAAGGATTATCCACAAATCTGCACGATTTGGAGGTATATGGCTTTGCGGATGGCTATAAGGGACTGATCTACGGAGATTACAGGATGCTGACTTCAGCGGATTTCTCAGGAATCCTGACGAAGGGCGGCACGATTTTGGGAACCTCCAGACAGCCGTTTAAGCTGATGCGGACACCGGATGCCGACGGCCTGGATAAGGTAGAGGCGATGAAGCAGAATTACTATAAGCTCCGTCTCGACTGCCTGGTGATCCTGGGCGGAAACGGAACCCAGAAGACAGCAAACCTGCTCCGGGAGGAAGGGTTAAATATCATCCACCTTCCGAAGACGATTGACAATGATATCTATGGAACGGATATGACCTTCGGTTTCCAGAGCGCGGTAAATATCGCCACGGAAGCCATCGACTGCATCCATACCACAGCGGCTTCCCACAACCGGGTATTTTTGGTGGAGGTTATGGGACATAAGGTAGGATGGCTGACGCTCCATGCCGGAATCGCAGGCGGTGCGGATATCATTCTTCTGCCGGAGATTCCCTACGACATCGACAAGGTGGTAGACGCCATTGAGCGCAGGACAAAAGCCGGAAAGGGCTTTACCATTTTGGCTGTGGCAGAGGGCGCTATTTCCAAGAAGGACGCGAAGCTCACCAAGAAGGAATTAAAAGAGAAGATGAAGACATATAAGTATCCTTCTGTATCCTATGAGCTGGCAGACCAGATATTCAAGAAAACGGGTGTTGAGGTCCGTATCACCGTTCCGGGACACACACAGCGAGGCGGAAGTCCCTGTCCCTACGACCGCGTGCTGTCCACAAGGCTGGGCGCTGAGGCGGCGAGGCTGATCATCAACAATGAATACGGCTATATGGTAGGTATTGTAAATGGCAAGGTGAAAAAGGTTCCGCTGGAGGATGTGGCAGGAAAGCTTAAGTGCGTAGATCCGGAAAGCCAGATCATCAAGGAAGCAAAGATGGTCGGAATCAGTTTTGGAGACTAATTGATGGGATATACTGCGTTATATCGTAAATTTCGTCCTGACTCCTTCACAGATGTGAAGGGGCAGGACCATATTGTGACAACACTGAAAAACCAGATTGCGGCGGACCGGATCGGCCACGCATATCTGTTTTGCGGTACCAGGGGAACCGGTAAGACGACGGTGGCCAAGATTTTGGCGAAGGCCGTAAACTGCGAACATCCCATCGATGGAAATCCCTGCGGGAAATGCAAGAGCTGCCAGGCCATCGCAGCCGGGACGTCCATGAATGTGATTGAGATCGATGCCGCGTCAAACAATGGCGTGGACAATATCAGGGAGATCAGAGACGAGGTAGCCTATTCCCCTACATCCGGAAAATATAAAGTCTATATTATTGACGAGGTTCATATGCTGTCTATAGGGGCGTTTAATGCTCTCTTAAAGACATTGGAGGAACCTCCTTCTTATGTCATCTTTATCCTTGCGACCACGGAGGCCCATAAGATCCCGATTACGATTCTGTCCAGGTGCCAGCGCTATGATTTTCGGCGGATTTCTTTAGACACGATCGCAGACAGGATGCGGGAGCTGATGGAGGAAGAGCAGGTGGAGGTGGAGGAGAAGGCCCTGCGCTATGTGGCGAAAAAGGCGGACGGTTCCATGCGTGACGCTTTGAGCCTTCTCGATCAGTGTATCGCCTTTTATCTGGGCCAAAAGCTCACCTATGACCATGTGCTGGAGGTGCTGGGAGCTGTGGATACGGAGGAGTTCAGCCGCTTTCTGCGGGAGATTCTGGACAACGATGTGGTGCGGGTGATCGCCCATCTGGAGGAATTGATTATGCAGGGCCGGGAGCTGGGGCAGTTTGTAACAGACTTCACCTGGTATATGAGAAATCTGCTGCTTTTGAAATCCTCTGACCATATGGAAGATGTGCTGGATGTGTCCACGGAAAATCTGCGGCTTTTGATGGAGGAAGCCGGAATGGTAAAAAGCGACACGCTGATGCGCTATATCCGTATTTTCTCCGACTTGTCCGGGAAGATGAAATATTCCTCCTCCAAGAGAGTGCTTCTGGAGGTAGCGCTGATTAAGATGTGCAGGCCCCAGATGGAGACGGATGAGACTTCCCTGCTGGAGCGGATCCGGCTCCTTGAGAAAAAGCTGGAAAACGGCGTGCCGGTCCAGGCCGTCCCAGTACAGCCTGTTTCCATGCAGGCGGCAGAAGAGCCCCGGGAAGCAGAGGGGCAGGCAGACCGTGCTTTGGAGGCGGCGGCCCCGGAGGATTTGCAGGAGGTCATGAGGATCTGGCAGAGTATCGCGTCCCAGGTGGCAAGCCAGAGATTTCGGATCGTGTTGTCCGGCGCGGTTCCCAAGTTTAATGCTTCGGGAAATGACGGAAGGCTTTTTGTGGTATTCCCTGACTTTAACGGGGAGACCTACATCAATGACGAGAAGAGCCGGAAGGAGCTGGAAAAGATTATTGCCGATAAGATCGGCCGGCAGGTGGAGGTAAAATTTGTCCTTCGGGAGGAGGAGCACCTGGCGGGCGGGCGTTTGGCAAAGATCAGCGTGGAGGATTCCCTGAAGAGATTTGTCCATATGGACATTGAGATAGAAGATGAATGACAAAACCCTGCTGTGACAGTGCCTGAGCTGTCGCACCCTGCCGCCGCAAGAGGCGGACAGGACGCAGTATATAAATAGATAATAGGAGGAATGAAAGCTATGGCAAGACGTGGAGGATTTCCGGGCGGCGGTATGCCGGGAAACATGAATAACCTGATGAAGCAGGCGCAGAAAATGCAGAGGCAGATGGAGGAGAGCCAGAAAGCTCTGGAGGAGAGGGAGTTCGCGGCATCTGCCGGGGGCGGCGCTGTGGAGGTTACAGTCAGCGGCAAGCGTGAAGTGACGAAGGTGAAGCTGGCGGAGGAAGTCGTGGATCCGGAGGATATCGAGATGCTGGAGGATCTGATCATGGCGGCTACCAACGAGGCGCTGCGCACGATGGAGACAGAAGCGGGGGCGGCGATGGCTAAGATTACCGGCGGGATCGGCGGTATGGGCGGAGGCTTTCCGTTCTGATGGACTACTATAGCAGACAAATCAGTGAATTGATCGAGGAGCTGTCAAAGCTGCCGGGCGTTGGGAATAAATCCGCACAGCGCCTGGCTTTTTATCTCATCAACCGCCCCATGGAGGATGTGCAGAAGCTCTCCGACACGATCATCGGCGCCCGCAAAAATGTGCGCTATTGCAAACAGTGCTGGACGCTCACGGACCAGGAGCTGTGCCCCATCTGTTCCAATCCCAAGCGCGACCGGACCACAATTATGGTGGTGGAAGATACCAGGGATCTGGCGGCTTACGAGAAAATCGGAAAGTATGAGGGCGTTTACCACGTGCTTCATGGAGCCATTTCCCCCATGCTCGGTGTGGGCCCCGGCGACATCAAGCTCAAGGAGCTGATGGTGCGTCTCCAGGGGGATGTGCGGGAGGTCATCATCGCCACCAACTCCAGCCTGGAGGGGGAGACCACGGCCATGTATATCAGCAAGCTGATCAAACCCACGGGAATCAAGGTCAGCCGTATTGCCAGCGGCGTGCCAGTGGGCGGAGATTTAGAGTACATAGACGAGGTGACGCTGCTGCGCGCCCTGGAGGGGCGGGTGGAATTGTAGCTGTCCGGCGGCATAAAAAAGCTATTTACAAAATTTACAAAAAAGGTAAAAAACACTTGACTTCCCGACAAAAAGAGTGCTATAATAACCAAGCTGACAGAAAAACAGCAAACGATGCGTGGCTCAGCTTGGTAGAGCGCTGCGTTCGGGACGCAGAGGTCGCAGGTTCAAATCCTGTCGCATCGACTATGAGAAAGAGTACCGATGGTACTCTTTTTTTGCGGCCAAATTTAAATGAAGAAGATAGCCTGCGATTTCTGCAGGATCCAACACACCCGTTCGGTGCAGTGGCACGCGATTACTGCGACCGGGAAAAGCTTATGCCTCCGAAAACGCGGGCAGATTATTCTAAGAGTTTCTTCTATTTCATACGTTCCCCTAAAGCATAAAGTTTGTTCAAAGAAAGCAATATTTATAACGTATAATAGCAATTTATTACAGTAACTGCGACTGTGACCAATACCGGCGATACTTACAGCGGGAAAGAAGTCGTTGAGGTTTATTACGCGGCACCCCAGGGCAAGCTTGGAAAACCGGCCCGCGCCCTGGCAGGCTATGCAAAGACAAATGAGATCGCCCCGGGAGCGTCCCAGACAGTGAAGATCAGCGTCCCCACTGACAACATGGCATCTTATGATGACGGGGGAAAGACAGGGCATGATTCTGCGTGGGTGCTGGAAGCAGGGGATTATGACATTTATGTGGGAAATTCCGTGCGCACGGCAGAGAAGACCGGGACATGGAAACTGGATGAGCTGAAGGTCGTAGAGCAGCTGGAGGAGGCAAGCGCGCCCCATCAGGCTTTTGACCGTACCGTCGCGGCGGAAGCTGAGGATGGAAGCCTCACAGTTGCCAAAGAGGCAGCGCCCACTGTGACAGAGGAAGCAGACCTGGCAGCACGCGTCCTTGAAAACCTGCCGGAGGCTGTGGAGCAGACAGGCGACAAAGGGATCAAGCTGATTGACGTTTATAATGGGACGAATACCATGGATGAATTTATCGCCCAGCTTACGGTGGAAGAACTGGCAGCGCTGGCCAGAGGAGACTGGGGAAAGAACAGCTCTCTCGTCCCACCCTCCAAAGAAAATGCCTCCGCCTTCGGCGGCATGCTTGCGTCCCTGCGTGAAAAAGGGGTCACAGCAGTGTCTGCACATGACGGCCCTGCAGGCCCCAGGGCAGGAGCTGCGGGAACAGGCCTTCCCATCGGAACAATGCTGGCATGTACCTGGAATGATCCGCTGGTGGAGAAGCTGTGCTACTATTCAGGATGTGAGATGGTGACAAGCTCCGGAGACGTATGGCTGGCGCCGGGCATGAACATCCACAGAGATCCGCTGGGCGGCCGTAACTTTGAGTATTATTCCGAGGATCCGGTAATCACCGGGCAGATGGGGGCGGCAGCCACCAGGGGAATGCAGAAAGCCGGGACAGGCATTCCCGAAAGTAAGCGCGAAGGCCGAAGGCGCAGAGGTAACGGTCGTGCAGGCCACAGAGGAGCTGCCGGCAGCCACGGTTACGGTGAAAAAGGACGGTGGAAAGAGCGTTTACCGCATAATCTTTACAGATAAGGCGGGACTGACGCCGGTAGTAGAGAACCCGGTTCTTGCCAGAGTCAGGGGGATCCAGGTGGATGGCAAGTATCTGACGGCCTTCTATCCGACTATTTATAACTATAAAGTCAAGGGTGATGCGAAAATGCGGAAATCCTCGCGGATGTGCCGTCAGGAGTGACATACCGCGTGATACGTGATAATGAAAAGAAGAAAGCTGTGCTTCGGGCAGAGAGCAAAGACCAGGCGGTGGAATATGTGCTGCAGTTCCAGAATCCGGACGAGGTGGATAATGTGGGGCCGAAGAGCGATCCTTTTGACGGGGAGAGCCTTGACGATTCCTGGAGCGTGGACCATCCGACGGATAAGCTTTCTGTTTCTGACGGCAGCCTGAAGATCCAGACAGAGAGCGGCGAGTGGTACGGGAGCAACGAGGATAGCTGGCCAATCCGGAACATGCCTTATCAGAAAGCAAAAGGAAACTGGACGGCGACCACTGAAATGGTGGTTCCCAATCCGGGACAGCTGAAAGGCAGGGACACCAATCAGTTCGGCGTAGCCGTATTTGAGAACTCAGATAATTATGTGGACATCAACTACTGTACGGCGTCCTGGGCAAGTGGCGGGCAGTTCCTCCAGGTAAGAAAAGAGACAGAGGGAACCTGTAACGACAAGGTAGCCAACGATTATGGAGACATCAAGAGTCTTCCTACACCAGAAGGATGGTCAGGGAAAGACAGTGTTACCCTGTGGCTGCGCGTGAAGAAAGAGGGAAACACTTATAGCTTCTACGTGCAGACAGAAGCGATGAAGGAAGCCGGGAAGGACTTTGCGCCTTTCGGGGAGACACAGGCCACTTACGAGAACCCGAAGATTGGATTATATGCGACCCTTGGACAGGGGGCCAATACATCTCTTGTGAAGTTTAACGATTTTACGATCACAGATTATGAGGAAGGTAAGGACGAGGAAGAGGTAGAAAAGGACCCTGTTACCATTTCGCCAGATGGGGAAACCAGGGTTATGGCAGTGGCAGATTCCTTGCTGCTGACAGGTAACCTTCGGGCAGAGGCCTGCTCGGATCCCGAGACAAACGGCGGTCAGGATCTGGGCTATGGCTACAGCGGGGACTATGTACTTTTCGCGGTTCAGGTAGAGAAGGAAGGGTATTACAACATCAATACCCGCGTGGCCAGCGGTGAGGCAAATGAAGTGGCGCAGCTTCGCCATGAAGTTGAGGTGGACGGAGAAGTAGCAGGAGTCTATGAGCACAGAACCACCCAAGGCTGGCAGAACTGGATCTACACGGAGGCACAGCCTGTTTACCTTTCTGCGGGCAGACATGCCGTACGGTTTGTGTATGGTTCACAGATTAACTTCAATTTTATCCGTATCGTGCCGTGTACACAGGAAGAGACGGAAAAGCAGGCATTGACAGAGGCAAAGGCAGTGGTCGAAGGCTTATCCGCGAAGCAGATGAGAGTGGCGCAGACAACGGCCAATACCGTGGAAGAGGTCCAGAACTGGCTGGCGGAAAAGATCAACATGCATCTGGCACAGAAGGAAAGCCTTAGAACATATGCCCTCCTGCTTTTTGTGCAGCAATATCCGGAGGTGATGGAGAGTATCTTTGAAGGAAATCCGGACTGCCTGAAAATCCTGAACCACTATGCCAGTATGGACTCCTTTTTTGCGTGGCTGGAGGAAGCCTGCCTTTCTATGGGGGCATACTTTGCCCGGGAGCGTGACAAAAAGGTCAATGACATCATTGGGATTGCCCAGGAATATATCCGGGAGAACTATATGGATCCGGAAATCAGTATGGAGAAGGTAGCCATGGAAATCGCTTTGACGCCGCCCTGTTTTTCCGGCTTATTTAAGAAAGGGACGGGGGAGATGTTTGTGGAATACCTCACCAGGCTCCGGCTGGAGGAGGCCATACGGCTGCTGGAGGAGACCGATGAGAAGATTTACGCCATCGCGGAGAAGACAGGCTATCTGGATCCCGGGTATTTCAGCCATGTGTTCAAAAAGAAATATAAAATTTCCCCGATCCAGTACAGGAGAAATAAGAATAGCAGCTCCAAAAAGCAATAATCTAAAAAAATTCAACAAAAATCATAAAAAATTCCATTCGAAAAAAGGAAGGATGGATGTATCATATAAAATGAATCAGGATGCTGTTTTTTCGGGAAGCAGCATCCCCAAAAGTCACAGGAAGGAGAAAACAGGATGAACAAAAGAACGGGAAAGAAAGGGATGGCGTGGCTGCTGGCTGCGGCGATGGCCGCAGGCAGCCTGCCGTCATTGCCGGCCCAGGCAGCGCCGGAGACAGTGGCGGGCGGCTATGAGATTGATATGGAGGATCTTCCCCAGGTTCATTTCGCAAAGCACAAGAACTGGGAAGCTCTGTATGAGAAGGCATGGCAGTCCCACAAGAACAATATTAAAAAGATCACCGCCGGGCTGAATCCCGAGGTCATCAAGGACGGGGACGCCTGGTACGTGGATGAGGCTTTTGACGGGACCATCTTCCAGTGGGATACGCTGCTTATGATGATGTTTGACAAATATGGTTACCAGCAGTTCCCGACGCTGAATTCCATGGACAACTTTTATGCTCACCAGGTGGATTCGGAAGGAGAGGATGACGGATATATCTGCCGGAGGATCAATGAATCCAATGGAAGCTGGTCTTATGGCGATTACAGGACAGTGGACGCCATCAACCCGCCGCTGTTTGGCTGGGCAGAATGGGAGCAGTACAAGATACACGGAGATGTGAGCCGCTTTACGAAGCTGGTAAAAGGAAAGACAGTCCTGGAACGTTTGGATTCCTTTTTCCAGTTTTTGAAGCGCACCAGAACCCATAAGGACGGCAAGTGGGCGGGGCTGTACGTGTCCAACGGCCAGGGCAACGGCCTGGACAATACGCCGAACCAGGACTGGGGAGGCTGGGGACAGGCCGCCAACGACATGAGCATCCAGCAGGTGCAGGCGGCCCACTATATTAGCCGGATCGCCCGGGAGGTTGTGGAGAAGGACGCCTCTCTGACGGAAGAGGAAAAGGCTAAATACAAGGCCCTTGCGGCAAAGTATGACCAGGAAGAGGCAGACTTAAAAGCCCTTGTCCAGGAGAAGATGTGGGATGAGGAGGACGGATTTTATTACAACCTGAATTCGAACGGCGACTTTACAAGCATCGCCACGCCCACCGGCCTCTGGTCTCTCTCCGCGGGCATCCCCAGTGAGGAGCAGGCGGACAGGATGATCCAAACCTTCACCCAGAATTCCGAGAAGATGTTCCGCCCCAACGGGCTTGCCACGGTGTGCTACGATTATAGCACCTTCAAATCCACCGGCGGCTACTGGAACGGGGCCATGTGGTCCCCGACCTCCTACGTGTGGATCAAAGGGCTTCAGGAATACGGCTATGAGGATCTGGCCTTCCAGGAGGCGGTGCGCCATATCAATGCCCTCTCCGACGTCTATGAGAGGGGCGCCTATGATCGTTATGGAAACGAGCTGAACACCCTCTGGGAGAACTATTCCTCCGAGTATACAAAACCGGGATCCACAGAAAACAGTGACGCAGAGCCCTCCCGTTCCAATTTTGTGGGATGGACAGGAGCCCTGGCCATCGGAAGCATGATCGAGGATATCGTGGGTGTTACCATGGACGCCTCCGAAAATACGGTGGACTGGAATGTAAACCTTTCCGAGGAACACGGAGTCAGCGGGCTTTATATGAATTCCCAGGAGAATGGTGAGAACAGGATTTCCCTGGAAGCCAAGGGGAGAACTACGGCAGACGCTGAGCTGACCGTGGAGGTCACCTGTGAGAAGCCTTTTATTTTGAACCTTTCCTGTGATGAGAGAAGCAAGGCCATCGCCGTGGAGGCAGGGACGCATACCTATACGCTGGAAGGGACTGCCGGAGGCGAGAAAGCCTATCTGGGCATGATGGCAAAAAGCTATGAGAACTCCGGGCTGACTGCGGAGGAGGCAGCGAATGCCAGGGATTACGTGTACTTTACCGGGCAGGAGGATAATAGGATCACGGACGGCCTGAAAAACCAGGCCGGAAAAGAGGCGGACTTTATCTACAATGTCAACACCGTCGGAAACCGGGCGGTCAGCAGAAGCTCTGTGACCTATGAGCCGGATGAGCAGCTGGAGGAGCTGTCCTTTGCGGACGCCGTGGACTGTGTGAGAACGCCCTACTCCCTGGGAGAGGATGGATTTATGTTTATGGTTCCTGCAGACAAGGAGATGCGAACCGTAAAAGCCATTGTGGGTGTGCAAAACGCGGAGGCAGTGGTCAACGTCCAGATGTCGGACGGTTCCAGCAAAAATATCTCCCAGGTACTGAGGGCAGGCAGTAGGGAAGAAACGTACGTGGTGGAGATCCCCTACCGGGCGGCCTCCGAGGGACAGAATATGCTGGTGGAGTATGTGATCACCTCCGACAGCGGAAGCATCCGCCTGAAAGGAATCCTGGCGGAAGACGGGGGACGGATCATCGCGGGCCAGCCGGAAAACTTCCAGGTAGAATCCATGGATGGGGCGCTGAAGGTATCTGCCGATGTGCCGGAAGAGGAGACCTTTGGTTCCTGGAGGATCTATGTGAGCAGGGATGGCGCAGAAACCCTGTACGAGACAAACTCTCTGCCTTATGTGGTGGAAGGCCTGGAGAATGACACGAGATACGAAGTGAGCGTGGCAGGCGTTGTAAATGGCGAGGAAGGAAGGCATACTGAGAAGATCGCCCAGGTTCCGGAAAAGACGGCGAGGACAGAGGAAGAGCGGGCACGTTTTGACTGGGAGAAGGCCTTTGCCCTGGTACTGAACGGCAACGTGGACGCGGATCATATTGAGAAGAGTCTGAACTTCGATGTGGAAGGGCCTGTGTATGGCAGCAGCATCTCCATCACATCCTCCACGGCGGAGGAACGGTACGGCGTCATGGAAAACGGAGGCATTTCTTCGCCCATACTTCCGATGGAGGACGTTCCGGTGATTCTGACGGCGAAGGTTACCCTTGGAGAGACGAACGTAACGATCAAACAGCGGGTAACGGTGGCTGCCAAAGGGGAGAATGAAGTCCCCTGCGTGATCGGCAGCAAACCGGATAAGACCTCCGGGGAAATCAACCTGACAGAGGAAGGAAGCAAGGACTGGATCCAGTTTTACTCAGGATCCGTCAGCGACTACGCAAAGAAGGCAGGGGAAGCTTATATCAGCGAGATCCGTGCCCAGGGCAGCGCGTACAGGGTGGGGGACAGCCCGTTCACCTTTGTGGCCGCGGATGCCGGGGAAGCGCAGCCTGCCAATAACAGCTCCGTAGGCGTCCGGGGATTGGGAAATGGTTTCTCTTTCCGTGTGCCCTACAGCGAGAAGGTGCAGCATGTGACGGTTTACCCGTCCGTGTGGGCCGGCGACGTTACCGTAGAGATGGAGATCAACGGCGTGACCATGTACAGCGATTCCTTTGGACGGCCGGATACCAGCGGCGGTATGAAGGGACAGGCCTTTGACATCGCCTACAGGATGCCGAGTGAAGCAGATGAAGCCATCGTAAAAGTTTCCTGCAGCAAAAACCTGGACACCCAGTGGGGCGGATGTGTGGTGGCCCTGGCAGCCGTGACGCTCCGGGAGACGGACGAGACCATTACCCCTCCCATAGTGGAGGAGGAGCTGATCAGGGCGAAGCTGGATGGCCAGCCGACGAAGCTCAACCTGACGGAGGAAGGGGACGCGGACTGGATCCTCTTTAACAGCACCGATGTAAACCAGATCGAGAGAAAGGCAGGGGGCGCGCAGATCACAGACCTTTTGCCCCTGCAGGCCATCACAAAGCTTGGCACCTCCTCTACGGGTATGGCGATCAATTATACGGATGGCACGATCAAGGAAAGCGGAAGCTTCGATAAGGCCAGCGTATACGAGAAGCTTGGAAACGGCATCACCTTTACGGCGCCCTACAGCAAGACCAGAAGAGACCTGGACGTCTATTTTGGCGCATGGTCCGCAAAGACAGAGATCAAGCTGGAGATCCTGAAGGACGGCGAACCGGTGGAGGAGCAGATCCTGGAACATGACACAGGTGCCCAGGCAGGCGGAACCCCGGCGGTATACTGCAGGCTCCACGTGAGGTATGGCGGGTCAAACGGAGACGCTCTTCGAGTGACTGTCCAAAACGGCGCTCTCTACGACGAAAAATGGGGAAATACCTGCATCCAGGCCATCACCCTGGCAGGCGGGGAGAAGGAAACCGCCGCAAAGGAAGGACTGGAAAAGGTAATCGCCATGGCAGAAGAGATCCTGGCCCTCGGAAAGAATTATGAGGACGTCGAAGCCCTGGCAGCAGCCGTGGAAGCAGGAAAAGGAATCCTGGCAGACGCGAACGCATCCCAGGAAGACGTGGACAACGCGGCAAACCTGATCCTGGATGAGCTGTCTAAGCTGGCGAAGACGGCAGACATCGCCTCCCTGGAGAGCCTGATCAAAGCGGCGGAGAATCTGCTGGCGGGCAAGTACACCAGCGGCAGCCTGGAGAACCTGCAAAAGGCCATCGACGGGGCAAAGGCCGTTGCGGCAGACCAGGACAGAAAGGACAGCGATATCAGTGATGCCTACGGCAGCCTGATCGACGCCATCATGCAGCTTGAGCGCAAGGGCGACAAGGCGGCCCTGGAGGCCATGCTGGTGAAAGCGGGACAGATCCTGGCAGATAAGGACGCCTATGTGGCGGAAACCGTTGAGGGCCTTGCCGAGGCGATGGCGGAGGCACAGAAGGTTTCTGACAACGAGGACGCCGCCCAGAGCGACATC
This sequence comes from Lachnospiraceae bacterium UBA3316, assembly GCA_002361955.1. Taxonomy (GTDB): domain Bacteria; phylum Bacillota; class Clostridia; order Lachnospirales; family Lachnospiraceae; genus Hominisplanchenecus_A. Next base: position 34,801 of record DESK01000016.1, read on the forward strand.
GACGAGGCCGTGAAGGCGCTGACGCGGAAGGTGGCGCAGGCACGTCTCCTTGGGGACGTGGACGGAGACGGCGCGGTGACCACCAGCGACACGGCGGCGGTTTTGCGGGCCTCCGCGGAGATCACGGAGCTTTCCGGGACAGACGCAGCCAGCGCCGACGTAAATGGCGACGGCGTCGCCGACACCAGTGACGCGGCGTTAATTCTGCGGTATGCGGCGGAGAAGATCAAAGCATTTTAAGATCTTTGGAAAGGCTGCGCCCGGCAGCGAGCCGGAGAAAACATAGAGTAGAATAAGAAGAAGGCCAAAACCTGCGGCAAGTGGGTTTTGGTCTTTTTTCCGTGCTTTCCGCATGGAGGAGCGTCGCCAAACGGTTGCAATCCCTGTAGGAATATGGTATATTTTAGGGGAGTTTTTGGGAGAAATACTGTTCACACAGGCCCGGGTAGTTACCGTGAAGGCCGCAAGAAAAGGAGTGGGCAGTGCCGAAACTTGCTTACAGGTGTCGGAAGCGACGGCGCTTTCGGTGAAAAGGGAAACAGGTGAAAGTCCTGTACGAACTCGTCACTGTAAATAGGGAGTGAAAACCACGCGCGTGGGAAAAGCAGACGTGCGGTCAGCCACTGAGAGATTGGGAAGGCGGTTTTTCGCGGGGATCTATAAGTCAGGAGACCTGCCTGTAGGGAGAAGGAAGGACTGGGCGCCGCAAAAGGCGGGCTCATAGTTCCAGACCACGAGTAATTGGTCGTAATTTGCAACGATATCATGATCTGCCGTTCCTACTGTGAACGACAGCGATGATAGCGCCCCCTGCCGGGCGCGATGCATGTTTGCGTCCTCTTACCCGATGTCTTCTGAGATACATAGAAGACATTTTTTTATGTAACTGTTGACACAGCATTTATCAAAAGGAGGAACGTAAGATGAAGAACAAGATGGCGGCAGTGGTGGCAGGTTTGATGGTTTTCGCAGTGGCGGTGACGGGATGTTCCAGGAACGAAAGTACCGGGACGACGGCAGCTCCGGAAACAGCGGAGACGAAAGCAGCAGAGACAAAAGTTCCAGAAACGGAAACGTCCGGCTCCGATGAGGCATCCGCCGACGACACGGCGATACTGGTGGTAAGCTTTGGAACGAGCTTCAATGACAGCCGGGAAGCGACTATCGGCGCGGTGGAGGAGGCGATCAGCGAGGCCAATCCCGGGTATGAGGTGAGGCGCGCGTTTACTTCCCAGATCATCATCGACAAGCTGAAAGAGCGCGACGGCCTGGAGATCGACAACGTGACCCAGGCTTTGGACCGGGCGGTGGCCGACGGCGTAAAAAATCTGGTGGTGCAGCCAACACACCTGATGGATGGCCTGGAGTATATGGATGTCGTGGACGAACTGGCAGAATACGAGGAAGATTTTGACAGCGTCAGCATAGGGGAGCCCCTGCTGACAAGCGATGAGGATTTTCAGGCCGTGGCAGAGGCCATCACGGAGGACACGAAAGGCAGCGACGACGGTGAGACGGCCATTGTCTTTATGGGCCACGGGACAGAGGCCGAGTCCAACCAGGTATACGCGAAGATGCAGGAGGTTTTGGCCGCAGGGGGCCATGAAAACTATTATATCGGAACGGTGGAGGCTGAGCCTACGCTGGAGGATGTGATAGCGGCCCTGAAGGAAAAGGGAATCTATAAAAAGGTGGTTCTGCAGCCGCTGATGGTGGTGGCGGGAGACCACGCCAACAATGACATGGCAGGCGGGGAGGAAGACTCCTGGAAGACGGCTCTGGAGGCAGAGGGCTATGACGTGGAGTGCGTCATCAAAGGGCTGGGAGAGCTTCCGGCCATCCGCTCCATCTATGTGGAGCACACCAGGGCGGCTCTGGAAGGGCTGTCAAAGTAAGCGGTTTGCCCGGACGGTATCCTTGGATCTGCGCGTGGAAACACGCGCAGGTTCATGGCTGCCGTACGGGACTTTCATTGTAACGCAGCGGGGAAGGATAAGGGTATGGTTAAAAAATTTATTTCATTTATTTTGGCATTTGTAATCAGTGTGTGCGGCGCGTCCTGGACGCCCCTGCAGGCCGGGGCGGAGGCTCCCTATGACCAGGTGGCCGGGGAGGGCGAAACGGCCACGGCCCAGGAAGTGGGCGTAGAGGGCATGGAGCCCATTTACGGGAAGGATGTGGCGGACGGAACCTACGATGTGGAAGTGGAGTGCAGTTCTTCCATGTTTCCGGTGGAAAAGGCACAGCTTACTGTGGAGGATGGAGAAATGACAGCCATCCTGACCATGGGAGGAAAGGGATATCTGAAGGTCTTTATGGGGACCGGCAGGGAAGCGGCGGAAAGCGACCTGTCACAGTACATTGATTTCGCGGAGGATGAAGAGGGAAAGCATATCTTTACCATTCCGGTGGAGGCCCTGGATCTGCCTATAGAATGCGCCGCCTTCAGCAAAAATAAGGAAAAGTGGTACGACCGCGCCATCCTGTTCCTGGCGGAGAGCCTGCCGGAGGGAGCCGTTCGCGTGGAGCTTCCCGACTATGAGGCCCTGAGAAAGGCCGCCAAGGAGAAGCGTATCGCTGCCCTGCGGGCCGAAAGCAGCAAAACCACGGAGGCTTCCGAAAGCACAGAGGAGGCGCAGCCCAAGGCGGAGCCCGCCTTTCTGGAGCTGGAGGACGGGGAGTATGCCATCCAGGTGGAGCTGGAGGGAGGCACCGGACGGACGACGGTGACGACCCCGGCGGGACTCATCATCCGGGATGGGCTGGCTTACGCAAGGCTGGAGTGGAGCAGTACCAACTATGACTATATGCTGGTGGACGGGGAGAAGTTTTTTCCCATCAACGAAGAGGGATATTCCACCTTTGAGATTCCCATCACGGTTTTTGATAAGCCGATGGAGGTGGTGGCGGACACGGTGGCTATGAGCACGCCCCACGAGATTGATTACCAGCTGATTTTTCACGCCGACGGCATCCTGTCCAAGGATCAGACGCCCCAGGCAGCGGCCCAGCGGATGGTGTGGATGGTGCTTCTGATTATCGCCGTGTGCGTTCTCGTCTCCTGGCTGAATAAAAGAAAAAGGAATTCTGTAAGATGAAAAAGCGATGGATGATAGGTTTGATCCTTTGGGCGGCATGTTTTCTGACCGCCTGCAAAGGGGAGGGGAAGGATCCCGGAATGATGGATACGGACATCAGCGCCGCCCTTACCCATCAGGGAGCCATGGAGCTTTCCTACGCGGAAAAATTTTCTGTGGATTATTATGAGGGCGGCTACGACTTAATCACGATCCCGGAGAACGGGCGTTTCCTGACGGTTCCGGAGGGGAAGGAGGCGCCGGAGGACCTGGCGTCTGATATCACGGTTTTGCAAAAGCCCCTGAAAAATATGTACCTGGCAGCCTCGGCCGTGATGGATATGTTTGTGTCCCTGGATGCTTTGGATACCCTTCGATTCAGCGCGCTGAAGGAGGATTCCTGGTACATAGAGGGCGCGAAAGACGCCATGGAGAGGGGGGACATCCTCTATGCCGGCCAGTATTCCGCGCCGGACTATGAACGGATCCTGGCCGAGGACTGCGGCCTTGCCATAGAAAATACCATGATTTACCACACGCCGGAGGTGAAGGAACAGCTGGAGAAATTCGGGGTTCCCGTGCTGGTGGATTATTCCAGCTATGAGCCGAGCCCTCTGGGCCGGACGGAATGGGTGAAGCTTTACGGCCTGCTGACAGACAGGGAGCAGGAGGCGGAGGAGGTTTTCTCCCGGGAGGCGGAGGCCTTCGAGGACATCCAGGGAGCTGAAAAAACGGGAAAAACCGTGGCTTTTTTTTACATCACCTCAAACGGGGAGGCAAATGTGCGCAAAAGCTCCGATTATCTGCCGAAAATGATTGAGATGGCAGGGGGCAGCTATGTCTTCCGGGATCTGGGGAATGAGGATGATACGGCGTCCTCCACGGTCACCATGCAGATGGAAGAATTTTACGCGGCGGCCAGGGATGCGGATTACATCATCTATAACAGTACCATCGACGGAGAGCTGAATTCCGTGGAGGAGCTTCTGGGCAAGAGCGCCCTGCTGAAAAATTTCAGGGCGGTGCAGGAGGGGAACGTCTTTTGCACCACAAAAAATATTTACCAGTCCTCCATGTCCCTTGGCACGATCATCGCGGATATCCATAAGATGATTACCGGGGATGAGGAGAGCCTCACCTATATTTACAAGCTGGAGTAGCGTATGAAAAGAGAACTATCTGAAAAGAAAAGATATGCGGGGGCATTTTTAATACTGTGTCTTTTGGTGCTCGTCTTTTTAGTCATCAATGTGTGTGCGGGCAGCGTTACCATTTCCCTGGATGACATCCTGAAGACGGTGAAGGGGCAGCAGACGGATCCCACCATAGCGGACATTATTTTGCAGATCCGTCTGCCCCGGGCCCTGGCGGCGGCGATCCTGGGCGGCGGCCTGGCCCTGTCCGGTTATCTTTTGCAGACCTTTTTCCATAACCCCATCGCCGGGCCCTTTACCCTTGGCATTTCCTCCGGGGCAAAGCTGGTGGTGGCTCTTGTGATGGTGCTTTTTCTGGGAAGCTCCATTCAGATCAGCTCCATGGTCATGATCGGGGCGGCCTTTGTGGGGGCGATGCTCTCCATGGGCTTCGTGCTGCTTATGGCCAGGGTGATGGACCAGATGTCCATGCTCATCGTCAGCGGTGTGATGATCGGCTATATCTGTTCGGCGGTTACGGATTTTGTGGTCACCTTTGCGGATGACGCAAATATCGTAAACCTGCACAATTGGTCGAAGGGCAGTTTTTCCGGGATCACCTGGGAAAATGTGGCCATCATGGCGGCGGTGATCTTCCTTTCCTTCCTGTGCGTTTTTCTCATGTCGAAATCTATCAGCGCCTTCCAGATGGGGGAGGCTTACGCCAGAAATATGGGACTGGATATCCGAAAATTCCGGGCGGCCCTGGTGCTTCTCTCAAGCATCCTGTCCGCCTGTGTGACGGCCTTTGCGGGGCCGGTATCCTTTGTGGGGATCGCCGTTCCCCATCTGGTGAAAAACCTGTTTCACTCCTCAAGGCCCATCCTCATGATCCCCGCAAGCTTCCTGGGCGGCGCGGTTTTCTGCCTGTTCTGCGACCTTTTGGCCAGGATGGTATTCGCCCCCACCGAGCTCAGCATCAGCACGGTGACGGCCGTTTTTGGGGCGCCCATCGTTATTTTGATCATGATCCGCAAAAAAAAGGAGAAGGCAGCGTAGTATGAAAGATACATTTTATTTTTATACGGAGGGGCTGACCGTGGGGTATCACGGCGTCCCGCTGATAAAAAATATCAAGATTTCTGTGAAGCGGGGGGAGATCCTGACGCTGATCGGGCCAAACGGTGCCGGGAAAACAACGATCCTGAAGAGCATTATCAAGCAGCTCGCGCCCCTTGGAGGGCTGGTCTGCTTAGACGGCAGGCCGGTGGATGAGATGACGGCCAGGGAGCTGTCCACGCGGCTGTCGGTGGTGCTCACAGATCGGGTCCGCCCGGAGCTTATGACCTGCGAGGATGTGGTGGCCACAGGGCGTCATCCCTATACGGGCCGTTTCGGCATACTCTCGGCCCATGACAGGCAGGTGGTAAAGGAGTCCATGGAGCTTGTGAATATTTCTGAGATGGCCGACCGGGATTTCACAAAGATCAGCGACGGACAGAGGCAGCGGGTGATGCTGGCCAGGGCGATCTGCCAGGAGCCGGATATCATCGTGCTGGATGAGCCCACCTCCTTTCTGGACATCCGTTATAAGCTGGAGTTCCTCTCGATTATCCAAAAGATGTCCCGCACCAGGAATCTGTCGGTGATCATGTCCCTTCATGAGCTGGATCTGGCGGGGCGTATTTCGGATAAGATCGTGTGCATCCGGGGGGATCGGGCAGACCGCTTCGGCCCGCCGGAGGAGGTTTTCACGCCGGGGTATATCCCCCAGCTGTACCAGATGACCACGGGCTCCTACGATGAGCTGACGGGAAATCTGGAGCTTGCCCCGATAGAGGGCAGGCCGGAGGTGTTTGTCATCGCCGGGAACGGAAGCGGCACAGCTGTCTTCCGCCGTCTTCAGAGGGAGGGCGTTCCTTTTGCCACAGGGATTCTCTGGGAAAATGACTTGGATTACCCTTCCGCGAAGGCCCTGGCGGCCCAGGTGGTGGCGGAGCGCCCCTTCTGTGCCATCCGCCCGGAGGTTCTGCGTCAGGCCAAGGAGCTGATGGACTCCTGCCGGGAGGTGATCATCACTCTCGATATGGAGGCTGTGGGGGAGTTTGGTGAGGGCTTAAGGGAGCTGTGCGCCTATGCCGTCGAGCTGGGGAAGGTCAGGGGCAAAGGCTGTCATCCACTGTCATGCAAGCATGACGTGAATTCGGACTTTTGACACTGAAACCATAAAAATGTGTATGACAATCAAAGGAGAAAAAATATGACAGGAATTTTATATGGAACGGGCGTAGGCCCGGGAGACCCGGAATTGATGACGCTGAAGGCAGTGCGTCTGGTGAAGGAAAATGAGGTGATCGCTTTGCCGGGAGCGGATCCGAAGGCCACGGTAGCCTATCAGATCGCGTTGCAGGCAGTGCCGGAGCTGGCCGAGAAGACGCTGGTGGCGGTGGACATGCCCATGACCCACAATAAGGAGGAGATGAACCGCAAGCACGACGCGGCGGCGGCTCTGGTGGAAGAATACCTGAAAAAGGGGCAGAACGTGGTGTTTTTGACCCTGGGCGATCCTACGATCTACTCCACCTATGTCTATGTGCAGAAACGGGTGGCGGCCCACGGCTATCCCACGGAGCTTGTCAGCGGCATCACCTCTTTCTGCGCGGCCGCGGCCAGGACGAACACGCCCCTGGTGGAGTGGGATGAGCAGCTCCACGTGCTGCCTGCTGTCCACAGGCTGGAGAACCGTCTGGAGGCGCCAGGAAATTACGTGCTGATGAAGTCCGGCAGGAAAATGTCCCAGGTAAAGGAGATCCTGGCGGCCAGCGGAAAAGAAGTGGTGATGGTAGAAAACTGCGGGATGGAAAGCGAGCATGTGTACCGCAGCGTGGAGGAGATCCCCGATGACGCAGGCTACTATTCCCTGATTATTGCAAAGGAGCCCCATGGCGGATTATGATAGAGCTGAAGAATTTAAAAAAGACGTTTGAGGGCTTCACGGCGGTGGACGGCGTGAGCCTGCAGATCGAGACGGGAGAATTTTTTGGGCTGCTGGGGCCCAACGGAGCGGGAAAGACGACGACCATCGGGATGCTGTCCACCCTGCTGCTGCCTACCTCCGGGGAGATCTATATCAATGGAGAGCTTCTTAGCCGGAAACGGCAGGATCTCAAACGGAAGGTCAGCGTGATCACCCAGGAGTATTCCATGCGCCAGGATATGGATATGGACGAGATTATGGAGTACCAGGGAAGGCTGTACTTTATGCCTGTAAAGGAGATCCGCGCCCGCACGGAGGAGCTGTTTGCCTTTGCGGGGCTGACGGCCCACAGGCGAAAAACTGTCCGGAAGTTGTCAGGGGGCATGAAGCGGAAGCTGATGGTCTGCCGGGCGCTGTTGACGGAGCCGGAAATCTTGCTTCTGGATGAGCCCACGGCGGGCATGGACGCCATCTCCAGGCGGCAGATGTGGAACCTGCTGCGGCAGCTGAATGAACAGGGTCTGACGATCCTTCTGACCACCCACTATATTGAGGAGGCCCAGGCGCTGTGCGGCCGGGTGGCCCTGATGAATGAGGGAAAGCTCGGGGAGGTGGATTCCCCGGCGCACCTGATCGAGGACCTGGGGCCCTATGCAGTGGATGAGATGCTGGCGGACGGCATCCACAGCCAGTATTTTCACCGGCGGCAGGAAGCCATTGCCCATCTGTCCGGCCTTTCGGGCCAGTGTACCCTGCGGGATACGACCCTGGAGGACGTGTTTGTGGAGCGGGTGGGAAAAAGCTTAACGTAGGGGAGAGGAAGGAAACTATGGGAATTCGGACTATTTTGTGGGAAAAATGGAGGGAGTTTATCCGCGATTTTTCCAGGATCACCATGGCGGCCCTGATCGCGCCGCTGATGTATCTGATTGTTTTTGGGTGGGGAATCCGCAGCAGCATGAACGGACAGCCCTATCTTTATTTTCTGATTCCGGGGGTGGTGTCACTGACGACTATGAACGGCAGCTTCAACGCCATCGCCCAGAACCTGAATGTGCAGCGCCTGTATGAGAAGGCCTTTGACCAGGTGATCATCTCCCCCACGCCTCTGTGGCAGTTTATCGCTGGACAGATCCTGGCGGGAGCCCTGCGGGGATTGTACGCCGGAGGCCTGATCCTGCTGCTGGTGTTGCCCATCGGCACGGGACTGGTATTTAACGGTCTCTCGATTCTGATTTTATTTTTAAACGGAGCCGTCTTTTCTGCTCTTGGCATCGTGGTATCGTTTCTGGCCAGGAATCACGCGGATGTGCCCAGGTTTTCCAATTACTTTATTATGCCGATGGCTTACCTGTGCAACACCTTTTTCTCTACAGAGCAGATTCCTCGCGGCGTAAGGGAATTTATCGCTGCCCTGCCTCTGTCCCAGACCAGCCGCATGGTGCGGGCGATTTCCACCGGGGAGCCTGCGAACCTGTGGGGAATTTTGGTGCTGCTGGCCTACCTTGGGGCCCTGACGGCAGTGGGACTCTATTTTGTATATAAAAAGAAAAATCTATAGGCAGAAAGCCCGCGGAAGAGTTCCGCGGGCCATTTTAATGGGGAAATCCCATAGGCACGGAGCCTCTGGCTTTCAAAAAGAAAGCAGCCTCGGACGGCATGTGGATAAACGGCCTCAGGTTGGGACAGGATAAGAGAAGAAATAGAGGGATCACGGCGTGTCCGTATTGACAAAGCGAGAATTCTGGTGGTATAATCCATATACCCCCTGGGGGTATACAGAAAGGAGGGAGCATATGGAACAATATAAGGTGACCGGGATGAGCTGTGCCGCCTGCAGCGCCAGAGTGGAGAAGGCCGTGGGGAGCGTTCCGGGTGTGACGGCCTGTTCCGTGAGTCTTTTGACAAATTCTATGGCGGTGGAGGGAGAGGCTTCCGCCGCGGAGGTGATAGAAGCCGTGCATGCCGCAGGCTATGGGGCTTCCCTGAAGGGGGCTGGGCAGGCCGCGGCAAGGATGGGGGAGGATGAGGAGGCGCTGGCCGACCATGAGACGCCGGCTTTGAAAAAGCGCCTGATCGCGTCCCTGGGATTTTTACTTGTCCTCATGTATTTTTCTATGGGCCACATGATGTGGAACTGGCCCCTGCCGGCCTGGTTTGAGGGCAACCATGTGGCGGTGGGGCTCGTGCAGCTTCTGCTGGCGGGCATTATCATGGTGATCAACCAGAAGTTTTTTATCAGCGGATTCCAAAGCCTCTGGCACAGATCCCCCAATATGGACACGCTGGTGGCCATGGGTTCGATGGCTTCCTTCCTCTGGAGCGTCTACGCCCTGTTTGCTATGACAAGGGCGCAGGCGGACGGCAACCAGGAAGCAGTCATGACTTATATGATGGAGTTTTACTTTGAGTCGGCGGCCATGATCCTTACACTGATCACCGTAGGGAAGATGCTGGAGGCCCGCTCCAAGGGAAAGACGACGGACGCCCTGAAGAGCCTGATGAAGCTGGCGCCTAAGACGGCGGTGATTTTGAAGGACGGAGCAGAGCAGACGGTTCCCATCAAGCAGGTGAAAAAGGGCGATCTTTTCGTGGTCCGCCCCGGGGAAAATATCCCGGTGGACGGCGTGATCCTGGAGGGATCCAGCGCGGTAAACGAAGCGGCGCTGACGGGGGAGAGCATCCCGGTGGACAAAGGCGAGGGCGACGAAGTGTCTGCCGCCACGGTGAACCAGTCCGGCTTTCTCAAATGCCGGGCCACGAAGGTGGGCGAGGACACGACCCTCTCCCAGATCATCCGCATGGTCAGCGACGCGGCAGCCACCAAGGCGCCGATCGCCAAGGTGGCAGACAAGGTATCCGGCATTTTCGTCCCGGCGGTGATCGCGGTCGCGGCGGTGACAGCCCTCGTGTGGCTGATCGCGGGGGAGAGCTTCGGCTTTGCCCTGGCCCGGGGAATCTCCGTCCTTGTGATCAGCTGTCCCTGCGCCCTGGGATTGGCCACGCCGGTAGCCATCATGGTGGGAAACGGTATGGGCGCTAAGAACGGCATCCTCTTTAAAAACGCCGTATCCCTGGAGGAGACGGGAAAGATGGAGATCGTGGCCCTGGACAAGACGGGAACGATCACCAGCGGGGAGCCTAAGGTGACGGATATCCTTCCGGCGCCGGGATTTACGGAGGAGGCTCTTTTGCGGCTGGCCTGCGCCCTGGAGAAAAAGAGCGAACATCCCCTGGCGAAGGCCGTCATCGCCAGGGCAGAGGAGGAGGGCCTTTCGGCTGCCGACGTCACGGAGTTTACGGCCCTTCCGGGCAATGGCCTCTCGGCAAGGCTGGACGGGGCTGTGCTGCTTGGCGGGAGCCTGAAGTATGTCAGCGGCCTCGTGGACGTGCCCGGGGAGCTGGTTTTGCGGGCGGAGGCCCTGGCGGAGCAGGGAAAGACGCCGCTCCTTTTTGCCAGGGACAGGGAGCTGGCCGGCGTGATCGCCGTGGCGGATGTGATCAAGGAGGACAGCCCCCAGGCTGTGAAGGAGCTTCAGAACATGGGCATCCGGGTGGTGATGCTCACCGGGGACAATGAGCGCACGGCGAGAGCCATCGGGGCCCAGGCCGGTGTGGACGAGGTGATCGCAGGCGTGCTTCCCGACGGAAAGGAGAGCGTGATCCGCAGCCTGAAGGAACAGGGAAAGGTGGCTATGGTGGGGGACGGCATCAACGACGCCCCGGCCCTTACCAGGGCGGACATCGGCATCGCCATCGGGGCGGGGACGGATATCGCCATCGACGCGGCGGAGATCGTGCTGATGAAGAGCAGGCTTTTGGACGTCCCGGCGGCCATCCGGCTGAGCAGGGCGACTCTGAGGAATATCCACGAAAACCTGTTTTGGGCATTTTCCTACAACGTCATCGGGATTCCGCTGGCGGCCGGGCTGTGGATCCCGGTGTTTGGGTGGAAATTAAACCCCATGTTCGGGGCGGCAGCCATGAGCCTTTCCAGCTTCTGCGTGGTGTCAAATGCCCTGCGGCTGAACTTTTTTAAGCTGCGGGACGCCAGCCGGGACAGGAAGATACGGAAAAAAGAGCAGCACAGAAAAGTAATTTCAGAAGTAAAGGAGGAAACAACGATGGAAAAGACGATGCAGATTAAGGGTATGATGTGCGGGCACTGTGAGGCCGCGGTAAAGAAGGCTCTGGAGGCCCTGCCGGAGGTGGAAGAGGCGATCGTGAGCCATACGGATGGAACGGCCGTTGTAAAGCTGAAGGCTCAGACAGCGGACGAGATGCTGAAAAAGGCCGTGGAGGACAAGGATTACGAAGTGGTGTCTATCCGCTAAAGCGCCGATTGACAGATGTCCGGGGATCCTTTATAATTTACGCGTACGCTGGAGAAAGCAGCCATGCCTGTGGGCATGGCTGTTTGACGGATACTGTTCATGCAGGTCTGCGCATTTACTGCATAGACCGTAAGAAAGTGATTCAGGTGTGAGCAAATTTTAGATGGATTTGCGAATGTTACTGTGAATGAAGTGAAGAGTAACCTTTGACGGATGGCGTGCTGTGAAAAGGAGATTATGAGGAGGGGTTATGGATATTCGGGAAAAGTATGAAAAGCTGCAGGGGCTTTTAAAGCAGATGGGAAGGGTGGCTGTAGCCTTTTCCGGCGGGGTGGATTCGGCCTTTTTGCTGGCGGCTGCCAGGGAGGCCCTGGGTGAGGGCGTGCTTGCCGTCACAGCCAGTTCCCCCTCTTTTCCGGCCAGGGAGCAGGCGGAGGCGGAAGCGTTCTGCCGGGAACGGGGGATTTCCCAGGTGGTCTTTGCCTCTGAGGAGATGAAGCTGGAGGCCTACCGGAAAAATCCGCCCGACCGCTGCTATATCTGTAAACGTTCTATATTTGGAAAGATCCGGGAAATCGCGGAAGGGCATCACACGGACTGGGTCATCGAAGGGTCCAATACGGATGACGAGGGAGATTACAGGCCGGGGATGCGGGCCATAAAGGAGCTTGGGATCAGGAGCCCGCTGCGGGAGGCAGGCTTTTCCAAGGCGGAGATCCGGGCGCTGTCAAAAGAGATGGGGATTCCCACCTGGGAAAAGCCTTCCTTTGCCTGCCTGGCCTCCCGGTTTGCCTACGGGGAAAGGATCGACGAGAAGCGGATAGCCATGGTGGGCCGGGCAGAGCAGTTCCTTTTGGACCAGGGCTTCGCCCAGGTGCGTGTGCGGATCCATGGAAGCATCGCCAGGATCGAGGTGCTGCCGGGGGACATCGCGCGGCTCGCCGGGCCCGGGATGCGGGAGCGTGTGGCAGAGGAACTGAAAGCTCTCGGCTTTACGTATGTGGCCCTGGATCTTGTGGGCTACCGGACGGGAAGCATGAACGAAGTATTGTGACGGAGGACGGGAGAATGCCAAGCCAATTTTCAAGAACAGAGTTATTGCTCGGGAGAAAAGCCATGGAGGCGCTGGCAAAGGCCAGAGTGGCAGTCTTTGGGATCGGCGGCGTGGGAGGCTACACGGTGGAGGCGCTGGCCCGCAGCGGCGTAGGGGCCATCGACCTGATCGACGATGACAAAGTGTGCCTGACGAATTTAAACCGCCAGATCATCGCCCTCAGGTCCACCCTGGGAAGAGACAAGGTGGAGGTGATGCGGGAGCGGATCCTGGATATCAATCCCGACATTCAGGTGCGGGTACACAAGTGTTTTTACCTGCCGGAGACGAAGGACGCCTTTGATTTCACCGAGTATTCCTATATCGTGGACGCGGTGGACACGGTGACGGCGAAGATCCAGCTGGTGCTGGAGGCTGAGAGGGCGGGCGTTCCCATCATCAGCAGCATGGGGGCGGGAAATAAGACGGATCCGTCCGGGTTCTGTGTGTCCGATATTTATAAAACCTCCGTGTGCCCGTTGGCAAAGGTCATGCGCCGGGAGCTGAAAAAGAGAGGGATCAAAAAGCTCAAGGTCGTCTACTCCAAAGAGCAGCCCCTCACTCCCCTGGACAATAGGGAGGGGGAGACGGACGGGGAACGCCTGGAAGGGCAGGAGCGCGGGGGAAGCAGACGCAGGGCTGTTCCAGGCTCGTGCGCTTTCGTGCCCTCTGTGGCGGGACTGATCCTGGCCGGCGAGGTGGTCAGGGATCTGACGGGGGAGGCTGGCTAACCGGGACTTTGATTCCCGCGGACAAAGGGCCAAGCAGCCGCGCTTGTGCGCATATTTGGCGACTGCAGGGGGGCAAAGACCCCGCTGCTTCGCAAGTTTGATACCCGCTGCTTGCAGCGGGGCCTTTAATAATACATACAGGCGAGGATACGGACCTGGACGTTCATTCTTCTGGTATCGGAGGATGACCGAATGGGATAACGACTATGCCGGAGGGATTTCCGCGGGCCAGGGGGCCGGCGGAGGCCGCCATGGGCGTACGCGGAATCCGATTTGGAAAGTGAGGAAGGGTCTATGTATTTTATGCTGGATAATTATGATTCGTTTGTCTACAACTTGTCCGCCTATTTCAGGGGGCTGGGACAGAAAATTCTGGTGAGGCGTGCCGATGAGGTCACGCTGTCAAAGATCGAGGCGCTGCGCCCGGAGGGGATCATCCTCTCGCCTGGGCCGGGAAAGCCGTCAGACGCAGCAATGTCGCTGGAAATTCTGGATAAATTTAAAGGGAAGGTACCGATTTTGGGCGTATGTCTGGGACACCAGGCCATCGGCCATTATTTTGGCGCCTCTGTAAAAAAAGGGGAGCGCCCCAGGCACGGGAAGATCGGGAGGATCACCCACCAGGGGAAAGGTCTCTTTTGCGGGCTTCCCCAGAGATATCAGGTGACGCGCTACCACTCTTTGGTGGTGGAGCCGGAGGGACTGCCGGAGGAGCTGATGGTGGACGCCCTGTCGGAGGATGGGGCGATCATGGGCCTGTCCCACAAGCATTATCCCATCTACGGCGTCCAGTTCCACCCGGAGGCTATTCTGACGGAGTGGGGCGTGGAGCTTTTGGAAAATTTCACAAAGATATGTAAGGAATGGAGGAGGCAAAATGCAGACAATCAGAATTCTTGAACAGTATCCGCCCCTTTGCAGGATTTTCGATCAGTACGCAGACAGCGAGATGGCGGCCTTTCTTGACTCATCCCTGGAAAATGAACTGGGAAGGTATTCCATCGTGGGACTTTTCCCCTGGATGACCCTGGTGAATGGGGATAAGTTCACGGTAAACGGCAAAGAGTGTGGACAACCCTTTGAAAAGTATGTGAAGGAGTTTTTGAAGGCCCACCGGGAGGAAGGACAGCCGGGGCCAAAGCTTCCGATCACTTCCGGGGCCATCGGCTATTTTTCGTATGATTACGGGAGAAAGAAGGAGAGGGTCGTAAGCCGCCATGAAAAGACGGTGGATATCCCGGACTGTATCTTATGCTTTTATGATATGTTCCTGGTGGAGGACCATAAGGAGAAGAAGCTGTATGTGGCCGCGAACGGAAGGCTTTCTGACAGCGCCCGGACGGCGGACGAGATGGCGGAAAAGATCCGGGAGATGTATCTGCGGGAGCAGGAAGAACGGCAGGCGGAAGTGTGTCCTGAGAAAGTCAGGATCACGGCGAACTTTGAGAAGGAGGACTACAAGCGGGCGGTGGACGATGTGATCCACTATATCGTGGAGGGGGATATTTACATCATGAATATGACCCAGCAGCTGACCGTCCGGAGCCCCAGAAAGCCCTATGAGGTCTTTCAGAGGCTTCGGAGGGAAAATCCTTCCCCCTTCGGCGGGTACTTTCAGTACGGGGATTTCCAGGTGGTGTGCGCCTCCCCGGAGCGGTTCCTGCGCATGGAGCAGGGGCATATCGCCACCCGGCCCATCAAGGGCACGAGAAAGCGGGGGGAGACGCCCGAGGAGGACGCCGCCCTGCGCCGGGAGCTGCAGGAATCGGAGAAGGATCAGAGTGAGCTGCTGATGATCGTGGATCTGGAGAGGAACGACCTGAACCGTGTCTGTGTGCCGGGAAGTGTGAAGGTGACGGAGCTGTTCGCCGTTGAGGAATACGCCACGGTGTTTCATTTGATTGCCAATGTGGAGGGAGACCTGGAGGAGGGAAAGACGGTGATGGATCTGATGGAAGCCGCTTTTCCAGGAGGCTCCATCACAGGAGCTCCCAAGCTGCGGGCCATGGAGATTATCGATGAGCTGGAGCATGGCAGGAGAAATCTTTACACCGGCTCCATCGGCTATCTTACCATGGACGGGGACTGTGATTTCAATATCGTGATACGGACGGCCCTTTATAAGGACGGCGTTTACCATCTGGGCGTGGGCGGCGGCATTACCTGCGAGTCCGAGCTGGAGTTTGAATACGAGGAGACCCTGCAGAAGGCAAAGGCAGTGGTGGAAGCCATGGGAGCGGACGGCTTCGGCCTGGAGCAGATCCCGGAGGAAAGGAAAGAGGGAGGAGAAGGATGATGCAGATACTTTTGGATGAGGGCTTTCAGTTCGGCCTGGGAGCTTTTGAGACCATAGCCGTGGTGGAGGGCCGCCCTGTTTTTTTAAGGGAGCATCTGGAAAGGCTGAAGGGGACGACAGATTTTCTGGGAATTTCCCGGCAGGTGGAGGAAGGAGAGGTGTTAGAGTACCTGGCGGCCCATCCCGGTTTTTGCGGAGGGCTGAAGATCGCCGTTTCCGGGAAAAACAAGATTTTTCTTATGCGGGACAACATCTACACAGAGGAGGTCTATGCCAGAGGCTTCCGGGCGGAGATCTCCCCGGTGCGGCGAAATGAGACGTCGCCCCTGACGTACCACAAAACCATGAACTATGGAGACTGCATCCTGGAAAAGCGCAGGGCCTCCCAGGCAGGGGTGGACGAGAGGATCTTCCTGAATACCAGGGGAGAGATCAGCGAGGGCACCGTTTCCAACGTATTTTTTGTGAAGGGCGGGAAGCTTTTTACACCGGAGCTGTCCTGCGGCCTGCTGCCGGGGATTCTCCGGGGGTATGTGCTGAGCCGCTATGGGGCGGAAGAGACACGGATCCGGCCGGAGGAGCTGGAGGAGTACGAGGAATGCTTTCTGACAAATTCCCTGATGGGGATCATGCCTGTGGTCCGCATAGGAGAGCATATCTTCGGCGGCCGGAGGACGGCAGACCGTCTGCTGGCGGAGTACAGGGAGCGATTTCTGGTATCATAGGGGCGGTATCCCGCATAGATATAGAGGAGGTGCGGCGGCTTTTTGGAGCGCGCGAAGCACAGTGAAACTGATGCTGCCTGTGAATGAACCCGGCAGCGGAATGTATAACCAAGCCTCCTGAATATGAAAGGATACGCCATGAAAAAGACCATCTGTTTTTTCTTCCTCTGCCTTCTTCCTCTGCTGTCTCTTGTGACAGGCTGCGCCGCCCGCCGCGGGGGCGCTCCTGAAAAGAAGGAAGTCCCCTTTACCGTAGTGTCCCCCGATGACATCCCGGGAGAGCTGGCTGTGATCATCGAGGAAAATAAGCAGGGAGAGCTGAAGCTTACCTTTGAGGACGGGAAGGACCGCTATCTGGTGCGGGGATATGGAGAGCAGAAGAGCGGAGGATACAGCATCGCCGTAAATGAGGTTTATCTGGCCGCGGACGGCCTGCACGCGGATACCAGCTTGATCGGGCCGTCGAAAGACCAGGAGATCAAAGAGGAAGCTTCCTATCCCTGCCTTGTCCTGAAGCTTGCGGCGGGAGATGAGGAAATCTTTTTTGATTAGAGTCTTGTAAAAAGGAGAGGCTGCCTGTATACTTATTTCAGAAAACCAGAAGTTACTGTGAACGAAGTGAACGGTAACAACCAGGATGCTCAGAAATAGGAATGGCGGTGGAAAGTTTGAAACAAATAAGTAGA
>DESK01000033.1 GCA_002361955.1 Lachnospiraceae bacterium UBA3316
CTTTTTTCGATATCAGTTTCCATCGCGCTTTCCCAAAAAATATATTACATTGTAACATAAAAGCATTCAGAAAGGGCACTGGAAAATTTATCTTCTTCTCCAGTGCCCCAAATATCCATTTCTTATTTCTGAATTGTCTGCCACAGCACAGCTTTTTAGCCTCAGCCTGTCCTGCGTTATAATCATCAGCGATCATATAGCGGAACTTATTGCCAGCTGTCACAGCATTGAATCTGTTATCTTATAATCCTTCGAGTACCCTCCCGATGTCTGCATCGATACAGATGGAGCGGTCTCTGATTTCCGTCGGGGCATAGGCCTCCCCTAGGTTGACACAGGCATAGGCTGCCCTTGGATTTTCTGCGGTCATTCTCCAAAAAGGAAATTTCACTATGCCGGGAGTATTATTTCCAACGCCCAACTCCAGATACAGCACTTTTTCACACCTGTGGCGCAGTATAAAATCCGCATACCGGTTTCGGGCGGCATACCAGCCCGCATCCTGCACAAAGGTATCGTCACAGCGCAGGTTCATGACCATGGGCGCTCCGCATACCGGACACCGTGGGATCAGCTCTGACGGAATTTCCATATCCTGCTGTCGGGCTATCATCTGCTGAACGGTATCTTCGTTATCATAGGTCTTGTTATGGCAGGCTCTGGAGCATTGCCACAGGCCGTAATCTCCCTGTGGGTAGAACAGGCGGCTTTTCTCGAAGCCTGCACGCTGGAACTGGTGATCCACATTGGTGGTCAACACAAAATAGTCCTGATCCTTTACCAGTGCCAGCAATTCTTGATAAACCGGAAGGGGCGCGTCCACATAGCGGTTATAGAAAATGTGACGGCTCCACCACGCCCAGTATTCTTCCAGCGTGTCATAGGGATAAAAACCGCCGGAATACATATCTGTCATTCCGTACTTTTGATGAAAATCTGAAAAATAGCGCTCAAAACGCTCTCCGTTATAAGTAAGTCCGGCGGAGGCCGACAGCCCTGCGCCAGCGCCGACCAAGACCGCATCCGCCTCCTCCAGTGCCTGTCTCAGCCGTTCCATCTGCGCAAAGCAGCTTCCTGTATATTCTTTCGTCCTGTTCTTTGAAAACATTGAATACCACCTCGATCTTACTGCCAGTTTCTGCCCTGTATTCCTGCACCGTCCCCACAGCAATCTCCGCTGCCTTTTCTCCCGGGAACATAAAGACACCTGTCGAAATACAGCAGAACGCAATACTGCCCACGCCATTTTCGTCCGCCAGTTCCAGACAGGAGCGGTAACAGGATTTCAAACGTTCACAGTGCTGTCGGGTTAATTCTCCCTCCACGATGGGGCCTACTGTGTGAATCACATAATTACAGGGGAGGTTATAAGCGGGCGTAATTTTTGCCTGCCCGGCAGGCTCTTCATGGCCTTGCTGTTCCATAATCCTGGCGCATTTTAAACGGAGCTGCACCCCTGCATAGGTATGGATGCAATTATCAATGCAGTTGTGGCAGGGCTGATAGCAGCCGGTCATACCGCTGTTCGCCGCATTGACAATAGCTCCACACTCCAGTGCCGTAATATCTCCACGCCAGAGATAGATTCCTTCCTGTACCGGGGAGAGCTCAGACAGCCGGGTGATCTTCTTTGCTTCCAGTTCCCCTTGCAGGTAGGCATCCTGCACTTCAAGAAACTCCTGGCTGACGGCCCCCGGATGACGAACATTCATCAGTGAGCGCAGCAGCACCTTCTGGCGGTCTGCGTCTTCCGGAATTTCCTGACGGCGGCAGGAAGGACGCTCCCGCAGCAATTCTTCAATTAAAAATCTTCTTCGTTCTTCCTGCTTCATGGCATTACCCCCGCTTCACAATGGCTCTGGCTGGGCAGATCTCGTAGCAATTACCGCAATGCAGGCAGTTTTTCTGCTGAATAATCGCAGGCCTGACAGAAATATCGATACACTTTTGCGGGCATTTGGAATAGCAGAGCTTGCAGCCGATACAGGCGTCTGTGATAAAATAGCCCTCCTGCACTTTTTCTGCACCGCCAAAGGTAAAGCTGGCACGTTCGATTGGCTTCCTGGACAGGTCGAACCACTCTCCGCTGCCTTCATAGATGACAAAGACGGTCAGGGCGCTTCTGGACGCCGCATTCGGATAGATCTCGTTCATATAGGGATTTTTTTCAAACAGCCGGGATAACAGACCGCTGCCAAGCTCCCGCGCCTTTCCCCGAATAGAAAGGGCAACACAGTGCATGGTGTCCTCACCCTTCATGCCGGTCAACGCAAGGACTCCACGTTTTTTCAATCGGTCATAGAATCCTTTCCCCTTTGCTGTCAGGAAGTAAACACCACCTTCATCGGCATCCATCATGTCAATGGCGGCCGTGACCGGCAAGCCGGCATCATCCACGGTTGCAACTACCGTGGTATGAATTTCCCGTACGAGATAGGATAAATAATCTTTGCTTTCCATGCGAGGCTCCTCCTTTCAGACGACCGCACCCTTCCGTATCGGGCGCAGTCTCTGATCAACTCATATTTTGATGCCGCAGATTACAAATCCTTTCAGGACATTGAAACGTAACGATCCGCAGTTCTTCTCAGAACTCGTAAGGAGGATTGCCCGAAAAGTCGGCAATCACGCCGTGAGGATCTTCCAGATAGAACACCTCAAAGATGGGATTGTCGGCGGTCTGGTACTGGCCCTTGACAATCGGATTGTTCATGCAGCCTTCCTTCACTGCCATGTTGTTCTCAAACACCGCCTTGCCATGCAGACGAATCCAAGCGTAGCTGGGACTGGAGACGGACACCTCCACATAGGGATTGGACTGCATATCCTGGTAGACATCCTTGGTGTTGTTGGTGCAGAACCAGAGCCTGCCGTCCTGCTCGAAGCAGAACATGAAGGGACGGCACTTGGCCTTTCCGTCACGCCCAACGGTGGCAAGATACTGAACGGGGTTTGCGGTCAGGAATTCAACGACTTTCTTCATGATAGTTACCTCCTATGATTTTCTTATTTCGGGATATTTTCCTCTGTTGCTTTCATTGTATCAGCGCACATTTGCGCTGTGAAGTACGCACAATATTGTGGTATAGTTACTTTGCAGTAACCATACCACTCTTAGGTAACCGTTACGTAACACACTTAGAAACAGGCCAGGCGAAAGAACCTTCTTGACCCCAAAATGGAGGATACTATATAATTTGATAGTAACTTACTAATAGAAACAATAGCCGGAGGTTCTTCTTATGAGCGAAGAAAAAATAAGGAAGGCTCTACCCGCCTGCCCAGTGGAAACTACCTTGACACTGATCGGTAATAAATGGAAGGTCCTGATTCTGCGGGATCTGCTCCCTGGTACAAAACGCTTTGGAGAATTAAAAAAGTCCATCGGCAGTGTGTCCCAGAAGGTGTTGACCGCACAGCTTCGGGATATGGAGGAAAGCGGGCTGTTAAGCCGCAAGGTCTATGCAGAGGTACCTCCCCGTGTGGAGTACACATTAACCGATCTGGGCTACAGCCTGAAGCCTATTTTGGACGCCATGTGGGATTGGGGCGAAGAGTATAAGGCCAATAAAAAAACCGAAGCAGCACCGTCTAAATGAGGGGTTGCTTCGGCTCGAGAGCGCTTACAATCAGCACTTATGTATCTGGATTTTTTCTTTTATTAACTGTCAAAGACAGGATTTTATGAGAAAAACCTCAAAAAGTTTGATTACCCGGCTCCCCTTCCAGAAACGCTTCCGCTTCCTTCTGTGTCAAATGATACCTACTGATCAATTCCT
>DESK01000036.1 GCA_002361955.1 Lachnospiraceae bacterium UBA3316
AGGGTCACAAGGTCATGCGTTTCATGCTTGCATGAAAAAGCATGGCTTTGTGACCCGTAAAACACCGAAAAGTAGCCATTTTTTGGAGAAAAATGAGCGAATTTGAGGTGTTTTAGGATTTTGGGAGTGCGTAAGCACGGAGAAATCCGTATCATAGTTGGGGCAAAGGCTTTTGACCCAAACATCATTGGATAGGAGAATGAGATGTTTCAGAAAATATTGATTGCAAACAGAGGAGAAATCGCAGTGCGCATTATCCGGGCCTGCAGAGAAATGGGAATTCAGACGGTAGCTGTCTATTCAGAGGCGGACAGGGAAGCCTTGCATACCCAGCTTGCCGATGAAGCAGTGTGTATCGGCCCTGCCCCTGCTGCGGACAGCTACCTGGATATGGAGCGGATCTTAAGCGCTACGATCGCCGCGAAGGCGGAGGCCATCCATCCGGGGTTCGGATTTCTCTCGGAAAACAGCAAATTTGCCGGAATGTGTGAGAAGTGCGGAATTACTTTTATCGGGCCCTCCTCAAAGGTGATCGCAAGCATGGGAAATAAAGCAGAAGCCAGGCGCACCATGGAGAGCGCAGGCGTCCCCGTTGTCCCGGGCACAAAGGATCCCGTATATACGACAGAGGACGGAAAGATTCAGGCAGACCGGATCGGCTATCCTGTGATGATCAAAGCCTCCGCAGGAGGAGGCGGAAAGGGAATGCGCGCGGCGGAAACCCCCGCGGAATTTGAAGAAAACTTCCGCCTGGCCCAGCTGGAAGCAAAGAGGGCCTTTGGCGACGATACCATGTATATTGAAAAGTACGTAAAGAATCCCAGGCATATCGAATTTCAGATCCTTGCGGATCGATTTGGCCATGTGATCCAGCTCGGGGAAAGAGATTGTTCCATTCAGAGAAATCACCAGAAAATACTGGAGGAATCCCCCAGCCCTGCCCTCAGCCAGGAGCTTCGGGAAAAAATGGGCGCGACGGCTGTGCGGGCTGCGCAGGCTGCCGGTTATGAAAGCGCAGGAACCATTGAGTTCCTTTTAGATAAAAATGACAGCTTTTATTTTATGGAAATGAACACGAGAATACAGGTGGAGCATCCAGTGACGGAGATGGTATCAGAAATTGATCTGATCAAAGAGCAGATCTCCATCGCGGCAGGCCTTTCATTAACTATCAGGCAGGAGGACGTCACTCTTCGGGGGCACGCCCTGGAGTGCCGCGTCAACGCAGAAAATCCGGCGCAGCATTTTGTTCCCTGCCCCGGAAGGCTGGGGGAGGTTCATTTGCCGGGAGGCTGCGGGGTGCGCATCGATACTGCCGTCTACAGCGGCTACGAGATACCACCCTACTATGACTCCATGATTGCCAAGGTGATCGTCCGCGGAAATACAAGAGCGGAGGCCATCGACAAGATGAAAAGCACCCTGGGTGAGCTGATCCTGGAAGGCGTGACCACCAACGTGGACTTTCTGTATGAGATTCTAAATGATAATAAATTTGAAAAGGGCGAGTTTACCACAGCCTTCATCGAGGAGAGATTTCAATGTCAAGACTGAAGGAAATGTTTAAAAAGAACACCTATCGTTCTGTCCCGCAGAAGGAGGAAAATGGAAAGGAGCCTTCTGTGCCGGAAGGGCTCTGGGTCAAATGTGCCAAATGCGGGAAAACGGTCTATAAAGAGGATGTAACGGAAAACTCTTATACCTGCCCCAAATGCGGCGGCTATTTCAGGATCAAAACGAGAACACGCCTGCGCCTGACTGCGGACGAAGGAAGCTTTCAGGAATGGGGCACAGAGATCGCAGATAAGGATCCGCTGAACTATCCCGGCTACGGGGAAAAGCTTTCAGAGCTTCGGCGAAAGACCCATTTGCAGGAGGCCGTCACCATAGGATACGCAAAGCTTGGCGGCTGCGAGGCCGTGCTTGGCGTGTGTGACGCGAGATTTCTGATGGGAAGCATGGGGTACGTCGTGGGAGAGCGGATCACGGCGGCCATCGAGGAGGCTACCAGACGCCGCCTGCCAGTGGTTCTGTTCTGCTGTTCCGGCGGGGCCAGAATGCAGGAAGGGATTGTGTCCCTTATGCAGATGGCAAAGACAGCCGCCGCCATCAAGAGGCACAGCGACGCCGGGCTTCTCTATCTCTCCGTGCTCACCGACCCTACGATGGGAGGCGTCACGGCGAGCTTCGCCATGCTGGGTGATATTATCCTGGCGGAACCGGGAGCACTCATCGGCTTCGCAGGACCCAGAGTCATCGCTCAGACCATCGGTGAAAAGATTCCCGAGGGTTTCCAACGGACGGAATTTTTGCTGGAAAAGGGAATGATCGACGCTGCGGTGGAGCGAAAAGAATTAAAAGACGTGCTGGTAAAGCTTCTAACCATGCACAGTCGGGAACACTGCGAAGAATCCGTAGAAAAAAAGACAGGACCGTGTACGGCGCAGGAGGGCAGCTCCCATCCTTTAACGGCCTGGGAGCGGGTGCAGATTTCCCGCAGTTCCCACAGACCCACCAGCCTGGACTATATCCAGGAAATTTTTACCGACTTTCTGGAGCTGCACGGTGACAGGAGCTTTCGTGATGACGGGGCCATCGTTGGCGGCATCGCCCTTTTAGACGGCCGTCCTGTCACGGTGATTGGCCAGCAAAAAGGCAGATCGACAAAAGAAAACCTCAGCCGTAACTTTGGCATGGCTTCTCCGGAGGGCTACCGAAAAGCTCTGCGGCTGATGAAGCAGGCGGAGAAATTCCACAGACCTGTCGTGATCTTCGTAGATACGCCTGGGGCAGCCTGCGGCATCGATGCGGAGGAACGGGGGCAGGGGGAAGCCATCGCCAAAAACCTGATGGAGATGATGGGGCTCCGCGTCCCCATCTTAAGTATCTTTATCGGGGAGGGCGGCAGCGGCGGAGCGCTTGGCCTTGCCGTAGCCGATGAAGTGTGGATGCTGGAAAACGCCACCTATTCCATATTGTCGCCGGAGGGGTTTGCCTCGATTTTATGGAAGGACGGAAAGCGGGCCAAAGAGGCGGCGGAAATCATGCAGATGACTGCGGAGAATCTGAAGTCTCTCGGCATGATCGAAAAAATCATATGGGAAAAGAAGCCGGCTGCAAAAGACACCGTTCCAGAGCTTTCCGCCTCCATCAAAGAATCTCTCCTGAATTTTCTGAGAAAGCAGGATAAAAAAACACCGGAACAGATCGTATGCGAGAGATATGACAGGTTCCGCAGACTATAGGAGGTGCTATGAAACGAGAACCATTACGTATCGGAGAGCTAACGGCGAAGATCCCTGTGATACAGGGCGGCATGGGCGTGGGCGTAAGCCTCTCGGGCCTTGCGGGAGCCGTGGCGGCCTGCGGAGGGGTAGGCGTCCTGTCCGCCGCCCAGATCGGATATCAAAATCCCCTGTTTGAGAAAAACCCTCTGGCTGCAAATATAAAAGCAATAAAAGAAGAAATCGGAAAAGCCCGGGCCGCGGCCAGAGGAGGAGTCCTTGGCATCAACATCATGGTGGCCACAAAATCTTATGCCCGTTACGTGAAAGCATCCGTGGAGGAGGGCATCGATCTTATTATTTCCGGGGCCGGCCTTCCTGTATCGCTGCCGGAGCTGGTGAAAGGGAGCAACGTAAAGATCGCTCCCATCGTATCCACGGCAAAGGCGGCCTCCGTCATCTGCCGTCTCTGGGACAGAAACGATAAACGCGTACCGGATCTGGTAATTATCGAAGGGCCAGAGGCCGGAGGCCATCTGGGTTTTACGAAGTCCCAGCTGAAAGAGTACACCCCTGAGGTTTACAGGGAGGAAATCCGGAAGATTCTTGCTGTGATCCGCCAGTACCGTGAAAAATATGCCCGTCCCATCCCTGTGGCAATAGCCGGCGGGATCTATGACAGAAAGGATATGGATCAAGCCCTTTCTTTGGGAGCGGACGCCGTGCAGATGGGTACGCGTTTTGTCACCACCTATGAATGCGATGCCAGCATGGCCTACAAAAAAGCCTACCTGGACTGTGGGATCGAAGATATCCTGATTACCGACAGCCCGGTGGGAATGCCGGGAAGAGCCGTCGCCAACAAATTTCTCCGGGAGAAGAAAAAAACGGAAGGCAGATGCTACCAATGCCTGGAACGATGCGATCCTTCAAAGATCCCCTACTGTATTACGAAGGCTCTGATCTCCGCGGTACAGGGAGACGTGGATGAGGGGCTTATCTTCTGCGGCGCAAATGCATGGAGGGCAGACAAACTGGAACATGTGGCCGATATCCTGCAGGAGCTTTCCTGAGGAATCAACGTTCAGTCAGCAAAATCTGTCCCGATAAAATCGTCTGCGGCGAAAGTCAGGTTTCCTCTTGGATATTTTCACGTATTCCCGCGGAGTTTTCCCTGAAGATTAGCTTCGCGCCGCAGCAAGTGCAAACTCCCGGGCCAAACAAAAATCTTCATAATGGACTGGCACGGGGCTTTACATCTTCCGCAAAAACCGTTACAATATGAATCAAATGAAACACCAAAATTTCAGCACATCATATTGTGAAAGGAGAGAGTTTATGAAAACAAAGTACAAAAGAATGGGTCTGCTCTGTATCCTTCTGCTTGCAGTTTTAATCTGCGTACCTGCACAAAGGGCCCAAGCAGCGGTAAAACCGGGGAAGATCCTATCCGCGAAGGTGGTTGGCAAAAAAACGGTGGTGGTAAAGGCAAAAATTAAAAAGAAGGTTGCCAGCAGCAACAAGAAATATTATCTGGTAAAAGTGAATGGCCTGACCGGAAAGCCAGTCTCTGTCCTGGCAGAGACTCCCAAAAAATCCGTGTTAAAATTCAAATTAGATACAGCGGATAAGGCAAATGTTATTTCAAAATTCGGTATCGCCGTGAAAAAGGGCAAAAAACTGAGCTTGATCAGCAATACAAAATACGTGCAAAATCCCCAGGCAGTGGCTGCAAATACCCAGTCCTATGAGCTTCCGGCCACTAAGAAGGGCATCCACTTTGCGTCCGATGCGAACCTGGATTCCAAGCACACCTTAGTAAACATTAATATGAATGATCTGATCGGCTCAAAGGACACCGGAGAGCCTTATGTCTACAATGGCAAAACGTATTACTTTACGAACACCATGCAGAATGCCGTCAGGAACTTTGTGTCACAGGGCATTTGCGTGACTCTGGTGGTCTATATGAACTGGGACAGCGCAAATAAGTCCCTGATCTATCCCACAGGCCGGGAAGCCGGCACCTACTGGTACATGCTGAATACCTACGATGAGAAAGCACGGGAGACTCTGGAAGCGGCTTTCTGTTATCTGGGGGAGAAATTCAGCCGTCCAGAGTACCTTGTCTCCAACTGGGTACTGGGAAATGAAGTAAATTCCCAGCACTACTGGAACCATGTGGGAAATCTTTCTTTTGATAAATACGTAAAAGCCTATGTGCAGGCATTTAAAATGTTCAGCGACGGTATCCATACAGGCTGGTCAAACGCCAGAATTTTTGTCCCCCTGGACAATGCGTGGAACATCCCCGTATCAGAAGTGGGCTGGAACGGCAAAACCTTCCTGACCAGATTCGCGAAAGAACTGAAACAGGAAAGCGCCAATACCAAATGGAACCTGGCCTACCACGCCTATTCCTTCCCGCTGCCCTCCGAGCCCTACAAACATAATCAGTATGTAACAAAAAGCTCGGATTCCTATTACATCACTCCCCAGAACCTGAAGTATCTGACGGACTACATCAAAAAAAACTACGGCTCATCTACCCGAATCATTTTATCGGAACAGGGCTACATGGCTTCCACCGGTGAATCCGCCCAGGCGGCTTCCATTATGTACGCCTATTACATGGCAGAGTTTAACTCTATGGTGGACGCATATATTATCCGCTGTGAATACGATGATGCCGGCGAGGTTTCCCAGGGTTACGCTATGGGACTGACGGGATTGAATGGAAAACGAAGAGCCGCCTATAAGGTATACAAGTACATGGATTCCCCCAAGGCAGCCGCCTACGCGAAAAAATATCTGAAGCTGATCGGCGCTCCCAGCTGGGAAGCGGCTGTACCAGGCTATAAGGCATCAAGATTTAAATAGAAGGTCACTAAACAGACATAAGCTTCAAGGCAGAAACTGCATGACAGATTCTGCCTTGTTTGTTGTGCGCCCAGTATGGGCG
>DESK01000022.1 GCA_002361955.1 Lachnospiraceae bacterium UBA3316
GTGCCGTGAATAATCTGGGCTAAGTTGAGTGAGGGGAAATCTATCGTTAAGAAATCTCATGTATGGGATGAAGGGATAGTTCAAACTGCGGCAACTTGTACAGAAAAAGGAATTAAAACATACTTTTGTTGGGGCTGTAGAATGACAAGAACAGAGGAACTTCCATGTACTGGTCATCAGCACAAAGAATTGAGAAACGAAAAAGAAGCCACTTGCACTCAGGATGGTTATACTGGAGATACTTATTGTACAGACTGTGAATCAAAGCTTACTTCCGGAAAATCAATTCCTAAAACAGATCATAACTGGGATGTAGGAAAAGTAACAAAGAATGCTACTTGTACCACTAACGGAACCAAGACATTTACTTGTACAGTATGTGAATCAACAAAAACAGAAGAGATTCCGACAACCGGACATGAAAATAAGGTTACCAAGTTTACAAAGGAAGCGTCCTGCAAAGCAGATGGTTATTCCGGTGATATTTACTGTCAGGATTGTGGAAAACTTTTGGGAGAAGGAAGATTAATTTCAAAGACAGACCACACATGGAATACTGGTGAAGTCACCAAATCGGCAACATGCACTGATGAAGGTATAAAAACACTTACCTGTACTTCTTGTGGAACAACCAAGACAGAGACAGTTTCTGCAACAGGTCATGGTGCAACAGAAGTTAGAAATAAGAAGAATGCCATCTGTGTAACAGAGGGGTATACAGGAGACACGTATTGTACTATTTGTAATCAGAAAATCAGTTCTGGTGTTGTTGTAGCGAAAACAGACCATTCTTGGGATGAAGGAAAGGTTACAAAACAGCCAACTACTACAGAAACAGGTATTAGGACATATACTTGTCGTAACTGTGGATCAACAAAAACAGGAACAATTTCAAAACTGAAACCACAGACAGCAACTCCGGGAAAGATCATCAAAGATAAATCAACAAATGGTATTTATAAGGTTCAGAAGGATGGATTGAGTGTTGAATTCACGAAGCCAGTGTCCAAGAAAGCATCTATAAGAATCCCGGATACAGTAAAAGTAGATGGAATTACCTGCAAAGTTACGGGGATTTCTACAAATGCCTTTAAGAATAATACATCACTTAAAACTGTTACCATCGGAAAGAACGTGACCGTAATAGGAGCAAATGCATTCTATGGATGCAAGAAACTGAGTAAAGTAAGCGGTGGAAATAGTATTGTGAAGATTGGCGACAGAGCATTTGCTAACTGTGTAAGCTTGAGCAGTGTTACAATTGCTGGCACAGTCAAAAGTATTGGAAAGCAAGCATTCTATAATTGTAAAAAACTTAGATCCATTACTATTAAGACAAGCGCATTGTCCAGCAAGACTATTGGTGCAAAAGCTTTTACAGGAACATATTCAAAACCAACGGTCAGAGTTCCGGCGAAAAAGTTGAATGCGTATAAGAAGCTTTTAAAATCAAAAGGAATGAGTGGAAAAGCAGTCTATAAGAAATAAAAAGCAGGTGGCTGGCAATACCAGCTGCCTGTAATGAGAAAAAAGATTTTGACATATTTGCTTTATCGTGTTAGTATAATCATAGAAAGAGTGCTACCGATAGACGGTTAGTCCAATAAATTTGTATGACAAAAATTGCCGCTTAGTTTACCAGACAGGGGCGGCTATTTTTGTGTCTTGTTAATATCCTTACCAAAGGTATATCCGATTCCAAAGCAGGTTAAGCCGAAGCTTATGACTGCAATGAGGTCAACAATATCCATATGGCTTAGCCCTCCTTTCGAGAGATTTCCACCAGAAGGATCTGGGGATTTCTATGTAATCGGAGGGTCACAGTCCCTCCGTTGAAGGACTAACCGCCTACCGTTTTTTGGTAGCACCCATACATTGATTATATCAATGGATCCATAAGGCTGCAAGACTTTGTTTCATTTTTAAGAAAATGTCGGACTTATAAAACTGGCTACATTTTGGCTACAAAATTTTTAGAAACTACAGATTTTCTGCCGAAAAAAATATAATCGAGACAATAAAGCTATAGAAAACAGCCGTTTATCACCAGATATAACAATCTCAAAGTCCGTGAGGGCGGACGTATTGTTGGATCAGGCCGTGTTGCTACTGTTATCGAGTAATTAAATATTCGAATATAAATAGGTATCGCAGATACCATTGTATCCAAGCATAAGATTGCCCCGGAAACTTAGTGTTTCCGGGGTTTTTCTGTGTACAGGACACACAAAAAGGATCATGAAAAATGCTTTGACATATCATGATTTAGGTGATAATATGAGTATAGAAAAGAGTGCTACCGATAGACGGTTAGTCCAATAAATAGTTTGACAAAAATTGCCGCCTAGTTTACCAGACCGGGGCGGCTATTTTTGTGTCTTGTTGATATCTTTACCGATGGTATATCCGATTCCAAAGCAGGTTAAGCCAAAGCTTATAACTGCAATGAGGTCAACAATACTCATATGGCTTAGCCCTCCTTTCATGAGATTTCCGCCAGACAACTCTGGGGATTTCTATGTAATCGGAGGGTCACAGTTCTTCGTTTCACTTCGGTTGTTGCAAAACGAGTGCCACTGGCACTCTGCAACCCTCCGTTGAAGGACTAACCGCCTACCGTTTTTGGGTAGCACCCATGCAATAATTATATCAATGAACTTAAGGAGATGCAAGAAAGAAGTAAAAGAAGTGTAAGAATGCCTCAGAGACCCTGTGTTTCCGGGGCTTTTCTGTGTACAGGACACACACAAAGATTTTGCAGCTGTATTCATGATAGTTATGTTTTCCAGGAGGATTGTGGGAGCGCTGTGCGCGGAACAACCCGTAAACCAGTTTTGACACCTAAATCATAGTTATATTATAGAAGGGAGAATTGTATGGATCAGGAGATGACGATCCTCCGCAGCCGCCGCAGAACCCTGTCCCTGGAAATCCAGGCAGACGGCAGGGTGCTGGCCAGGGCCCCTTATGGGATGCCTGCGGAGGAGATCGAGGCGTTTGCCCGGCAGAAAGCAGAGTGGATCAGAAAGCATCAGCAGATGCAGGAGGAACGCAGAAAGAAAACGGCTGGAGAGCCGCCCCTTACGATGGAGGAGATCCGGGAGCTGGGGGAGAGGGCCCTGGAGGAGCTGCCGAAACGGGTGGCGAATTATGCGGCGCGCCTGGGGGTCACCTACGGGCGGATCACGATCCGAAACCAGAAATCCCGGTGGGGGAGCTGCAGCGGGGCGGGAAACCTGAATTTTAACTGTCTGCTGATGCTGGCGCCGCCGGAGGTGCGTGATTACGTGGTGGTTCACGAGCTGTGCCACCGGAAGGAGATGAACCATTCCGCCAGATTCTGGAAGGAGGTAGAAAACATCCTGCCGGATTACAGGCAGAGGAGAGCATGGCTGAAGGAAAACGGCGGGCGGATGATCGCCCGGATGACAGGGGAGAACCGCTGAAGGTATATCCCGGCAATATCCCAGTAATTTCCTTATTTATATTGCGCGAAAGTGGTGCAAGTGCTATGCTTAAAAGTAGTGTCTTGTCAGATTGCCGGCGGGGAGGGCGATGGACGCTTATCCCCAGGCGGAATCCGGGGCGCTAAGGAGAAACTGTAGATAAATGTTTTAAGGAGTGAAAAAGGAGGAAAAAAATGAAGCAAAACAGAAAAGCTCTGTTGTCCAGAACCCTGGCATCTGTGCTGTGTTTCGGAATGCTCGGGACAAGTGTGGATCTATCCGCGCTGGCTGCAGGCGGGAATGAAGCTGTCATAAGGGCAGTTTCTGCCGGGGACGCCGTGAAGATCGGCGATACCGGGTATGAAACGCTGGCGGAGGCTGTGAATGCGGCTTCTGAGGAAGAAACACTCGTCATTCTCAAAAATATGGATGTGACAGAGCCGGTGGTTATTACAAAGAAGCTTACGCTGACAGCGGCGGAGCCCACGGTAATCTCGAAAGCGGCTGACAGCACAGCGCTTGAGAGCGGGTGTATGTTTCATGTAAAGGATGGCGGTGTGCTCACGCTGTCAGGGGAGCTGAAGCTGTCAGGCTCTGACAAGGGAGCAACCATGGTTTACGCAGACGGCGGAGCCCTCATTATGAGGGACAACGTAATCATAGAAAACAATACCGTGACAAACTCCACAACGACGCCGGAGGGCGGAGCCGTAACGGTAAAGGGAAACGCTTCGTTCACGATGGAGGGCGGCAGCATTGAAAACTGCGGCAATACAGGCAGC
This sequence comes from Lachnospiraceae bacterium UBA3316, assembly GCA_002361955.1. Lineage (GTDB taxonomy): Bacteria > Bacillota > Clostridia > Lachnospirales > Lachnospiraceae > Hominisplanchenecus_A. Next base: position 4,229 of record DESK01000022.1, read on the forward strand.
AAAAGTGAGAGCAGCCTGGTGAACTACGGAGCAGGACTTGGCGGCGCCGTGCTGGTTTACGGCGACAGCCAGGATGGAGAGGCCTCCTTTACCATGAACGGAGGAAGCATCACAGGATGTTTTGCCCAATACGGCGGCGCAGTAGGCGCTTACACGAGGAACGCAGGCAGAGCGGCTGTAAGCATGAACGGTGGAGAGCTTTCGGCCAACTGTGCGGGCACGGCCTGGGTACAGGAGCCTGCGGCGGGACTTGGCGAGGGCGCGGCCATCTTTGTCTGTGCCTACACAGACAACGACAGCATCCAGGTGAATGTGAACGGCGGACTGATTGAGAAGAATGTGGCGGCAAAGAAGAGCCTGGGCATGGTAAGCAGGGCCACGGAAATAAAGCTGGGAGGCCATTATAACCTTCTGGGCGGAACGGTCCGCGCAAATGTGATTGGAACCAGCGCCGACAAGTCTGCGGCAAATGCCTGGGGCTGCGGCGTCTTTGCGAACCAGGAGGGACTGATCACCCTCGGCGGCGGCGCAGTGGTGGAAGATGAGATCTATCTGGCTGATTGTACGGCCACGGTACGCACCGATTTTGTGGGAAAGGCGAATTTCTACAAGAAGGGGGCGGCGCAGGATGACACGGTAGCTCTGGTGGTAGATGAGAACGGGGAACCGGCCAATGCCCTGGAGTCTGTGCGCGGAGAGCTTTTCCTTGTAGATCGCAGCGCCGACGGCACACAGGCGGAGGATCAGGTATTCCGCATCATTCCCTTTGGAAACTCTTTCCGTCTCAATGCCGTAAATATGGCTGTGCGGGAACTGCTCCGTGTGATCGATCAGGTGGAGGCCATGAATGCGGATGACTATACAACGGCTTCCTGGAAAAATCTGATGGCGGCTCTGACGAAGGCGAAAGAGGTGGCTGGCAACAGCGAGTCCACCCAGGCGGAGGCAGACGCGGCCCTGAAGGAATTATTGGAGGCCTGCGAAAACCTGGAGTATGTGGCAAATAAGGCGGCCCTGGAGGCGGCGATCCAGTCGGCGGCAGCCTTCCTGGAAGATAAGGACAACTATAATTACGATTCCAGGGAAATTGAGAAAGCCCTGGAGGCAGCCCGGGCCGTGATGGCTGACAGGGACGCGACCCAGGAGGAGGTCAATGAGGCGGCAAATACGCTGCTGAACCGTATGCAGGAAGTGGCAGAGTGGGCGGACGTAACCTCCTTACGCGTACTGATCGCTTCGGCTAAGGAGATGCTGGGCGGCAATTATACAGAAGAGACGAGGGCGAAGCTGGCGGAGGCCGTGGCGAAGGCAGAAGCAGTCTTAAACGACGCGGACCGGGCAGACGACGCTCTCGGAAAGGAATATGCAGCTTTGATTGACGCCATCCTGGGCTTGCAGAGAACAGGAAATAAGGCGGCCCTGGAATATGTATGCGCTCTGGCTGAGGATATCTTATCCAATATCGGGCAGTATGCTCCTTCCACCGTGGCAGGACTGCAGGCGGCGGCAGACGCTGCGAAGGCTGTCCGTGATAACGGAAAAGCTTCCCAGCAGGAGATCGATGAGCAGGCACGCAGCCTGACGCTGGAGATCGCCAAGGCAAGGCTTCTGGGCGATGTGAACGGCGATGGTGAGATTACCACAACAGACAGCCGGATGATTTTGCAGGCAAGCGCGGAGTTTGACGCTCTCGGCGGCGTCGGGGCAGAGTGCGCGGATGTGAACGGCGACGGCGCGGCAGATACCACAGACGCGGCGCTGATCCTGAAATTCGCGGCAGAGAAGATTACACAATTTTAAGGCAAGAGGAAAATAAAATGAAGAATAATATCGTACAGGAAAGAAGGAGGGCTGCAAGATGAAGAAGATGAGGCGTATTCTGGCCAGTGCCATGGCGTTGTGTATGCTTGCATCTGCTCCTGTAAGCGCGTTGGCTGCTGACAAGCAGGTTAATCCCCGGTCATCCGTTTGGGATATCACCAGGGAAGCGGCGGATGAGGAGCAGCAAGAGGAACAGGCCGGCAAAAGGGTGGCTGACAAAGGCAGCCTGACGGAGCTTACGCAGGATGGAGTCCGCGCGTCGGAGGATTTCAGTAAGGAACAGGTTTCCGGGACCGTGGAGGGCGAAGCCTCCCAGGGACAGAAGATTACGTTTGAAGAGTCCGACGAAAAGGTAACGGCAGATTTTAGAAAAGAGGGCGTAAAACGCCTGGACAATGGGGAGGAAGGACAGGAGAAGGTCCGTGTCATCATCGTGATGAAGGACAAATCCATCCTGGAACGTGACAGCAAGGCCAGCATGAATTGGCTGAACCGTCTCCGCGTGAGCCAGATGGAATCCAAGCAGGCCTCCGTGATGAACAAGATCGAGGACAAGGTGCTGGACGGCCAGGAGCTGGATGTGAAATACCAGTATACCTGGGCGCTGAACGGCGTGGCTACAGAGGTTCCGGCAGATAAAATCCCGGAGATCGAGGAGATCCCCGGCGTCGCGCAGGTTGTGCGCACCTCTGTCTATAGCCTGTGCAGCCAGGATGCGGCCGTTCCGTATACCGTGGGCGATGGGGAGATGATCGGCAGGCAGGATACCTGGAATAAGGGCTATACAGGAAAGGGCATGAGGATCGCGATCATTGATACGGGACTGGATGATGACCATCCGAGCTTTGCGGCGATGCCTGAGGAGAACCTGACAGACACCTCCGCAACCCTTGCTACGGTGGGGAAGGTGATCGGTGACCTGAACGCCTCCGAGCTTTACAGTGGCCTGAAGGCAGATCAGGTTTACCGCAGCACAAAGGTGCCCTACGCGTTCAACTATGTGGACAGGAGCCTCCGCTACAACCATGGTGACAGCGCCAGCGACCATGGAACTCATGTGGCAGGTATCGCTGCGGCAAACGAGTTAACCGAGAGTCCAAACGGCCAGCTTCCCTCTGTGGGAGTAGCGCCCAACGCGCAGATCTACGTGATGAAAGTGTTCGGCCAGAACGGCGGTGCTTACACAGATGACCTGCTGGCAGCTGTGGAGGACTCCCTGATCCTGGGCGCGGACGTGATCAACATGAGCCTTGGCTCAACGGCAGGCTTCACCTCTGAGGGAGAGCTGCTGGACGCAGTGTACGGAAGAGTGTCTGAGTCAAACACGGTTCTTGCCATTGCGGCCGGCAACGAGTCCACAGAAGGGCAGGGAAACCTGTGGGGAACGGAGAGCAACCTGGCTTCCAACCCGGATAACGCGACCATCGGTTCCCCGTCTACCTTTGTGAACGCCACATCGGTAGCAAGTGTGGACAATATAAGCGTCATGAGCGATTATGTGGAGGCAGCCGGAAAGCGGATTGCCTACGAGGACGGCGCGAACGGCCAAAACCGCCCGTTCCAGAGCATGGCAGGGGAGCAGCATCCCTATGCGGTTGTCGAAAATATGGGACAGTCCCCGGAAGATTTTGCGGCAGCGAATGTGGCAGGAAAGATCGCGGTCGTACAGCGAGGCGTGACAGCCTTCACGGAAAAGTGCCAGTTTGCTGAGGAAGCGGGAGCAGTGGGCTGCCTGATCTACAACAATGTGTCCGGCACGATCAGCATGGATCTGAGCGGGGCGGAAACCACGATTCCCTGCGCTTCCATTACCATGAACGCGGGCGAATACTTAAAGGCGGCCCTGGAGCAAGATCCCGCCCTGGAACTGACCATTTCCAGTGAGCCGGCGGCCATCGAAAGCGAGACAGGATACAGGATGAGCAGCTTTTCCTCCTGGGGAATTTCACCGGACCTGAGGCTGGAGCCTGATGTGACGGCGCCCGGCGGAAACATTTACTCAACCCTGGACAACGGCCAATACGGCCTGATGAGCGGAACCTCCATGGCTTCCCCCAATATGGCAGGTGTGTCCGCATTGGTCAGCGAATATGTGAGGGAAAATTTCCCGCAGATGCCGGCCAGTGAGCAGCATGTATTTATCAACGCTCTTGTGATGAGCACGGCGATGCCCCTGATGTATGATGAAAAACTGCCCTTCTCACCGAGAAGCCAGGGCTCAGGCCTGGTGAACGCTTATAATGCGATCAGCACGAGCGCCTATCTGGATGTGGAGGGGATCGACACACCGAAGATTGAGCTTTTTGACGACCCGGAGAAGACGGGAGAGTACCATTACACCTTCCAGGTAAAGAACTTTGGCAGCAAGGATAATTATTACCTGCTGGATACGAACGCCCAGACGGAGGGGAAGTTCTATGACGAGTTCTGGGGCCGTGAGTTTATGAGCAGTACCCCGGTGGAGCTGTTGGCCGTGACTGCGGAATCCTCCGGGCAGATGGTGCTTACGTACGATTATAACGGTGACGGAGCCTGTACGGCGGAGGATCTGGAGATCCTCAGGGCCAAAACAGCAGAAAAACCGGACGCGGAGGACGCGTTCCGTTATGACTTGAACGGCGACGACGTGTGCGACGGGCAGGATGTGCAGGCCTATGAGGCAGCCCTGGCAGGGACAAGCCAGGATGTGGACCTGGAGGCACAGGTGCTGAAGGTGGAGGCCGGAAAGACAGCAGACGTGGAGGTGACGGTAGCGCTCACAGAGGAAGACCGCAGCTACCTGGATACCTTTGAAAACGGCATCTACGTGGAGGGTTATACTACCCTGACGGCACAGAATGCCGGCGGCATTGACCTGTCCCTTCCTTACATGGGCTTTTACGGAGACTGGACACAGGCTCCCATCATCGATACGGGATACTACTGGGAGGACGAAGATACCCTGGAGGCCAACCAGTATTACAATATTCTGTTCAGCAATTTTGGAACGAGCGAAAACGGCTGGACTCCGGGCCTTAACGCCTATGTGGACGAGCCATTTGAACCGAAAAACGTAGCAGTATCTCCCAATGGGGACGGCTACGACGACACAATTGATGAAATTTACGTTTCCCTGCTCAGGAATGCGAAACGCCTGAACGTGACCTACACGGATGCCGTGACGGGAGAGGTATACTATGAAGACACCATAGAAAATATGGGAAAATCCTGTTATGTGGCCCAGTATGATCTGTGTGTGCCGGCGATCATCTCCCAGCTTGTGGGTAGGATGTACGACATGACGGATAAGGACGGAAATCCGCTGGCAAACAATACGAAGCTTCTGCTCAGCATCAAAGGGGAGCTGGACTACGAGGGCGACGGAAACCGCAGCGATTCCTGGAATATGGGAATCACCGTTGACACGGAGGCTCCCGTCCTGAAGGACGCTTCCTTTGCCACGGTGGAGGAAGACGGGCAGGCGAGAAAGCTTCTGACCCTGACCTTCTCCGATAACTTGGATACGGCGGCCATCAATGTCCTGAATGAAAAAGGCACGGCTATCATCGGCCAGTACGCGGTGGATGATGTAGCTCCTGGCGAGGACTGCACCATGACGGTGGATGTGACAGGCGTGGGCAACAAGTTTAACGTGGTTCTTGGCGACTATGCCCTCAACGAAAGCACCTGGATGCTGCGCACAGAGGACAACGATCCCGTGGTGGATACGAGCCTTCTGTACGGTTACCGGGTAGCGGACACGCAGATCCAGAATGATGCTCTGTACGGCTGGATTTCTGTGGACAGCGAAAATGCCCAGACAGAGGTTATGTCCAGCGAGTACTATATGGACTATGCGCTGACGGCCGCGGAGTATGTGGGCGGCTACATTATCGCTGTGGACGCGGACGACACCCTGGTGGCGATCCGCCCGGGCTATTGGGATGAGCGCATCACGATCGCCCGCCTCGGTATCAAGATCCGGGATCTGGCCTTTGACAGGACGACACAGACACTCTATGGATTTGATTCCACAAACAGCAGCCTGGTTACGATCGACGTCTATACCGGCCAGGTAACGACGGTCAGCCAGTTTTTCATGATGCCTTTATGCGTGGCCTTAGCCTGCGATGACGACGGCGTGGTTTACGGTATCAAAAATGACATGAACGGCAGCCTCTGCGTAATCGACAAAGCGACGGGCGCATGGGGCGACACGGTACTGGAAACTGCGGAGACGACAGGATTTTACAATCCGTACTATTCCCAGTCTATGACCTGGGATTCCGAAAAGCAGTGCCTGTATTGGGCAGGCTATTACTCCAGCTTTGACGGAAGCTCAGGAGAGCTCTATCAGATTGATGTAAACGCGAAGACGGTGAAATCCTGCGGCGTCATTGCAGGAGACGCGGAGGTGGTCGGCCTTCTGAAGCTGGACGGCAAGGGCTATGAGATTCCGGAGGCAGAGCTTGCGGGCATTGCCATGGATCATGAAGCGGTCACCCTGCTTCCCGGAATGGCCCAGAGCCTGGAGGTACTGAAAAACCCGTGGAATTCCGCGAAGGTGAAGCTCGTATGGAGCAGCGGGGATGAGACGGTGGCCCAGGTCAGCGAATACGGAGAGGTAGCGGCCGTGGGCGCAGGCGAGACTACGGTAACGGCGTCTGTGGAGGGCCGTCCGGAGCTTACGGCTGCCTGCCAGGTAAAAGTAGTGGAGCCGAAGGCGGAGCTGAATGCGTTCGCCCTTTTGGGAGAATCCCTGCAGAATCAGTGGATTTCCTTCAACGCGGGCAGCGTCAGCCAGGCGGAGGCGAAGTCTGAGGCAGGCCTGACCGGCTTTATGGCAGGCGAATACGTGGACGGGTACATCTATGCGTACAATGAGATGACGGAGATGTATAAAATTGACGCAGCGACCTTTGCGGCGGAAAAGATTTCTGAGGCAGAGGCAGATTACTTTATGCAGGATATGTCCTTTGACTATTCCACAGGCTACCTGTATGGGCTTGCCCAGAACGTTCAGGACGGCATGTCCTATCTGATGCGCATCGACAGGATGACGGGCGCTATGCAGCTGGTATGCCAGGTGGTGGATGATTTCGGAAATCCGGCAAATACCCTGGCCATTTCCACAGAGGGTGTGCTCTATGTGACGACCCAGTCGGGAATGCTCTGCACGGTAAACCCGGAGGAAGGCACTGTGCAGAGAGTAGGCATGATGGGCTACACACCCGCTCCCTACAATCAGACCATGGCTTATGACCACAACACAGGAGAGCTGTACCTGTATCTGATCACATCTGACGGCCAGGTGTCCCTGATGTATGTAGATCAGGGAACCGGCAGAGTGCTGCCTCTGGGGGCGGCAGACGGAGGCGCCCAGCTCACAGCGATGTACGCGGTGCCGGAGCAGGCGCCTGCCCTTCCCCAGGTGGATGTGGAGGAAGTGTCACTGAAGGAAGCCTCCGTCACGATGCTTGAGGGCACCAGAAAAACGGTTCCCGTGGAAGTGCTTCCCTACAATGCCACAGACAGGGAGCTTACCTGGACAGTGGAAGACCCGGCAGTCGTATCCGTTGCGGGCAGTGTCATCGCCGGCCTGCAGCCGGGAGCGACGAAGGTAACGGGCGTCCTGGGAGAATTCTCTGTGGCCTTTGACGTAAAGGTTCTGCAGGCGGCGGGCGACCTGTACGGCTATGTCCTGTCCGACCTGTCCGACGGCAGCGGCCTGTTCTGGGGCAAGTTCCAGGACAATGACCTTTCCCAGGGAGAAGGACTGGCCATGGGCGACACCTATGAGGCCTTTGCCGGTGAGTATTACGACGGCAAGATCTACGCGGTGGGCCCGGATGAAGAGTCTTATGAATGGCAGTTCATGGTGATCGACGCCGACACCTATCAGGTGGAGCGTGTGGTACAGGGGGCGTACCCGGATATGCGCGATATGGCCTTTGACTACACCGAGGGCGTCATGTACGGCGTGGGCGGCGTCAGAAACGTATCGGGAAATACTACCCTGTATATGCTGGATATCAAGACGGGGGGCTGCTATGCCATCGGACAGCTGGAGGATACTGTCGTGACGCTGGCCTGCTCACCGGAGGGACAGCTCTGCGGCGTGAGCGAGACAGGAACCTATTATGAGATTGACAAGAGGACAGGCGAGCTGACCTACGGCTTTGAGACGAACTACCTGGCCAATTCCTACCAGTCTATGGCTTATGACTGGAATACGGGCAACCTGTACTGGGCACAGGCAGGGCAGGATCCCATGACCATGGTTGCGTCCGCGAACCTTCTGATGATAGATCCGCAGCAGCAGACAGTGACAAACCTCGGCTATATCGGCTCCATTGGCTGTGTGCTCACGGCTCTGTACACGATTCCGGCAGAGAAACCGGAGATCGCGGCTCCCGCGGTTACAAAGATTCTGCTGGGAACGGAGAGCAAGATGTTAAAGCTGGGAGAGAGCTTCACACTGGGGGCGGCCCCCTATCCCTTAAGCGTTGCGAATGAGGCTGTCCAGGTAGCCTTCCAGTCAGAAAACCCGGAGGTAGCTTCCGTAGATGAGCAGGGCCTGGTGACGGCCCTTGGAGCGGGAAGGACCACCATCAAGGCATCCTGCGGGGACGTAAGCGCCTCCTGCACCGTGAACGTGGTGGACGCCTCCAGGAAGCTTTCCATTCTGGAGCCTGACGGTTGGACGGCTTCTCCTCTCCTTGAGCCGGAAAGGGTAGAGGAAGGGATCCGCCTGCCGGCGGAGGCAGGCCTGTCCATGAAGACGGCTGCCCTGCACAGCGACGGCTATCTCTATGCCGTGGACGATAAAGAGAATGCGACCGAGTGGGGCGAGGTTTCCGATGCGGAAAACGGGCTCTGGAGGGTATCCAAAGATGGAACAGAAGCAGAGCAGATATCCCAGAAGCCTCTTCCACAGTGGCTGGACGCGGAGCTTGCAGGCGCGAATCCTGTGATCTGCGATCTGGAGTCCAACGGAAAGGATCTGTATGCCCTTGTATCAGTTGTGATGGTAGATGAGGAGGATATCTACGGAACGATGCACTACTATATCTGCAAACTGGATCTGGAGACAGAGACGATGGAAACAGCCTGCGAGATCGGCATGGATGTGGGACGTCCCTTCCGTTTCTCCTTCCTGAACGAGAGCGAGTGCGCGATCTACGATCTGTACCGTGACTGCATCTTTAAGCAGAACGTGGAGACAGGGGAAACGGCTCAGATCGCATGGACCCAGAATGTGTTTGTAGCGGGAGAGACCATCGGCATGGCCTACAGCAAGGAGTTCGATATGATCTTTGTGGCAACGGAGGAGACCCAGTACCGTTATACCATGAGCCTGTACTGCATCGACCCGCACACAGGAAAGACAGAGCTGATCGGAGACGCGGCTTACAGCCCGGATCTGAGGGATATCTTACTGATGGAGGATAACGGGATCTAAGACACAGACAAAGGAATAAGGCTTTCTAAAAGCAGACGAAACGTCCGGAGGCATTAAGCTTCCGGGCGTTTTTTTTCGGGAAATCAAAAGTAAACAAAGAAGTAAAAAAAGTCTTATGAAAGAGGTAAAAGAAGTCCTGTGTTTACAGTGAAAAAGATGCTATAATAATGCAAAAATCTCATGTATTTACGGAAAAATAAAATATTCATTTTCAAAAATCCGATAAATAAGCCCGCTTTTTCATAGTATTCCGACGAAACGGAAGTGTAAAAGGCAGCACCTAAAAGCGGGGGATTGATACATTTTCATTCTCGGAAGCTTTGCAGAAGAAGGCTTTGGGGTTCCGGGAATCTATTATTATGCAAACGAAGTGCTGGCAGACGCCTCCGCCTATGTGGCAGAGAGCATCGAGGGCCTGGAAGCCATCGTAGCCGAGGCACAGAAGGTTTATGAGGATGAGGACGCCACACAGGATGTGATTGATCAGGCCGTGAGAGACCTGACCAGGAAGGTGGCAGAGGCCCGCCTTTTAGGTGATGTGAATGGCGACGGAAGGATCACTACCAGCGACAGCTCCGCCCTTCTTCGCGGCGCGGCTGAGCTCGACGTCCTGTCTGCGGAAGCAGCGGCCAGCGCCGATGTAAACGGCGACGGCGAAGTTACCACCAGCGACGCCGTGCTGATTCTGCAGTACGCGGCAGAGAAGATCGCATCTTTTTAAGATACCCGGCGGAGAGCTGGCGGAATACGCAGGGATGTAAAAAGATAAAGAGGGAGACCCGTTATATCAGGAGAAAGACCCGGTATAGCGGGTTTTTCCATGCATATCGGGAGCGAACAGTAAGGGGAAAAGCCGGGAAGAGAAGCCGCTTGGAAATGCTGCCAAAGTGTGTTATCATGGGCAGAAACGGATTGATATGATAAAAACATAAGAGTGAGGGCAAAGAACATGAAAAAGGCAGCATTTTTTGATATCGACGGCACTATATGGAATATAAAAAATGAGATTCCGGAGAGCACGGTGGAGGCTATACGGAAGCTGAGGGAGAACGGCCATCTGGCCTTCCTCTGCAGCGGGCGTTGCCGCTCTTATATACGGGATCCAAAGCTTTTGGGCATTGGCTTTGACGGGATCGTGTCTGGCTGCGGTACCATGGTAGAGTACGGTCCGGAGACAATCTTCTATAAGAAATTGGATCCGGAGCTGGTGGCCTACACCATCGAGACCGTGCGCAGATTCGGCTTCCGCCCTATCCTGGAGGGCAGGGAATACCTCTATATGGATCAGGAGGAATTTGACGGGGATCTTTTTGGCGAAAAGCTCACGGCGGAGATGGGCGGCCAGCTGCTGTCCATAGCCGGGGAATGGGGCAGATGGGAGATTTCCAAGCTCTCCTGCGCCATGGACCCATCCGGGAGAGAGGCCTGCTTCCAGGAGCTGGAGGAATATTACGAGTATATGGTACATAATCCCTATGTGGCGGAATTTGTGCCAAAGGGCTACCACAAGGGGACGGGAATCGCCAAGGTCTGTGAGCTTTTGGGGATGGATATCAGCGATACGTACGCCTTTGGGGACAGCGCCAATGATCTGGGGATGCTTACGGCCGCCGGAACAGGTGTGGCTATGGGAAACGGGTCTGATGAGGCGAAAAAGGCGGCGGACTATGTGACGGCGCCCATGGAGGAAGACGGTATCTGGAAGGCCTGCAAACATTTTGAACTGATTTAAGGGGGAGAAGGGATGATCGCGATTGTTTGTCTGGATGAAAGAAAAGGCATGCTTTTTAATAAGCGGAGGCAGTCCAGGGACCGGGCAGTGACAGAGAGGATAGAAACGTTGACAAAAGGGAAAAGGTTGTGGATATCTCCGTTCTCTGAAAAACTTTTTGTGGATAAAGAGAATCTTGCCGTGGCTGAGGATTTTCTGGAGAGGGCCGGCGAGGGCGAGTTTTGTTTTGTGGAGAACTGCGGGCTTGCCCAGGCCGCAGACCGGATCGAAAAGCTTATGGTGTTTTGGTGGGACAGGCACTACCCCTCCGACCTCAGGCTTGATCTTTGCCTGGAGGACTGGAAAAAGACAGAGGAAGAGACCTTTGCAGGGCATTCCCATGAGAAGATTATAAGGGAGGTATATGTGAGATGAAGAAGTGGTATTTGAAGGGACTGGCTCTTTTTGCGGCAGCAGCGCTGTTTGCAGGCGGCTGCGGGACGGAAAACCTTCAGACAGCCGGGGAGACCGGGGCGGTCCGGACCCAGGCAGAGACGGGGAAAAAAGCAGACGAAGACAGGATCGGATGGAGCTTATTCCTGGAGGACATTCCGGAGTTTTCGGGGGATCCCTATGTGGTCCTGAGTGAAAATGTGCCTCTGTTTTCCCAGGAGGATTTCTCAGAGGAGTCTTATGAGACCTACAGCGCGCTGGATGGGCTGGGAAGGTGCGGCGTGGCAGAGGCGAATATCGGTGAGGATCTGATGCCCACCGCAAAGCGGGAGAGCATCAGCCAGGTGAAGCCCAGCGGCTGGCACTCTGTGCAGTACGATTGGGTGGAGGGGAAGAGCCTCTACAACCGCTGCCATCTGATCGGATATCAGCTTACGGCGGAGAATGCCAATGAGAAAAACCTGATTACAGGGACTCGTTTTTTAAACGTGGAGGGAATGCTGCCATTTGAAAACATGGTGGCCGATTACATAAAGGAAACAGGCAATCATGTGCTTTACCGGGTGACGCCCGTCTACCAGGGGAACGAGCTGGTGGCAAGAGGCGTGCGGATGGAAGGCTGGTCCGTGGAAGATGAAGGGGAAGGAATCTGCTTTCATGTCTACGCGTATAATGAGCAGCCGGGGGTAGTCATTGATTACGCCACAGGCGAGAGCCGGGAGGCGGAGGGAGGGGATCCTGCCCGGGGAACGGCGGCAGCGGATACTTCCCAAAAAGAACGTTCGAGGTCGGCAGACAGGTCGGAGGGAAACAGTGCCCCTGAGGAGACAGAATCCCAGGGAGAGTACATTTTAAATACGAACACAAAGAAATTCCACCTCCCATCCTGCAGCAGCGCCGAGCAGATCAGCGGGGAAAACAGGGAGTCCTACAGCGGCAGCCGGGAAGAGCTTCTTTCCCAGGGCTATGACCCCTGCAAACGATGTGAGCCGTAGTAACAGTTCAGGTATGGCTGGCATCATAGTAATGACTTTACGGCAGAAACGTGTTACAATAGCGAAATATGCGGCCTCAGAAAAATGGGCGGCTATTATACAGAAAAACGGAGAGAAGAAAGATGGATAAAAAGAGAAAGAGAAGCAGCTTTTCAGGGAAGATCGGATTTGTGCTGTCAGCGGCGGGAGCGTCAGTGGGCCTTGGGAATATCTGGAGATTCCCTTATCTGGCGGCAAAGTATGGCGGAGGGATCTTCCTGCTGGTGTATATCCTGCTGGCCGTGACCTTTGGGTATACCATGATTGTGGCGGAGACGGCCATTGGGCGGATGACGAAAAAAAGCCCGGTGGGGGCCTTCGGTATTTTGGGAAAAACGAAAAAATGGCGGCTGGGCGGCTGGATCAACGCGGTGATCCCCATGCTGATCGTGCCCTATTACTCCACGATCGGCGGCTGGGTAGTAAAATACCTGTTTGAGTACCTGCAAGGAGGCGGGGCCGCTGTGGCAGCGGACGGCTATTTCAACAGCTTTATCTCCGGCGGCGCTTCCGCAGAGATCTGGTTCCTGGTGTTTGCGGCCCTGACGCTGGCGGTGGTCTTTGCGGGAGTCCGAAACGGGATTGAGCGGGTGTCCAAGGTGATGATGCCTGTTTTGGTGGTGCTTGCAGTCATTATTTCTATTTACTCTATGACGAGAAAGGGAGCGTTGGAAGGCGTTGAGTATTTCCTTGTTCCGCATATGAAAAGCTTTTCCTGGATGACCGTGGTCTCCGCTATGGGGCAGATGTTTTACTCCCTGTCGATTGCCATGGGTATCCTGGTGACCTTTGGCTCTTATATGAAAGAGGATGTGGATATTGAGGGAGCCACCCGAAACGTAGAGATTTTCGATACCTTGATTGCCGTGATGGCGGGCCTTATGATCATTCCGGCTGTGTTCGCCTTCTCGGGGGGAGATATGGAGGCGCTGCAGGCAGGGCCTTCCCTGATGTTCATCACCGTTCCGAAGGTGTTTGCCAGCATGGGCCTTGGCGGAGTGGCGGGAGTCCTCTTTTTCCTGCTGGTGCTGTTTGCGGCCCTCACAAGCGCCATCGCCCTGACAGAGAGCGCAGTGTCCACCTTTGAGGATGAGCTGGGCTGGAGCAGGCACAGGGCGGCCGTTGTCATGGGCGCGGTCATTCTGGTGCTGGGTTCCCTTTCTTCCCTGGGATACGGGCCGCTGTCCTTTATTAAGCTTCTGGGGATGTCCTTTTTGGATTTCTTTGATTTCCTGACGAATTCCGTGATGATGCCCATCGCGGCTATGGCTACCTGTCTGCTGGTATCCCGCGTGGTCGGCACGGACAGGATTGCCGAGGAGGTACAGAGAGCAGGGGCGCCCTTCAAGAGAAGGAAGGTATTCAACTTTATGGTGAAATATCTCTGCCTGATTTTTGCGGGGGTTATTCTGCTGAGCTCTGTGGCAAATGTGATGGGATGGATTGCCATCTAGAAAAAGTATTTGACATATGTCATAAATAAGCGTACACTGTGGGTAAGCCGTAAGGAGCAGCAGGAGGTGGATGAGGTTTGCCAAGACCGAAAAAATGCAGAAACGTGTGCCATTATCCCAGGATTCTGTCCTTTGAGCCGGTTGGCTATGAGGGCGGGGGAGAGGCGGTCAGCCTGCGTGTGGATGAGTATGAAGTGCTTCGCCTGATTGACAAGGAGGGGTTTTCCCAGGAAGAGTGCGGGGACCGGATGCGCATCGCGCGGACAACGGTGCAGATGATTTACGCGTCGGCCAGAAAGAAAGTGGCAGACGCCCTGGTGGACGGCGTGCCCCTGCATATCGGCGGCGGGGATTACCGGCTCTGCGATGGGGCGAATGTCTTCTGCGCCAACGGCGGATGTTTCAAACGCATACTGAATGAAAAATATAAAAGACAAAAAGGAGATACCATGATGAGAGTAGCAGTAACCTATGAGAACGGACAGATTTTTCAGCATTTTGGACACACAGAAAACTTTAAGGTATACGATATTGAGGATGGGAAGATCCTGGCCTCTGAGGTGGTAGACACCAACGGCAGCGGCCACGGCGCGCTGGCAGGCGTGTTGAACGCCCTGAATGTGGACGCATTGATCTGCGGCGGCATCGGCGGAGGAGCCAGGGCGGCTCTGGACGCGGCCGGCATCAAGCTGTACGGCGGTGTTTCCGGCGACGCGGACCAGGCGGTGGAGGCTCTTTTGGCAGGCAGCCTTGCATTTAACCCGGATGTGCAGTGTAACCATCACGGAGAGCATCATCACCAGGGAGGAAGCTGCGGAGAGCACGGTTGCGGCAGCCATCACTGCGGATGATCTTTCAGGCAGGAGCCGGGACGCTTCAAAGCTATCTGCTGACGGTGAACCTGCTTGCCTTTGTCCTGTTCGGAGTGGATAAGGCACGGGCCGTCCGGCATGGATGGAGGATCCGGGAAAGTGTGCTTTTGGGGACTGCGTTCCTGGGTGGCAGCCTGGGAGCGCTCGCGGCCATGCGCCTTTTTCACCATAAGACCAGAAAGAAAAAATTTTCTGTGGGGATTCCGTTTATGCTGGTGCTGCATATTGCGTTGGCGCTGTATCTGACGGCGGGCTGGCGGTAAGAGGCAAAAAGGAGGCGGCTATGAAAACGGTTAGAGTGGCGGCGGCCATCATTCTACGCGAGGGGAAGCTATACGCCACCCAGAGGGCGCACGGAGCTTTGAAAGACGGATGGGAGCTTCCCGGCGGGAAAGTGGAGGAGAATGAGACGTTGAAAGAGGCCCTGAAACGCGAGATCAGGGAAGAACTGGATATGGAAATCGAAGTGGGGGAACTGTTTCGTACAGTGGAGTATGATTACCCGGATTTTCATCTGTCCATGGCATGCTTCCTCTGTACCCTTGCGGCGGGGGAAGAACCCACGTTGAAGGTTCATAAAGCGGCGAGGTGGCTGGATAAAGAAACCCTGGAGAGCGTCGAATGGCTTCCGGCGGATGTGGCGCTGGTCGGGGAGATTAAAAAGAAATGTCTGTAGTAACGATGCAAGACAGCCGGAAGCTCTTGCAGGGAATAGAAAAAGCAGGCGGCGGGGTTACCCGCCGCCTGTGTCTGTTGTGCGCCCAGTATGGGCGCA
>DESK01000062.1:0-41147 GCA_002361955.1 Lachnospiraceae bacterium UBA3316
TTGTTCCGCGCACAGCGCTCCCACAATCCTCCTGGAAATTCGGAATCCGCGGGGCCCCTTCCCCACTCCTTCCTCATTTCCAGGCATGTCATAAAGCTTCTCATCCACTGTCATGCAAGCATGACATGAATTCGGACTTTTGACACTGAAACCATAAAAATGATTTACGATGAAACCCAGGAGGGAACCAGAATGAACGGACAGATGCCTGACTTTGGCGAAAAACCCTACCGTAGCCTGGATGTTGAGCTTCGCAGGCGATACGGTGAAAAAATATATAAGGTATCCTTAAACGGCAGGATGACCTGCCCAAACAGGGACGGAACCCTGGGAACCCGGGGATGCATCTTCTGCAGTGCCGGAGGCAGCGGCGATTTTGCCGGAGATCCCTTCCTTTCTGTCACCGAACAGATTGAGGCCCAGAAGGAACCTCTTCTGCGCAAATTTCCGGTAAAACACTTTATCGCTTATTTTCAGGCGTACACAAACACCTACGGGCCTGTGGAATACCTGGAGCGCATTTTTACGGAGGCCATCGGCCATCCCGATATTGTGGGGCTCTCCATCGCCACCAGGCCGGACTGCCTGCCCCCGGAGACCCTTGACCTGCTGCAGCGGCTGAACAGCCTCAAGCCTGTGACTGTGGAGCTGGGGCTCCAGACCATCCACGAGCGGACCGCCGCCCTGATCCGCCGGGGCTATCCTCTGGAATGCTTCCGCGACTCCGTCCGGGCTCTGCGGGAGCGCGGGCTGGAGACGGTCGTCCACACGATCCTGGGCCTTCCCTACGAGACAAGGGAGGACGTCTATGCTACCATGAAATACCTGAACGGCTGCGATATCCAGGGCATCAAGCTCCAGCTCCTCCATGTGCTGAAGGGCACGGATCTGGCGGATCTCTATGAGACTACGGGCTTTCATATCCTCTCTGAGGATGAGTATGTGGATCTCCTCATCGGCTGCCTGGAGCGCCTCTCCCCCGCTGTCACCATCCACCGCCTCACCGGCGACGGCCCCGCCGACCTTCTGGTCGCTCCCCAGTGGAGCCTGCGCAAGCGGGCCGTACTGAACCATATCCACCATGAAATGAAGGCGCGGCAGACCTGGCAGGGACGGCTGTATCAACGGTAACTATTGTTCCAAAAAGGGATTTATGGTATACTTTCACTTATAAACCCTGCGGAACCATACCGCTGCACAGGGTTTACAGACCACAAAGGAGACCCATAAAATGTATAAAACAAATATCCGAAGCTGGCTGAAACACCTGGATTTTATCCTGCTGGATATCCTGGCGATCACCCTGGCCTTTGGGGCGTCCTACCTGATCCGTGAAAATATCGGACTGGGGTTGAGAGATGATATTTCCTATCGGAGCCTCTACCTGACGGTGGCCGGCTTCCACATTTTGACTGCCATCCTGGGGCAGGGCTACAGCAATATCATCCGCAGAGGGCGCATAGAGGAAGCCAAAAATGTGCTCCGGCATACCCTGGTGCTACTGGGCTGCGTCATGCTCTATCTCGTATTTACCAAGCAGTCCGAGCCCTTTTCCCGTATCTTCCTGGGATGCCTTTTCGCCTTCACCCTGGTGTTCACGCTGTTTTTCCGTCTGCTTCTAAAGAGATGGATCCGGGAAAGCCTGAAGAAGAGTGAAAAACTCAGCAAGCTTCTGATCCTTTCCAGAGGACGCCACATTGAAAGATGCCTGCGCCAGCTCAATGACGTGCAGTACCAGCCCTTCCATATCGTGGGCATTGTGCTGCTGGATGAGGACGCCTCCCGCCGGGAGGAGATCTGCGGAATTCCTGTCGTAGCCGATTCCGAAACGATGCTGGAATATATCCGGCTGAACGCCGTGGATGAGATCCTGGTGTACGCCGATGCCATCACCGACAAGACCCGGGCGCTGACAGACCAGTTCCTGCAAATGGGAATCGCCGTCCATATCAGCCTCGACCAGCTTTTGGGTGCCCTGCCCCACAGGCAGTTTCAGCACCTGGGGGAGCTGAATGTGATCACCACCAGCTTCCAGACTGCCGGAATGGCAAACTTATTTTTAAAGCGCCTCATGGATATCTGCGGCTCCCTGGTGGGCCTTCTGGCCACAGGAATCGCTTTTCTCTTTGTGGCCCCCGCCATCTATATCCGTTCCCCGGGCCCCATCTTTTTTTCCCAGGAGCGCATGGGACAGAACGGCCGGAAATTCCGTATCTACAAATTCCGCTCCATGTATATGGACGCGGAGGAACGGAAAAAAGAATTGATGGCCCAAAATAAGATTCAGGGCCAGATGTTCAAGATCGACAATGATCCCCGGATCATCCGGGGCGTAGGTACCTTTATACGAAACACCAGTATCGACGAGCTGCCCCAGTTCTGGAATATCCTCAAAGGCGATATGAGCCTGGTAGGCACCCGTCCTCCCACGGTGGATGAGTTTGAACACTACCAGCTCCACCACAAGATCCGCCTGAGCTTCCGTCCCGGCCTCACAGGTCTCTGGCAGGTCAGCGGCAGAAGCGATATCACCGACTTTGAGGAAGTGGTAAAGCTGGACGAAGAATACATCGCTAACTGGAACCTCTGGCTGGATATCAAGATTCTCTTGAAAACTGTGAAGGTCGTGCTCAATCAAAAAGGATCCGAATAAAGGCAAAAGCCCCTGCCGTGTTCTCCTCCGAGCACACAGCAAGGGCTTTTTTTATAGCATCACTTCTTTTTGTCACGCGTCACGTAATACTCCAGAAAGACTCTCTCGTACCTTTCCACAATATCACTCCATCGGTAATCCTCCAAAATCCTCTCCTTCGCCCGCTTCTCCATGGCCGCCAGCTTCTCCGGAGAGAACTTCTCCACACGGTCGATCAGGGCGGCAAGATCGCCCTTCTCTTTGTTCCAGTAGAGGGCGCCGCCCTGTCCCACCTCCCGGTTAAAGGACACATCGCAGAGCAGGTTCAGGCCTGTGGCTCCCAGGGCCTCCAGAAGGCTCGGGTTTGTGCCGCCCACCTCATGGCCGTGAAGGTAGGCGAAGGCCATGCGGCGGATCCCCGCCAGCAGCTCCTGGTCGTAAACGGTGCCCGCGAAGCAGATCCTCTCATCTTTATCAAACCCTGTTGTTTCCCTCAGGTTCTCATAAAATTTGTTCTTCTCCACGTTTGTGATCACCAAAAGCTTCTTTTTTGTGCCGCTGGCGGCAAATTCCCGCAGCATCGTCTCATAATTGTTCTCCGGCACAAAGCGTCCCACGATCAGGTAGTATTCCCCGGGAAGCGTCCCCTGCTTTTTCAGCCACTGGACCGCTTTTTCGCAGTCCCCGCCGTTCTCCCGGATATCGGCCCCGTAGGGGATAAAGGTCGTAGGCCTCCGGTAGGCCCTGTACGTCTCATCGATATAGCTCTGTATATTTTTGCTGTCGCAGACCAGAAGATCCGCGTGCTTTACCATCAGCCGCTCCGAATATCTCCAGTAAGCCCGCACCAGCGGGCTCCACTTGGAGCGCTTCCACTCATGCCCGTCCGGGTTTACGAGAAGGGTTCCTCCCAGCTTCTCGATCTTTCTCTTATAATAGCCCATAAACGGCCCGATGCGGCAGGCCAAAATATAGATCACCGGCTTTTCGATCCTGTACTTCTCAATATAAGCCACACAGAAACGCAGGGCGTCCCTGTCGTAGGCGATGGCCTTGGCAGGTCCTATGGGCAGCCGGGGAATCCGAAAACAGTCCGCTCCCCGGTAGGAAAACAGCTCCGCCTTCCTGTTTTTCCAGTCATCCCTGCAGCAGGCTACATGGTAACAGAGCTCCTGGGACTGCCTGCGGCTTACCAGCTCGTCCACAAAGGTCTCAAAGCCTCCGTACTGGGCAGGAATTCCTTTGGAGCCTATGATAAAAACGTGCCTCTTTTCACTCATTTTTTACCTTCTCCTCTCTCCGGTAGACGGTGAAACGCCCGATCTGCGTCTTTTTCTCATAGCCGTAATTGACAGGATCTCCCCTGAGCAGCTTGGAGGAATCAAAGACCACATATTGACAGTCATATTTTTTCGCCGCCCGCATGATCGTCCGCACGTTGGGCGCCTGGGACTCCATCTCCTCATAAACCTTATGAAACCTTTTATTTCCCACCGGTGCGGTAAATCCCAGGATATCCCGGCCGTAGAGGAGGGATATCCTGGAGCTGTACTGCCTGATATGGCAGAAAAGTTCTTCCGGCACAATGGCCTTCGTCTCCCCGTCCTCCGTCAGCATATAGTCCGCCACCATCACCGACTCCTGGGGCAGCTTGAATTTATTTTCCGCTTTCGTAAAGTTTCCCCCTGTGTACACGTTTTTCCCACAGAGGACGATGGCCGCCGCCACCAGGACAGCAAAAATCCCCTTCTTCCAGGCGGCCTTTTGGTCCAGAACCCCCGTCATCACAAAAGCCAGTAACGGAACTGCCGGTAAAATCCAGAACATCCGCCAGTAAAGATGTTCCTGCATCACCTTAGACCAGAAAAGCTTCGCGAAGGGGTTGTAGACAAGTACCAGCAGCACGAGCAGCAGCGTCAGCAAAGCCTTTCGGTACAGGCCGTATTTTTTTATGCCAAGCAGCAGGGCCGCCGCCAGGACAAACAGCGCCAGGATGCGCCAGTTGCCCCAGTACTGGGCCACCGCCTGCCAGAATTCCTCCAATAATTGCCTCATGAACGTCTCCTATCGTATAATCACCAGATGTACCAGCAGATACAGCCCTGTGTAAACCGCGTTGGGTATACAGCAGCAGGCTCCCAAAAACAGCGTTTTCATGCTTCTCTCCCTGAGTGCCTCCCCGATCACCGCCGCTCCGATCAGGATGGCCGACAGATAGACGCCCATACCGGAACACAGACAGGCCGACAGGGCGATCAGAAGCAGCCCCGGATACCAGCTGTACCCGGGATCCTTCCACCGGCGCAGGAAAAGCGCCAGCACAAAGGGCATGACCACCGCCGGGACAAAGGCCTTTCCCTGCCAGGCCCTGGTCAGGGCAAACGTGGAAGCCGTATAGATACTGGTATTTCCGAAAATCTGCAGAACCATGGCCAGCACCAGAAAGATCAGGCGGTTTTTCCGGCTGTCCGGATAAAAGCAGACAGAAAGCATCCAGTAAATCCCATAGCTGACTGCCACCCAGACCACCGCCCAAACCGTGTGGATCATGATCGTGGGATGAATCCGCAGTACCATACTGACTGCCGCGTAAAACATCATCATGGGGGATGTGGTCTCCTTGCCGATCTCTCCCATAAAGTAATTCATAACGGTCCCGTTATTGGGATGGTAACGGTACATGGTATTCGACTCGTAGGCAGCCACTGCGTTTGCCACATAGCGGGCGTCGTCATTGTCAATATGGGTTCCCGCCCCATAGGCCGCGCACTGAAGGAACAGCAAAAGCACCGCCACGGCTGCCAGCGCCAGCTCCGTCCTTTTCCATGTTTCCGGCTCCCCGGTCCAGCCCTCCGGCTTTCTTCCTGCCAGAGACGCCGCTGCAGCCAGGACTGCCATAAGGATATGCCACCAGACCACCGCCTCCAAAAGGGAGCGGTGCAGCAGCACCAGAGGCACGCAGGCCACCTGAAAGGCCGCCAGCATCCCCAGCATCCCGTAAACATACCGGGCGATCCAGCCGGTCTTTCCCTTTCTCCCGGCCAGCAGGTATCCAAGCCCCAGAGGCAGCGCCCCCAGGTAGACCGCAAGCCCCAAAAGACTCCATAAATGTCCGATCATTTCATCCTCCCCGGATAATATCTCTCACTGATTCCAAGTTTCCCGGAAAAGCCGTCCCTCATGGCCCGAAAATACAGGGCAAGCTCCTTGGGCACCTCCCCGAAATTCCCCCGAAAAAGGCTTCTCAGACACTCCGCCAGGCAGCGGAGGATCTTCTTCGCCCCAATATAGAGCGCTGTGGCCATGCCATAATGCTTTTTCGCCATCCAAAGCCTGTTCCGTATGCCGTAGTAGTCCTTCCAGCTCACAAAGCTCTTGGTGGGCTTCGCAGGGGGAACCTTATGGTGAATGACTGCGCCGTTGATGTTGACGATCTCTGTCTCCTCCCTGATGCGCAGGCAGTACTCCGTGTCATCATACCATATGAAAAACGCTTCCTGGGGATAGCCGATCTTCTCGATCACATCCCTGTGGACCATCAGCCCGCAAAAGGAAGCAATGTCGCAGAGAAACCGCTCCTCCTGGTACGCTTCCATGGGAACAGGCCTCTCCTTTTTGATCAGTCCTCCCGTCACCTGGCGCCTGTGGCCCAGGCGGATGCCGTCTGTCAGGGGGACTCCCGCATAGCACAGGTACCGGCCCCCGTCCGCCTCAGCCGCCTGATCCAGCTTTTCCAGAAAGTTTTCCGTCAGGATCGCGTCATCGTCGATGATCGTCACCCATCTGGCTCCCGTCTCATAAGCCTCCCGGACGCCATGGGCAAAACCGCCGGAACCCCCGATATTTTCCTTTTCTCTTCGGATCACATAGCGGGGATCCTGCCGCTTTTTCTCCAGGAGCTGCCAGGTATCGTCGGTGCTGGCATTGTCCACCACCACGATCCTGTCAAAGGGCAGCGTCTGGGACTCCACAGCCTCCAGGCACTCCCGCAGAAGGGCGCTCCTGTTGTACGTAACAATCACGATTGCATGTTTATCCATCATTTTCAAACCATCCTACGAGTGGTGCAGCCGAAACATCAGGTACATGGGCCGGTACAGGTGGCACTTTCCCAGAAGCCCCGCCAGCCGGTAACGTCCCGAAAGCCGGGAGGGCTTCACCTTTCGGAACACCTCCCGCCAGAAATTTGTGTGGACCTCCCTGTGATACCGCTTCCAGGAAGTCTCCTTCTCCCCGGCAAACACATAGACCCGCATAAGGATCGTGAAATACTCCACAGCGCTCACATAATAGAGCTCCTCCTTTTTGTCCGTCCAGCCTTCCATCTCCCGCCGGTACTCCCGCAGCAGCCTGCGCACCTCTTTGGGAAACTCCGGCCTGTATTTCTGGGTGGCTGAGGTCTCCACCTCCCGGTAGCAATATCCAATCCCCCTGTAAAGAAGGATCTCCTCCGCCCTGTTCAGAAGGGCAAAATTCCACAGCACGTCCTCCCCAAAAGCAAAATCCTCTAAAAAAGGCGTCTCCAGGGCCAGCTCTCTCTTCAGGAAACGACCGTGGGGAGCCCTGTTGATCCAGGCTGTCTTTTCGCGGAACCGGGGATTGGCAAAGGTGAGATAGTATTCCCGCAATTCCTGCTTTATATCCTCTCCCCCCGTCTCCCATTCCTCATCCCCCTGAAGCTTTGAAGCCTCCCGGGCGATCCGGGTAATCAAAAGCCCCGGCTGTTTCTCCCGGAGCACGGGCCAAAGGGCGTCGAGAATTCCCTCTGTGAGCAGGTCATCGGAATCCACATAGGTCACATACGTTCCTTTGGCCTCCTCGGTTCCCAGGTTCCTCGCCCTGGAAACACCTCCGTTTTCCTGATGAAACACCCTGACCATCCCTTCTGGATCTGTCAGAGTGTCGAGAAATGCCGCTGTGGCTGTTTCGCTGCCGTCATCCACCAAAAGGATCTCATAGCTGCATGTTGTGTTTGTACGGATACTGGCAAGGCACTGCCGGATATCCTCCTCCGGCGTGTTGTATACCGGTATCACCAATGAAAAATCAATGTTCTGCATCCGTATCTTCTCCAAGAACCGTAAATTTACGGATATGGGGTTTTTGCCTGTCCCCATCGGGCACCTCCACGGCAAACTCCCTTTTTCCGTATCGCATAAACAGGTAATCCATGTAGTCCCGCACCACCATCAGCCGTTCCCCCTCAAAGGGAAGGGTCGTATAGTGGTCAAAAATGCGGGATTCATATAAAATACCAGAATAAGCCGCCGAGAGAAGCTCCGCGCAGTATTTCCCGGGCTTCCGGTAGGTATGGCGGCGGCAGGTATTTTCAAAGGCCTCATATTTTTTCTTCAGCTTCTCACCGGAAATCCGTTTGGGCAGAAGAGCGAAAAGCAGCTTCTTCCACTTCTTTCCCGGCGTCATCCCGTTCATCCTGTACAAAAGGGTGTACACATACGCATTATAGATATGAATAAAACGATTGTAGCATCTGCCCGAAGTATTGTCAAACACGGTGATATCCACAAAGGCGTGGCCTTTGCGGATCCCTCTGGCGATTTCCTCCGTCATCACCGTATTCATATCCTCCACCCTGGAAAACAGCGCCGGGAGGTTTTTCGTCCCGTCTGTGCTGTAATGATGGAGATGATAGCGCTTCTTGGCATACTTTGGATAAATCTTCAAAAACTTATCATAATTTTCCCTTGTCATCATCAGGTCGATATCGTCATCCCAGGGGATAAAGCCCTTATAGAGATGGGCCCCTATCACGGAACCGCCGCACAGGGAATAGCGGATCCCGTGCTCCCTGCACACCCGGTCAATATCCTTTACGATATCCAGACAGCATTTCTGTATTTTCTTGATCTCCACGTCCATACTTCCACCTCCGGCGGCCTCGCCGCCTTCCTTCTCCTTCACACTTTCATCAGATGCCAGCCCTCCTCATAGAGGGGCGGCTGATACGTTCCATTATACCAGTGATCCGGCGCGATCACCTGCTTGCCGGGATATCTTCCCAGAAACTGGGCCCACCAGCTGAAGGTACTGTTGGAAATAATGAAATGGCGGCAGCTGTACATCAGCCGCAGCTTTTCCCATACCGGATCGGAGCCGCTCTCATAAAAGACCTCCCCCTCAATGGAAAGGTTCTCCCTGGCCCATTGCACATCATCCGAGAATACGAAAAATACGGGATTTTCCACCAGCTCCTTCATCTTCCTGACAGCATCCTCGAAATATTTGACCGTACATACATCCAGCATCTTATACTGGAGAAAGTTTCCCCGGCGGATCGTGATGCAGACGGAATTCGTCCCCTGTATCTTCTCCATCAGCTCCCGGTTTCTCTCCGGCACCGGGTATTTGGGGGTAAATTCCTTTTGCAAGGTCTCCCGGATGCTCTCGCAGTAGCGGGCGCACTCAAAGGGAGCCGCTGCGATCTTTCTCTTCTTTTTTACCCAGGTAAAGGGATAATCGTATCCGATAAATAACTGGTAGATGCCGTGCCGGTTCTGCCATTTCAAGAAATGCCTGCGCCAGTTCAGGCGCTTCCGGGGATCTCTGTCCCTGACAAGAAGCCTGTCCCCGCCCAGAATCAACGCCAGCACAGCCTTCTCCCAAAGGCTCGTCTCATTCCAGAGGAGCTTCCCCTTCTTTTTATAATACGTATAGGGAACCACCTGGAAATGGCGCAGGGAATCCTCCCAGCCTTCCATCTCCCCTTTTTTCTGTTCCGCGAAAATATTTGAGAAATCCATGCAGATCGTTTCCTCTTCTCCCCCCTGCAGCTGGAGCATCCGGGCAAACGCGTAACGAAACATCTGATTTCCCAGCCTTCCGTTCATTTCCAAATAAATCACTGCTGTATTCCTCCTTCCAGAAGCTTCTCACAGCAAAATCCCAGGGCCAGTACCATATAAAACAGCGTGCGCATCTCAAAGGAATCCCCGATAAACGCGATAAAGTACGCGAGAAGGGTGATGCTGATCACCTTGGCCTCCCGGCTTTTGATACAGCCATCCAGCTTCCTGGCCGTGAGAAAGAGAAGGGCCGCAAAGGCGATGAGAAGCAGCGCGCCGCCCTTCATCAAAAGCTCCAGAATGTAATTGTGGGCGTGTACCCGGTGAGGATCGCCCCCCAGCCTCTCGCTGAAGGCCTGGGCGCTCTCCACGCCGTAGCCCCAGACAGGCGATTTTTTCACGGCCTTCAACACCTTATTCCAGATCTTTGTCCGCCTCGTCAGGTTCAGTTTCTTGTGGAGCAGCCCCACGATGATGGGCTTAAAAAGAAACTGCAGCCGAAATATGGTGATGGCGAAAAATCCCGCGCACCACACGCCGATATACGTTTTCAGCATATACAGCCACCTCCATTTCAGGAGAAAGCTGCAGCCAAAAGCCAGGGCAAAGACCGTCATGGCGATCAGCCCTGTAGCCGACCACACGGGAATGATACACCCGAGGCTCAGCAAGAAAAAGCACACGTAATCCCAGGACATTTTTTTCTTTCTGCGCAGCACAGACAGATACCCGGCGCACAGCCCTGCCAGGATGGTGATGATAAAGACATTCTCATTTCCCAGCCAGAACTGGGGCTCATTGTCGCTGCCCCGGTAAAGTCCCTCCGGACACAGCGCCACAGACAGGAAGTTTGCCGCCACCTGCACAAAGCACATGACGTACTGGGCGCGGATCAGCCCGTCCGGATTCTCCTCCGCCCCCATCTCCGTGAGCAGCACCGCCAGCAGGATGGGCCACATATATTTGGCGCACTTCCAGAGCTCGGAGCTTACGCCCTGGTGAAACAGGGTGGAGCCAGACATGATCACGCCCATGGCAAGCAGCGCCCAGTCAAAGGAAGTGATCTTCCGCCTTCCCGCGTAAAAGACGAGAACCAGCATAAGAAGCAGCAGGCTTCCCACGTCAAACAGCTTATCCACCCAGTAGAGCTGGGTTTTGATATAGGCCGGTTCCCACAGGAGGAAAAACCCCGCCAGCAGAAACCAGAAATTCCCCAAACATGCTTTCCTTATTTTTTCTATCATCCATTCAACCTTCTTTTTATAATCTGCACGCCTTTTCCGAGAAATTCCCGGATATAGCTGTCACGGATCAGCAGCAGCACCAGGCAGTAGACCGCGAAACCGGCCCCAATCTCCAGGAAGGTGCTGAAAATCCCTATCGGTAAATATTTTACAGTATATAGTAAAAAAACAGCCATGACAAGCCCTGCGGCCGCGTTTCTGGCCACCGTGGCGGCAAGGGTCCTCATAGAAATGAAATCCCGCAGAAAGAACAGCTGGATGGCTGCCACCGTAAATTCTGCCCCCACGGTGCCGATGGCCGCCCCCACAGCGCCGTACCTTGGGATCATCAGGGCATTGACGCACAGGTTGCACACAGCACCCCCGATCACCGAGGTATTAAAGGCCTTCTGTTTTTTCATGGGAACGAGGCACTGGATGCCCGACACATTGCTGGTGGCGATCAAAAGGACCGTTGGGCTCAGGCAGTAAAGAATCTCGATCACAGGCTCATAGCCGGAGCCGTAAAACCAGGGCACCATGCCCTTGGTGATACCGATGATGCCGAACATGAGCCCGCAGCCCATAAAGGAAGAGAAGCGGAAGGCCCCCGCTATGGTCTTTCGCACCTGCTCTTTGCCCTCATGGGCAAAAATATAGGAGACCCTGGGCAGCATCACGCTTCCCATGGAGGTCACCACCGCCGTGGACACCTTGATGATCTTCTGGGCCTGGGTATAAAACCCGTTTTGGGCAATATCCGCACACAGGGAGCCCAGCATCGTCTTATCCATCACGCCATAGATCTGGATCGCCACCTGGGGCAGGAACAGATACAGGGTGGGCGCGATATGGCGGCGGATATTCAGGCTCTTTAAGGGCACCGGCTTGACATACCGAGGCATATAAAACCACAGGGAGATATTTCCCAGAAAGCTTGCCCCCGACTGACAGAGGGCGTACATGGGCACGTCCTCCGGCGTCTTCACAAACAGAAAAATGCAGGCCACTGAGAGGCATTTTACCACGGCATTTCTCCCCACCACCCGCTTGAAATCCTCCATGCCCTGGAGGAGCCAGGAGATGTCAAAGATCACCGCGATCACATCCAGGCTCTGGATCAAAAACAGTGTGGAATACCTACCCTGGCGCACGAACAGCAGGAAATAGACAGCCAGGTTCAGGATCACCATGATTCCCCGAAAGAGCAGCAGCTCCTCAAAAATCCTGCTGCATTCCTCCCGGGAATCCTGGTGATAGGCGATCTCCCTCTGCCCGTACATAGAAATCCCAAGGGACGCCACCAGCACAAAATAGGTGCAGATGGACTGGGTCCAGCTGTATGCGCCGATGCCTCTCTCCCCCAGCACCCGGCTGATATACGGTGTAGTGACCAGCGGCGTCAGGATGATCAGTATCTGGTATGCCAGATTGTACAGATAGTTTCTTCCTACGGTGGCTTTCTTCACGGTTTGCTCCTTTCTTTTCTGCCAAATGACTGCCTCTCTCTATCTCCATACTGGAAAAGGCCGCCGCAGCCTCCGCCCCCGGATCATCACGACAGCCTTTTTCATTTTTTTATTACTCAATTCTTGTAAGTTTACAGTTACGCAGCTGGATACACCATGGATTTTTCGTGTCCCCCTCCCCGAAAGGCAGCTTTATTTTCTTCGTGACACGGTTGATCTCCCTGTAATCCTCTGTGCTGTTTCCGGACAGCTTTACCCACTGGTAGTAGGCGGGTTTCTTCTTATCTAATGGCTCCACCCAATACCAGCCCTCCCGGACAACGCCCTCCGGCGCCACACTGGTCCGGCGCACGATCAGATTCTCCTCCCAGGCTACCGTTTTGCTCTTTCTGGCGTCAAACTGGCCCCTGTCATTGACCCACTTGTAGGGCATAGACGCATCAAAGATCTTCCACCAGTCGCTGGTCGCCACCTTTGTAAAAGTAGCCTTCACCCACCGGTTGGTAAGTACCCTGCCCTTGGCATTACAGTAATACCAGACCTTGTCCAAAAGCTTCCAGCCATCCTTCTGCACGATTCCGTCTTTGAAGATGTAATAATATCCGTCGATATAGTACTCGCCGTTGCTAAGGTAGCTGCCATTTGTTTTGCGGTAACGCGCCCCTTCCCAACGCCCCTTCACGGCTGCTTTGATCCAGGCTCCTTTTTTGTCTACGTATCTCTTTCCAACCCATTTTCTCACATCCAGGGTGCCTTTTTTCGAAAAATGATACTTCTTCCCATCGATCTTTACCCATTTATTTTTCTGCATGACGCCCTTTTTGTAATAATATTTTTTCTTTTTGACCTGTTTCCATCCGGTGTAGTCTTCTACGCTGCCGCTCTCCTCCACATTTCCTTCAGAAACGGAGGCTGCCGGTGCCGCGCAGACCCCTTGTGCCGGCATCCCCACTGAGAAACTGCTCACACAGACTGCTGCGATCAGGCCGAAATACATATTTTTTTTCATAACTCCTTCTCCTTTCCCAAAAAATCAAATTTTGAGATTGAATTGAAATGATTGTTACCTTCCCAAACAACATACCACCTTTACCAAATCCTGTCAACGATCAACCTCTCACATCCAGGAACTGGGCCTGGCCGTGGATCAGGAGGACGGAGGAATCCGCCGGAACAAAGATACAGTCTCCCCGGAAAAATGGCAGCGTCTCCCTGCCTGCCCGGATCGTGCCGCAGCCATCCGTGCACAGCAGCACGCGGAAGGACGTGCTGTCGGCCCGGTAGCTGACCTGCTCCCGGCACCGTTCCGTATTGACCAGCATCCGGTAAACCTCAAAGTAGCGGCAGCGGCAGAGAAGCTCCGCCGCGCAGCCCCTGCGGTATTTCAGTACACGTAAGGGCTGCCTGGGCTCTCCGGCCGCCCTCAGGCAGGCCGCGTCCAAGGCCTTATCTATATGAAGCTCCCGCTTCCTGCCGTCCCTGTCCGTCCGGTCATAATCGTAGATCCGGTAGGTCAGGTTCGAGCTTTCCTGAATCTCCGCGATCAGCGCCCCTGCGCCCACGGCATGGATCGTACCCGCCTCGATGTAAAACACATCATTTTTTTTCACCGGCACGCGCTGGAGATACTTTTCCACCGTTCCCTTCCGGATGGCCTCCCGGAACCGCTCCTTATCCACCGTTCTGTTCAGACCGTAGGTGATCTGCGCATCCTCCGCCGCGTCCAGCACATACCACATTTCCGTCTTTCCCAGCTGCCCATTCTCATACCTGGCCGCGTACTCGTCTGTGGGATGCACCTGCACCGACAGATCCTGCTTGGCGTCAATAAACTTAATCAAAATAGGAAGCTCCCCCTTTGTCCTGGGATGGGTTCCCAAAAACTCCGGGTGCTCCTTCAGCACCGACGCAAGGCTCCTGCCGTCAAAAGCTCCACCTGACACCAGGCTTAAGCCCTCCGGGTGAGTGCTGCATTCCCAGGTTTCCGCCAGGGGGCTCATATCGATATTTTTCGAAAAATCGTCGTTCAGCCTGCTTCCTCCCCAGAGGTAATCCTTGGCCGCCGGTTTTAAAAAGAAAGGTTCCTTCATGTCCTACTCCAATGGGAATTTCTTCTTGTCATGAACGCTGATCTCCCTGCCAAGCTGCACCTCGATCAGCTTTAGCTCCGTCTCTGCGATCACCGTGTGGCGGCATCCGGCCTCCATGGTGATCACATCTCCGGGCTTTACCTTCTGCTCCATGCCGTCCACCACGGTGCGTCCCTGCCCCTGGATCACCATCCACACCTCATCACGGTTTCTGTGGCTGTGGTAATTCATCCGATGGCCCGGATTTAAGGTCACCTTGATGGTCAGGCTGCCCTCCTCAATGTCCAGGATGCGAAAGCTTCCCCAGCTCTTCTCCGCGTACATGATCTGCTGGTCAATCTTGTCCACATAGGGCTTGATATAGCTGGATTGCTCCTTATCGGAGACCAGGATCCCTTCCGGTGAAGCGGAGATCACCACATCCCGGATCCCCATGGCCAGCACCGGAACACCCAGCTCATTGACAATATGAACGTTTTCGCAGGTATCGTTCATGATGGCGTCCCCCACACTGCACTCATCCATAGCCTCCGTCAGCGTATTCCAGGTACCCAGATCCTTCCACTGGCCTGCGAAACGCATGACCTGAATATGTTTTTCCTTCTCCACCACCGCATAATCAAAGGAAATCTTCGTCAATGTGTCATATTTATGGAAAAGATCCTGATAATCCGTAAAATCAATCAGCTCATGGGCCTTGTCCAGCACATACCGGAGCTTGTAGGCAAATACGCCGCCGTTCCATAAAGCTCCCTGGCTGATGTATTCCCTGGCCACTGCTTCCGTGGGTTTTTCTTTAAACGTAGCCACAGGGCTTACCTCCTCCTGGTTCTCCGGGATAATGTAGCCGTATTTTTCCGAGGGGTAGGTGGGCTGGATTCCCATCAGCACCAGATTGGCCTCCCCCTTCTTCGCCTGCTCCGCCAGGTCCCCCAGCCTCTCAAAGTAATCGTCCTCCACATAGGGGTCTACCGGGCAGACGATCACCGGCTCCTCGGGATCGATCCCCTGCACGTCCGCCAGGTAAGCGGTCGCCAGGGCGATGGCCGGAAAGGTATCCCTGCGGCACGGCTCCACGGAAATCCCTACGTCCTCCCCCAGCTGGTTGTGAAGGGAGGAAACCTGGGCCTTGCTGGTGGCCACCGTCACCGCGGCCCCGGGATCCGCCTTTTTGATCTGGCGGTATACCCGCTGAACCATGGACTCGTAGCTGCCGTCCTCCGTCTTAAAAATCTTGATAAACTGTTTGGAGCGGATATCGTTGGAGAGAGGCCACAGCCTCTTCCCCGAACCGCCGGACAGTAAAATAATATTCATTCTTCTACCTCTCTGCCCGCATGGGATTGTTCAGGAAGTCCTCATAGGCCAGCCGGATGCCCTCCGGCAGCTCCGTCTTGTAGGTCCATCCCAGGGCCTTCGCCTTGCTCACATCGAGAAGCTTCCTGGGCGTGCCGTTTGGTTTTTCCGTATCCCAGCGGATCTCTCCTTCGTATCCTATAATCTCTGCCACCAGCTCTGTGAGCTCCCGGATCGTCAGCTCTTTGCCCGTTCCTGCGTTCACCGTCTCATCCCCGCTGTAATGATTCATCAAAAACACACAGAGGTTGGCCAGGTCGTCCACATAGAGAAACTCCCGCAGGGGCGAGCCGTCCCCCCAGCAGACCACGTAGGGCTTGTTCTCCACCTTCGCCTCATGGAACCTGCGGATCAGGGCAGGCAGCACATGGCTGTGGGTAGGATGATAATTGTCATTGGGCCCGTACAGATTCGTGGGCATCACGGAAATATACTCCGTGCCATACTGTTTATTCAGAAACTCGCAGTATTTCAATCCGGAAATCTTCGCCAGAGCGTAGGCCTCGTTCGTCTTTTCCAGGGCCCCCGTAAGCAGGCAGTCCTCCGTCATCGGCTGGGGCGCCATCCTGGGATAAATGCAGGAGCTTCCCAGAAACTCCAGCTTTTTGCAGCCGTTCTGCCAGGCGGAATGGATCACGTTCATCTCCAGGGTCATGTTAAACCACATAAAATCCGCCAAAGCCTCCCTGTTGGCCACGATGCCTCCCACCTTGGCCGCCGCCAGAAATACATACTCCGGCTTCTCCTGCTCAAAAAAGGCCTCCACATCTGCCTGGCGGCAGAGATCCAGCTCTGCATGGGTTCTCGTAATAATGTTTGTATACCCCTGCCTGTTCAGCTCCCGGACAATGGCAGAGCCCACCATCCCTCTGTGGCCCGCCACATATATTTTCGCGTCTTTTTCCATCATCGTCTTTCTTCCTTTCCAGGTGTCTTATTTCCCAAGCGCCCTGCTGACTGCCTTCTCCTGCCGGGCAATCTCTCTGTCGTGCTTTGCCATGATCTCCACCAGCTCCTCGTAGCTGGTCTTCTGGGGATTCCATCCCAAAACCGTTCTGGCCTTTGTGGGATCCCCCCAGAGGTTATCCACATCTGTGGGGCGGAACCATGCGGGATTTACACAGACCAGCATCTTTCCTGTGGATACGTCATATCCCTTCTCCTCCAGTCCTTTGCCCTCCCAGCGCAGGGTAATCCCATTGGCGGCAAAGGCCTTCTCCGTAAAATCCCGGACCGTATGCTGCACGCCTGTGGCAATCACGAAGTCCTCCGGCTTCTCCTGCTGCATCATCAGCCACATACACTCCACATAATCCTTCGCGTAGCCCCAGTCCCGCAGGGAGTCCATATTTCCCAGCTCCAGATGATCCTGAAGCCCCTCCGCGATGCGCCCTGCCGCCAGGGTGATCTTTCTCGTCACGAAATTCTCCCCCCGGCGCTCAGACTCGTGGTTAAACAAAATCCCATTCACCGCAAACATCCCATAGGCGTCCCTGTATTCCTTTACCATCCAGAACCCATACTGCTTTGCCACGGCGTAGGGGCTGTAGGGATGAAAGGGCGTCGTCTCCCGCTGGGGAATCTCCTCCACCTTTCCGAAAAGCTCCGAGGTGGACGCCTGGTACACCCTTGTTTTCTTTGCCAGTCCCAGGATCCGCACCGCCTCCAGGATACGCAGAACGCCCAGGGCGTCCACGTCGCCGGAGTACTCCGGCACGTCGAAGGAAACTTGCACATGGGACTGGGCCGCCAGGTTGTAAATCTCATCCGGCTGCACCAGGCCAATGATGCGGATCAAAGAGGAGGAATCTGTCAGGTCGCCGTCATGGACCGTGATCCTGCCCTCCTCCAGCAGATGATCGATCCGCCCTGTATTTGAAATGGAGGAGCGGCGTACAATGCCGTGGACCTCATACCCTTTTTCCAGCAAAAATTCCGCAAGATACGATCCGTCTTGCCCGGTAATGCCTGTTATCAACGCTTTCCTCATAGTTAACCCCCTTAATCCACAATTTTCTTTTTCTATTGTATATTTACTACCGGAGGTATTTCTCCTCCTTCTGTCTGCATGTTCCAGGATATCCTTCTGTGTCTCTCCCCGGACTCCTTCTTAGTTTTCCCAAAACCGGGTAACTTTTTCGCTTTTTTTATTATATGGTTTCCGTGTCAAAAGTCCGAATTCACGCCATGCCTGCATGGCAGTGGATGAGAGGCTTTATGACACGCGGAACAATCCGTAAACCAGTTTCACCTAAATCATTATATCTTTGAAGTATTTCCATTGCAAGCAAAAGAGGGGATTTCTCCCCTCTTTTCCGTCTATCCATGTATATTTCTATAATTGTTCAGCCGCGGGGCCTTCCGCCCACTGCTCCGGATGTTTTGCCCGAAAGTGGTAAAACGCTCCCAGCATTCCCGCGTCGTTGCGGTGTACGGCAAAAGCCAGCTTCAGCTTCCCGGCCATGCTGGGCACCAGATACTTGTCAATCGCCCTCTGGATCTTCCCCCGCAGGACTGCCTCCTGAGCCATGGCGCCGCCGCCCAGGACGACCACCTCCGGATTCAGCACATAACAGATATTCGCGATGCCCATGCCCAGGGCGTCCGCCATCTCCTCGATCATCTGGTTGCAGACGGCGTCCCCCCGCTTGGCCTGTTCAAACACTCTGCGGCCATTCCAGGCGCTTACAGGATCTCCCTTCTTTTCCGCAGTCTTTCGTGTGAGCACACTGGTAGCTCCCAGATCCTGGAAGGAACCGCCGGGCATATGCATGTACCCCACCTCGCAGGCGCTGCTGCAAAAACCATGGTAGACCTGCCCATGGATCACGGCGCAGCCGCCGATACCGGTACCCACAGTCAATGTCAGGGAGCTGCTGCTTCCCTTCGCCGCGCCGGATACACTCTCCGCAAGCCCCGCGCAGTTCACGTCATTTTCCACCTCACAGGGGACGGAAAACCTTTCCTCCATCACCGCCTTGAACCTGGTTCCCCCATAGTTCGGGATCTGGGGACCCGCATAAAAGATCTCCCCTTTTTCCACGTCCACCATTCCCGCAGTGGAAATGCAGATTCCGCTGATTTTCTCCGTCTCCCCGTATCTCTGTGTAATGGCTATGGCCTTCTCAAGAATCGCCGGTCCGCCCTTGGACGCCTCTGTCTCCATCTCCCGGCGCTCCAGAATCTCTCCGTCCTCGCTGACCAGGCCATACTTGATCGCTGTCCCGCCGATATCAATACTCACATATTTTTTCATGCTGCCACCCTGCTTATGCACAGAACTTCGCCACAGCGTCCTTCACCAGCTTCGCCGCCTCCCTGGCGATCTCCATATCTTCCTCTCCCATGCCTGTCAGCGGCTCGCGCACGCCTCCCAGATCCAGGTTTTCGTTGATGCGCAGGATCTCCTTGATCACCGCGTACATGTTCGCATGGGCGGAACACATCTTGTAGATCACTTCGTTGGCCGCGTATTGCACTTCTCTCGCTTCATCAAGCCTGTTGGCCCTCACCAGCTCATCCATCTTCAAAAACAGCTCCGGCATCACACCGTAGGTTCCGCCGATGCCTGCCTCCGCTCCGATGACACGCCCGCTGATAAACTGCTCATCGGGACCATTGAAGATAATATAATCCTCCCCTGCCGCCATCTTAAACATCTGGATATCCTGCACAGGCATGGAAGAGTTCTTCACACCGATCACCCTGGGATTTTTCCTCATCTCCGCAAACAGCCCCTGGGATAATGCTACCCCCGCCAGCTGGGGAATGTTGTAGATGACGAAATCCGTGTTCGGCGCCGCGGCGCTCATCGCGTTCCAGTAAGCCGCGATGGAATACTCCGGCAGGTGGAAATAGATGGGCGGAATCGCCGCGATCGCGTCCACTCCCAGGCTCTCCGCATGGGCTGCCAGCTCCACACTGTCCTTGGTGTTGTTGCAGGCCACATGGGCAATGACGGTAAGCTTCCCTTTTGCCACAGCCATCACATTCTCCAGCACCGTCTTGCGGTCTTCTACGCTCTGGTAGATACACTCTCCGGAAGAGCCGTTCACATACAGCCCCTTCACGCCTTTGCGGATATGGTACTCCGTCAGCGCCCTGACTCTCTCCGGGCTGATCTCTCCCTTTTCATCATAGCATGCGTAAAATGCCGGAATAACTCCCTTATATTTTTCTAAGTTCCTCATAACTTTTTACCTCCTTGGTTTCCTAGTCCAGCGCCTCTGCGAAAGCTTTTGTAATCAGCTGGGGCCTGGTAATAATAGATCCGACTACTACGCTAAAGCAGCCCAGCTCAATGACACGCTTCGCCTTCTCCGGCGTATTGATATTTCCCTCTGCGATCACTCTGTGTTTCGCCTTTTCCAGAATCTGGCGGATGATCGCGAAGTCATCCTCCGCAATCTTCAGTCCCTTGCTCTGCTCCGTATAGCCCACCATGGTGGGACTTACGAAGTCAAATCCCAGCTCATCTGCATGCAGGGCCTCCTCTACGGTAGAGCAGTCTGCCATAAACAGCTGATCCGGGTACTTCTCCTTGACTTCCCGGAAGAAATCATCCAGGGTCACCCCTCCGGGACGCAGGGCCCCCGTGGCATCCATAGCGATGATCTCCGGTTTTACCTCCATCAGCTCCTCAATCTCCTTCATGGTGGGAGTGATGTAGACCTTGGAATCCGCATAATCTCTCTTTACGATCCCAATGATCGGGAGATCTACCAGAGACTGGATCTCCGCGATGTCTTCCTTTGTGTTCGCACGGATACCGACTGCGCCGCCCTCCTTTGCGGCCACCGCCATCCTGCCCATGATAAAGGATGAATGCAAGGGCTCCTGGGGAAGTGCCTGACAGGATACGATCAGTTTGCCTTTTAACGCTTCTACTTTCTCATTCATAAGTAAAACCTCCTATATTTTGACATCTTGTCCGTCAATACAATTTCTCCACAACCGCGCTGGACGTCACTTTATTATTTTTCCGTGACTTCTCATAATTTCTGGCATAATATTCCTGGTACAGCAGGTCGATCAGATAAAGCTGTCCCATCTTTGCCGACATGGAACCGCCCTCCAGAGGCGCTTCCTCCGCCCCGCACAGGAGCGTGACATCTGAATACGCCGTCAGCGGCGACTTTTTATAGTGTGTGATGCAGGCGATCTTGGCCCCCGCCCGCTTCGCGATCTTGGCCACATGAATGTTGTCCTTGGTAGAGCCGGAATAGGAAATGATAACGATCAGATCCCGCTCCGTGGCCATAGAAGCAGCCATGGACTGCATATGGGGGTCTGTCAGGCAGACCACCTTGCTGGTGATCCTCAGAAACTTGTTTCGTGCCTCCTCCGCCGTGAGCAGGCTGTCCCCGATTCCGAAAAAGTAGACCTTTTCCGACTCGTCGATCATCTCCACCAGCCGGTCCAGCTTCTCCGGGCTGAGAAGCAGGTAGGATTCCCGGATCGCGTTCATATGGGACTCCATGATGCGGCTGGCCGTCGACTCCTCCTTCTCCTCATCCTCCTCATCGAGAAGCTCATGCTCCGGCAGGCTGATGGAAAGCTTCATTTTGAACTGCTGGTACCCGTCCAGGCCCAGGGTTCTGCAGAAGCGATAGACACTGGTGTCCCCCACCTTGCAGGCATCTGCCAGATCCGTAATGGACATATATAAGACTTTATTCTTATTCTGGAGCACATAGTCCGCTACTTTTTTTTCTGTTCTCGTGAGCTGGTTATAAGTTGATTGAATCTGCAAAACAATATTCGCGTTAGACATCGTTTCCCTCTTCTCCTTTTTCTGTCTCTACTTTTATAACGCATTTTTTCAGCCGCCTATCCGGCCCCGCTGCGATTCCCGGCTTATGGGGCTCCCTTGCCATGCAGATAATAAATCTTCCGGGCCCCATCACACAGGAGGTATCCTTTTCACAGACTACCGTACCGAAATCCGTCTCCTCCTGATAGGCGTCCAGAACTCTTGCAGGGTCAAGTCCCACCTGAATGATCTCCGTCCCCTCCAGGTCGATCTGGATATCCATATAGCGTCTGTGAATTTCAAACTTGTTCGTCTCTTCATCCCCGGCCGCCGCCTCCATCACGTTCGCAAAGACGTGGCTGCCGTCAATCTCCGTGCGCCCCAGAGGCAGCGCCTCAAGATTTGTGGATCTTAAAAAATCAATGGCTTTATCCAGCCTTTCGGACATTCCGCGGTAACGTCCGATATTCTCTATCTTGTCATAAATCATCTTATTTTCTCCCGGATCAAAGCTTATCTTTTTCTTTTTTGACTATAGCATATAGGAAAAAATTTTTCAATATATTTTCACTTTTGTGCAGATTTTGAAAATTTTTTCCTTTCTTCTTGTCCTATTCCCCTCCGGATGTTATGATAGAAGAAATACAGGAAAGGAGACAACCCTATGACTCAATCACCCAGAACTATTGTCTGTTTCGGAGATTCCAATACCCACGGCTACGATTCCTCCACAGGAGGGCGCTTCCCGGAGGAGGTACGCTGGCCAGGCGTCCTGGCCGCCCTGCTTGGCGAAGGCTATTCCGTCAAGGAGGAAGGGCTGAGCGGCAGGACGACCTGCTTCGATGACCCTCTTTTCGAGGGTCTGAACGGCTTCTCCCTGCTCTATCCCTGCCTGATGACCCACGAACCTGTGGACCTTCTGATCATCATGCTGGGAACCAACGACACGAAGGAGCGCTTTGCCGCGACCCCGGAAAACATCGCCAAGGGCCTGGCGCGGCTGGTTGGCAAAGCCCAGTCCTCCCCGGAGGCCTGGAGAACAAAGCCCCGCATCCTGGCCATAGCGCCCCCGCCCATCCAGGAGGGCTACGACAAGAGCCAGGTAGGCGGCGAGATGGGCCGCGGCTGCATAGAGAAATCCAAGGCACTGGCCGGCCTCTACCAGACGACAGCCCAGGAACTGGACTGCTATTTTCTGGATGCCGGCTCCATCCCGGGAGTAGAAATGTACCCCTATGACCATATGCATCTCTCCCCGGAAAGCCACAGGCTTCTGGCCGAAGCCATAGCTTCCATGGTCCCTTCCCTCTTCCTCTGACCAATCAAATGACTCAAAAAAGGTACGAAAGTCCGGAATATTCCGTTCCTTCGTACCTTTTTACAAGTACCTCTATTCTATTTGCCGCTCAAGTACTGCTCGATTCCCTGCATAGCCTCTTTTTCATCAGAACCCTCTGCCGAGATCGTCACGGACTCGCCTTCATTTAACCCAAGGGTCATCATTCCCATAATGCTCTTGGCGTTTACACGCTTTTCCGCAGCTTCTACATAAACCACGCTTTCATACTGACTGGCCACCTGTACCAATACAGCCACCGGCCTTGCCTCTAAGCCATTTGCAATCTGTACCTTGATTGACTTCTTAATCATAGTAATTCTCCTCCTTACTTACTGCGCAGTTCCTCTGCAATCGTGCTTAACTTCCTTAACCTGTGATTGACACCGGACTTTCCCATCGGGGGATCCAGCATCATGCCCAGCTCTTTTAAAGACGCATCCGGATATTCCAGGCGAAGCCTGGCTGTATCCGCCAGCCCCTCTCCCAGACTTTCAAAGCCGATCTTTGACTGGATATACCGGATATCCTCCCTCTGCTTTACAGACGCGCTTACCGTCTTGCTGAGATTCGCTGCCTCACAGTTTACTTTTCTGTTTATCGAATTTCGCATTTCCTTCAAAATCCGCACATTTTCCAGATTCATCAGCGCCACATAAGCCTCCATGATATTCAGGATATCAACAATCTGATCTCCCTCTTTCACGTAAACCACATGGTATTTCTTTCGCTGCACGATTTTCGCGTCCATCCCAAAGCTGTTGATGATGTCGCGCAGCTGCGCTGCTTTTTTTTCCGCCGTACACGCAATCTCAAAATGATAAGACTTTTCGGGGTTGCTGATGGAACCGGCAGCCAAAAATGCACCTCGTATGAACGCTCGCTTACAGCAGGTTTTCTGGATTACCAGATTATCATGAAGGGATAAATTTTCCCTGATTTCGCCGTCCTGCCCGATCAGCCTGGCCGCCTGCAGGACACGCATGGTATCCTCATGCTTTTTTACCAACACCAGGTAAATACGTGCCTTCTTTAAGTATGCATTTTGCTTTATGGAAACTTCCGTTTCTATATTAAAGGTTTTTTCCAATAAAGTAAAGCTTTTTCTCGCCACAGATAAATTTTCTGTCTGTATCCGCAGCGTGTACCTGCCCTCCTGAGAAATGGAGATATGGCCGCACATACTGATAATGGCCCCAATCTCCGCAATCTGGCAGTGGCGTGCCGTGCTCATCTGCCGGGACAGCTCCTCTTTCACATCGCCTGAAAATGACATTCTTCTTTTCCGATCCCTTAACTGTTGCTATTTTTCGATGTCTCTATGCTCGATCTTGATGCCGTACTCGCTCCTGGTCTTAAGCCTTGCGTACAGCTTATTTGCCAGGGTCACCGAGCGGTGCTTTCCGCCCGTGCAGCCTACGCCGATCACGAGCTGGTTCTTTCCCTCTGACACATAATTGGGAATCAAAAATTCCACCATATCCGTCAGCTTGTCCAGAAACTGATGGGCCAGGTCAAACCCCATCACATAGTTTTGAACCTCCGGGTCGTTCCCTGTCTTGCTCCTGAGCCCCTCTATGTAAAAGGGATTGGGCAGGAAGCGCACGTCAAAGACCAGGTCGCAGTCGTTGGGGATTCCATACTTAAAGCCAAAGGACAAAACCGTGATCACGAGATTTTTAAACTCTCTGTTCTGCACAAAAATCTTATCCAGCTCCTGGCGCAACTCCCTGGTGAGAAGCTTACTGGTATCCATGATATAGTCCGCATGCCTCTTCAGAAAGGCCATGCGCCTGCGCTCCTCCTCGATGCCCTTCTCCACCCGTCCCCCTCTGGCCAGGGGATGGATGCGCCTTGTCTCCTTGTAGCGCCTTATAAGCACCTCGTCGGAGGCGTCCAGATACAGCACCTCACAGCGGAACCCCTTCATGGCCATCTCCTCCAGGGTCTTTTCCAGCTCCTCCAGGTTTTTGCCGCTCCTGATATCCACGCCGAGGGCCAGGCGCTCGATACTGCTTCCGGGGGCGCAGGCCGTCTTCGCCAGGGCCCCGATCAGCGGTATGGGCAGATTATCTACACAATAATACTCTAAATCCTCCAGCATCCGGAGAGCCGTGCTCTTTCCTGCTCCCGACATGCCGGTCACGATTACAAATCTCATTTGTCTTCTCCTAACATCCGAACCTCCGGCTCCAGCCTGACGCCGAACATGCTCTCCACTTTCGCGGATACCTGCTCCATCAGCTCCTTTACCTGGCTGGCTGTAGCCTCTCCCCGGTTGATCACAAAACCGCAATGCTTTTCCGATACCTGGGCGTCCCCCACAGAGAAGCCCCGCAGTCCCGCGTCCATAATCAGCTTTCCCGCGAAATAGCCTTCCGGCCGCTTAAAGGTGCTTCCGGCGCTGGGGTACTCCAGTGGCTGCTTGCTGACTCTCTTTTCCTTCAGCTCTTCCATCCGCCCGGCGATCTTTTCCGGCTCGCCCTGTTTCAGACGCAGCTTCGCCTCCAGGACGATGTAGCCCTCCCGCATAATCGCGCTGCTCCGGTAGCCCATGTGGAGCTCATCCTTTTTCAGGGTGCGAAGCTCCCCCTCCTTCGTCAGCACCGTTACCTCCTCCAGCACATCCTTCATCTCTCCGCCGTAGGCTCCGGCGTTCATCACCGCCGCCCCGCCCAGGGTTCCCGGAATCCCTGCCGCGAACTCAAAGCCCGTAAGGCTGTGCTCCAGGGCCACCCGGGCGATCTTTGACAGGAGCGCCCCCGCCTGGGCGGTAAGCTCTTCCCCTTCCACAGAAATATCGCTCAGATTCTTAAAAATCTGAATGATCGCTCCCCGGTATCCGCCGTCTCCCACCAGAAGGTTGCTGCCGTTCCCCAGGATATAAAAGGGAACCTTCCACTCCTTACAGGCCGCAAGCACCCGGGCTGTCTCTTCGGCGCTGCGGGGTATGATATAGTAATCTGCCGGCCCTCCGATCCGGAAGGTCGTATGCTTTTTCATCTCTTCCCCTGTGCGCACATTGTCACTGCCTGCAATTTCGCATAGGCGATCCAAAAATTCCTGATTCACTTTCTCTCTCCTACTCTTTTACATCTAAATGTGAACTTTAACACATATTTTCCTTTTCGTAAAGTATCAATATGGCACTGTTGCCAGTAACCTTCGCAAATTACGTAACCCTTCAGATACCTGAACGGTTACCAAATTGCTTTCTAACTCAATATGCCGCTTTTCCGGATTGCCTCCACGATCTCTTCGATCACCGGCACCGGCTGCACCAGGGCAAACCGGACGAATCCCTCGCCCAGGGAACCGAAGCTGCTTCCCGGCACACAGATCACGCCGGAGCGCTCCATCAGCTCCACACAGAAAGCCTCGGAGTTTTCATAGCCCTCCGGCAGGGGAGCCCAGACAAACATCGTGCCTTCCCCGTCGGGTACCTGCCAGCCAATCCGCCGCAGTCCGCCGCAGAGGGCCTTCATCCTGGACTCATACTCCAGGCACTGGGCCTTTACGCCGTCCTTTGGCCCGTTTAAAGCAGCCGCCGCCCCATATTGCAGGGGAAGGAACATCCCGTAGTCGATCTGGGTGCGGACAGCCCGGAAGGTATCCACGATTTCTCTGTTTCCCACCACAAAGGAAATCCTGGCCCCCGTCAGGTTATAGGACTTGGACAGGGAATAAAGCTCTACCCCCACTTCCTTTGCCCCCTCGTAGGAGAGGAAGGACTTTCCCTTCCTACCGCCGTAGACAATATCAGAATATGCGTTGTCGTGGAGAATAATGACCTCATATTTTTTCGCGAAGGCGATCAGTTCCCGGTAGAAAACGTCGTCCGCCGCCGCGCACACGGGATTCAGAGGATAGGATACCAGCATAAACTTCGCCTTCCTCGCCGTCTCCTCCGGAATATCGGAGAGCTTTGGCAGAAATCCGTTTTCGCGGTACAGGGGATAGGTCTCCACCTGCGCGCCGCAGAGGGACGGCCCGATACTGAAAATCGGATATCCCGGATTGGGCGCAAGCACAAGATCTCCCGGATCACACAGGGCCCAGGCAATGTGCGCCATGCCCTCCTGGGAACCGTTGATGGACATGATCTCCTCCGGCGCAAGCTCCACGCCGAAGCGCTCCCTGTAAAAATTCCTTACGGCCTCCAGAAGAAAGGGACGGTCCGTCAGCGCATACTTATAATTTTCCGGATCCTTCGCCGCGTTTGCCACCGCCTCCGTCACATGGGGCGCAGGCAGGAAATCCGGGGTGCCCACGGAAAGATTATAGACGGTTCTCCCCCTCCTGATAAGCTCTTCCTTTTTCTCATTCAGCACGGCAAAAATCCCCGCCTGAAACGTCTGTGCTTTATCTGAAAATGTAACTTTCATATCGTCCTCCTTAGCCGCGTTTGGCAGGCTTCCTTCTCCTTGCAAAAGCCGCCGTCACCAAATACAAGCCTGCGCACAGGGCGCTGATCCCGGTGCCGAGCCACAGGCCCACGGGCGTATAATCCATGGCGATTTCATGCTCTCCCTCCGGCAGGTCAATGCCTGTCAGGGCCTCCCCCACCCGGAAGGTTTCTGCCTCCTCGCCGTCCACTAAGACCTTCCAGCCCTCGTCATAGGGCACGGAAAGCAGAAGGGTCCCGGCTTCCTTCGCCGTCACGGTTCCCCGGAGCTTTCCGTCCTCCGCGCAGGTTAACGCCAGCTGCTCATTTGCCAGAAGGCTGTGAAACTCCTGATAGTCCGCGTCGTCACAGACATAGGCGCTGGCCGAAGCCTCCGTCTGGCTGTCCTTTAAGGTCACTGTCACCGTAGCCTGGCTGTCCTCCGAAAAGCAGCCCAGGTCATACAGGTGATCCGTATATTTATCATAACTCTTAGTGTACTCCGGCGTGGTGATCTCCACCTTTTCCACAGACGTGGGCAGGTACAGATAGACCTGCTTGCCCGCCGGGAGGATCACACTGTAGGTTTCCCCGTCCTCCATCTGGATCTCCTGATTCAGGAAAAACAGGGAATGATAGTCTGCAGCCAGCTTCACGAAGCTGTTCTGGACATCCAGAGGATTTCCCGCGTCCTCAATCTCCCACTCTCTGATCTCTCTGTTTACCATAAAGCCCAGGGACAGGGCCCCCGGATTCTGGTACATGGCCAGAGGCTCCTGGTAATCCACCTTTGTCATCTGGTAAAGCCCGTCGCTGTCTGTGCGGGACACTACATATTTTACGTCAAAAATATCATTGGCCAGCTTAGTAAAGCCATTGTAGCCGTTTTTATTTGTCCTGGCCTCAATGCCCAGGCTCTTGCACAGATCTACGGTAGCCGCGGGCATGGTGGAAGAGAAAAGCACTACGCCGTTCCCACCCAGAAACATATTTTCATTTCTCATGCGGCTGCTGTCAATATCGCTGCGGTAAAAGCTGTCATCCTGCCGCCGCTCGATCATCGCTTCATAGGCCTTCTGCTCATCCACATAGGTGCTTCTGCCCACCGTGCCGTTCATACAGACTCCCACTACGCCGGTAACCATCATCTCCGCCACCGTCAGGGACATGAACAGCACCCGGAAGGTGTACTCTTCCATCCTTCTCCTGCCCCGGTACGTCAAAAACAGCGCGCTGTAGACTGCCAGCAGCAAAACGGTGGCTCCGTACACGTAAAGATCACGTTCCCCCAGCTCTGCCCAGGCCGCATAGACCACAAACCCCATGGGGGGCACACAGGCCACCGCCACCCGGTGCCAGGAAAGCCTGCGCAGGTCTGTCATCACATCATAGCCGATATTCAGAAGCATCGCTATGTAAAGGAAGGCAAAGCGGTTGGGCAATCCGTTCTGCACATGAAAGCCATGCCAGATAAAGTTCAGCACATTGATATCAAAGCTTGCGTAAAGCAGGGCGATCAGCAGAAGCTTCGCCGCCCGCTCCCGCTTTGTACGCTTCTTATCCAGGGCGTAAAGGCTGGCCAGAAGCATCGTCACCGTACCGCAGAAGGCATTGACGCCGATCTGGTCATCCGCGATGTTGATGGGCTCCACGAACGCGAAATGGCTGGTGAGCTGGGATAAGTTCTCCACATAAAATTTTATGGGAGAGGGGAACGTATTCTGGGCCGACTCCGTGGTCCCAAGGCCCAGAAACGCCGGAATCAGCATAATTGCCGCCATCCCTCCCGCCAGCAGGGAATACCAGGCAAAAACCGCGCAGGAAGCCGCCGCTTTCTTTCCGCTGATCCTTGCCTCGGATACCCACTGTACCACAAAGTACAGGCAGGAAAAGAGGCAGAGCATAAAGCCGATATAATAGTTGCAGTACAGCGCGTAAAAAAGAGAAACGCAGTACAGCCCCTTCTTCCCCTCATCCTTGACAATGCGCTCGATCCCCATCATGACGAGAGGCAGCATGGCGATACTGTCCAGCCACATCAGATTGAAGTAGTAGCCGATGATAAAGCTGCTGAGGGCAAACATGAC
This sequence comes from Lachnospiraceae bacterium UBA3316, assembly GCA_002361955.1. Taxonomy (GTDB): domain Bacteria; phylum Bacillota; class Clostridia; order Lachnospirales; family Lachnospiraceae; genus Hominisplanchenecus_A. The sequence continues at coordinate 29,133 of DESK01000062.1, forward strand.
GCCGAAGGCGATGGGATAATAGCTGCGCCCCCGATCCTTCTGGGCGAAATACCAGGTCATGGTAAGGCCGCAGGCCCCGATCTTCAGCACGATAAAGAGCGCCATCACATCCATCATATGTTCCTTGGGGAAGAGGCTCACCAGGAAATTCAGGGGACTGGCCAGGTAGTAGGCGATGGTTGCCCAGAAATTATACCCCAGGCCGCCGCCGAAGGAGTAGAGCAGGGAATCCGCGTTTACCAGCTTCTCATGAAATTCCGTAAAAAACGGAAGGTACTGATGAAGGGAATCAATGATCAGGACGCCATGATCCCCAAAGGGAAACACACTGTTTCCCACAAAGGCCGCCGCCACCGTAAAGGTCGGGATCAGAAAGCCCCACAGACAGCATTTTCTCTGAATCCTGCGTATCCGCTCCTCCTGTGGGGAGGTCTCCTGTCTCTCTTTGCTGAAAACAAAAAGCTTGCTGAAGATATAGTTCAGCACCAGAACGACCACCTGGATCACAAGCTTGGCTATCATATCATGGACGCCCCAGACACAGCTCAGGAAAATGACGCCGAAAACTTCTATGAACATCGTCCCCAGACGCATACCTACGAACTGGGCGGCCTCATCCAAAAGCTCCCTTTTGGATGAGGTATGGCTTTCAAATACGCAAAGCTTATTTACCACATAGGCAAAAAGGATGGCCAGGGCCACGGACAAAATGTTCGCCGTGGTGATATCCAGCCCCAGGATTCCCCGCAGCAGGGCATAAGAAACCAGATTCACCAGAGTGGTGCAGCCGCCAAAGAAAATGTAGCGGATGCCTTCGTGTGCAAAAAGTTGTTTGATTAATTTCACCATATAGGAATCTCCTCATATTTTTGGTTCATGTTGCTTTTTAGTATAGCCTTGTTTGGAAAAGAAGTCAAATAGGCCGACCGGGCTCCTTTATGCGCAGCGCCTTTTGCAGGCTGAAGGAATACAGGTATTTTTCTCTCACTTCCATGCCGGTGAGGCGCTCCAGTGCCCTGGCATAAAAGTCGAGCTGAACCCCATACTTGTCCAGCAAGGTCTGTTCCTGCCCCGGAAGAAGGTAGTCCGTCTTGTAGTCCACCAAAACCAGCCCTCCCTCCTCCCGGAAATACGCGTCTATGATTCCCTGAACCAGCACCATATCCTCACTGTTCCAGGAGGGCCGAACCTCAGAAGCCTCCACCCCCAGGACAAAGGGCTGCTCCCGCCAGAGAAGCCCTGCCTTCGCGGCATCTCTCATGCGCCGTCCAAGGGAGGTGCCAAGGAACCTTTCGAAGGCCGGCGCATACAGAATCTTTGCTTCCTCCTCCGTAAATTTTCCCTGCCGGCAGAGCTCCCCGATCTGCTTTCTTACCGAGGCGGCGGAGGGCTCCCCGGTAAAGTCCAGATTTTCCAGAAACCGGTGGTAGACCGTTCCTCTGGCCGCGCCTCCCACCTCCTGCTCCTCCCGGCGGAAACGGGGAATCACAGGTACGGAAGCCGGCTCTTCATAGAGGGCATACTCTTCCCCTTCCCCGCTCATCTGCCTCATGCTCTTCAGCTCGGAGACGGTGATCTTCTCATAGACGTCCACGGAATCCTTCCAGGCATACTCTGCCCCGAAGACCTCATCCAGGTGCCGGCTCACAGGGCCCTTTTCCGTCCTCCCGGGATCCCAGTCCAGAAGGATCTCCTTTGTCCACAGCCCCTCGATCTGCCGGGCGGCCTCCCGGACAGCCAGATCACCGATGCCCACCGTATAAATGGAAAAGGGTGCTTCCCCTGTCCCACAGGCTTCCTCCCCGGCTCCTCCATCCATCCCAAAGACAGCTCCCGCAGGATGGACGAGAAGGGCGGCCATGACCCAGTCCAGATAGGAGCCCGCCCCCATCAGGGCGCCGAAGCTCAGCGGCTCCCCGGGCCTTCCCGCCGCCTGCCGCCATTTCTTCAGGCGATTTTCCACCTTTGCGCTCCCGGTGAGGATGAGTTTTTCCTTTGCCCTGGTGAGGGCCACATAGAGCACACGCAGCTCCTCCCCCAGGCTCTCCTCCAGAATCTGCCTCTGGATCACCTTTTTCAGCAGGGTGGGCGCCTTTACGCGAAGCCTGGGATCCACAAAATCACAGCCGATGCCGTACTCCGGGTGCAAAGCCAGACGGCTGCGGCTGTCCTGGCGGTTGAAGGTCTTATTCATTCCCGAAGCAAACACGATGGGGAATTCCAGTCCCTTGCTCTTATGGATGCTCATGATACGGACCACATCCTCCTCCCCTCCCAGGATACCGGCCTCCCCGTAATCGATCTCATATTTGCGGAGCTGCTCGATATAGCGGATAAAATTGAAAAGTCCCCGGTAGCTGCTGCTCTCATAAGCCATGGCCTTCTCGGCCAGCATATCCAGGTTTGCCTTCCTCTGCTCCCCTCCCGGCATAGCCGCCGCGTAATCCCCGTAGCCGGTTCTCTCCAGCATATACCACAAAAGCTCATGCATGGCCGTATAGGGCGCCCTGCGCCGGAAATCCTCCAGCATCTCATAAAAACCCCTCAGCTTTTCTGCCAGGGCCTCCTCTTCCCCTTCCTGCCGGTAGGCTCTGCATGCCTCCGGAAACGAAGCTCCCGGGCTGAAGCTTCGGATCACCGCCAGCTCCCTGTCATCCAGCCCCATGATGGGAGAGCGCAGCACGGAAGCCAGGGGAATCTCCTGTTCCGGGTTATCCACCACCTTGATCAGGGCCAGCACTGTCTGCACCTCCACAGCAGAGAAATATCCCGACTGGGAACCGGTGTACGCCGGAATCCCCATATCGCCCAGCACACGGGACACGGCGTCCGCCCAGCCGGAGACGGTGCGCAGAAGAATGACCATATCCCGGTATTCGGCGGGGCGGCATTGCCCCGTGGCCTTATCCGTCACCTGGGCCTTCCCTTTCAGCTCCAGGATGCGCTTTCCGATCATTCTGGCCTCCAGCTCCACCGCCGTCTCGCCGGATTCAGCCACAGCCTCCTCCTCCAGGTCAAGGATCCACACCTCCGTATTCAGGCTCCCTGCTTCCGCAGGAGGCGGATAGGCGGCTCCCGGATAAAGGGCTGCTTTCTCATCATAGCGGATATGCCCCAGGGGCTCCGTCATAATGCGCCGGAAAATGAAATTGACGCTCTCCAAAACCTGGCTGCGGCTGCGGAAATTTTTATAAAGCTCTATCTTCTGCCTGGGGGAAGGTTCGGCAGTATAGGAGGCGTATTTTTCCATAAAAAGCTCCGGCCTGGCCAGACGGAAGCGGTAAATACTCTGTTTCACATCCCCCACCATAAAGAGATTGTTCTGTCCCCTGCGCTCCCTGGAGACGCTGGTAAGAATGTACTCCTGCACGAGATTGCTGTCCTGGTACTCATCCACCATGATCTCCTCAAAGGTGTCCGCGAACTGCTCCGCCGCGTCGGTGGGCACTGCCTGCCCCTCTTTCTCCTTCACCAGAATGTCCAGGGCCAGATGCTCCAGATCATTAAAGTCCAGCAGGTTTTTCTCCCTCTTTTTTTCGGTGAAGCGCCGGTAAAACATCGCCGCCAGCTCCAAAAGCACCTCCATCTGCTTCCGGCTTCCTTTCATGTCCTCCGCCATCTGTTCCGGGCTCTGATAAAAGTACTGCTCCTGGATCAATTTCAGGCTGCTCTTCACCTGCTCCCGCAGCTCCTTGACCCGCTCCTTTTTCTCTTCGAATACGTTCTCATCCTTCTTCGCCGACAGGCGGGCAAAGGCCCCCATCCGGGCAAAGGCGGCCCCATAGCCCAGATAGTCCTTTCCCTGTTTCAGCTCTTTCATCAGCGCAAGATCCTCCAGCAGCGCCTTCTCATACATATAAGGCCCCCCTGGCTCCCGGCAGATATCCAGCGCCCGCCTGGCAGTCTCTTCACACTCTTTCAGCAAAATGGCGATCTCTTCAAGCAGCGGCTGCATCCAGGGCGCCTCCGCAAGCTCCCGGGCGCTCTCGACGCCGTAGGCCGCCCGGCAGTCCTCCATCCACTTCAGGGGCCATGGATGGCTCATGGAAAAATCATAGATTTCCAGGATCAGCTCCTGGAGGCCGCCGTCGTCCCTTCCCGGGACAAAGCTCTCCACAAAGGCTGCATACCGCTCCGCCTCTTCCGGGGAACACTGCCCTTCTCCTTCGATCCCGGCATACATCTCCTCCAGCAGCTCCTCCACGGCGTCCCCCCGCAGCAGACGCATCTCTCCCTCGTCCCCGATCCGAAAATTCGGATCCAGGTCAATGGTATGAAAATAATTGCGGATCACATGCTGGCAAAAGCTGTGGATCGTGGTGATCTGGGCATGATGAATCAGCGTAAGCTGCCGTAACATATGCACATTCTCCGGATCCTCCGACAGTTTTTTCTCTATGGCGTCCCGGATCCTCTCCCGCATCTCCCCGGCCGCCGCGTTGGTGAAGGTCACGATCAAAAGCCTGTCAATGTCCACCGGATGGACCGGATCCGTAATCCTGCCGATAATACGCTCCACCAGCACTGCCGTTTTTCCCGAACCGGCCGCCGCGGATACCAGAATATTTCTGTTTCTGAGCTCTATGACCTGTTTTTGTTCCTCTGTCCATACTACGCCCATCCGTCAGTTCTCCTCTCCGATTTTCTTCCATAGATCTTCCGGCTTATATTCCCTGAGCCGCCGAAAATCATTTCCCGGTATCCTGATATCAAAGCCGCAAACCTCCCGGTAAACGCAGAATTCGCAGGCTGTGCGTCCCTTTCTCTCGTAGGGCGACGGCACGGTCTCCCCCTCCAGGATACGCCTTCCGAGATCCCGAAGCTTCTCATTGACAAAGCCTGAGAGCTCTTCAAACCTTTTTCTCCCGGCAACGCTTGCATAGGCGGAGTATCCGCTTTTCGTGTAGGAAACAGGAATCACATCGGAAGATTTCTTTTTCCCCGGCCCCGCTTCCCGGTCCATACTCTGCACGACCTCCTCCTGGCTGTTTACCAGCCCGTTTAGCCGCAGGCTGCCTAAGATCCTCTGCCTGATCTGCTCCTCTGTCTCCTGGGATCCCCTGTCGATCATGGGATCCTGCATACGGTAATAAAAGATTCCCCCGGGCACAATCTCCTTATCCGGGTGCATCCGCTGCTCGATCTCCATGGCCGCGTTCAGATAGACCACCAGCTGAAGCTGAAGGCCATAGTAGAGGGCCACCAGGTCAAACTGGGTATTTCCCGATTTATAATCAATCACCTTTACGTAGACGGCGTCCTCTTTCTCGCAGGTATCGATCCTGTCGATCCGCCCCCGCAGCCGCATCTTTTCTTTTTCCGTCAGGGCGATATTCACCGCCTCCAGATCCTCCGCCATAGAAAAGCTCACCTCATAGCTCCCCGGCACAAAATCCCCCGCCTTCACCTGTTCACACAGGGCCCAGAGGGTACGCTTCATAATGCGGCTGATACGCCGCACCACATAGGCGTTTCTGGCGCTGCTGCGGAGCACATCGGCGCCGCTCTCCTCCACGGCCATGCGCACGCACTCCTCGGCCCACTGATCCCTCACCTCATCCGGCAGGTCAAACCAGGTATAAGGCCCCCTGCGGACTTTGTCTGAGAAGATCTCGATAACCCTGTGAAAAATATTTCCCATATCCACCGGCTGAAAGGTGTACTCCTCCCTGGGCCGCAGCTTCAGGCCGTACAGCAGAAAATGGGAGAAGGCACAGGCCGCGAACTGCTCCAGGCGGCTGACACTGCCCTCCAGCACGCTGCCGTAAAGGATCTCCGCCATCTTTTTTCCAAGCCCTTCCCCTGACTGGGTGAAAAATGCCGCTTCCACCAGCCTCTTGACTCGCTCCCTGTAAACATTGTTTCCGTAGTACCAGCCGTAAAGCTCCGCCCACTCCTGATCCGGCTCCCCCTGCCGCAGCTTCCGCATTCCCTGCACCAGGCGGGAAATGCCGTCCTCCGGTATGACGATCTGCTCCGCAAGCCCCTGCTCCCTGTCTTCATCCGTCACCTGGAGCCCCGCGAACATGCCCCGGATCTCATTGACGATGTAGGAAGGGCGCATGGCTCCCCCGTCGGGCTTTGCTTTGCTGTAGGAAAGGCAGAGCCTCTCCGAGGGCTTCGTCAGCATCTGATAGAGATAAAACCTCTGGATATAGCCGTTCTCCCTGGCTCCCGGCGCCAGCTCCACGCCGCAGTCCTCCAGCAGTTCCCTGTCAAGCTCTGAGAGGATGCCTCCCCTTCCGCCGCTTTTCGGCACCCATCCGTCGTTGAGCCCCAAAAAGATCAGGGCCCTGACCGGCCGCAGCCTGGTTCTCTCAATGTCTCCCACCGTTACCCTGTCTGTCATCGGCGGGATCACCCCCACCTTCGCCTCCTCAAACCCGGCCTCCAAAATCTCTGTGTACTCCCTCAGGGTCACGCATTCATCCCCCAGAAGATCCACGACCTTGTCGAGCAACCCCATGACGATGGCGTAAATCTGGCCGTATTCCCTGGCGGCCGCCCGGTTTCCCTCCAGGTCAAACTGCTTTTCATATACGGAGAGCTTTTCCTGTATCTCCTGAGCCGCGATCAAATCATACAAAGCCTCCGTCTTCTTTCCCGCTTCCGCCTTGCTGTCCTTCATCACCTCGAGGAAGGGCAGAAGGGTCTCCATAACACGTTTTCTGATCTCCTCGCACCGGGCAACGGCGGCCTCGTCCATCGTCCTGGTGGGACGTTGCCATTCCTCCTTCCAGGCGCGGATGCCCTTCTTTCCCGCCGCGATCACATAGTTTTCCAGGATATCCGTCTCCTCCCCGGATATCCCCGCCAGCCCCGTGCGCAGATAGCGGAACACGCTCTCGTAGCTGAAGTTTTTCGAGGCCATCTCCAGCGCCGCCCGGATAAACTCAATCAGCGGGTTCAGAAGGACTGCCTTCGTCTCGTCAATAAAGCAGGGAATCCCATGCTCCCCGAAGATTTTCCGCACATATTCTCCATAGGAGGGCAGATCCCCCGTGATCACGGCGATCTCCTGGTAACGGTAGCCTTCCTCCCGCACCAGCCGCAGAATCTCCCTGGCCGCAAAGCGCGCCTCCTCCAGGGCGTTTTTCGACGCGTGAACCGTCACCGCGTCCTGGGGCTCCTCGAAAACACGCGCCCCCGGCCGCAAAAGCCTCTTTTCCAGGAATTCCAGCGCCCTGGTCCCGGCAAACCGGTAACAGCCCTTCTCTCCCAGCACCACCGGCTCCAGAAGCTCTGTCCCTGTCTTTTTCGCCAGCTCCGCAACGGTGTGGATCGTCTTTTTACTCAGGTAAAAAAGCTCGTGCTTTCCTCCCACCCTCCAGAAATTTTCCCGGGCGTCTATGGTGACGGTGACAGCCACATAGGACGCCAGCCCCAGAAGCTCCTTCAACAGCTTCTGCTGGATGGGCGTAAACCCTGTAAAACCATCCAGCAAAATCGTGCTACCCCGCAGCGTCTCCGACCTGGCCGCCACGTCGCACAAGAGTCCCAGCACCTCCTCCGAGGTAATATACTTTCCCCTCCGCTTCTCCCGAAATGCCTCATACAGCACCTGGATATCCTCCAGCTTTGCGGCAAGGGCCGGATTTTTTCCGGCATAGGAAATCATCTGATCCAGCTGTTCGGCTGTGACGTCATACTGGGTCAGCTCAGAGATTACGGATTTCATTTCTGTGATATAGCCGATTTTTTTCAGATTGTTTTTCAGAACCTTCAGACGGTCCTTCTCCTCGATGGCTACCTTGCGCAGGAGCAGGTTTTTTCCTGTCTCCTCCAGCACGGTACGCCTGTCGGCCCCCACCTCGTCAAACACATGGTAGGCCAGGCGCCGAAAGCTGAGCACATGGATATTCAGGATTCCCTTTCTCGGATGCAGGCAGATCAGCTCCTTCTCCGCCTGCACAGTGAATTGCTCCGGGACAATCACAAGAAACCTGCCTTCCGGCTGTTCCAGCGATTTCCGGATAATTTTCTGATATGCGTAATGGGACTTTCCGCTTCCGGAATTTCCCAGGATGAATTGCAAGGACATGAGGGGCCTCCTTCTCCATTTCTTTCCCTCATTTATAGCACAGTATGCCCCTTAAGTCAAAAGCTGTATAGCCGCAGCGCCCCCTCCACCACGGTCCCATCCATGGCGTTGACCGTCAAAAAGCTCTGGTAGGGAGAGGGGTTTTCCCAATAGCCTCCACTCTCCGTCCCTTCCAGCCAGCCGTTCGTCTGCCTCCCTATAAAGTCCCAGGCGGGGATCAGCATTCCCTCCGTCTCCATGGTATCATCCGGCACCCAGACATAGCCCAGTTTGATATCGGTGATGGTGATCAGTTTCCGGCCCTGTTCCCAGGCGCTGTATCCGTATTCCTCCGCTTCTCCCGCATTGGTGCTTTGGAGCTGGGGCGCCTGCTCCTCAAAGGTTTTCAGGATATCGGAAAAAGGCAGAAGAAACACGTAGTCATCCGACATATCGTAGATCCTGGTGGGATTCTGCCACTGCAGCTGCGCCAGCCCCTCATCGTCGTAAGCGATCTGCAAAAGCTCCGAGCAATCCTCCCTCTCATTGTCATAGCAAAAGCGATAGTCGGCGTAGGTGACGGGAATCCCGTCTACCACCGGCATGTAGATCAGATTTACCGCTCTCCTGTTCAGGCCGCTGTAATCATCGTACATGCCGACACGCTTCCACCCGGCCAGCTCAAAGGAGTCAAATCCCAGGCTCCCGGCCAGGGCGTCTCCCTTACTTTTCAGCGTCTCCAGAGGCGTATCCAGGATCCATTCCTCCTCGGCCCGTCCCTCTGTTGCTTCTGCGAAATCTCTGTACCATTCCACCATAGCCTCCGTCTCTCCCATGGCCTGCCCGTTTTCTTCTCCGCCATCATACTTTATAGCCTTCTCGTTAAAAGCATCCAGCAGCAGCTCCTCCGGCATCGAGTCATCCCCGTAGTACTCCCCATCGGAAGTATAGAGATGAAAATTCACAAAATTTCTCAGCGGATATCCCCTCGTCAGGCAGGCAGTCACATTTCTGAGCTCGGACGACCAGTTATTGTTCATGAAAAAATTGTAGGAGATGTCGCCCAGCTTCGTTCCGCCCCATATGACATTCGCGTTTCCCTCCATTTCCATAGTGCTGAAACGCTCCGCCGCGTACTTATCATAAGACACCTTGGTGGACACTGTTTTCTCCCGAAAGCTTAGGGGGGCCGACCGGTAGCGCTCCTTCCACCCTTCCAGTTCTTCGTAGAGGAATCCAGGATCCACATCCGTCTTTTCCGGCTCCTTTTCGGCCTTTTCCAGCATCCGCTCCTCTGTATGGATGATTTGCAGGATCTCCTCCTTCGTCAGCCAGAGTCCCTCCTCATCCTGCTCCTCCGTAGTGCTTCTCTGCGTCAGCTCGCCGCCCATAAACAGGTTTTCTTTCAGATTGTCCATATCTGCCTGCTCAAAGGTTCTCGTCTCCGTCTTTTTCAGCCGTATGCCATCCACCTGTGGCACCGTGACCTTTGCCGTCCCCTGAATCCTTACCGTACCGTTCTCCGCCATCAAATCCAGGGTACACGAAGCGGGAGCCTGCACCTGCTCAGGCACATCCCCCGCGTCCGCCCCGTCCAGAAGCTTCGCCCCGGCGATGGCGCTCTTTGGCTTTACGATCACCGTATCCGTGGTGGGCTGGCAGCCGGACAGCAAAAGGGCCGCTCCCAGCACATACAGAACCTGCCTTCTTTCTCTCCTCATCCGTCCATCCTCCCTTCCGGACCGTCAAACACCACGCTGATGGATGTGCCGTCATCCAGCCAGCTCTCGATCTCCAGATGTCCGTGGTGCAGCGCCGCGATCTGTTTGCACAGGGCCAGGCCCAGCCCCACGCCGCCGGCCTTCCGGCTCCTGGATTTGTCTACCATATAAAAAGCCTCCGTAATTTTCGGGATCTCCTCCGGCGGAATGCCCTTCCCCCAGTCCCGGACTGTGATCCTGTTGTTTACAGCCACTACATCGATGGTATCCCCGGGCTTGGAAGCCTTGATGGCATTGTCGATCAGATTGACCAGCAGGCTCTCCATCAGATCCACATCCATAGGCATGGCGCCCATGGCGCAGCTTGTCACCAGCTGCATCCCCTTCTCCGCCACATGGTAGCGCTCAAGGATCTCCACCCTGTTAAAAAGCTCCTGCACCTGATACTCCACAAAATGAACGCTCTCGTCATTATACAGGCCGATCAGATTCATCATCTTGCCCGACAGCCTCCCCAGGCGTTTGCACTCGGAATTAATATACTCCAAGGCCTTCTTTTCCTGCTCTTTGCTGATCTTCACATGAAGCAGCGTATCCGAATAGCCGATGATCGAGGTCATGGGCGTTTTCAGCTCATGGGCCAGGCTGCCCAGAAGCTGCTTTCTGCGCTCAGAAACCTCCTCCAGCTCCTCCACCTGGCGTTCGATCTGCTCAGCCATCTTATTGAATGCCTCGGCTACCTTTCCCACCTCATCCCTGAACCGCACGTGAACACGCCGCCTGAAATCACCGCCGCTCAGGGCTGCCGCCGTCCATTGCAATTCATTTAAGGGGCGCATCATCCACTTTGTCACCCAGAAAATAATATTTACCGTCACTGCCGCCACTGCCACGTAGAGCGCCAGAAGCATATAGGCCTGACGGCGGATGTCATTGTAGATCTGGGAGATATCCTTCACCAGCACCAGATCATAGGAACCGCTCCCCGCGGAAGCAAACTGTTTTCCCATGATCAGGATATAATGATCCGAGGACTTCTGGATCACATAGCTCACCTGCTTCATCCCCCACTCGGGCATTGCCTCCTGGTCTGCCACATCGTAGTTGGTCAGATTTCCCGTCAGCTCCCCGTTCTGAAAAAGCATATAGTCCGCGCCGCCGTATTTGCGCAGGGTATATTGCAAAAAGGATCTGTTCGTCTCATCCCCGAACCCGTAGGGAGCGTTATTTCTGATCTCCTGTCCTATGGCATAGGTGGTGCTCGTCACCTGCCGCTGATAGTTGGATATGGTCTGGCTGATATTATAATTGGCCGTCTGATAGACCACTATCCCGCCAAAAATCCCTGTGGCAAACAACATAGCGCCCACAGCCAGCGCCGAAAGCTTTTTCCACATCTTCATGGTTCCCATCCTCCCCCGGAGCGCGTCTTTTTACAGTCTCCCCCATAAGATCCGGCTACTCCTCCAGGCGGTAGCCGATCTTTGGAATCGTTTTAATGATCTCGGAAAGCCCCAGCTTCTTTCTGAGCTGCCCGATATGCACATCGATGGTCCTGGTCTCTCCCAGGTAATCGCTGCCCCAGACCTGGTTCAGAAGCTGATCCCTGGTAAAGGCCACATTTTTATTCTTTGCCAGAAGCACCAGCAGGTCATACTCCATAGGCTTCAGCCGCACCGTCTCCCCGTTTTTCGTGACCTGATGCTTGGAGAGCTGAATCTTCACATCTCCCACCTCGATCTCATCCTTCTGCTTTCCCGTGCGCTCCAGCACCTTCTCCACCCGCACCAGAAGCTCCAGGATCTCAAAGGGCTTCACAATATAGTCCTCCGCCCCGGCCCGCAGCCCCTTGATCTTGGAACCCACGTCAGCCTTGGCCGTCAGGTAGATCACCGGAATGTCATTTTCCTTCATACAGTCCATCAGCTCAAAGCCGTCCTTTCCCGGAAGCATCACATCTAAAAGAGCCAGATCAAAGCTTTTCTCTTCCTGTACTACCTTCTCCACCTGGCCTCCATCAAAAACAGGCAGAACCTCATATCCTGCCACGGTTAAATTCATACATATTAAATCTGAAATTGCAGTGTCGTCCTCAATTACCAGTATCCTGTTTTTCACCGCCAAACACCCCCTCCATATTCCCCATTGTAACACGAAAGGATTGTTAAGAATACAACAAAGTGTAAATTTTTAAAAAAACATTTGACAAACCCCAACATCCGTTGTATTATATATCTTGCGAGTTACGAAAGTAGCTTCCGAGATGCGGAAGTG
>DESK01000062.1:41487-41720 GCA_002361955.1 Lachnospiraceae bacterium UBA3316
GTCCCATCTTCCGCAGTTCAAAAACCCTTGAGTGTGTCAAGGGTTTTTTTGTGTCTGCAAATGTGGGCATTCGATTAAGCCTATACAAGTTCGGTCACGATGCAGCCAAAAAACTGAAACCAAAAAGTAAAAGTAAAAAGTAAAATTTTTCAAAAAAACATTTGACAAATTCCAACATTCGTTGTATTATATATCTTGCGAGTTACGAGAGTAGCTTCCGAGATGCGGAAGTG
>DESK01000062.1:42037-49075 GCA_002361955.1 Lachnospiraceae bacterium UBA3316
GTCCCATCTTCCGCAGTTCAAAAAAGTTCTGATTTTTATCAGGACTTTTTTTATGCTAAACATGCGCACAGCAAGTGAAATCCCCTGCTGCCCTGCAGCAGGGGATTTCACTGATCTGGGCCCCTTTCCGTCCGGTGGCCCTACTTTTTGATCTTCACCGTTTTGCTCTGTCCCTTTTTCGCCAGAAGCTTTTTATACTTCGCGTATCTGGCAGCCGGAACCTTAAGGACTGCCTTCTTGTAGATGCCCTTGAAGGCATTCTTTCCAACACTCTTCAGCTGTTTCGTCTTGAAGGTCATCTTCTTCAGCTTCTTACAATTATAGAACGCCTTTGCCCCGATCTTCGTAAACTTCGGGCTGTTGATGGAAACGGTCTTCAGGTTCACACAGCCCGCAAAGGCGCTGCTTCCCAGGGTCTCCACATTTTCCCCGACAGACACGCTCGTGAGCTTCTTCTTATTCTTGAAGGCAGACGCCCCTACCGACGTCACCTTGAACGTCTTGCCCTTGTACATCACGGTACCGCCCACAACGGCCTTCTTCAGGTTTGCCTTCTTCAGGCCCGTCACCTCTGCCGTCATCTTTTCAGCGCTGGTCACCTTGTAGGAATAATTTCTCGCGTTAAAGGTTTCCCCGGTCTTGATCCCCGGCACAGGCTCCGGCCGGTCTGGATCCGGTCGATCCGGATCCGGCTGGTCCGTCCCGCCGCTGGCCACCAGCACGGATTTCGCGTTTTTCACCTTTTCGATCTCCGCTGACAGCTCCTCGTCTGTGGCCTTGTCGTTGTTCAGCAGGGCCTTTGCTGCTGAGAGAATTCCGCGGTAAGCCCCGATGCTCTCCGCCGTATAGCCGGCCGTATTGATCTTCTCCGCCTCTGCGATCGCCTCCCGGAGCAGATCTCTTACGGTCACCTTTTTCTCAAGCCGGGCAAGCGCCTGATAAATCGCCGAGGCCATCCTGTTGACTGCCGCCTGCTCGGTGGAGTCCTTGCCTCTCACAACGGCCGCGACGGCCGCGTCTACTGCCGCGAAGTCCACATAGTCGGATTTCTTCAGGGACTGGGCCATCGCCACAGCCTGATCCACTGCGGAATAGTCTGCAGGCGACGCCGATACGTTTCCGATCACCTGAAGCTCTACCACATGGTTTGTCTTTCCGGTACCGTCCGCCTTGCCGTGCATATAGACGCGCACATATCTGGCCTTCACCGTCTCCTTAAGCTCGACCGTCTTTCCGCCGGCGGACTCTGCGTAGACAGCGTCTTCGCCCGCTCCCAGGCCGTGGAAGTTGTCCGCGTCTGAGTTGTACGCGATGGTCATGCTGCCAAAATCTGCCGTCTCAGACAGGGCAATCACCGTGCCGGCATACGTTCTGCTATCCTGCCAGTAACGGTACAGCTTGATCTTGGATACGTTTCTTACCTCTCCCAGATCTACCTGCAAATAGGAGGAAGCTGCGCTGTCGTCCGTGCCGAACTCACCGTAATTATCGGAATTGATCGTCCCGTCAACTGCCATACTCATGGGACGGTCTCCGCCCTTTGCGGCGTCGCTGTTGTCAGCCGTCCATTTTGCCGTAACATCCTTTCCTGCCGCCCAGTTCTGTTCTCCTGACGGCACCTCCGGCGTATAGTTGAACTGCTGGGCGATCACATCGTAGGTGAGCGCCGTATCAGAAATCTTCGCGGACACCACTCCCTTAAAGGAAGCGTTTCCGGCAACAATATCCGCCGCCTGCACATCATAATATCTGTTTTCCTTGTTATAACCGGATCCCTCCAGCTCTCCGTCAATGTAAAGCTTCAGGATACCGTTGTTTTCCTTTACACCCGTAATCGTATGGCCTTTCCCGTCATTTACCTTCGTCCTGGAAACAGCCTCCGCACCGTTCAGCCTGAAATAGGCCGTTCCATCCTCCCGGATCCCTGCCTCATATGCGCTGCCCTGGGACAGGACGGCTCCTGTTGACGTGGTATAAACCTCTGCGCTCACAGAAAATCCGTTCTTTCCGGAAAGGGAATTGGCTGCCTCTGCCATTTTCCTTGTGCCTGTTACCAGCTCCGTACTCTCCGCCACTTTGTTGCCCTCATGATAGAGGAAGGAAATCTCTTTTGCCTTCAGATCATTGCCCGCCAGATCCTTCACGCCTGCGGCCTCCACGGTAACCATCTGGTCGTCAGCCAAAGAACCTGCCGCTGCCGTCAGATGGAAGGTAAGCTGATCCGCGCTTGCGGAGGCCTCCGCCGCTGTACCGTTAACCTTAAAGGTTCCCGGTGTGACTTTCTCATTAAACTTCACGGTGATTCCATCCGCTCCGTCGCTGTAGATCCTCACCATCTCCGGCGCCGCCGTATCCCCGTCCTTGGAGATCCGAAGAATGCGTACCTCATCCGGCTGCAGGTCAAAGGTGTACTCCTGCCCGTAGGACATGGTTCCCGTAGCCGCAACGCCATCAGAGAGATTGTGGGAGTGCTCGATATGGTACTTCAGCGTCCCGGCGTCCTCCGGAACTCCGATGGTGCGGTCAAAGGTGATCGTCACGCTCTTTGCCGTAGTCGCTGCGTTGCGGACAGAGAGAATACCGTCTGTGCCGTCGAAACAGGAGAAGCCATACGCGTTCTGCGTTCCATTCTGAGAGCCTCCCAGAACGGTTCCTGTATTGGGAGACGCGCCGAACATCTTGGAGTTTTTCAGCATATGGTAATTCTGCTCCGCCCACTCCAGGAACTCTCCCGTCACTTCATATTTGCCCTCGGTCATGATGCTGTCAGAATAATACAGCTCCCAGAAGGCCGTACCGCGGGTGGCCAGCATATACAGATAATTCTTAAACTGCTCATCCGTGGCCGTATTTTTATTCATGCCTGTTCCTTCTTTTCCGTATACCGGGTCGTGGTTGTAGATATTGGAAAGGGGGAACTGGAACTCATGGTTTTTCAGGAAATCAAAATATGCCGCGTCCCTGTAGGTGATCTGCCTGTCCATCTTGCTGGAGCTGGAACCGGCGTCATTCTGGTCATGGGTACACTGGAGCCAGATGGAATTGGCCCACTGCAAATACCAGGGGCTGGGATTCACATAGCAGGTCAGAGAAATCCAGAGCTTATTGATCCCTTCCTCCTGCTCACACTGGCGGACAGTCTCCATGAGGTCGATCCATGCCTCCCACAGATCCGTTACATGGTACATATTCTCATAGCCGCCCGTCATGTGGCGGTTCGCGTACCCCGGCACGCCGTCAGCGGCCGCGAAAGCGCCATACTGGGCCTGGTCTGCGAAGCCGTCCCACTTCCAGTAGTTCACGCCGTAATCCTTCATCCATTTCACTGCCATATCCGTGAAATTCTGCACATAGGTACGGTCAGCCACATCGATGGAACCTCCAGCCTTGCTGCCCTTCCCCGATTTCACAAGGATATCTGCCAGAGAGCCGTAGAAGTTATAGCCGCCCCTGGGGCCTACCCACACGCCAAAATTACTTCCGAAATTGTGAACCAGCTGGCTGGAAGGCGTCAGGCCCTCCGGAAACTTGCTGTTGAACTCCCAGAAGCCCGTCTGGTTCAGGGTGGTGCCCGCGCGGTCCGCGTCTACCACGCTGGTATTGTTATAATTGACCCATCCGTCATCCACCACATAGGAATCCAACGGACGGACCTCCGCCTGGTTCAGCTCACAGTCCACCTCGATAAAGGACTCCAGGATATTCTGGTCATTGATCAGCATCATATTGTCAAACCAGGAATTGTACTGAATACGGAACTCCGAAGGAGTGGCTATGGACTTGATATACTCAAAGAAGTCCGCCTGTATCACGGCATTGTCCGTACTCCTGGCGGCGCCTGCCACCGTCTGCCAGGTCACATATTTCCCGTCGGTGGTAAGCTGGTGATCCTTCTCCAGGCGGTCAAAGGACTTTCCGGTATAATATCTCATATAGCCGACGCCCTCTGCGATCTCATTGTCCGCCGCTGGGAATTCACAGCCGAAGAACATCCCCTGAATGTAGATGGGCTGTCCCAGATTTGCCTTAAAGCGGTTCATCTGCACGATGCCGCCCGCATCGTTGGGAATCGTCCACTGGGCATCGCTCTCATTTACCTGCAGAGACTCCAGGTCGATATAATCAATCACCGTGCTCTCTTTCTGGCTCTCCGGAACACTGATCTCCATGTACTTGCGCATGAAATGATCGCCGTCATACATAACGACTACTTCGCTGATCGTAAATTCGATTCCCTTAAAGGTATAGGGTTCGAAGTGGAAGGTTACCTTCTGCCCCGCCTTTTCCTGCCGGTTGATGACAGCTGAGGTCTCCTCCACCACAGGTTTTCCCTTTAATGTCAGCACGCTGGCCGCGAACTCTCTGTCCGCCGCCATGTTTCCCGTCTCCACGGGATCCTTATGCAGGTTGAACTCCGCGCCGCCGCCAAAGCTCCTGCCGTTATGGGCCGACTTGGCCACCAGCTTCAGCTGGGTCGCCGTACACGGGCTGTCCAGATTGACATAGATCGGATTTACGCCGTCATACTGGAAGGTTCCCTCTTTGAGCAGTATCCACTCCGCGGAATCTGCCGCCAGAGCCGTATTGCCTGCCTTGTCCGTATAGTAGAGGGCATATCCCTCCAGGTTTCCATTTACCGTCTCGCTCTCCTGCCTCGGCGTATAGGAAAAGCACTGGAAGGTAGTCTCTTTTCCCAGGGTAAAAATCACGTTGTAGGGAAAGCTCTGGCTTCCCACACCGCCTCCGTAATTCGAATGCCATACGGAAGCTAATTTTCCGTCGATCAGGTTCGGGGCGTTTCCGTCCGCGTCTCCCGTGGCATTCTGGTAGCTGTCCGCCGTGGCCGTCCAGCCGCTTCGGTCAATGGCCGGGACCTGAACCGCCGCGCCTTTCGTCAGGCGGATCTTAAATTCCTCGCTGCCCTCACCAGGCGTAAAGACGGTCTCTCCTCCATCCGTCCTTTTGTTTGTGATCCTGGCAGTACTCAATTTTCCGTTGGCAGCGGAAAACTCTCTGCTCATGTAGGAATTACCGATGGTGACAGTATCTCCCGCTGTGGAAACAGATACCTCAGCACCATCCGCCGCCTTCCCCTCCCCTGCCGAAACACTAAGGGAACTCATAGGAAGACAAGCTGCCGCAAGAAAAACCGCTAAAAACTTTTTCCATTTTTTCGTTTTCATTTTTTCCTCCTTTTTACGCTGTAATAAATTGACAACCTGTGACATTTTCCACCCTTCCTTTTTATGGAAAATACTATAAAAGCCGCCTTTAGTATAGCGCACGCAGAGAATCATGTCCAACATTTTCCTGCCTGTTCCCCATTTTTTTATCGCGATCGGATAGGGGAGATTTTACCCTCCCCTTCCACACCACGTAGCGTACCGTTCGGTACTACGCGGTTCAATAGTTTACACGCACTTTCAGGTAGTGGGCAGACACGGATGGATATCCAAGTCTGTCCACTAATATTTTCTTTGTAAGCGCTGAGTTCAGCATTGCCGCCGCTCTCCACACTCCTGCCCGACAGTTTGCCATTTCATGTACTTTCCACTCCGGAAGATGTAACGCTCTCAGCATTTTATATCTGGTACGTACCTTCTTCCACTGCTTCCAGTACACCGCTCGGATTCTGCGCCGGAGCCATCCGTCCGTATTCTCCATCAGGCTCTTCATGTCCGCATACCGGTAGTAGTTTATCCACCCATCTGTGTAATCTCTGAGCTTCTTTTCCCTCTCCGGGCTGCTCCATTTATTTCCCCTGACTGTCAACTCCCTCAGATGGTTCTTCATCTTGGTTATTGACTTTGGATGTACCCGCATTCGGCATTTCCCTTTGTTCCGGTAGAAACCATATCCTAGATACTTTACTTTGCTGACGTGGCTGACTGTCGTTTTCTCAAGGTTGGCTTTCAGGTATAGCTTTCCTGTAATAAATGGGATGATATGCTTCTGCGTTCTCTTTGCGCTTTTCCAGTTTTTGCATAAAATAATGCAATCATCGGCGTATCTCACGAACTTATGCCCTCTGCGTTCCAGCTCTTTGTCCAGCTCATTCAGCATCACATTCCCACACAGTGGACTTAACGGTCCTCCCTGGGGCACACCCTCTGGTGTTGCGTGAAATCCTCCCTCTTCCATTACCCCGGCTTTCAGATATTTGTGTATCAGCGAAATTACCCGTCCATCTTTGATGCTTCTTGACAATACCTCTATGAGCTTACTGTGGTTTACCGTATCAAAATAGGCTTGCAAATCCATGCTGGCCGCATAAACATATCCTTCATCCACGTACTCTCTGCACTTTGCCAGTGCATCATGGGCGCTCCTGCCTGGACGGAAGCCATAGCTGTTTTCCGAGAACTGTTCCTCGTAGATGGGCGTGAGTTCCTGCGCAATCGCCTGTTGAATCATTCTGTCCACTACAGTGGGAATCCCTAGCTTCCTGAATTTTCCTTTCTCTTCCTTAGGTATTTCTACCCTGTGGACAGGGTTGGGTTTGTACTTTCCCTCCCTTAACTGCCTGACTAATTTGTCCTGGTGGTCTCTCAGGCAGGGCAGAAGTCCATCCACCTGCATCCCATCGATTCCACCTGACCCTTTGTTCTTTTCCACTCTCTTGTATGCGGCATTGAGATTGCCGCTCCTGAGAATGGTATCAAGCAGGTGCTCCGTCCAAAGGTCCGTGTTGGTGTCAGGGTTCCCGGTAATCCATTCATGGGCGTACACTCCTGTTACCCTTCCCTGTTCCGCAGGTATCTCTTGCAGGTAGTCCTCGATATGAAGTTGTCTGTACTTTATTCCATGTTTGGTTTCCATCTGGAAATGGCACCTCCTATTGTTCAGTCCTTTCCGGAGTATCTATAGCTACTCCGGTACTATGACATCTGCTGACTTCTCATGGCAAGCTTTACTCCATGGCAACGAATGTTCTATCGTCTCTGCCATGTCCATGAGACCTCCCCGGGTACTCACACGTTCTTTCCCACTTATACCTGCCCCGTATACTGCTGGCGTTCCGTGCAGTTATTGGACTTT
>DESK01000008.1:0-28843 GCA_002361955.1 Lachnospiraceae bacterium UBA3316
GAACCCGTGACCTCCACACTGCCAGTGTGGCGCGCTCCCAACTGCGCTAATGCCCCGTACATTATCTTGTGGCCCGATCCTTTGCCGAATCACATTCCACAAACAGTATAACACAAATCTGAAAGAAATCAAGAACAAAGTGCAAAAATTTTTACAATCCAAATTTTTTCT
The DNA here is from genome assembly GCA_002361955.1 of Lachnospiraceae bacterium UBA3316. Lineage (GTDB taxonomy): Bacteria > Bacillota > Clostridia > Lachnospirales > Lachnospiraceae > Hominisplanchenecus_A. The sequence goes on from DESK01000008.1 coordinate 172, forward strand.
ACTCTTCCGGGATATTTTTTGCTATAATAAGAGCGCCTAGATTAACGCTAACACTTTATAGAAATGGAGAATTTCAATGGTAACTTTAAAGGATATCGCAGCCCAGGCCGGTGTCAGTATGATGACGGTCTCCAGGGTGATGAATGGAAACTCTGGTAAAGTATCTGAAAAAACCGCAGATAAAATCCGCACGATCGCCAAGGACATGGGATACATCCCCAATTCCTCAGCCAGGAGCCTTGCCGCCAGATCCTCCAGGATCATTGCCGTGGTCTTCCGGGATGTCCCGGATTACAATCCGCTGGGAGATCCTTACTCCTCCACCTTTCTGGGGCTGATCCTAAAAGAAATCCAAAAACGCGGATACTATGTCATGGTCCATTTTGCGCAGGATTTTTCCGATATTACCTTCCGGCTCCGTTCCTGGAACGCGGAAGGCGCTATTTTCCTTGGCTTATTTGACGAAGAAGTACAGCAAATCCAGGACGGCAACCAAATCCCCCTGGTCTTTACAGACAGCTACAGCCAGGCGCGGCAGATCATGAATGTGGGAATCGACGACTACAAAGGCGGGGCCCTTGCCGCTGCCCACTTTTTGCAAAAAGGCCATAAAAACCTTGGGTTTGCCGGGTATTTCACAAAGCTTGGGGGCGTCGTCTCCCAGCGATGCCAGGGCTTTTTTGATACATTGGAAAAAAACGGCGGCCATATGGCGCGGGAACATGTTTTTGACCTGGAGAAAATCACCATGGACGGGATTGCGGATTCCCTCCTCTCGGATTCCAACCCACCCTCCGGCATCTTTGTTTCCTCTGACGCGTTCGCCCTGGATCTGTATGGAAAAATTTTTCAAAGGGGACTCCGGGTGCCGGAACACCTCTCCCTCATCGGCTTTGACGATTTTCCTATCAGCTCTGTCGCCCCCTTTTCCCTGACCACCATCCACCAGGATATCGAAAAAAAAGCATCCGAAACATGTCGGATACTTTTTGAACATATAGAAAAGCCGGACAAACCAAGCGAGAGCGTAACCTTAGATGTCCGGCTTGTGGAGAGGGACTCCGTCTCTGAGCAAAAATAATGCAGAAGATTATTCATCTGTTTTATTGATTATTTCCCAAACCTCATGATCAAAAAGACGGTTTTTATAATAGTATTTTCTATCCTCCTCCGTAATTTCACGTATTACCCTGCATGGGTTTCCGGCAGCACAAACATTATCGGGGATATTTTTCGTCACAACACTTCCAGCTCCAATGACTACGTTATCACCAATTTCAATTCCTGGCAAAATGACACAATTTCCGCCAATCCAGACATTATTGCCAATGGTAATGGGAATCCCGTATTCATATTCTGAATTTCTGCTGTCAGGATGAATCGGATGCCCCGCTGTATATAGGGCGACATTTGGGCCAAAAAACGCATGGTCTCCGATGGTTATTTTCCCCACATCCAGCATGACACAGCCTGTATTGGCATAGAAACTTTCTCCTACTTCAATATGAGTGCCGTACTCGCAATAAAACGGCGGTTCAAAATACACCTTACCCCTATGTTTTATGCCTGCCCTTTCAAGGCAGGCCATTCCCTCTTTCGGGTCAAAAGGCATTACCGTATTATATTTTCTAATCTCCTTTTTAGCCGCCAGTTGTTCGCGCAATACACTTTCATCCGAATAATATGCCATTCCGTGATCCCTGCGATATCTGTTATCCATACTGAAACCTCCAATTTGTATACAAAGTGTTTTTCTTAGATGACGCTCTATTGACAAGGCAGAAACCCTATGATTACATTCCTTTATGCCAGAAGCACTTCACTCAGCGCCCCGCAGACCGCATCTGAAAGCTCCATTTCCTGCAAAATCCCCAGCAGCTCTATGGGCGTCTTTCCTTCCAGCACATACTGGTAAATCTCCTCTTTTTTATCATAGGCGATCTCTGCCTGGTACAAACGGGCAAACATCTGCTTTTCCAGATCATTTTCCGCGACGACAGCCTTCGCAAAACGCACCTCCGCCGTGGAACCGCTTAAAATGTCTTGCATTCTGACGGTACACAGCTTCTGATCCGCATCATAGGCCACGTCTGCTGCCACGCTCCTGCCATCCACCTGCACCTGCAAGGCTTCCGGGGACTCTATCCCGCAAAACTCCAGCGTCCAGTCACGCTTTTGGGGCACGGCCTCCCGGTTTCCTTCCACCCCATGGATACGGAATACCGCTTCCTGCTCCCAGTTCCACTCCAAAAGTGTATCTGCCCAGTTTTCCGGCCGATCCTCCAGGGAATCCCCGTCATCCTCATACAGATGAAATGCATTGCTCTTGCCCGGGAATATCTTAACCCGCAGCTTCTTTGGATTCTCCACGCTGTTGGTGTAGGACTCCAGGTCCGCCATGGGGATGACCGCCCCGGCCTTTGCCAACACGGGAATGTTTTCTATATCCCTGTACAGTGTAAGCTTCCGGCCGCCCCGGTACATCCTGCCGCCAAAAAAGTCGAACCACATCCCCTCCGGAATCCAGGCATGGAAGGGCGCTGCTTTGGCCTCCTGATCCATAGGCTTCGTGATGGGGCAGGCAATCAGCTCTGTTCCAAAATAGTACTCATTTGCCACATCATAGGCCTCCCGCCTTTCCGGCTCCAGATAGTACATGGGCCGAAGCAGCGGCTGCCCGTTTTTGCTGGCATAATAATTCATCGTATACAGGTAGGGCACCATCTCATGGCGCAGCTTCAGGTAGCGCTTCATGACTTTCTCTGAAACAGCATTATAATTCCAGGGCTCCTTGCTGTTAAAATGGCTGTTTGAACTGTGCAGACGCATGATTGGGGAGAACACGCCGAACTGCACCCATCTTGTAGCCAGCTGCTCATCCCTGTACCCACGCATATGCCCGCCTATGTCGTGGCTCCACCAGCCATAGCCTGCATTGCTGGCATTTGCTGTAAAGTAAGGCTGGAAGTCCAGAGCTTCCCAGCTGATGGCAGTATCCCCGGAAAAGCCCACCGGATATCTGTGGCTTCCCATGCCTGCGTAGCGCGAAAATGTCAGCGGGCGCTTTCCCTTCCGCCTGCTGTCTAAATAGTGGTAATGGTTCAGCATCCACAGGGGATCCAACCCCGGAACCTTCGAAAAGCTTCCCTGCTGCCAGTCAATCCACCAGAAGTCCACCCCTGCGTCCTCATGGGGATGATGGAGGTACTGAAAATACGCCTCCAAGAAGTCAGGCTCTGCAATGTCAAAGTTCACAGGCTCTTCCTTTTTCCAATCCTTCCCCAGCGCCTTCGCCATTTCCAGATACTGTTCCTCATGGGCCTGTACGCCTCCGGCAGGATGCACATTGAGCGTCACCTTCATATGATGCTCATGGAGCCAGCTTAAAAATTCTTCAGGATCCGGAAACAGTTCTCTGTTCCATGTATACCCCGTCCATCCGCTGCCATATTTGGGATCAATGTCAACCAGATGCCAGTCCATATCCACGACTGCCACAGAGAAAGGGATTTCCTCTGCTTCAAAACGCCTCATCAGCTCTTTATACTCTTCCTCCGAATAGCGATAATACCTGCTCCACCAGTTCCCCAGGGCGTACCGGGGAAGAAGCGGCATATTTCCCGTCAGATGGTAAAAATCCTGCAGGCATTTCTCATAATCATGCCCATACCCAAAGTAATACAGATCCACGCACCCTGGCTTCCTGGGCGCAACCCATCCATCCTCCGTCATGAGCAGTGACTGGCTGTCATCCATCACCGCGTACCCGTATCTGGATATGACGCCATGCTCCAGGGGAACGGCTCCATCTGACTCATCCAGAGTTCTCGCTGTCCCCCGGAGGTCTGTGGCCTCCTCCCCATAATGCCAGATACTATGGTAGTCGCTGATCTTCCCTCTCACTTCAATGGAAAGCCCATAATTTGTAAATTCTTCTTTATTATAGATCAGATGGATTCTCTCCGTCACGATCTCCAGAGAGTCCTCCTTTTCAAATACCTGGTACTCCGGCACCTGAAATTTACGGTTTACCACCGTCTGTGACGCCCGGTCCTCAAATTGGCCCTCCCGGCTGTATTCCAGGCGCACCAGCCCTTCTGTCAAAATGGTAAACCTGTAATGCTCTCCCTGGACGATTGCTCCCTCACAGCTTTTTCCCTTTGTTTTCATCCGATATAATTCTTTCATTTTTCTGCTCCTTTCTTTACATTGGCAGGGGCCACGCGGGCCGCCTGCCCTTTGCCTTCCTGGCGGTTCTTCTGCTTCCTTATCCCTTCACAGAGCCTGCGGCCACCCCTGCCACAAACCGTTTCTGGAAAATCGTGTAAACCACGATTACCGGCACAATGGAGATGGCCGTGGCCGCGAACAATCCGCCGTAATCTGTCGCGTATCTTCCATTAAACATCGTAAGGCCCACAGCTAAAAGCTGCTTTTTGTCACTGTCAATCATCAAATAGGGCCACAGGTAATCCTCCCATACCCACAAAAACTGAAAGATGGCAATTGCCGAAATCGAGTTTTTACTCATAGGGAGTACGATCTGATGGAAAATCCGGAATTCATTTGCCCCATCAATCCTGGCGGCCTCCAACAGCTCATCCGGCAGGGCGGAAATATCCTGCTTCATCATAAAGATTCCAAAGCCGCTTACCATCACCGGCAGTATTAGCGACAAATACGTATTCTGAAGCCCGGCCTTCATAAACATCGTATAGCGGGAAATGATGGTCACGGACCATGGAACCATCATGGTCATCATCACAAACCCAAAGATCAGGTTTCTCCCTCTGAATTTGTATTTGCTCAGCACAAATCCACAGAGGCAGCTGATATATACCACCAGTACCGTCACGATCACCGCGATCAGGACACTGTTGGCAAAATACCGCAGGAAATCAAAGTTTGACTGCAGGGAGACATAATTTTCCAGCGTAAACGTTTTCGGGAGCAATGTCTGGTGCAGGGCGCTGATCTCCTCATTTGATTTAAAAGAGGAAAGGATCATCCACGCAAACGGCAAAATGGTTATGATTCCAACCAGCGCTAATACGATATGTAAGGAATATTTTAAAATATGTTTCTTCATGTTCTTCTCCCTCCTATGATTTTTCTCCTATCAGCTTAAAGGACAGTAACGTCAGCACTGCGGTAAAGATCAATATAAAGAACGCGATCGCGGACGCATACCCAAAATTGTATTTTACAAAGGCCTGGTCGTATACAAGATAAGAACTCAGGAACGTGGATGTGCCGGGACCGCCCTTTGTCATGACCATCACCGGCACGTAGGCCTGAAGGTAAGAGATCAGGGATGTGATCACCACCAGAATCATCGTGGGCCTCAAAAGCGGAAGGGTAATGTACCGGAAGGTCTGCCAGGCGTTTGCCCCGTCAATCCCGGAGGCCTCGTAATAATCACCGGGAATGGACAGCAGCCCTGACATAAACAGGATCACCGCATATCCAAAATCCTTCCAGATGGTCATCGCCATAACCGCAGGCAGCGCGAATTTGCTGCTGTACAGCCAGTTGATATTCAGCCCAAACAGGTTGTCAATCAGCCCAAACTGCGGATTATACATAATCTTCCACACATAGGCCACTGCCACCAGCGGCGTAACGGTAGGCATATAAAAGATTGTGCGGAAAAATGTTTTACTCTTCACCATCCTGCTGGAAATGGCATATGCCAGCCCAAGCCCAAGGACGACACGGAAGGCCACCACCACGATACAGAAAATCACCGTATTTCCCATAGATACCCAGAAGGTGGGATACTGAAACATCCTGATATAATTATCCAGCCCAATCCATTTATAGGTTCCATTCAATGGATTCCAGTTATGAAAGCTTCCGGCAAAGGCGATCACAATGGGGATCACCATGAAAATTGCCATATACGCCACCAGAAATGTCACTACCATATTTCGAAGCACAATCTCGCTTTTGCTCTGCAGAGCTCTTTTCTTCTTAAACATATCCTTCCTCCTTTACTTGTGCTGGCTGTACTTATGGTACAAACTTTCCGAGGATACAAAGTCCATATTTGACAGGTCTACCTTTATGATATCTTCTGCTGTCTTCAATGTTTTCTCAATGGATTTGCCATTATACATAATATCCTGGCCTGCAATCTTCAGATTGTCCCCCAGGGTCGCCGGCATGGGCCCCGGCCAGATATAATCTGAAATATGCTCTGAAACTGCCTGAATGGCCGGATTTTTCAAAAGATCCTCATCCTCGCGCAGGGCGTTGTTGGCCGGAAACAGGCTGTAATTCATGCAAAGGCTTTTTTGTTTCTCTGCATTCGCCAGATAAAAGCGAATGAAATCCTGCGCCGCCTCCAGCTGTTCGGGGGAGGCATTCTTGTTAATTCCCGGTGTGGACTCCCCATTATAGCGGTCATACGCGAAGGGATCTTCGTCAACAACAGGCACTTCAAAGGTTCCATAGGGGATGCTGGGATAATTCGTGTTCATATATCCGTAAAAATGGCCCCATTTATAAACCATTGCCGACTGTCCCTGGCCAAAGCTCTGGGCGGAATCTGTACCAAAATCCTTGTCCCCCACCTGATCCTTATCGTAAAAATCCAGCATCATCTGCACCGCCTTGATCTGCCCCTCCTGGGTTATCGTAGGCTTTGTGCCGCTCTCATCAAACAGCGTGCTGCCATATTGGTAGGAAATGCTCTGCATCAGGTTCTCAAACTCTCCATTGTAATTAAAGCCTGCCTGTATCAGCTTCCCGTTTTCCTGGATGGTCAGTTTCTTTGCCACTTCACGAAAGTCCTCCCATGTTTTGGGAATATCCTCCTCTGTAAGCCCCGCCGCGGCCCACATATCCTTGTTATAGTAAATCGCCCCTGTCATGATTCCAAAATCTATGTAATAAATCTTCCCGTCGATCTCATGTGATTTTGCTGTAAAAAAGTCTTGCTCCAAGTCCTTCACATCTATATCGTAGGGCGCCATGTAGGTTAAAAGCAGATGCTGGTAGCTGTTATGCACATTAAAAAGCGTCGGCCCCTTCTTCCCCTTCTGCAGCGCCAGGGGAAGCTTTGTCCAAAACCCATCCCAGGGATTATTGACGATGTGGATCGTTACATTCGGGTGGATCTTTTCATACTCTTCCGCGATAGAGCCAAATAAATCCGGGGCGTCCCAAAGCCACCACTCCAGCTCCACCGGCTTGCCGTCGTTCACCAAATGGTTGGGGTCATACGTCACATGTTCCCCCATAACTTCCAATCCTTTGTCTGGATTCGTGTCGATCTCCCCCTTATACGTTGCCGTTTCTTCACTCCCGCAGGCACTTAACAACAGCATCATGGACATCGCCAGACATATTCCCAGTACCTTTCTCCACATAGTCTTTTCCTCCTCTTCCGTGACTATCTCGTATCTTTGTTATGTTAGCGCTAACATTTATAAGGATTTTATCATATGATATTCCAAATGTCAATTTTCTCATCCAGGCTTTCTTTTTTTCTACATAAACACCAATTATGCCAGGATATTTTTGTGCATGTTTACAGTTTTTCCCGGAAGCCAGACAGAGGAAGCGCCATTGAACCTTTGACAGATATCAGAAATGAGATAAGAATTTCCCTATGGACAGAAAAATGCCACGCCCCGGGAAAAATCCCTGGCATGGCATTTTCTCTGTCTATGACACAGCTTTACGGCCTCGCGGCCTGCCGCTGTTTTATACCGGATAAGCTCCGTTCTTCGTGTCGGCTGCCGCCGGATCTACCTTCGACTGCTGCGCCTCACGGTATTTAAAGAACTCTGTCGCTACCTGCGGGAAGAGCGCGTAGCTCAGTACGTCCTCATCCTGCTGCTTCCACTGAGACATCTCCGCCTCGATCTTGGAAAGCTCCGGCTCGATCAGATCCGCCGGACGGCAGGTGATCGGCTTTGTGTTGCCGATGCACTTCTTCTGAACCTCTTTGTTGAACGGCTTGATGGTGGCGCCGTACTTTCCGCTGAGTACATCCTTTGTCTCCTTTGTCACCATCTTGTAACGCTCGCCCATGATCACGTTGAATACTGCCTGTGTTCCCACGATCTGTGAAGACGGGGTAACCAGCGGGCACTCACCGAGATCCTCACGTACTCTCGGCACTTCCTCCAGCACATCGTAGTACTTATCCTCCGCGTGCTGTTCCTTCAGCTGAGAAGTCAGGTTGGAAAGCATGCCGCCCGGAACCTGATACAGCAGGGTCTTGATATTTACGCCCATGTTCTTCGGGTTCAGCAGGCCGCTGTCCAGGGCCTCGTCACGGATCGGACGGAAGTAGTCCGCGATCTCTGCCAGCAGATTCTGATCCAGGCCGGAATCATACGGTGTTCCCTTGAAGGTCTCCACCATAACCTCTGTTGCCGGCTGGGAGGTTCCCAGGGCAAAGGGTGACATAGCGGTATCGATCACGTCCACGCCGGCCTCTACAGCCTTCAGATAGGTCATGGAAGCTACACCGGAGGTGTAATGGGTATGAAGCTGAACAGGAATGCTGACTGCATCCTTGATCGCTGTGATCAGCTCTGTCGCTGTATACGGAAGCAGAAGTCCTGCCATATCCTTAAAGCAGATAGAGTTCGCGCCCATATCCTCAATTCTCTTGGCGATGTTTACCCAGTAATCCATGGTGTAAGCTTCGCCCAGCGTGTAGGACAGCGCTACCTGCGCATGGCCCTTCTCCTTATTGGCCGCCTTTACGGCAGTCTGCAGATTTCTCAGGTCGTTCATGCAGTCGAAAATACGGATGATATCGATACCGTTGGCGATAGACTTCTGTACGAAATACTCTACCACGTCATCGGCATAGGGACGGTAACCCAGGATGTTCTGTCCGCGGAAGAGCATCTGGAGCTTTGTGTTTTTAAAACCGTCACGGAACTTGCGCAGTCTCTCCCAGGGATCTTCCTTCAGGAAACGAAGGGAAGCGTCAAACGTAGCTCCGCCCCAGCACTCTACGGAGTGGTAGCCTACCTTATCCATCTTCTCCACGATGGGCAGCATCTGCTCTGTCGTCATACGTGTCGCGATCAGGGACTGATGCGCGTCACGCAGGATTGTCTCTGTAATCTTAATCGGCCTTGCCTCAGCCGGTTTCTTCTTATTTTGTTTTTGTGCCATTTCTAAACCTCCTTATACTCCAAAGATGGCCATGAAAGTACCGGCTGCAACTGCCGTACCAATAACTCCCGCTACGTTCGGTCCCATCGCATGCATCAGAAGGAAGTTGGTCGGGTCTGCCTCAGCCCCCACCTTCTGGGATACACGGGCTGCCATAGGAACGGCAGATACACCTGCGGAACCGATCAACGGATTGATCTTTCCCTTTGTCACCTTGCACATAATCTTTCCGAAAATGACGCCGCCGGCCGTACCGAAGGCAAACGCCACCAGGCCCAGCGCAACGATCTTTAAGGTGTCAAGATTTAAGAATGCTTCCGCGCTGGTAGACGCACCTACGGAGGTTCCCAGCAGGATAACTACGATATACATCAGGGCGTTGGAAGCTGTCTCTGTGAGCTGCTTTACCACGCCGCTTTCACGGAACAGGTTACCGAGCATCAGCATACCTACAAGGGGTGCTGTCGTCGGCAGGATCAAACATACCACGATGGTAATGATGATCGGAAACAGGATCTTCTCAAGCTTTGATACCGGACGGAGCTGATCCATTTTGATCTTACGCTCTTCCTCTGTGGTGAGAAGCTTCATGATCGGCGGCTGGATAATCGGCACCAGGGACATATAGGAATATGCCGCCACGGCGATGGGGCCCATCAATGTGGTCTGTCCAAGCTTACCTGCCAGGAAAATAGACGTGGGGCCGTCCGCTCCTCCGATGATAGAGATTGCTGCCGCTGCTTTTCCGTTGAATCCCATAAAGATCGCCAGGAAGTAAGCCGCATAGATACCGAGCTGAGCTGCCGCTCCCAGAAGAAAGCTCTTGGGATTCGCGATCAACGGGCCGAAGTCCGTCATGGCTCCTACGCCCATGAAAATCAGGGATGGGAGGATACTCCATTCATCCAGTAAATAAAAATAGTGTAAAAGTCCGCCTACGCCATTCGACATATCTTCCGGCTTCGCCATGATGTCCGGATAGATGTTTACAAGAAGCATACCAAACGCGATGGGTACGAGAAGCAGCGGCTCAAATCCCTTCTTGATCGCCAGGAATAAGAACACGCAGGCAACCGCAATCATCAGGTAGTTGCCCCAGGTCAGGTTAAAAAACGCTGTTTGATGGAGTAGGTTGGACATCGTTTCTGCAACGTATGACATAGTAATACCTCCAAATTAATTCATGGTTGCCAGTGTGTCCCCGTTCTCTACTGCATCTCCCACTGCCACATCAATGCTTGCTACGGTTCCGTCCTGGGGAGCCACTACCGGGATCTCCATCTTCATGGCTTCCAGGATCACGATGTTGTCGCCTGCCTTTACAGCCTGGCCTACGCTGGCCTCTACCTTAAATACCTTGCCCGGAACGGAAGCTGCTACCTTCACTGCGCCTGCTCCGCCTGCTGCTGCCTTGGGAGCTGCCGCCGGTGCCGCTTTAGGAGCTGCCTTTCTGGGGGCTGCCGCTGCCGGTGCTGCTGCTCCGGAAGCCTCTTCTACGGTTACATCATAAGCGGTTCCATTTACCGTGATTACATAATTTTTCATCAATCTATCCTCCTGTGATTATGCCCTTTTCCATCTTCTGGCATTTGATTTTTTAATTGAACGTACTACAAAACTGTCTGTAGAAGTATTTTCCGAAGCCGCGATAGCCGCCGCGATCACTGCCACCAGCTCTCCGTCGTCTACCAGCTCCTCCTCCGCTGCCTGGACAGGCGCTGCCGGTACAGAAGCCTCTGCTTTCTCTTCCTTCTTTGCATACCTGGCCTCCAGCTTGGAGATATGCTTAAACTGTGAGATCACCAAACTCAGGAATACCAGCATGAGAAATACGATACCGATGCCCATCAGTGTGTTCAGGCCTGCCTGCTTCATGGTCTCCGCCATGGAATAATTTACAGAAAAGGTAAGGCTCTCCGCCACCTCTGTCCCTGTGGAACGATCCAGAACCATCTCCGCGTTGGCAGTTGCCTTCTCGAAAACAATCTTCGAGATGATGGTCACTTTATTTCCGTTCTCTTCTGCTGCCTGCTCTGTGATCTCCTGGAACTCACCCACTTCTTCTTTGATGCCCTTCCAGGACTCTACGGCAGAAACGCTGAACGCATCCGTCACCTGAGCTAAAAACTGTTCAATATCATCATCTGTGAATGCCACCACTGTCTGGATCGTCTGAGCTACGGAAGTTTTATAACCGGCTACCTGGTCCTCCGTCAGCGTCTTCACATCATCCTTTAATGCCGTCTCAGACGCGCAGCCTGCAAGCCCCACAGTGCAAAGCACCATCATAAGTGCCAGCAGTAATCCTCTAAATTTCTTCATATTATTCACCTCACTTAAACCGTGCCATGTTTCTTTGCCGGGCGGTCTTCTCTCTTTGTGAATAACATTTCCAGGGCTCCGATCACATATTTCCTTGTGTCCTCTGCCTCAATGATGGTATCTACATAGCCGTGCTTCGCAGCAGAAGCTACGCTTGACTGAAGCTTTGCATACGCTGCCGCCTTCTCATTTAACGCAGCGGCGTCAGCCTCCGGATACATAATCCTGGCCGCTGACTTCGCGTCCATCATGCCGATCTCAGCAGTGGGCCATGCGAATGTCATATCCGCGCCGATTGCCTTGCTGTTCATCACCGTATACGCGCTTCCGTAAGCTGCGCCGATAATTACATTTACCTTAGGTACTGTAGCGTTCGCGAAAGCGTAAGTCAGCTCCGCTGCCGCCTTGGCAATCCCTCTCTCTGTGTGCTTGTCCGCCTTAAAGCCCTTCACATTTGTGAAGCTCACCACCGGAATCTCAAAAGCGTCACAGAAATTCACGAACTTGGCCGCTTTTTTCGCACCTCTCGTCGTAAGCACCGGGTCAAATTCTGCCGCTTTCTTTCCATCCTCGTCATAAACCTCTGTACGGTTTGCCACAGCGCCCACCGTCATGCCGTTCAAACGGATGAAACCTGTCACCATCTCTTTGGCGAAATCTGCCTGTGTCTCCACAAAGACAGAATCGTCCGCGATATTTGAAAGAAGAATGGATGTATCTCCCACAGCGTTTGCCAGATCCGGGCATACCCTGTTTAAATCATCGGAGCACTCCTCGTAGGACGCGTCATCCTCGTTGTTGGACGGAAGCATACATACCAGTTCCCTGATCTCTGCGAAAATACTGTCCTCTGTTCCTGTGAAATCTACCATGCCTGCTTCTTCGCTCTGGAACTTGGCAGAAGCGGTATCACAGCGGGATACCTCGTTTCCATCTAAAGCATTCGGAGAGTTCACAAACAATTTTGCCTTTTTGCCTTCCATAAACGTGAAGTCTGTCAGCGCGCTGGAAACGGCAAGGCCGCCGCCGCAGGTTCCGAAAACTGCTGTGATCTGAGGGATCACGCCGGACGCAAGCACCTGTTTCATATAGATCTCGCCAAATCCGTTCAAAGCGTCTGTCGCTTCCTGAAGCCTCAGGCCCGCGCAGTCGATCAATCCGATCACCGGCGCTCCCATTTTCATAGCCATATCATAAATAGCGGAAATCTTTTTCGCGTGCATTTCACCGACTGTTCCGCCAAGTACAGAAGCATCCTGACTGTAAACATATACCAGATTTCCGTCAATCACACCATAACCTGTGATGACACCGTCTCCCGGAGCTTCTGTCTGCTGCATGTTGAAATCAGTGCTTCTGGCAGAAACACATCCGCCGATCTCAACAAAACTGTTCTCATCAAGTAAAGAGGCAATTCTTGTACTTGCTAAGCTTTGTGCTGTATTACCCATTATTCAGCCCTCCATCTTTTATATATTAATAACATTTCCCAATTTTCTGCCGATTATAATTGTAACTTGTTTACGCAAAAATTTCAAGGGGTTTGTCGAATTTTGTAAATTGTACACTACTGTTTACGTGGGTCTGTGCAGTAAATGCGCAGACCGGAAGAAAATGATTCGAGTGTGAAAAAATCCCATTCTCGCAGCGGCTCTGTGTGCCTGTGGCACACGTTTCGAGCCGTCCGAAACGGCGCGCAGACAATTTTAAATGGATTTGCGAATGTTACCGTGAATGAAGTGAACAGTAGTTCACTAATCGTTTAGTTTGCATAACATCAATTTCTTCCACAATTTACGTCCGCACCAGGAAAGGGTGATCTTATCTGCGCCGTCACGCAGCGTAACCGGAACCCGGCGGATCAGCGCCTCCCCCAGATAGTATTCCACAGCGCCCACCGTCTGGCCGGGCGCTGCCGGGGCAGACAGGCTCTTTTTCATCCGCAGCCTTACGGCAGCCTCCTCATCTTCCCGCAAAAGAAGACGGATTTCCTCCCCGTCGGCGATTTCCGGCTGTACAAAGGCTGTGCCGCCCAGATCCCCGCCTGCGGGAATTCCGCCCTCCACGGGAATCTTTTCCAGGGGAACGTCCCTTCGCACATCCCTGTACTCATAATTTTCCAGCCCGTACTCCATCAGCTTTCGCGTATCCTTCCACTTATAGGTCTTATTATTCGGCCAGCCGCAGGCCAGAAGGACAACGATAAACGTTTTTTCTCCCCTCTGCAGCGCGCCTACATAACAGTAGCCTGCCTTTCCCGTAAAACCCGTTTTTCCGGAAAGGGCTCCTTCCATCATTCCAAGAAACGCGTTATGGTTGACGCAGGAAAAGCTGCGTTCCCCCTCTACATCCGTAAAACTGTGGGAGTCCGTGCGGGTGACGGCGAGAAATTCTTCCCTTTTTGGGGAAAGCCTGATACAGTAGCGCATGATCTTTGCCAGATCTCCGGCTGTGATCGAATGCTGCCCTCCCGCATCCTCCCCGTCCAGTCCGTTGGGCGTGACAAAATGATACTTTTCACAGCCTATCTCTGCGGCCTTCTGGTTCATCATATGGGCAAATCCCTCCAGGCTTTTTCCCACATGCTCCGCCAGGATCACCGCCGCGTCGTTATGGCTCTCCAGCATCAGGGAAAGGAGCAGATCCTTGATCTGATACTGCTCCCCTTCCCGGACGCCCAGACGGACCTGGGGCTGGGCGGCCGCTTTGGCAGAAACACAGGCCACCTCTGCCAGCCCCGCGTTTTCCAGCACCAGGATACAGGTAAGGATCTTTGTGGTGCTGGCCATGGGCCGCTGCTCCTCCCCGTTTTTCTCAAAAAGAACACGCCCGGAATCGCCGTCCATCAGGACTGCCGATTGGGCGTACAGCTCTGTCGGCGGGGCAGAAGCCTCCGCCGGGATATCCATCAAACAGATACAGGCTGCCAATACTGCGGCGATCACTCTCTTCATAGTCATATACATTCACGGCCATCTTGGGATCTCTGGTTCCATCCGCCAAACGGCCCTGCCCCCATTCTTTTGGAACAGTATATGCCAGTCCCGCATTTCCTATGCCAGTCAGCCTTTCTGCTTACATACATCCACCCAGCTCTTACAGCCGGAATACGTCTCCAGTTCCTCCGGCGTCAGCTCGATGGCGCTGTTTGCGCTGCCGCAGGCCGGGAAAACAGTCTCAAAGCGCTTTAAGGAGACATCAAGATACACCTCCACGCCCTCATTTACGGCAAAGGGGCAGACGCCTCCCACCGCGTGGCCGATCAGGGTTTCCGCCTCCTCAGCGGAAAGCATCTTTGCCTTCATGCCAAACTGGGCCTTATACTTGGGATTGTCGATCTTCATATCTCCCGCAGTCACCACCAGAACGACGGTGTCTCCCCTATGAAAGGACAGGGTCTTGGCAATACGGCTCTCCTCACAGTGCAGCGCCTCCGCGGCCAGGGCCACCGTAGCGCTGGAGGTGTCAAACTCCTGGATCCTGTCAGCGATTCCTTTTTCCTTGAAATATCCTCTTACTCGTTCAATTGACATGCTTTATCTCTCCATTCCTTTTCTGGTTACAGCTTTGCCGCAACTTTTTAGTACGTTGACAGTATAGCACAGAGAAGTGGATTGTTCCAGTGTTACCTTGCAATTCCAAATACTGCCCTAATATAAATTTTCCTGTTGACATTGCCGTTACGGAAAGGTATATGATAAGTTCATCAGGAGGGAACACACATGGAATACACGATTCAAAAACTGGCGCGGCTGGCGGGGATCAGCACGAGAACGCTTCGCTACTATGACGAAATCGATCTTTTGCCGCCGGCCCGCGTCAATTCATCCGGTTACCGCATTTACGGCGCAAAGGAAGTGGACGCACTTCAACAGATCCTGTTTTACAGAGAGCTGGGACTGAGCCTTGAACAGATCCGGGCAGCGCTGCAGACCCCGGATTTTGACAGGCTTGCTGCCTTAAAAGAGCATAGGCGGCAGCTTCTCCGGCGCAGGCATCAGCTCGACCTCCTGATCGATACCGTAGAAAAAACAATCCTGGCAGAGGAGGCAAAAATCACCATGAACGACCATGACAAATTTATGGGCTTTAAAAAAGAGCTTATCGAAAAGAATGAAAAAACTTATGGCGCAGAAATCCGCCAGAAATATGGAAATGATAAAATAGACGAGAGCAACGCCCGCCTGATGAATCTTTCCCCCCGGGAATATGAACAGATGCAGGCCACAGGCGATGAAATTCTCCGGCTTCTCGAACAAGCCATTGCCCGGAAAGCCAGCCCGGAGGAAGAAATCGGCAAAGAGATCGCTTTCCTCCACAAAAAATGGCTTTCCTATACCTGGCCCTCTTATTCCGCGCAGGCCCACCGGGGACTTGCGCAGATGTATACGGCAGATGAGAGGTTCCGGGCCTATTACGACAGACATACAGACGGATGCGCGGAATTTCTGAAACGGGCCATTGAAAAGCATATGGTATAAGCCTTAAGGGGGCTGTTCTGAAACAATGCAGAACAGCCCCCTTCCTTTATCTCAACTCCAAAACATTATCCGCGTCTCCGATTGCCAGCAAAGCGCCTTTCGGCAGGCGATAAGGTTCCCCGTATTTTAGTTTCTGGTCATTATAGAACGTACCGTTTGAAGAATAATTGGTCACCTGATAAACGCCGTCCGGAAGCATCTCAATAACACAATGCATCCGGCTGACCTGGCTGTGTACCAGCTGGATATCACAGGAGGTTTTTCGTCCTACGACGCACTGCTGCCCTGGCGACATCGGATACATTTTATTCTGATAAAGACCGAAAGCTCCGAAGATATAGCCTGCAGGCTGTACATCCTGCCTCTTCTTTTTCTTGCTTCTGGATACACAGACAAGTACGATCACCAGAATCAACACGAGAATAAGAATTCCAGCCGCAATCAGAACAATATACAAAACCTTGGAGTCCTTCACTTCCTCCATGGTTCCGTTGGCCTCTGTTTTATATGTCGTGTCGATTTTCCCATCCCCGTTTTCATCTACTTTCAGGTAGGTGGCCTTTGACTCACCCGTATTCGATGTTGCTTTCATGGAAGCCGTTACATCGATACCAGGAAATTCCCGGACGTCATCGTATTCTCCGTTTTCATTCGGAAAGCTCACACTGTAATCCATGGTGCCTTTGTCGTAGCCCTCGATCTCCACATCATAATCCTGATCCATGTTCAGTCTCAAAATCTTTGCCTGATCCTGTACTGTGGGTTCTTCTTCGCCATATAGAGAACCTCCCAGTTCCCCATAAAGACTGCCTCCAAAAATATCGCCGCCCTGATCCTGGGATTCATCCTGAACCGTTTCATACGTAAGGGTTCCAAAAGACGTCCTGCCATTTTCAGACTCTGCCTTTGAAGACAGCGTCTCTCCATCGCTGCTCACTGTCACATCCACCGGACAAGCAATGCGGATATACACAAACCTGGTGCCGGAAATCTGGTTCGCGATATCATCAAAGAAGAAAACAAGATCATTCGGGTCGTTCACTTCATAATGCAAACCAGGACTTGCGATACCCTCCAAAAGCTGCTGAGCGCCATAGAGATCATAAGAATCCAAATCTGTAAAAAATCCCAGGGTATACACATAATACCCCTTATTTTTCAGTTCTTCCGCATACTGCAACAGAGGAGAGTGAAAATCTCCAAAATCATTTTCCCCTTCATTGGGCAGCCCGTCCGACATCAGTACAATGATCTTCCTGTTTGCCTGGCTGTCCTGAAGAATGTTATCGGCCTGAACCAGGCCATCGTACATATTGGTGGTTCCGTCGGCGTAGAGTTCACGGATATCCTCTTCCAGCATCTGTTGATCATCCGACAGTGGAGAAACCTCCGATGCCCATGTATCATATGCAACAACAGATACCCGCGCTTCCCGTTCAAATACCGTATCTACAAATTTTACGGCTGCTTCTTTCGTCTGGTCTAAGGGCTCCCCATCCATGCTGCCGGAACGGTCCAGCACAAGGACAATGTCTCTGGTAAGCGTCTCTTCCTTCTTGCTTTTTTCCTCCGCATCTGTTTCCAACGCTTTTTCTACAGCCCTTTCCGCATCTACCATAGGATAACTGCCAAATTGTTTTGCGCCGTTCTCAATTTCATAGGAAATGCTCCCCACGGCTGTTTTTCGTACAATATCTGCCACCTGCGCGCCATTTAATTTTTCGTTGACAGAAAAGCACATGGCCGCAACTCCCGCTACATGGGGCGCTGCCATAGACGTACCCCCCATTTCTTCATAATTCTTCTTTTTGGCTGTACTATAAATATCTACTCCGGGAGCCAGCACGTCTACCCGTTTCCCGCAATTGCTGAAATCCGCAACTTTATAATGTCCATTTCCCAAATTTTCAGCGGCACCTACCACAAGAATTCTGTCTTTGATCTCTTTCTTTGAAATTCCGGACAATAGATCGTATGCCTGGACATAGCCTGTATCCCTTGCACTGACAATCCTGTCCTTAAAATCTTTTTCTGAGAGATATTTTTGATATTTCTCTCTATTCTCATCAATATAACGGATGTACCCATATGGCGCATCCTCATCCCCTTCGTCCGCCCTGACAAATTCATAGTCTGAATTAGTGTTTCCGGCTGATTTACAAATTACAAAGTCATTTTCTTCGTCCAGTTCAAGCAAACACTTCAAATACTCCCCCATTGACTTTGCCAGGATTCCAATAGCTTCCTGGGCAGCTTCATTCTTTCTGGAAGCAGCAAAGGTCATTTCATCCCATCCGATGCTTAAATTGATGACCTTACATTTTCTCCAATCAATCAAATAGGTAAATCCCACCTTCAGCTGCATGATCCCATTGTATCCTTCGTTCGATAACTTCTTATAAGAAATCCCGTACAGCCGGGCTTTTGGAAATACACCGCATACACCCTTTTTATTATTGTAAATTGCACCTATTATGCCGCTTACATGGGTTCCGTGAGAATCATTCAGATCTTTTCCCTGTTGATTGTATAAGATCTCCTGAAATGTGAGGTCTGTATGGTCATAGAACATATTATCAAAGACACCTATATTTACCTCCTCCATTTGATCATAAAATCCCCAGGCCTCCGGCGCATGGATAGCCTCCATTCCCCAGTTTATTCCCGAAGGTGTAGGATCTCCCCATTCCTTCTTCCACTTCTTATCATTTGGATAGACTGCCGAGGTATTGATATCTATCACCGCATTGACCTCGTAGCTCTCCACTTCCTCTTGCGCACACAGCTCCTCTCCAATCCGGTCCAGCTCCTCCTTCGAATAGCTTTGTGGAAATTTTAATTGATACACCTGTGTTACCTCAATCATTCCCACAATCTCCGCTTGGTAGGGTTCCACGATTTGTTCTATTTCACCCCTTGTAACACCCTCAGCTGCCGTGATCAGCAACTGATTATCCGCATATTGCATACCGGATTCCTGGTCAAACGCGATGTTCTCTTCTTCCACACCCTCGCAGAACAGCTCTCCTTTTTCGGCAGAATTCTCCGTAAAAGCTTCCGTTTCCAAAAAAGCCTGCCCGCTCTCTGTGGTTTGCGGATCCCGTTTACCTGAAGGCTCCTGCCCGGACTGATACAGAAAACATGCGAGTATCCCGCCCAAGCTTCCAATCAATACTGTCATGATGATACATATCGCAATGACCAGTCCTCTGTACTTCTTTTCCTTCTTACGATTCATAATTGCTCCCTTTCCTCCATAATGCAAAACCAGCCGGACAGCTTGCGAACCTTTTCTGCTGCCCGGCCGGTTTTTCTATATCCTTATCCCAAAGTAATCTCGTTATGTCCGTCTGCCAGCCGCAATACAGTACCTGCCGGAAGCTCTGTCGCCACGCCTTTCTGCATCCTCACACCATTTACAAAGGTACCGTTTGTAGAATGATCCTTGACAATATATGACCTGGTGGCCGCCTTATAGCGGATGCTGCAATGTACGTTGCTGATATGCGGGTCATTGATCACCAGGTTGGCATTCTGGCTGCTCTTTCCGACAACTACCTTGCGGTCTTCCGGAAGTGAAAATCCCTTTCCTGCCGCGGCTCCCTTTGTACACCTGACCTGGCCCATAGCTGCTGCCGCCTGCTCCTTTTTCCGCCTTTCCTCTTCCAATTGCTCCTGGCGTTTTCTTTCAAGCTCCTGTTCCCGGCGCATTTTTTCAAGCTCCGCCTGACGCTCCCGTTCACGGCGCTCTCTTTCAAGACGCTCTCTCTCCTTCTGCTCCCAATCATCGATAGGTTCCGGAGAATCTATTACTGCTATTGCTGCTTTTCCTACAAACATAGACACCACACTTACAATCATCAGCAGCAGCCCGATAATGAATCCCACGAGGAAGGCAACGCCCCAAAAACAGGAAATCATTTTCGACATTAACGAGGAGAGCACCCCTTCTAAGCCATTCACCCCGGTCAGCTCTCCTATCATCTCTCCAAATATCTCCGTGTTTGCCAGCTTTTTCGCCAGCATTCCCGGCAGAAGAAATTGAAAGATACCAAAGGTAACCGTCGCTGCCAGTCCATAAACGGTGCTGACCACAAGGGCGATATACTTTGTCCATTTCAGGCAAAAGCCCAGGATGACAACAACCAGAACGACAATGATGAGCATATAGAGGATCCAAAGCATGACCCTCAGCATCGTATACCCTGATTTCATGGCTGCCGTAGCTTCGGAATCGTCCTCTGCAACTTCCTCGCCAAAAAAGCCCTTAAAACTATGGGTCATGATACGGCCCGGCGCAATACTTGAAATCTTAATTCCTTCCTCTTCTTCTGCACTTTTTATCTCTTCATCAAATTTGGAAGCTTGCTTGTCGATCTCCTGCTTTACCGTATCCTGCAGGATGCCAAGACTAAACACCTCACCGTACTCACCCGCCATTTCTTTAAACTCACTGGATGAAAATACCTTATTGAACATTTTACCAAATGCTCTGCCATTGATATGAAAGGCAGGCAAAAACATAGTAACAAACATCGCTGCTGACAGTACCACGATCACGATCATCTGCCACAATTTCATTGTCTTTTTTTGATTCATAACATATCCTCCTTTGTTTTCATATTTCTCTGTCCTCTACAGCAGCCGAAACTGCTGAGCATTGCTCCCGACGCTGATTGCGCTGCCCCGCCGCACGGAGCTATATACGCCCCTTGGCAGCCGTGTGCCGTCCGACAGCCAGATTCCATTGGATGACTGGTCCAGGATCTCATAAAAACCGGTGGAACGGTTAAACCCGATCTGGCAATGCATGTTACTTACGTAACCGTCCGGAATCACCACATCCGCTCCCTCTCCGGAACCTACCGTCAGGGATCTTCCCTGAAGATAGATCGTACGCCCCGCATAATTTCCACAAAGTCCCTGAAGTCCGGGAGTAAAACCAGCCGCCGCCGGGCGCTGGCCGGGCACATAGATTTTCTCCTTTCTATTGTCAATCGGCCCCCAGTAAAAACAGGCATAGAACACGGCTGTCACCGCCAAAAGGATCCAGAAGCTTACTGTGCCTATCCAATACCCCCGATAGTTCATCCACATTTTGTGGTTGCTATTCAGATAAGAAGCAAGCACCACATACTCTGCCGTATACATCAAAATCTGCAAAAGCATGATCAGCGCCGTATCGCATAACACCAGTATGGTCAAAACGGTTCCCAGGCGAAACCTGGAAAAAGCCTGGATAAACGCGCAGGTCACGATCGCAAGCGACAGCATCAGCGCCAGGATAAACAGCACAATGTTCAGCGGGGAATGGGATTCTCCCCCATAATGCCCTATGCTCAGGCACAGATAATGCACCAGAAGCATGATAAAATAAAAGGTTCCCACGCTGTACAGCAGCACTACGGGTTTTAAACGAAACGCCATCAGCACGGCAAGCCCCACAGAAAAAAGCATCAACAGGATCCATGTGACATTCCCGCCGCCCATAGCCAGGGCAATCAGCGACAGCAAGGCCGCCAGACAGACGGTACACCACAAAATAAATTCCAGGATTACCCCCGGCGTTTTTTCCTTCACCAACGCAGTGAAAATATTATCAATCATCTCGTTCCTCCTTGTTCCCTACTTAATCCACACAGATCCGGTCTGCGCCCTGTCCATTCCAGCGGCCCATTTTGCCGTCCCGCGTCTTTTCACACTTACATCCTCCATTCTTCTCTCCTTTCCTCTCTCACTTGTATTTTTTATCGTAACAGTTCAGATACCTGAACTATTACTTTTTATCTGCATTGTGCCTGGGCTCAGGCAGACACAAATTACAAATCTCTAACATCATAAGCTGTCTCTTCTCTGCGGAAAAAAGAACTCCTAAAGAAGCATAAACGCCTCCATGCTGTCCCCCATCTGCAGCATACTTCCTCTAGGGCACACCGTAGGCTGATACCTGGTCAGCCGCATACCACCCTGCATGAAGGTTCCATTCAAGGAATAATCCGTCACCAGATAGTGATCCATGCTTCCCACATAGCGGATTCCACAGTGCATCCGGCTGATTTTATCATTTGAAAAGATCAAATGGCATTTTTTCTCATCTCTTCCCAATATAATTTCTTCTCCGTCATGCACGGGCAGCACTACATCTCTGTATTGGCCTGTTAAAATACGGATATTCCCCATTGACGGGCCTTGGCCGATTTGTCCCGCAACGGCGATGCGCTGCAGGTTTCTCATCCATTTTGCCCAGGCAAGGCAATACATGACCCATGCAACAATAGACGCAATCAAACACAAAAAATAGCAGATAAACATTCCAATCCCGCTAGATACGGCTGCGCTTCCCTGCAGCCCCAGCGCGCTGTTGATCATCAACCCTCCGAACAGGATCGTCAAAAGCATGAGACATATACCGACTATTCTCGGAATCAGTACCATGAAAAGATAGGTACGCCCGCCTTCCCTGATATCGATTCTTTTCTCTCTTCCGAGATCTTTTAAAAGGTTTCCATATTTGTAAAACCAATAGACTTCATAAATTCCAAGTGTAACCAGACTCAGAAGCACAACAACCAGATAACTGTAGGATTCCTTATCATAATCTTCTCTGTTTTCTGTGCAGATCGTATTATAATCTGCAATCGCAACAGTCCCTACGTACAGCTGATAAATTCCTGGCAGCAAAGATATGATCATCCCCAAAAAGAGCAATCCCCAATTCATCTGCCATCCGGACACTGCCACGCATGCTAAAAGGCAAAATGCCAATTGGCAAACGATTTGTCCCGCTATCATAATAGTGGTATACAACGATACATTCATTTTCTTGATTCTTAATTCCATTTTTCCTCCCTGCACTCTCTCACATGCTACAGATCCACGCCGCCAAAAATCACAGCAGCTTCCTGATCTCCTCCTTAAGCTCCGCCGCCCCCTTGATGCGCTCCTGTATTTCCAGCGCCATGGCGTGGTTGATGAGCTTTCCCCACTTTCCTCCATATTTCAGCCGGAACCTTCCCGGCAAAACCACGGTCGGATTTTTTGCGCCCAGACGGCTGGCCGCGTCCATGGGCTTGCGCCCTGTCAGCAAATAATACATGGTAGCTCCCAGGGCATAGACGTCCGTCCAGGGCCCTTCATCCCTTGGGATCCCCTCTCTGGCCGTCCGGTACTGCTCCGGCGCAGCATAGTCCGGTTTCAAAAAGGCGGCGCTAAAGGAAGGCTGGGCATCCAGCATATCGCTTGCCGCCCCCAGATCAATCAGAAAAATCTCTCCCTCCTCCCCGCGCATCACATTGGCGGGGCTGATATCGCTGTGCAAAATCCCGCTGCTGTGGAGCGCTTCCAAAGCTTCCGCCACTGGAAGAATAATGTCTGCCATCTCCCCGGGCTTGTAGGGCTGGTACTCTCTGGCGCGCATTTCCCGTCCGATGCTGATTCCGGGAATATACTCCATCACCAGATATGCCGTATCGTTTGCCTCCAGCACATCGTAGGCCGTCACGATGTGGGGTGTATGGATAAACTTTGCCAGGATCCGGGCCTCTTTGTAAAAGGACTGCAAGCCAAAGCGGTAGGCCTCCACCATCCGGGATTGTTTTACCGCCACATAGGGCTGCTCCCGCTCGGCCCATTCCGATGGAAAATATTCCTTCACCGCCGTCAGGCGTCCCATGAGCAGTTCCTCACAGAGATAGATCATGCCAAACCCGCCGACGCCGATACAGTCCAGGATCCTGTAGCGCCCATCCAGCACTGTCCCGTTCCGAAGGGCCTGCTCCTTTCTGCTCTCCGGCTCGGGCGACTCCGTCATGCACGTCGGCGCCTCTTCCCGGCACACCCCTTCCCTGAACGCTTCCCCCAGTACCTCAGCGCCGTCCGGAAGCTCCTCCATGGAGTAGACGAGAACTCTCTTCCCACCGATGGTTTTGATCGCCAGAAGCTTCACAGAAGCTTCCCTGCGATGGCAGGCCCGCCGGATCTGCTCCCCGCGCCCCCGCAGAGATTCCGCGGATTCGTCCGCTGTGCGCAGCACAAAACAGGAGATCTTCAGCAGATTGTCATATATCCGCCAGGTGACGGCGTCCTCTGTGGCGCAGTAGGCCATCCCCAGCAGATACCGCTTTTCAAACACATCCCCCGCCGTCCAGCCCCAGATTGTTTCACAGGCCCCGCCGGGCTCCCATCCGCAATGGGGACACCGCTTCTCCCCTTCTTCCCATTCCTTAAAACATCCCCGGCACACCTTCGGCATCTTCATCTTTCGTTTCTCCTGTCACCCATATTTCTGCCGCCTTTCCCTAAATCTCTTCCCCGTACAGATCCCGATACAGCTCGGCAATCGACAGATACCGCTTTCCCGGCTCAATCCGCAGCCCTTTCCATATGGCCTGATCCTGCTCCTCCGAAATCGGCACTCCCATAGCCTGAAGCCTCTGGAGCGAATCACCCTTCTGCCTGGTAGGCGACGCCGGAATGCGGACTCCTGTCAGCAGATAATACATGCTCGCGCACATACTGTAGACATCCGTCCACGGCCCCTGCTTTCCGTCCCTGCTGTACTGTTCGATAGGAGCGTAGCCGTGTTTCAGCTGGATGGGGGCGGCCTGCGTCGTTTCATAATCTCTGGCCGCGCCGAAATCAATCAGGATAGCCTCCGACTTGCGGGTAAGCATGATATTGTCCGGGCTGATATCCCGGTGTATGATCCCGTCCTTGTGTACGGCGTTCAGCGCTTTTAGCACATCCTTCAGCAGCGCCAGCATCTCTTCCGGCCTCAGCCTGCCCCCTCTGAGCTTTGCGTACCGCTTCATGTCAATCCCGTCAATATATTCCATAACGATATAGGCAGTGCGGTTTCCATAGAAGAAATCCCGGATGGACACAATGCCGGGCATCAGATAGTAGCGGGAAAGATTCTCCGCCTCTTTGATGTAAGCCGAGAGGCCTTTCTTATAAGCAGAACGCATCTTCTCCGGATCACGGCTATAGGAATCCCTGCCGCAGTATACAGAAACAGAAATCTGCTCCGAGTAGGTCTGCCCCCTCGAATTTCTCACCGCGACCTTCCGCGGAAAGTATTCCTTCACGCACACCCTTTTTCCCTGGTAAAAATCCCAGGCAATATAGGTAATCCCAAAGCCCCCTACGCCAAGAACCTTGCCGATCAGATACTTTCCGTTTACGATCTCATACAGGGGCAGGCTGTTCTCCGGCCTCTGGTATTTGGAGATGTCAAACCCACATCTGGGGCAGGGCCCTCCGGGCCGCTCCAGTTCCGTCATGCAGCCCATGCAGAGCCTGTTGGGGTCGACTAATTTTTTATGCATCTGTGTCACCTCTTTATCTGTCTAAGAATGTTTCTGTATTCGGGGGAGGGGTGTTGTTGCTCTGGGAAGTTGTAGGAGTGTTAAAGAAACAATCTTCCATTCTCGTCGTTTCTGTCACTGGAACTGCCGCCTCCACTGTAGCTTCCACCGGAGCTACTTCCTCCACTATAGCTTCCACCGGATCTGCTACCTCCTCCAGAGCTGCTTCTTCCGCCTGACGGAATGGTTACCTTCGGCGGTTCCTTTACGGTAATCACAAATATTACTTCGTCATCATTCAGCGGATTTTGGTGAAAATATTCCAATTTTTCATCTGTCAACCCACGATTTCCATCGGATCTGTACACTTCCACCTTTTCAACCTTCAGACCAAAGCGTTTCACTTCATCATCAGTGACAAGATGACCGGAAGGATAGGACATTACGTATGTACCAAATCCCAGCTCCCTTAATTTATCTGCAAATTCTGTTCCTGTTTTTCCCGTATAGTCCAATACAGTTCCGATGGCTTCTATTTTCAGCAGCGTATCTCCTGGAGCGCTTCCATCATACCGTTCTCCTGGAGCTACCGTCTGGCCTATGATCTTCCCCTCAACGTTTTCATCAGAACGGATGGCAAAGTAGCTGTCATCCACCAGGCTCTTTAATTTTCTGCTTCCTGACTCTGTTTTTACGTTTTCATCCACATACCGGAACACCGTCGCCTTTGGAAGACGATCCACCATCCCGTACTCTTTGGCAAAATCCGGCAGGGAGTCCCAATAAAAGAAATCTGTGGCATAATAATGGATTTTTATATCAGGGCTGTAGGTAAGTTCTTTGTCACTGTTTTCCACCCTGCACAGTTCTTCTTCGGAAATCTCCCCCTCTGCTGTCTCTAAAAATGCAAGGTCAAAATAGTTTGTCCCCTGCTTTCCTTTTTCTTCCACAAAACATGTCTGATCCGACGTGTCAATGCCCAGCTTTTTTGCCAGGGCATAGGCATTCATTCCGCTGATCTCGCCGTAGCGGAGCTTCTCATGGCTGCATACGGTAAAGGAGACGGTGCCCGTCAGCTTCCCTTCCCCGTCATACTCCAGCCCTTCCGCCATTTTCTCTGCGTTCTCCCCGTCAGGATCGTATAAAACACTCCCAGGCTCTATGGACTGTTCGCACACCGTATCATTCTCCTTTGTCAGGTCAAAAACAGTCTCCTCCAGCACGGGACGGATCTCCCACCTGAAATGCTCCCTGTTCAGCTGCTCGACATAGGCGGCCGCCTCTTCGCCGGATTTTCCCCGCATATCCTGCATCAAGACCACATGGCTGTCCAGGTCGGCCCCGTCCTTTGCGTGGTTCGCCACCATCACGGCCCCAAAGGCAACCCCTCCAGCCAGACAAATACCGCCCACGCACAAAGCCACCTTCGCTGCAACGGAAAGGGAAGCGATCCTTGCCCCAAAGCCTTTCTTCTCTTTCACCGGCGGAAGGATCCACTCAGGCTCATAGACAGGAACGAAGAATTTTCCATCGAGAGCCTCCATAAATTCCCCTGCGCTTTGCAGGCGATACTTCGGATTGAGATTCAGGCAGATCATAATCGCAAACTCCGCCTGCTCCGGAATGGCTATGCCCATTGCGGAGGGAGGGATCAGAGAATCCTTCTCCAGGCGTTCCCTGGCAGAAATGGGCTTCTGGCCCGTCAGCATCCGGTAAAACAGAGCTGCCACCGCATAAATATCGGTGTAGGGCCCCTGCTTGCTTTCCCGGCTGTACTGCTCGATGGGCGCGTAGCCCTCCTTCAGCATGATATCGGACGTATTGTCCAATGCAGACTCGTGCTTTGCCGCGCCGAAATCGATCAGCTTGATAATACCCTCATCCGTAACAAAAATGTTGTCGGGAGCGATATCCCGGTGGAGTACGCCCCGCCTGTGAATGTCACGAAGCGTATAGAGAACTGTGAGGATCACACGCCTGCACCACTCATACTCTTTTTTATTCCCGGATCTTTTCAGGATCTCCCGCACGTCCATGCCCTCCAGGTACTCCATCACCAGGTAGCCTGTGCCATTCTCTTCAAAGAAATTGGTGATCTCCACCACGCCCCGGACCTCGTGCAGCGCCGCCACGTTCCTGGCCTCCGTCAGGAACTGCTGAAGCCCTCTCTGAAACCTGGGCCGCAGTCTCTCATTTGCCACCGTGACCGTCACGCCATCCCTTCCCCGGACAGAATACTGCTTCGGGTAAAACTCCTTGATCGCCACCTTCCGGCAGAGAACCTTATCCCAGCCGATATAGGTATTTCCAAATCCCCCGGCTCCCAGCGGATACCCGGCAATAAACTTTCCTCCAAGAACCGTTCCCGCCTTCAGGAAACGCTCCTTCTGAGGCTCCGGCTCCAGGCTTTTCCCGCACTTAGGACAAGTGCGGGCTTTCTCATTTGAAATTTGCTGCATACAATGATAACAAAGCTTCATTGCTGTTCCCCTTTGTATTTATTTTCGACCGGAGGGATTTTTCGCTGTCTCCGGTCTATTATGTTTAACGAAGAAAATCACGTCCATTCTCGTCACTATGACTGCCTCCGGAACTGCTTCCGCCGCTATAGCTGCCCCCGGAACCGTTCCCGCCGCTGACAGGGTTACTCTTAGGCACTTCCGGTTCTTTTACAGTGATCACAAAAAATACTTCATCATCATTCACCGGATTCTTTTGAAAATGTTCCAGCTTTTCGTCCGTCATTCCACGATTCCCATCGGATTTGACTACTTCCACCTTTTCAATTTTCAGACCCAATCTTTTTGCATCTGCATCCTCATAGGCATTGCCTGAAGAATCGATTATTCCGTATGTGCCAAATTTCAGCTCCTTCAATTCTTCTGTAAACTCTGTTACTGTTTTCCCCGTATAGTCCAGTACCGTTCCGATGGCCTCTATTTTCAGCATCTCATCCCCGGGATTGCTTCCATCATACCGTTCGCCGGGAGCTACCGTCTGGCCTATGATCTTCCCCTCAACATTTTCATCGGAGCGAATGGCAAAGTAGCTGTCATCCACCAGATTGCTGCCTTTTAATTTTCTGCTTCCCGACTCTGTTTTTACGTTTTCATTTACATACCTATATACGGTTGCCTTGGGAAGGTGATCTACATTCCCGTATTCTTTAGCAAAATCCGGGAGCGAATCCCAATAGAAGAAGTCCGTGGCATAATAATGGATTTTTATATCCGGGCTGTACGAAATCTCCTCGTCCCAGTTTTCCTCCCTGCACAACTCCTCCTCAGGGATCGTCTTACCCACCGTCTCCAGGCTCGCAAGGTCAAAATAATTTGTCCCCTGGCTTCCCTTCTCTTCCACAAAATGCGTTTTATCCGATGTGTCAATGCCCAGCTTTTTTGCCAGGGCATAGGCGTTCAT
>DESK01000008.1:29179-29348 GCA_002361955.1 Lachnospiraceae bacterium UBA3316
AAGAGAAAACGATATGGTTCCGGTAAGTTTCCCCTCCTGGGTGAGCTCCAATCCTTCCGGTATCTCATAAGGATCCATTTCCCTTTGTTCTCCCGTCTCATCCTCCCCTTTGTTTTCCGATGTATACAGCAGAGTTCCCGAAGTTATCGACTGGGCATACACCTTTCCA
>DESK01000058.1 GCA_002361955.1 Lachnospiraceae bacterium UBA3316
GCGGCTTTCGTAGTCTTCTTCTTTGTGGCTGCGGCCTTCGTCGTTTTCTCAGGCGTTGCTTCCTCGGCCTTCTCTTCCTTTACAGCTTCCGCTTTTACAGCAGGCTCTGCCTTTGCGGCTTCTTTCTTTGCTGCCTCTTTCTTTACCGGCTCCGCCTTCGCGGCTTCTTTCTTCGCCGCCTCTTTCTTTACCGGCTCCGCCTTTGCAGCTTCTTTCTTTACCGGCTCTGCCTTCGCGGCTTCTTTCTTTACCGGCTCTGCCTTCGCGGCCTCTTTCTTCGCTGCTTCTTTTTTCACCGGTTCTTCTTTTTTCACCAGTTCTTCTTTTTTTACCGGTTCTTCTTTTGCGGCTTCCGTCTTTACCTCTTCAACAGCAGCCGTCTCCTTCGTTTCCTGTGTTGCTTTTTTTCTGGCCATCTGACACCTCCAACATTTTTCCTAAACTTTTGTATTATGATAACCATCTTTGAATACTTTTTTCATGCCTAAACAAACTCAAGTCTGTATTTCAAAACCATTATAGCATAAATAAAGCCCTCAGGCAAATCCTCAGGGCTGAACAGCTATTTTTTTTTGCATTGTATTTTATTCCATTTCATCCTCACTGGAATAGAGAAGCATTCCTTCTTCCGTCATGTCCTCATCCATGGCAAGACGTATGCTCTCCTTCCCGTCCGGGCTCTTGATGCTGACCGCGATCCGAAATCCCTTCCGGAAGGAATCAGAAAAGGGAATGTCGGTCTCTGTTGTGACCTCCTCCCCCGGCACAAGGTCCGAAAGCTTCAGATCCAGCTCTTTCCAATATTCCAGCTTTCCGGAGGATCCGTAGACGTACAGTGTCACCGGCCAGTCCCAGTACATGGGGGCAAGACCCGTATTTTTCCACACCAGCTTCACGCCGATCTGATCCTTGCGGAACGAATACTCCGTGCGCAATTCCGAAATATAAATCCTGTATCCCAGGCTCTCCCGGATCGTTTGGGCCGCGTCACTTTTCAGTTCCTCCCCGGACGGGCACTTGGGTCCCAGAAAACTCATGTGGGATTTCTCGATCAGCTCGATGGTATCGACGAACCTCTTTCCCATAAGCTCCTCCATGGGATAGGCGCTTGTCAATTCTCCGCCCACAGGGGCTCTTTTCCAGAATCCCTCCATCGGCTTGAGAGGAAGTTCCTCCCCCGCCGTAGCCTGGCTTCCACCCTTTTCGATCCAGCCAAGCCACTCCTGGGTATCCTCCCCGGCTCCCGTCATGTCATTGAACAATCCCAGGCCGCCCTCCTGGGCCATCACATAATTCCTGCGCATCAGCATCCTGGCATTCTGGAAGGAATCTGTGTAATCCAGCACATACTGCCAGCACAGCTGGGCGTCCGGCATCTGGGGAATAGACTCCTCCGGATACGTATGCCACTCCCCCCAGTGCCCCAGGCTTCCAAGCTCCACATAAGACACGAACGTGTCCTGGTTGCAATACCTGGCCAGGGCCTCTATGGCTTTTGCGTGATATTCCGCAAACACAGGATTGCTGTAATCCGGCGCATAGCCCCTGCCGTACTCCGTGGAATAATAAGCGCCATCCTTCGTCTTTTCATAGAGCCATTGGGGGATATCCCTGTGCTTCTCTTCCCCTGGCAGGTCACAGATAAAGCGCAGGACCGCATGCTTGTTCTCTTTTTTCCAGCGGGCGATATGGTACGTTTCCTCCAGCCCTGCAATGTCATAGACCCCCTCCTGGGGCTCCCACTCTGCCCAGGTCAGGCCAATATAAACCAGCTGGGTTTTGGCACAGGCCTCCTCTTCCTCCGCCGGAGGCGCGAAGCCGGTCAGAGGATTTTCGATCTTCTCGTCGCTTTCCTCAAAATAAACGGTTTTTGTCAGACCATACCGATAGGGGATGATATAGAAAAGCAGCCCCACGATCGCAGCCCCCAAAAGCAGGATCACCCCATAGGGCAGAAACTGATACACTTTTTTAGCCATGATACTCTCCATTATACTGAATCAGGGTCACATCCGACACGCCCTCGAGAGCCCTGATTTGATCGAGAAACAGGGTGTTGTCACTCTTGCACAGCACTTCCACCGTCAGTTCCGCCGTCTCCCCCCGCAGAGTCTTAGACTTTAGCTGGTGCTTCATCTTCGCCAGCGACCGCAGGATCTCATCTCCCACCCGGTCTCCCTTATAGTGGGCCACCAGGATGTAGATCACGCCCTTTTTCTTTCTTCTGTAGAAGAAATGAATCACAAAAATCATGATAACCATGGTCAGAAACGCCAACAGGTAGATCTGGGCGCCCAGTGTGATTCCCACAGATATGGCCCAAAACAGGTAGAGCAGATCCATAGGATCCTTGATGGCCGTCCGGTAACGGACGATCGACAGGGCGCCTACCATACCAAGGGAAATGACGATGTTGCTGCTGATCGCCAGGGTCAGCATGCAGGTCAGCACCGTCAGCCCCACCAGCGTGGCCGCGAAAGAGCTGGAAAAAACGACGCCCCCGAAATAGATTCCATAGATCTTATAGATAAGGATTCCCAGGATCACAGCCAGAGTCATGGAAACCACCGCCGTCATCATAAATTCCATGGTGATTCCGGAGCTGCTGGCAAAGGATTCCCACACTGATTTTTTAAAATAGTCCTGTATATTCATCTTATGTACCTCCTGTTGGTTTTATTGATCCCGGCCAGGCCGTCTGTGAGATGCCATGCCCGTTCATAGCAAAGTGTGTATTTGGATACCGCCAAAAACTGCTGTCCCTCCGGCGGAAGAAGCTCTCGGATGATGTCCGGAAGAAACTCCGTAAACTTAACCTCCAGCACCAGCATCCCCGGCTCCAGAACCGCGAGAGTGGGAAGAGTGGGATCAAAAATATCGTTGCTCCCGATCGCCGCCCGCACATCGCTGTCAAAGGTGATCCGCACGTCTCCCTCCTCCTGGATCATCGGAACACGCTCATAGTCCACGATGACCTTGGGACGCTGCATCCTTGCCACACTTTCGTAATAAAACTCCCGGCACAGCGGCGCCCGGTGGGTGAGCAGAAAACCATAATCCCCCACCAGAATCTTATCGAACTCCTCGTGGGTGATAGAAGCCGAGTCCTTGTGGATATAGCTGCCCCTCTTTTTCTTCCGCTCCAGCTTGATATTGGCGTCGCTGCAATTGTAGATACGGATCCGCCATTTCTGCCGCGTCTCCACACCCATCATCTTTTCCTCATAGGAGGAATTCCACAGATCGTCAAAATAAAGACTGCGTATCATATATTTTCCGTCCGCTGCATGGCTGTCCAGCTTCAGGAAGGGCTGAAGCCTTCTCTTTAAAAGCTCCGCCTCCCACAGGGAGATATGATACTTCCATTCATTTCTGTATAGCATCTTCTTCTCTTCCATCTCACTCATCCTCATGAAACTCGGAAACGACAATGCTTCCGTCTCCCCGCACATAGAAACACATCGTACTGTAGATCTTTTCCCCCGCTTCTGTCCAATACGTTTCAAAGGCGTCCTGGCTCTGCCCGTCGGATGTATGGGCGCAGACCCGCAGGAAGTACTGCCCTTTGGGAAGCTTCTCAACCTCAAGCCTCCGTCCCTGTACCTCCTCCTTTTTCACGATACACTCTTCAAACCCATAGTCGCGTGACAGCTCTACGGTGTAACCGGCTTCCTCCTGAGCCGATACGTAAGCCTTTTTCCAGGAAAGCAGAAGGGTTTCCCCCTTCTGTCTGGGCGCCAGAATATGGAAGGGCCAGGGCCTCTTAAGACTCTCCTGATATTCCCTGTAATGCGCCCCCACCTCCTCGGCCAGACCGTCTGTCAGCTCGTCATAAACCTTCTCTGTCACCCTGGCAAACATCTTATCCGGGAGTTCATACACATAGGGCTTCACCGTTTCTCCGTACTTCTCCGCCAGGCTGCGGATCCTTTCCTCCGTCAGGTACTCCGTATACAGCCTGCCCACGGCTTCTGTCAATTCCTCCCGGCAGGTTTCATCCTTTAAGATCCTCCGAAACAGAACGTTTTCGGCAAGGCTGTGGATTCCCTGGCTCCAGGAGGCATCCCAGGCAGGATCCTGAAGCTTCTCATAGAAGTCACTCCACAGGCCGCTGCTGTTTCCCGAAATAAAATACCAGGTATCCGCCGCGCCGGGACTGTAGAGATAATAGCCGCTCTTTGCCGCCTCCCTGTTTCCTGTAAGGATCTGAAATGCCATCCAATGATACAGGTTCTCCCTGTCAAAATACGTGTCGATGATCTCCGCTATGGGCCGCTCTCTGTCGTTGACCGCCTCAATCACCGCGAGAAGCCCCCTGTGGTCATCGCTTCCCTGGATCTCCAGATATCTCTCAAAATCCTCCTGCACAAATTCCGGATCCGTGGCCAGGCGCAGGGCGCTGTGCGGCCTCCAGTTAAAATCCTCGGCCTCATACAGTTCCCCGTCCCGGTCCAGTCCATGGTATTTCAGATAGGACTTATTCATCTGCTCCACCTGGGTG
Source organism: Lachnospiraceae bacterium UBA3316 (assembly GCA_002361955.1). Classification (GTDB taxonomy): domain Bacteria; phylum Bacillota; class Clostridia; order Lachnospirales; family Lachnospiraceae; genus Hominisplanchenecus_A. Next base: position 4,502 of record DESK01000058.1, read on the forward strand.
TACAGCCCGTAATCCTCAAACAGGCCTTCTTCCTCCTGTGTCTTATCCTTCACATACAGATGGACAAACCGTGTCCTGACAGAAACCATCCCCGGTATCGTCTGCATCAGGCTGCAGGCCAGACGGTTTTTGAACCGCAGCGGATCGCTGAAATACTTATTCAGCACCACGACCTTCTGCTCCTCCCACTTTCCTTTTCCTTCCTTGATGGTGATGCGGTAGCTCTTCTGCTGCTGGTTGGAAGCGCCTTCCCCCCTCAGCCGCACAGTCGCGTTCGCTGCCAGCTCCCCATAGCCGAATTGATCAGGAACAGGGCCTCTTTCGTCCCCCACCTGAAGGACTGCCTCGCAGGCATAGGGCGTCAGCCCCCTCTCCTCATACCAGGAAACAGGATAGCCGTTCACTTCCTCCCAGGTGTGGTCCGTCCCTTCCCTCTCGTTTCCCTTTCCCACGGTAAGGTACACCGTTGTCACCGGAGGATCCTCCTCCCCCTCATAGCACACCGCCCGGTCGGCAAAAAACGTTTCGTTCCCCTGCTGCTTTTCATACGTCTCATCAGGACTCCCAAGAAGCCTGCTGACATCCGTCCCTCCATCCCGGGCGCACCCTCCGCATAACATGCCGCACAAAACCAGGATGCCTGACAGAGCCGCCCCCCGTAATCCCCGTGAGACCGGGCCTCTTTTGTTTTTCATGCTCTCATCCTCCTATAGCTTTTTCATCATCATCCAGAGTGATCTTCCCCTTCTCGTCTATATGAAAGATATATGCTCCGTAGATCTTTCCTTTTCCGCTGCCCGGATAGTAATCAAAGCAATCCTGCTCATAGCCCGATTCATTTTTGGCCCGAATACGCAAAAAATAAGTTCCCGCTTCCGGTTTCCGGAGGTCGATGCCCGGAATACGGACATTTTCCTTTTGATCCACCACATCCGTAAACTCATAATCCCTGGCCAGGATCACACTGTAGGTAATATTCTCCCCATCAGGGTCATAGGCCGCATCCCAGGTTACATGAAGCTTCCCATCCTCCACCCTGGGCATCCCCACATAAAAGGGCCAGGGGTTCTCCAGGCTCTCCAGATAATACTGATAATTCTGTTCCACCTCCGAGGCCAGGGACTTTGCCAGAAAATCATACTGCTCCCGACCTCCCGCCCTGAAATAGCTGCTGTCCGGCTCTGTAAACTGGAAAGGCTCCACCACCCTGCGGTATGCCTTGATTTTTTTATTGATCCTGCTCTTTAACAGATAGTTCTCTCTCAGGTCATTGACCGCGTCGTCCAGCATCTTCCGGTACTCCTCCAGCTGAAACAGCCTTTTAAAGAGCACCAGGCCGGTAAACTGTGTGAGGCCTCTTTCCCAGGATTCCCCTTCTGTATACTGGATCGTTTTGTGATACGTCCTGCGGAAGGCCGAATCGTTGTCCCAGGAAATAAAGTACCATTTATCCATATTTTGGGGACTGTAAATATAAAGGTTCCTGGCTCCCGTATCATAATTTCCCACCAAAATATGAAAGGCTGCCCAGTAAAAGAGATTGTCCAGGTCGAAATACTTTTCGGCCGTCTCCCCGATGGGAACGGAATAGTCGTTTACCGCCTCCAGCACTTCGATCAGCTTGCTGTGATCTCTGTCTCCCTTGATCTCCGCGTATTCCTCAAACGCATCCTCATCGTAGGCCGGGTCATCCTCCTTCATAATAACGTCCTCGTACCGGAACCATTCAAAGAAGTTGATCTTATAGAGCTGCCCCTTCTTATCCAGTCCATGGTTGGACAGATAGGTGCGGTTCATCTGCTCTACCTGGGTGTAAAGCCCGTAATCCACAAATTCGCTGTCTTCCCCCTCTGTCTCATCCTTCACATAGAGATGGACAAACTGGGTGCGGGCGCCGATCATCTGCGGGACGTCCTTGATCAGGTCATAGCACAGCTTATTGGTAAAACGAAGGGGATCCACCACATGCTTATTCAGCGCCAGGGTTCTCTGCCCCCTCCAGCTTCCCTTTCCTGCCTTGATCCGGATCTTATAGTTTTTCTGCTCCAGCTGGGAGGACGTCTGCCCGCGGATCTGCACGGCAGCGTTAGACGCCTCCTCCCCGTAGCCAAATTCTCCCTCCTTCGGCCCGTTCTCATCACCCACCTGCAGCAGGGCCTCACAGTTAAACCGGGGCAGGCCGTTTTCTTCATAATAATATGCGGAATGTTCGTTGATCTCCGCCCAGGTATGATCCGTATTGTCACCCTTATTTCCCCGGCGCACCGTCAGGTACATCGTTACCACAGAGTCCTCCTCGTCCTCCTGATAGACGCTTTTATCCTCTAGCACCTTATCTGAGGGTTGGGCCTTTTCCACCGGAGTTCCCGTCTCCCGCGTCTCTTCTGTCTCCTTCCTGTCCTGAAGATCTCCCATCGTTTTCCTGCTTTCCCTGAGATACTGCTTCAGTCCTGCCCCGGCGGCCGCCAAAAGAAACGCCAGACACAGGGCGCCAACCAGCCGCTTACGTCTTCTCCTCTTCAAATTCTTCATACCCGTACTCCTTTTCGAACCTTTTCCTGTCCCGTCTGTCCAGATAATTGCAAAGCGCGGCAAACAGCCCCTTCTCGTCGTTCGCTACCAGCTCCTGCCTGCAGAGCAGAAAATACGGCAGATGCCTCGTATACCACTCCAACCGGAACCAGACGATCACATAGAAGGCCAGCGCCCCCAGCGTAAAGCCCACGCCAAAATACTTTGTGCTCCCAAAGCAGATCTGCCAGACCGTGGCTGCCACGCTGACTGCCGCGAAAGCTGCCGTCCCCCAAAAGGCTCCCCAGTAATCCTCGTAGTAAAGCAGGATCAGCATATTGGAGTTGCTGACGGCATAAAGGCCATAGCCCACACACAAAAACATAAAGATTCCCAGAGACAGGTCATTCAGCCCCAGCGCCGAATGGGCTAAGATGATTCGTCCAAACACAATAAACAGGATACTGGTGATCAGCTGCTTCTGGGCATTCACCGTCAATTCCTGCTCCAGCACCAGAAGCATCTCCTCCTCCGCCTGGCGGATATCCTGGATGGAACCGTGGTCGTTAAACAGACTGTAGTAATCCCTGTATCTGGGATAAAAACGCACCTCCACGGAAGTGACAAAATTTACGGTGGTGATCAAGATAGAAAAGAACGCCATCAAAGCCGGCACGTCATGAAGAGGCGCGCCGTAAAACAATCCCTCCACCTGCACCCGCAGGGGGCCAAAATACATGATTACCAGATGGGCGAACAGGCCGATATTTACGAATCCTCCGTTAAAAGCCAGCGCCCTGTAGCGGTCCAGCCAGCGCAGAAAGGCAAACCTGCTGCCGCTGCTCTTTGGAAAGTATCTCACCAGCAGCTTGTAGTACCAGACCATCAGCATCCCATAGGCAAGGATTACGCAGAGCATCAGGCTGGCCACGCTCACCACACCCAGCACCACAAAAATCAGCGCCAGCAAAAACCCGCACATCAGGGAAATCGTAAAGGCCAGGATGATCCCCTTGTACTCCTTCAGGGCCGTAAGGTAGACCATCTCTGTCCAGACAATGATCAGCGTCATGGCAAACCAGAAACAGAGCGCCTGGTAGATAAAGGCCACTCCGGAAAACGCCAGGAAGATGGCGTAGGGTATCCCGCCCAAAAGCAGCAAAATAAAACAGCTTCCATAAAAGGAAGGCATAATTTTCTGGGGCCTGTCCATATAAAGCATATCGGAAATGTAGCGGGTAACCACCATGTTCAGCCAGCTTGTGGCCGTCAGGGCCGCCAACAGGCAGTAGGTCAGCATCACATTCAGAAGCTCCCTGTCATGGCCTCCCATTCCTCCAAGCCTTGCCACAAAGGCCATGCCCACCAGCAGGATCACGCCCAGAATCATCGGCCCGCAGCAAATAATCCCTGCATAGCCATAGGCACGGCACAGCGCGAAAACCCCCTTCTTATGAAACAAACGTCTTAAACTGAATCCAATGCCTGCCATCTTCTCAACACCTCATCATATGCTTCCAGATAATTTTTTATCATGTCCGTATGCAGATAATACGTTTCCACCCTGGCCTTTGCCACCTTTCCCATCCGGTAGCGCTCTGCCTGATGGACGCAGAGCTGTTCCATCGCGTCGCAGATCGCCTTCCGCTGCATCGGCGGCACACAGTAGCCTGCTATTCCCAGGGTATCGCCCTTCATTCCATTCACCAGTTCCCTGCAGCATCCCACATCTGTGGTCACCACCGGCCTCCCGGCCGCAAAGGACTCCAGTACCGACAGGGGCTGGCCCTCTGAAATGCTGGTCAGTATCGTAAAATCAAAGTTTTCCATATATTCCAGCACATTGACTGTCCCCGGAAAGATCACATCCCTGACGCCCAGATTTTCCACCAGCTCATAGCACTCTTTCGCATACTCCTTATCATCCTCCGGCCCGCAGATATGTAGGCGGGCATTGGGCACTCTCTCTTTGAGAAGGGCAAAGGCATAGAGCATCGTCTTCACATCCTTGATCGGCGCGATACGCAGCACAGCCCCGATATCGATAAAGTCATTTTTCTGCTTCGGCGGAATCTCACAGAACCTTTCATAGTGAATGCCATTCGTTATATAGCGGCATTTCTCCCTGGGACAGCCCATCTCGATCTGCATCTCCATGGCCCTGTCAAACAGGCTTGTGACCAATACGGCTTTCTCATAGGCTCCGTCGGAAAGCATGTAAAAAAACCTTACCCAGGAGCGTTTGAAGGCCGACAGCACCCATTTGGCCCGAATGATCTCCTCCTCCCGTTCCCTGGTATAGATCCCGTGTTCCGTAATCATATAGGGCACATGTCTCAGATACCCTCCAAGCCTGGCCAGGATTCCGCCGTAACCGGTGGCGATGGAATGATACAGATCCGCCTCCGGCACCTCGGAGCCAATGATATACAGCACCGGCAACAGCATGGAGCGCACCGTATGGAACAAATCAGAAAAGGCCGTGTAGGGATATTCCTCCAGGCAGATATTTGTCAAAAGCTCCATAAACTCCCGGCTCATCAGAAACGTTATGGGAGACAGCTTCTTTTTTTGGTAGAGGTCAAACATGACCTCCCAGTTGGGATGCCTGCACCCGATAAATTCCTGCAGAGCCTCCTTCTCTTCCTGGGTAAAACGGTATTTCTGCTTTTTAAAGCTTTTTGTCAGGGCGTCGTTCAGAAACACCTCCTGCACCTTGACCACATTGGCAGGCAGCTCATACTTGAACTTTCCCCGATCCTTAGAATCCGCGCCGATGGCCCAGATCACAAATTCGTGCTGGGGCATCGCCTGCATATATTGGTGTATCCAGCTGGACACACCGCCCGTCACATAGGGGTAGCACCCCTCCAGAATCACACAGATCCGCATAGCCGCCTCCTCACTTGATCTCGATGTCTATCTCCGGCTTCTCAGCCTTCAGAAGATACAGTCCCTCGGCCTGCTTTGTCAGGCTTCCCCCTGAGACCTTTCCTGGCGTTCCCGTATTGATGCGCACCAGAAGATAAGCTTCGTCCACAAGGCCGTCCAGCTTCAGATTTAAGTGTCCCGGGCTCTCCTCGCGCTCCACCCGAAGGCGGTCATACCGCTGCACAGCCCCTGCCATCTCTGTGCCTGTCAGGTTTCTGATGTTGGGAGCGGCCGTATACAGCCAGTCCACGTAATCGGAAAGATTCTCATGCATCTTCTCCCAACCCATGGCTGCTCCTCTGTCCTCATCCAGCACATCATCCGGGTGCTGGAAATGGGAACTGACAAAGTGCAGATTCATCTCACACAGAGCCGCCATCCTGGTGTAATCATCCATGATATAGCCCGCGATCACACGGGGCGTCTCCACAATGCCATCCTCCGCCACGCCGAACTCCTGTTCATAGGCCATATCTCCCGGCAGGTACACGCTGGCGATGGACTTGATTTCCGGAAAGTCCTCTGACAGCATCGCCCTTCCTTCCTCAGAAAGGATGTTTGAGGGCGGCACATAGGTCTGAACCTTCTCTTTCGGGAAGATTTCTCCGCAGAAATCAATCAGCTCTGTAAGCCCCGCCTTCATATCCTCGTAGCTGTTCCATCTTTTATAGGAATCGAACTGGCCCTGATAATCAAAATTTTTCAGGCAGAGGGGCATATGATTGTACCCGTGAAGGCCGATCTCTCCCCCGCCGTCCAGCAGCATATTGCCAAAATACTGGTAGCGGGTAACGTCGTGGTTCCGCTCATAGGGACGCTCCACCTGGTCGGAATACTGTTCGATGACCATACCTGTATAACGGATGCCGTATTTCTCAGCCAGATTCTGGGTATCCTTCCACCAGACCTGCGTGTAAAAGGTACTGACATCCATGCCAAAATCCCTGGAAATATACTTTCCCTCGCCGCCCGGCACAGGCGACGGAAAATCGTCAATATAAAAAGCCGCGCCGTTGATTACCGGATACACGCAGGTATCCCCCAGCAACGTGTAGGCCGCGCAATGGATTCCCCTGTAGGTCTTCTCCAGAAATCCCAGATTATCCACCACAACCGTTCCCTCGCCGATTTCCCGTCTCCAGATAATCGGAACGGCATACTCCCCGGAGGACTCCAGATATACCCTGCAGTCCTCCGTAAGACGTACGGCCAGGGAGGAATCGTAAGGGTCTGTGATCAAAAAATCCCGCAGGCCGCCCCCGGGCATAAAGGCTTCCTTAAAATGGAGGCCCTCCACCCGGGCCATCTCGTCTCCCAGCATGGCGATGCCAAAGTCATCTGCTACCATCTGAAGAAGCCCTCCGCTCTCTGGCGGATAGAGGAGCATCACATTTCCCCCCTCCCTGGCCCAGTCCATGAGATCGAGAAGCCTTTCCCCTAAAAGATCCAGATGGGTCACAGACAGAACTACCTTGTCGTATTTTTCCAAATCCTCCACCTGAAAGTCCTGCTCCATGCAAAGCTCATAGCCCACTCTCATCTGGGAGAGAATCGCCTCCATCTGCTCACAGCCGCTCTGGCTGCTTGCATCTCCCTCCTCACCGAGAAGGAGCGTCGTCACCCCTTCGGCTTCCGTTTCTGCTGTCGTCTCCTCTTCCTCCTGGTCCAGAAGCCCGATCATACGCTCCCTGGCCTCATAGGTGATATTTCTCTGATTCAGATACACCACGGCAAACAGCGCCATAAACGCGGCCAGCACCATCTGCATCCGTCCAAACCGAATGGAAACCTTCCATTTTTTCCTGCTCTCTGTCTTTTTATGCTTCTTTTCTTCCGGTATCATCCTCTGTATCCCTCTGCCAAAATCCTACAGCCGCCCGGCCAGCCGGAGAAAGATGAACCTCCCCGTCCCGGATTTCCTTTATGGTTTTCTTTATTCCGTCTCTGTCTTTTAAGGCTGCGTAATATTCCATCTGTTCCAGATACCCTGTCTCCCGGTCCGGCCAGCCCTCGATCAGCTTCCTTATGGACTGATAGGCGCTGTCATACTCCTTCTGTTTCAGATCCGCCCGCGCCTTCTTCCTGTACAGGGAAAAGCTTTCCCCTTTCTTCTGAAGCTCTTCCTCCAGCAGGCCGCTGTAAATCCTCAAATAAGCTTTCAGGCTGCTTTCCTCGCTCAGCCCGCTCTCCACATACTGCTCCACCAGATGAAAGTATTCCTCCCTGTATTCCTGGTTATCCGGCTCATGCTTTCTCTTTCGTTCCAGCTTCAGCAATTTCTGCTCAAATTCCTTCTGAAGCTCAATCAGGGCTGTGACCGCATAGTGGACAACCTCCGTGTCGTCATTGACGCTGGCTTCCTGAAGCTGCTCCACATAACCTCCGGGATCATCATAGAGTACATCCATGATCACACTTCTCCTGGTCTTTGAATCGTTCATGGCCAGGATCTCGTTGATGGGAGCCACATTCCGATGCTCCTGATCTTCCTCCGCCAGAATATTCTTCTGTGTATCATCCTCAATCAGAAGCTTCTCCACCCCCGTCTGTACGCCTTCTTTCCTTCCCCGCCTGGTATCAAACTCCAGCAGAAGCAGAGAGACAAATCCCCAGACAGGAACCAGGCACACGATGGGAAAAATATTCCTGGTAGCTTTCAAAACTCCCAGCCGAAGCAGGAGATAGAGCACGATACACACCAGAATATGTATGATTACAAGTAGTTTCATCCTGCCTCCCCTGCCTTCTCCACAAGCTGATAACCGATCTTCCGCTCCTTCAGGCGCTGCGCCACCACTTCAAAATTATCACGCTTTGACTGGGTCAGCACTAGATAGATCCGTCCCTCCTCGTCGGCCCCCAGGATATCCGTAACACGGATCATCCCGGCAAGCTTCTCGCTGAGCTCCTGCCTGTCCCTGGACAAAAATTGCACAAGCACATAGTCTGAAATTCCCGCCATCCTCATATCCTCCTGAATCTGGAGGTTCTGGCGCAGATACTCCGGCCGGATAATATTTGTATGCTCGTAGTAGATCTCTCCCCGGCGCAGCTCCTCGTAATCCAGAGCCCGCAGGAAAGAAACCTCCACCAGGCTGCAGAGTATCCGGAACAAGTTTCGATAATATGTGCTGTACTGCTCTGTGTCCGCCTCCCAGATCAGGATCAGCAGCGCCACCTGATCATCCCGCATGATGCCGCAGGCGTAGGCAGGCATATTTTTCTGAAAGCCGACGTTGCAGTAGATTTCTCCTTTTCGCACCGTATCGTAAAGCTCCTTGAATTCCTCCATCCAGATCGTTTTTGTCCGCTTGGAAAGCTGGCTGTTGGAGCATACGACAAGTCTGCCTGCCCTCTGCCAGGAGTCCAGCGTGTAAATCGCAATTGCGTGGTTTCGCAGAATTTCCTCTATCACCTGCAGCCCCTTAAGGAAAACATTTCCTATCATTTCTTCATCCAGCCTCTGCACCGCGCTGAAGATCTTTCCAAAGCTGTCCTGAAAACCGAGAATCTGGCGCTTGTATTCCCCTCTGTTTTCTACCACCCGCTCATAAATGCGGTTCATAAACAGGTACTTTTCTCTCAGAAGCTGCATATCCTTCCTCAGGAACTTCATTTCATCCGTCTTTTTATCAGAAAGATAGCCGCAGACAGAGCCTGTCATCAGGTAGTACGCAAAGGGGATCCAGTTTTCCACGTTGTAGAAAAGCATCGCACCGTCCATGCCCATCTGCCCGTATTTGATCACCAGCACCGCGCACTCCATCAGCGCCGACAGGACTCCCAGGCGCATACCGTAGAACGTCCCCATGACAACGATGAAGATCAGCCGCACATCTACCACCTTAAAGTACACCGATTCCGAGGAATACCGGGCCAGAAACTCGATCAGTATAAAAACAAGCACAAGCTCCAGGTACTTAAAGACCTTGTCGAAAAGCTTTTTTGCCCCGTCCCTTGTCCGCCTGAGCCACCCCTGTTCTCCGCCAAGCACCTCCCGGCAATATGTCTCATAATAGTCGCCCAGGTCTCCGATCACATCGTCCATGGGGATAAAACCGTACCGCTTCCGCAGCTCCGAAGGATAGGCGGGCAGCTCCACCCGGTGTTCACCGCCTCCATAGACGATCTGAGCCTTTCCGGAGGACGCTGCCTGCAGGCCTTCCCCGAAATCCTTCCAGGTATGACGGTAACCGCTGACTGCGTAGGCGGACAGGCTCTCGTCCTCCGTCTCCTCCGCCAGCTGCCAGAGAAGCCTTGCCAGATCCGTCATGGAAAGGAAGTCAACCTGCTCTTCTTCCTTTCCTGGCAGAACGATTTTTTCCTGATTCGCCAGCTTTTGGAAGATTCCGCCCAGAAAATTGTTTTCGTTCACCTTCCCTGCCAGATATGGGCACCAGAGGGTAAACATCTTCATTTCGGTATGCTTTTTAAAATACCGGCACATATCCTCAGACTGCCCTGCATGGAAAGCCCTTTCCGATTGATACTCCCTCTCCAGAGGCTGGCCCCGGGCCGTCCTCCGAAAATAATCCTGGCTGTCCGCAGTGGAAACCAGCACAAATTTTTCTACCTCCGCCGTCCTGGCGCATGCGAGGGATCTCTCCAGCTGTTTCATATCCCCGAAGCTGCCCTCTGCCCCGTCCGCATAGCTGCTCAGGTATACAACCATCCGAAAGCTCCATGCGTCAAAGAGCTGCTGGAATTTTTCGTCCATCGGATTCATATGGTACACCTGCAGATTTTTGTCCTTTCCCTCACTCTCAGCTCTCTCGTCCCCGACGGTGACTACCAGGCGGTACTGCCTGGTCAAAATATCCAATACCTCCTGCGACAGCAGCTTGGTGTTCCCCGTAATCAGTATGTACTCCATAGAACCTCCCCTTTTGTATTTCATAACTGCAACGTTTTCTTATCTCTTGTTTTTCATGGATGCCTATAGCACAAAAGACAAATATTATTCATCGCCTATTTGGATAATATTTGTCTTTTACGCTATATTAAGCATTCTCAAAGCCGCCAGATTTTCTGATAAATCACAGGTCTCCCCCGTCTATCATCCCGGCCCAGAATACTTCTCTATTTTTTATTAGTTTTCATAGTCCCACTCTCCCCCACTATTCAAACTCCGCCCTGTCGGACATCTCAATTATATTACCGCAATATGGAAAAATCAATAATTTTTGCACACTTCCAGCACTCTTCCAGCACTCCCCTGCCCAGGCCGGAATTTTCCCGTTTGATATGCCCAGGCAGGGAATTGTCCTATTTGATATGTCCAAACACGGCGTATCCGTTTTTTCTTTTCTCCGATTCATACAGAGCCTCGTCCGCCTCTCTGTACAGCTCCTCGTAGGATTGGTCTCCGCAAAAAGCGGCTCCCACAGACGAAGTCACCGTGATACTCTCCCCCTCCTTCTTTCGGACGATGGTCAGCTCCCGCACCAACCGCTTCAGCACCGGATGGATATCGCTTTTGTGCGGCATATTGCGCAGAAAAACGATATACTCATCGCCCCCCAGACGTCCCACAATATCTTCTGCCCGAAAGCATTTTCTAAGCTTCTGGGCCGCTTCACACAGGATCTCATCGCCCACCGGGTGGCCAAACCTGTCATTAATCTCCTTAAAATTATCCAGATCCAGCATGATCAATACGGCATTCCTGTTTCTGTCCTTTTCAGACAGCGCCTGTTTGATCCGCCTTTCACTGCCCAGGCGGTTGTACAGCTGTGTGAGGGGATCCGTCATAGATTCCCTCTGGGCGTTTTTCAGCATCCGCTCCCTGGTGTACTGATCAGTAATATCGACCCTCTGCAGCAGGACAGAGCCTTTTGCCAGATCCAGAGGCCTGTACGTCATAAGCTTCTTCTGTATCTCCCCATTTTTTCCGAGAATACTTTCCACAAAGGAAAGCTCCTGTTCCTTTTCCAAAACCCGAAGAATATACTCCGGGCTCATCTGTTTTTTTACAAGCTCCCTCTCCGCTTCCGGGACAAATTTGTCTGCATACGCAAACATTTGCTGCCTGTAGTCATAGCCTTCCTTCGGCGGCATGCCATACGCATCTGTACTGCCAATCAGATGAAAAAAATAACCCGTCTTTAAATCTATGATATAAAAATGATCGACCATATCCCGGATGTACGATTCCAAAATAGGGTACAGCCGTTCCTTCCGGTCCATCAGCTCCAGCACCAGATACGCCTTTTCCTCTGATTTAGAAGAGGGCAAAACAGAAATCCTGACATAGTCATGCTGGAAATACGCTGCGCTCAAGGAAAGAGAAATCTGCTTTTTGCACTTTGCCTTCAGGCAGGCAGCAATGCTTCTATGTGACAAAAACGCCCTGATTTTCGGCCATTCAGAAGGATCCAGGTAGTGGGCGCACATCTTTTCCACCAGCTCCGGCAGAGGCCTTGTGGCAGAAGCAACCGAACGGGCAAGATTATCTGTGTCACACTTTAACAGCTGCAGCTGCTGTAAAGGAATCTCATACTCATAGATCACAGACCGCTCATGCACAACGGCGTGCAGAACATCCTCTTTTTCTTCCTTCAGCATTTTCAGCTTATACTCGCTCTGTATATCCTGTATCGTAAACAGCAGCTCCGTGTCCCCATTGATCTGTACCGCATAAAGGGTTCCTCTGACCCACTCAAATCTCCCGCAGGCTGCCCCTCTGCGAAAATCAACGCTCACGGAGGTTTTCTCTGCGGCGATTTTCTCCAGGGACTCATCCGAAAAAAGCCGGTATACTTTTTCCTGCTCTTCCGGGAGCACACATTGCTCAATAACTTCTGCTATGGACCTGCCTTCTTTGATCACAAAGCAATGGGTATTTCTGTATGCAACGGGATGGATGACTTTAGATTCTATGTCGATTAAAAAAACGTCTTGATATGCCCGGATCAAATACTTTCCGCAAAGGTTCATTTTGTAATAATCGACAATATGGTATCCATTCTCCTGCCAGACATTGTTTGCCATTTTATCCGTGATATCCCGGTGCAGCCCCAGCAGCACAGTCTCCCCATCCCTCCGGGGCGAAGACAGGGTGGCGTCACACCGCATCACCGTCTTTCCCTTTTGGGGATGGTTCCATACATATTCCACTTCCATGGGTTGTCCTGTCGCGAGCAGCCGCTCGATCCCCTTGTCCACATAGGAAAGATACTCCGGCTGGATCCTTTCATGCCAGTGGTTATACAATTGCTCCGGCTGCAGCCAGGGCTCTGCCCCAAGAATCTCCCGCATCTTCGTGTCCCCATATAGCTCAGGCAATTGCCCCGGCCGGAATTCCATCCGCCAAACACCGGCCTTAATATCATCCAAGATCTTTTTTCTTTCACCTTCGTTGATGTCACACCCATGATCCACATGATTCATACCCACTTTTCTCCTTACTTCCTAAACACTGCAGAATTTTGCGGCCGCCTGTTTCCATAGACGGAACATACAGAGGATCTGTCATCTGCCTTCCTACAGTGTATTCTGTACTATTGCCGAATGTCAATCTCCTTTTTCTGGCAAGAAGAAATGGAGCCTCTGGGGAAACACCCAAAGACTCCAAAACATTCGCTTTTTTATTATAACTTAGAACTTACCTTCTTTAGCTGCTTCCTCGATGCTAACGGCAACTGCAACCGTCATACCAACCATCGGGTTGTTTCCTGCGCCGATCAGACCCATCATCTCTACGTGAGCCGGTACGGA
>DESK01000002.1 GCA_002361955.1 Lachnospiraceae bacterium UBA3316
ACTTTTTTGTCGTGCAGTGCACCTTTTCCGATTTCCGGCTGGCCATACATGGCTTCCCCGGCAAGCTTCATGGCGAGATGGAGAGACGCCGTTCCCGCCGACAACGCCACTGCATATCGGACGCCAACTTTTTCAGCCATCAGCCGTTCTACTTCATTAATATTCTTCCCCACCGTGGACATCCAATTTGTCTCATAGGCTTCGGTAACGTACTTCAATTCGTCGCCGTGCATTGTGGGCGATGACAGCCAGATTTTGTTTTTAAACGGACTCATCTTCATCTTTTTATCTACCTTTCACACTCAATATCGTCAAACCAGATGTAACATGCTCTGCACGTTTCGCTGATTATCACAGCACTCCGAAAATATCTCCCCCATAACCGACAATTAGCCGAGCATGACCTCCATCACACCTCGGCTAATCCAATTGCTTCTTAAGTTGTATCCACCAAGCAAGTTATCGTAAAGCCAAATACCCATGCAGCCATGTTTATTCCCCGCTTTACTCAAGCAACTGAGATGAAACACGCTCTGCGGGTTTCACTCGTTATCGCGGCATGCGCCAAATGTACGTGCAGGCACGTCCGCTTGGCGCATTTCCCGCGCAAATAGAAAAAGCTTCGCCATTCTGCCTTCATTCATGCAGAATAGCGAAGCTCTTTATTTCCTCCCAACCTCACAACCGCGACAACGCGACGAGCTGTGAAATACGGGATTTTTTCTTTTGCGGATCATTATCAGCTCTTTCCCCGGCATAACCAGGAAACTGATATTTTCTCTTGCTGTTTCAGGCGTATTATAGCAAAATCTAAACACATAGTCAAATATTTTTTATTGCCAACAGCTTATATTTTTTACCTGCATATTTTTTCTGGCTGTTTAGCAAAACTGCGCCAGCCCCTCCACGCTCATCCCCCTGGCCCATCTGTCGCAGTAGATGTCCGTACAGAGCTTATAGCGCTGAAACGTCTGCTTTGCCTTCCTGGCGTCGCCGTAGACCTTCCAGGTGCCGGCGAGCTTGCAGCCTCCGGCCTTATTTTCTATAAAGCCTTTGACGTCCTCCGGCGGGTAGCCCAGAAACAGCCCGATCTCATGGGGAAAGCCTTCGCCCTCCCGCAGGCGGCCGATCAGGCGCACCAGGCAGCGTTCCGGCTGTCCGGCCCGGTAGCCGTACCTGGCTAAAAGGGCCGCGGCCTCCCGGTCCAGAAAGTCGCGCCGCAGGCAGCTGGGCCTGTACAGGTAAATCAGGACTCTTTGGTTTTTATAGCGGATGGGCAATACACGGATGCCCTTGGGGCGCAGACGTCTGTTCAGGCTCCGGATTTCCTCCCGGACCTCCTGCCTTGTCTCGTAGGGACATGAAAATAAACTGCCTGTCTTCATTCCCGCCAATGTGGGCGCGCAATGCTGGATAATCAATTCCTCTGACATGTTTTTCCTCCCTGCTTTTTTCTGAATGTGCATCCTCCGCTTTCTTATTTTTCCCCCGGCGCGCGGCATCATGCATACGCGCCCGGGAAAGCTTTCTTTTACAATTTTTTATTGCACTGGCAGCCGCAGCTTCCGCAGTCACAGCCGCAGGAAGATTTCCCCTGCTTTTTGTCCCTTATCATTTTCCGCAGGATCAGAAATACTGCGACGATCAGAAGAATGCTGATCAATATGGTGGCCAGATTGGCCATAATCCAGGATAACATCTGTTTGCCCCCTCCAATGTGATAATAAATTCTTATGGCTCATCATAGTACAATCTTTTTCCCTATGCAACTGCTTTCTTTTCCGTCGCTTTCGTGTCCCTGCCGGGGCGGACCATCAGCCAGACGATGGCCGCCAGAACGGCTGCCGCTGCCACGGTTCCCAGGATATTTGCCTGGCCGCTGACTGCCATGCCGAGCTGATAAATCATCAGAGATACCACATAGGCGAAGCCGCACTGGTAGCAGATGGCGAACCAGGTCCATTTTCCGCTGTTCATTTCCCGCCGGATCGCGCCGATGGCGGCGAAGCAGGGCGCGCACAGCAGGTTAAATACCATAAAGGAATACCCGGCCAGGGGCGTCATGCCTTCAAAATCCAGGACGCCAAATACGCCCACCACTTCTTCCTTTGCCACCAGCCCCATGATGGTGGCGATGGCGGCCTTGCTGTTTCCAAAGCCCAGGGGCGCGAAGATCTGGCACACAGCCCCTCCTGCTATGCCAAGGATACTGTTTTCCAGCTCCATCTCCGGGTAAAAGCCAAACCGTCCGTCCATAAATCCAAAGACAGAGCCTGCCCAGATGATGATGGAGGATAGAAGGATAATCGTGCCTGCCTTCTTTATAAAGGAGCTGGCCCGCTCCCACATGGAGCGCATCACATTCCCCAGGGTGGGCCAGTGATAGGCCGGAAGCTCCATAACGAAGGGAGCCGGATCTCCTGCGAACATCCTGGTCTTTTTCAGCATAATGCCTGAGACAATGATCGCCGCGATGCCCACAAAATAGGCGCTGGGGGCCACCCACCAGGCTCCCCCGAACAAAGCGGAGGCAATCAGGGCAACGATCGGAAGCTTCGCGCCGCAGGGGATGAAGGTCGTCGTCATAATGGTCATGCGGCGGTCCCTCTCATTTTCAATGGTTCGCGACGCCATGACGCCGGGAACGCCGCAGCCGGTGCCGATCAGCATCGGGATAAAGGATTTTCCCGACAGGCCAAACTTTCGGAACACCCGGTCCAGCACAAAGGCGATCCGGGCCATATAGCCGCAGGCCTCCAGAAATGCCAGCATAGCAAAGAGCACGAGCATCTGGGGCACAAATCCCAGGACTGCGCCCACGCCGCCCACGATTCCATCCAGCAGGAGCCCTTTGAGCCATGCGGCGCAGTGTACGGCGTCCAGCAATCCCTCTGCCAGCGCCGGGATGCCCGGAACCCACAGGCCAAACAGCTGCCAGCCCTCGCCAAATACCCCGTCATTTGCCCAATCTGTGACGATAGTTCCCACTGTGGAAACGGAAATATAATAGACACAAAACATGATGACAGCAAAGATGGGCAGGGCCGCGAAGCGGTTGGTCACCACTTTGTCGATCTTGTCGGAGACTGTGAGCCTTCCTCTCTCCTGTTTTTTGCAGCATCCCTTGATGATAGAGGCTATGTACAGGTAACGCTCATTGGTGATAATGCTTTCTGCGTCGTCGTCACACTCCCTCTCCGCCTCTTTGATATCCTCCTCAATATGCTCCAGCACTTCCCGGTCGATCTGCAGCTGCTCCAGCACCTTGCTGTCCCTCTCAAAGATCTTGATGGCGTACCAGCGCTGGCGCTCTTCCGGCATATGGTGGACAGCCGCCTCCTCAATGTGGGCGATGGCATGCTCCACTGCCCCGGAGAAGGTGTGCATGGGAACGGTTTTCCCTCTCTTTGCGGCCTGGATGGCCGCCTCCGCCGCGTCTGTGATGCCTGTGCCCTTCAGGGCTGAAATCTCTTTCACCGGGCAGCCAAGCTCCCGGGACAATTCCCCGGTGTTGATCTGGTCGCCGTTTTTCCGGACGATATCCATCATATTTACTGCGACCACCACCGGGATTCCCAGCTCCACAAGCTGGGTGGTCAGATAGAGGTTTCGCTCCAGGTTTGTGCCGTCAATGATATTTAAAATGGCGTCCGGCCTCTCCTGTACCAGATAATTTCTGGCCACAACCTCCTCCAGCGTGTAGGGCGAAAGGGAGTAAATGCCGGGAAGATCTATAATCGTCACTTCCTCATGCTTTTTTAACCTTCCCTCTTTCTTTTCCACAGTTACCCCCGGCCAGTTACCCACAAACTGGTTGGAACCGGTAAGCCCGTTAAACAGTGTCGTCTTGCCGCAGTTTGGATTTCCTGCCAGCGCAATTTTTATACCCATCTGATCTGTCCTCTCTTTCATGATTAGCATTTGCTAACTTATCGTTTTAAAAATCGGGGGATGGCTTCCCCCTGTTCTCTCACTCCACTTCGACCATCTCCGCATCCACTTTGCGGAGAGAAAGCTCGTATCCCCGCACCGCCACCTCCACTGGATCGCCAAACGGCGCCACTTTGCGGACATACACTTCCACTCCCTTTGTGATTCCCATATCCATGATCCTGCGCTTGACCGCGCCCTCCCCGTGAAGCCTGACAACCTTCACGGTGTCTCCGATGTTTGCCTCTCTCAATGTCTTCATAAGATCTTCCTCCACATTTTGTGAACCTTACCTCATTTCCCGTGTCCGGCTCATATCATAATTTTCATCGCCATTTCCTTGCTGACGGCCACTCTGGCCTCTTTTACGTTTACGATCACATTTCCGCCCAGGGTGGTGATGACCGTCACACCGCCCCCTGCCACAAATCCCAGGTTTTCCAGGTGTTTTTTTACCTCCTTCTTTCCGCCTATCTTCTTAATAATGTTTTCCTCTCCGATATTCGCAAGTGTCAACGGCATCATGCTTTTTCACCTCACATTTTTGATTCGTATTAGCATTTGCTAACTGTCGTTTCAAGAAAATGATTAGCATTCGCTAACTCCCTTTTATGTTACCCCATGCTAACCGTTTTGTCAACTACTTTCTACTTTTTCTAAAAACTTGATTCTTTCCCTGTTCTATGTTACCCTAGTTCTAACGCTGCAAGAAATCATACATACATACCAAACAAAGGAGGAAATGATCATGCATCTTCAGGAATCCGGCGAAATGTATCTGGAAACTATTTTGATCCTGTCGAAAGCAAACAACGCTGTCCGTTCTGTAGATGTGGCAGAATATATAGGATACACCAAACCCAGCGTCAGCCGTGCCATCGGGCTTTTAAAAACCGGGGGCTATGTGCTTATGGACGCCAAGGGCTACCTGACTCTCACAGAGGAGGGAAGGAAAATCGCGGAGAAAATCTATGAGCGCCACACCCTTCTGTCCAGCATGTTGATGCACCTGGGAGTGGATGAGGCTACTGCCTCCGCAGACGCCTGCAAAATGGAACATGTGATCAGCGATGCTTCGTTTGAAGCGATCAAAAAGCATGCTTTGGGAAAATGAGCTTTTGGGGGCGTTTCTTCTATATAAGAAAGGGGCGGCATAAGCCGCCCTTTCCGCCCTTTATTCTGTTTTTATCATTTCTTTTATCTCGGGAATCGACCTTCCCTCAGAGCGCAATCCCTTGATGTGCTCGATTCGTCGGACACTTTCTTCTCTCTTATATCTTCGCGTCAATTTTTCTTCTTCCTGTTCAAAAGGAAGCATCCCCTCTTCTGTATAAAATTTCAGTGTGCTGTAGCGCGTCTCCGTCAGACGGACCAGCTCTCCGATCGTCACATACTCTGAGGAAAGAATTTTCTCCATACTTCTCTGTCTTGACATAGGCTCAACTCTTTCTCTTACCAATACACCGGGACAAGCTCCACTCCCTGTATCGGCACCCTTGCCATCTGCATGGATCTTGGAAAAATACGGTAATATACATTGTCGATCTTTAGAAGCGTTTCGCTTCCATTTTTTACCTCTTCCACGTAATGGCCCATGCTGCTGATATGCTCTATCACCGCGATCCTGCGCTCTTCCACGCTTGTCCCGAAGTTCACGCAGTCGATAAAGATCGCCTGCCGTCTCTCCAAAAACGGAAAGAGCAGATTGATTCCTTCCAGATACGGGTTCTTAAACAGATTTCGCTTTGTCCTTAAAATTTTTCCGGTGAAAAACTCCGTCGCGCGGTGAAACTCTGCCGTCCACAGGCTCCGGTATGTGTCGTTCTGAACGGAAAACTCCACCATCCGGCTCTGTACACGCTTCTGCTCCTCCGCGGAGAACAGCTCATGGATACAGCCGCTCTCCCGGTGCAGCCACAAAAGCACTGCACTCTCCAGGCTGATCGGCCCGTCTTCCAGTATGTCAGCCCGCAGACCCTCCCGGAGCCTGAGATACTCCCCTTCTTCACTGCGATATGCCCGCAGGGTGATGCCTGCCGTGTAATAATTCAGGTCGCATCCCAGAATGTCCGGAACCTGCTCCATCAGCCCTTCCGCTTCCAGAGAGGCAAACACCGCTGCTTCCAGTTCCTTCCCTTCCTTTTTCTTTAAGGACTTTCCACGCTCCACTGCTTCCTCCAGTTTGGCAGAAAATTCCGCGGCGTCCGCATCTGCCTCCCCGACCACATCCTCCATGACCTTTGCCGCGGCCACTGCCCGCAGGGCCGCCTGTTTCGCATTGGAAGGATGCAGGCTTTCCAGCCCGTTCAGCACAACAAGCGCGCATTTCTCAGACAACTTTACTTCCTTCATAATAACCTCCGTTCTATTGGCATTTCTTTCTGCCATCGACTGTCTATTACTCTCTACTTATTACTTACTACTTACGATTTATATCTTCAGTATACGCTCGCCACAGCGCTATGTCAAGTTTTTTCGCAAAGAAAAAACGCCCACCTTGACGGTGAACGCTTTTTCTGTTTTGACTTATTTTTAATAATTTTCCATCCGTACTTCGAAGAACGCCTGCGGATGCTCGCAGACAGGGCAGATCTCCGGAGCTGTGACGCCCATCACCAGATGACCGCAGTTACGGCACTCCCACAGGGTAACGCCGCTCTTCTCGAACACTTCTTTTGCTTCCACGTTGTGGAGCAGCTTGCGGTAACGCTCCTCGTGGCTCTTTTCGATGGCAGCTACGCCGCGGAACTGCTCGGCCAGCTCATGGAAGCCCTCCTCGTCGGCTTCACGGGCCATACGGTCGTACATATCTGTCCACTCGTAATTTTCCCCCTCGGCGGCATGCAGCAGATTTTCCGCTGTATCTCCCAGCTCTCCCAGGGCCTTAAACCACAGTTTTGCGTGTTCCTTCTCATTTTCAGCCGTTTTCAGGAACAGGGCCGCGATCTGCTCATAGCCTGCTTTTTTGGCAACAGAAGCAAAATAGGTGTACTTATTGCGTGCCTGAGATTCGCCGGCAAATGCCTCCCACAAGTTCTTTTCTGTCTTCGTGCCCGCGAAGATATTTTTTGTAAATTTGTCCGCGCCCTGTTTGCATACGGGACACTTAAAGTCCGGGGTCATCGGCCCCTCATGAATGTAACCGCAAACTGTACATCTCCATTTTTCCATGTTGTTATCCTCCATTTTTATTATGTATTCATCATGTTTTTATTGCCACTAACGATGTCTCTATTATACATATTTTTTTGAAAAAAATCAATGTTGAGATAAATATTTCAAAAAATTTTCAAAATTCAGGAAAGGAATACCAGGGCATTCGAGTACTTCGCCTGCCTATGCAACACGGAATGCAACGCAAAAAAAGATGCCGCATTTCACGGCATCCTTCGGCTGCGGATAACAGGACTCGAACCTGCACGGTCTCCCACCAGAACCTAAATCTGGCGCGTCTGCCAATTCCGCCATATCCGCATACGTTCGCCTTCCCGGCGAACGTATTCATTATATCCGATAAGTGCAGGGTCTGTCAACATTTATCCTTTCTGGGTTTGCGCGTCTCCTTAACATTATTTTAGCGCATTCTGAACGTCTCTTTTCTTGTCCTTCCCGCGGCTGTGTTGTATACTTATAAGAGATTTTATTCAGTGTTTTGACACTGAAACAACTATACGTTAGGAGGAAATGCCTATGGAAAAGCAACGGCTGTCGCTTATAGGGAGACGCTTTCTGTATAACAGCATCGTTACAGTCGGCGCTCTGTCCGTCGCTACCATCATATCGTTCTATTTTCACGGAGTGATCTACCGAAGCCTGAATATCGCCCTGCTTTACATCCTGGCGATTCTGGTGATCGGCCTGCTCTCCTCCGACTATATCTGCGGCGGAGTAGCTGCCCTGACCAGCGTCATCCTGATCAACTACTGGTTCACGTATCCGTTTTCAAAGCTTGATTTCTCCCTGAGCGGGTACCCCATGACCTTCCTTGTGATGCTGACCCTCTCTCTGAGCATCAGCACGATCATGATACATTTGAAAGAAAAAACCCGGATTCTGAAGGAGCAGGAGGGGCAGCTGATCGAAGCGGAAAAGGAGAAGATGCGGGCCAACCTGCTGCGGGCCGTCTCCCATGACCTGCGCACACCGCTGACCAGCATCATAGGCGCCGGAAACACTTACATAGAAAACAACTCCAACCTGTCGGAGGAAGAAAAGCTCCAGCTTGTCTCCCACATTTTAGAGGATTCCAACTGGCTTCTGGAGATGGTCGAAAACCTGCTCTCCGTCACCCGCATCCAGAACAACGCGGCAAGGGTAAAGAAGTCCCTGGAGCCCGTGGAGGAGGTTGTCTCGGAGGCCGTGTTCCGCTTAAAGAAGCGGCACCCGGATTCTTCCATAAAGGTCACCGTGCCGGATGAATTTTTGATGATTCCCATGGACGCCATACTGATTGAACAGGTCATCATCAACCTGCTGGAAAATGCCATCTTCCACTCCCAGAGTACAGAGAGCATCCAGTGCGTAGTAAACTATACAGACGACCAGGTTTCCTTCCATATCATTGACTACGGTGTGGGCATTCCCGAAGACCGTCTGGACACGATTTTTGACGGTTCTTCCTACACCCAGAACCTGTCCTCGGACAGCTCCAAGGGCATGGGCATCGGCCTGTGTATCTGCAAAACCATTATTGTGGCCCACAACGGCACAATCACTGCCCGAAACCACGGCAGGGGCGCTGAATTTGTCTTCACGCTGCCCCGGGAGGGGGAAAACGACTAATCCAACTGGGCAGGCGGTGTCCCCGCTGCCTGTTAAAGTCAACGAACGATAAACATAACACGAATCAGAGAAAGGAATGGCTGTACATATATGAATAAATATAAAGCAACGATTCTGGTAATCGAAGACGAAGAAAATATCTGCAATTTTATTTCCACCACCCTGTCAGCCCAAAACTACCGGGTAGTCAAAGCCTACACCGGCGTGGAAGGACTTTCCATCATTACCTCCCACTGCCCGGATATGGTGCTTCTCGACCTGGGCCTCCCCGATATGGATGGGCTGGAGATCATCCGCCAGGTACGCACCTGGTCCCCCATGCCGATTCTGGTAATCTCTGCCAGAACCCAGGAGACGGAGAAGGTGGAAGCCCTGGATCTTGGCGCCGACGATTATATTACAAAGCCTTTCGGAACCTCGGAGCTTCTGGCCCGGATCCGCACAGCGGAGCGGCACACCAACCGCCTCTCCTCCGGCGTCCACAGCGTCTATCACGCCAAGGATCTGGTCATTGACTTTACGAAGCATCTGATTCAAGTGCGGGGACAAGAGACCCATCTGACCCAGGTAGAATTTAAGATCGTTTCCCTGCTGGCCAAAAATTCCGGCAAGGTCATGACTTACGACTCCATCATTTCCAGTATCTGGGGACCCTATGCGGACAACAACAACCGGATCCTTCGAGTAAATATGGCAAATATCCGCCGGAAACTGGAGGTCAATCCCGCCGAACCGGAATATATCATGACCGAGATCGGCATTGGCTACCGGATGATTGAAGATGAGGGATAAAAGAAATGCAGGGCAGCTGCCGCTGTCCTGCATCTTTTTTATCCCTGCGGCGATTCGCCAGGCAGCGTGCTTGCACGAGCACTTGGCAAATGCCGCAGTTTTTTTATTTATGAAAGATCGATTTGACCTTCCTTCCTGCCTTAACCACAGGGCTTCCCTTCAGAAGCTCAACTTCTTTTTTCAATTCCGCAATCTTCTGCTCCAGGCGGATGATTTTCTGTTCCTGGCTGCAAAATGCCTCTGTCATCACGGTAATCACATCCCGGTACATCACATCTTCCTTCACAGACCAGGGCACGGCTTCCTTCACCTCATCGTAGAACAGGGGCTCTCCTTTGCGTCCCAGATACTCCTCAGCCACCTTGCGGTTGCTCTCCTCAAACTGAGCCTGATACTCTGCCTGCTCCTGGCGGGAAGCGAACATATTCGGCTTCTCATTCTCGCCCCGCAGCGTATAGCAGGTGCTGCCGTTCAGCACCGGGCGGTTCAGGAAATCCTGCATCTGGCGATACTCCGGCAGGCGGTTGATCAGCCGCTTGATCTCCAGATAATTTCCCTCCAGGCTGTAGTTCGTCTTTAAGCCTTCCTTCGTAAACGCGTCGGTGATGGTCAGGCCGATGCTCTCAAAGAAATCAGAGAAGATCGTATGCTCCGAACCTCCGAAACGTCCCCGCTCGTATGGACGCACGATCAGGTTTTCCTTTCCCACATCTGCCTCTATCTTCTTCAGATGAGCGTAATAGTCAAGCGGGAAATAATCGAAATAATCATCCTTGATGCAGGCGGAGAAGGGTCTTGCCGTCTTGCGGAACATTTTTACGTTCTGGTTCCACAGGGACTGGATCAAAAGATCCTGCCGTCTCAGGTAAACGATGACCTTCACATCACAGCCGATCTTCCGGAACTCCTCCATCGTATTCTTCCAGAAATTCTCTTCCTTCTGGCATTTATACCAGATCTGCTCATCGGAAAGAACGATGTTCGGATATTTCTTTGCCGCCTCAGCCACGAAGCGGTAGCCATTCTCCTTCACGCGAAGCTCATGGGCAGCTACCGTCTCCCCCGGCTTTCTCTTCTCATGAATGGACTCATAGATCAGAAACTGGGCGTTTCTGTCCCGGTAAAGACTTTGAATCCCCAGCTTCATCAGAGGATAGCAATAGCCCTGCTTGTGCATTTCCTCCTCATTTCGGCGCATGAATTTCTGAAGCGCCGTAGTTCCCGTCTTTGACGTTCCTATATGCAAATAAACTGTTGCCATAATCCTTCCTTTCGTCTCCTTCCAGTCCCTACAGCAGTATCAAAAGCGACGCCGCCACATTCAGGAGCAATATTCCCACAGTTCCTATCTTAAATCTCTTGATCAGCACCAGATCCGCCAGGTATAAGCCTCCAAGAGCCAGAAGGGCCACAGGGCCGGATATGCCAAAGCCTGCCGCCGCCGAGACGGACTGGTTGCAAAGGGCCAGCATAATGTTGATCAAAAGCCCTGCGATGATCGGCCGGATCCATCGGCTGATCATCTGGATCGCTGTCAGGGAGATCAGGTTGCTGTACAAATGGTAGATCAGAATCGAAAAGCTGCAGGATGCCACCACGCTGCAGGCAAAACCCGCCAGTGCGAAAAGGACGCCTGCCTGTATGCTTCCCGCCGCGTTCCATCCCACATAATATCCGATGCCTGCCAGCGTCTTGCACAAAATAGAACCGGGAAGTACATTTACCACCGGAACGATCTGCCCGTAATACTGCTGTTCGGTGACCATGCCGCTCTCCACAAAGAGCCCGTCCGCTATCGTCAGGTAGGCGTCGCCCCCTCCGAAGGACATGATGGCCGACACCAGGCCCCTGCCGAGGAAAGGCAGGGCCTCCCTGGCCAAAATCAGGGCCGGCACGCTGCATGCCACAAAAATCAGCAGCCAGAGGGTAAGATCCTTCCCGATGGTCTCCCCGTTATTTTTATATTTCCATTTTTTAGCCCGGATATCTTTGATCGCCCCCCAGGCGGAGAGGGAGGCCATCAAGATCTCCGAGGTGCGGATGATGAATACATTTTCAATAAGCTGCGACTTCCCGTGGCTGAACAGATAAATACCGCCGAGAATGATCATCACCGCCAGATGCTTCATGCTGAAACACCATCTGGAATACAGCATACAAAAAAATGCCACCAAAAGCACATCTATCGTAGACACAGACAGAATCGGCGTTCTGCCGATGCCCAAAAGAGCAAATAAATTTTTTTCACATACCAACAGGAAAACGACCAGCATCAAGACCACAGCCTTCAGCTCCCGCTTGCCGCTCTCCTTCCTGCAGCTTTTCAGCATACTGGAAATATAGGCCACCAGAAGGTATATGATAAATGCCGACACGCCCATGGAGATCAGGTCAATGATCCGCAGAAACTCTGCCTGCACAGTGGAGAGGATCGTCAGCATTAGCACAGTGACCAAAGCCCCCGGCAGAGCCATGGCGGTGGCTCCCGCCACCATGCCCCTCTTCCCGAAATTTCTTCTCCCGAGAGATGCCGCGATCTCCACTGGAAGGGCTCCCGGCGTGATGCTGGCCACGATCACATCCGTGTCCAGGTTTTCCTTTGTATCCAGGCGCTCCTTCTGTACGATCTCTTCCTCGATCACAGGGATCAGGGCGCTTCCGCCCCCAAAGCCAATACAGCCGATCTTCGCCATAGCCCCCACAAATTTCGCAAACTTATTCATTCTTTCATCATCTTTCACCCCGGATTAGATTTCCAGGTATTTTTCCAGTCCCTTCAGCACGATATCCACACACTCTTCCAGGCTGTGCTTGCTGGTATCCACCACGATCTCCGGCTTCTCCGGCTCCTCGTAGGGGCTGCTGACGCCTGTGAAGTTCTGGATGTTTCCTTTTCTCGCTTCCCGGTAAAGCCCTTTCACATCGCGCTTTTCACATTCCTCAATGGGGGTACTTACATAGACCTCCACGAAACTCTCTCCCACAATATCCCTGGCGTTTCTTCTGTCCTGCCTGAACGGGGAGATGAAAGATGTCAGGACGATCAGTCCCGCGTCGTTCATCAGCTTTGCAACCTCTGCGATACGGCGGATGTTCTCGATCCTGTCGTTTTCCTCAAAGCCCAAGTTCTTATTCAGGCCCATACGCACATTGTCGCCGTCCAGCAGCATCGTGTGCTTGCCCAGGGAGAAGAGGCGCTTCTCCAGGGCGTTGGCGATGGAGGACTTTCCTGCGCCGGAAAGACCCGTCATCCATACGGTCACGGCCCTCTGGCCAAGCTGGCTTTCCCGCAGGCTTCTTGTCACGTCCATATTGTGCCAGGTCAGGCTCTTGCCTCTGGCCAGAGGCTCCTGAACGACGCCGCAGGCCGAAGTCATATTCGTCACCCTGTCGATCAAAATCAGAGAACCCAGCTCCCTGTTGTGCTCAAAGCGGTCAAACACCAGATTGGTTCCTGCGGAAATCTCACAGTACGCAATCTCATTTTTATAGATATTGTCCGCGTACACCTCTGCGCCTGTATTTACATCGATCTTATACTTAATCTTCATAACGGTAGCCGGAACCTGCTGCGTGCCGATCTTCATCCAGAAGTTTCTGCCCGCCACCAGGCTGCTGTCATCCATCCACAAGATGGAAGCCGTAAACATGGAGCCTGTGCAAAGCTGGTAATCACGCTCCAGGACGCATCCTCTGGACACGTCAATCTCCGTGTCGAGCTGGATCGTCACCGCATGGCCCTTGCTGCTCTGCTCCACCTTCTGATCCCCGTCCAGGATATTCGTCACCTTCGCCGTCTCACGGCTGGGCATAACGGTCACCGTGTCTCCCACGGAAACGGTGCCGGAAGAAATCTGTCCCTGGAAGCCACGGAAGCTTCTGTTGGGACGGCACACTCTCTGAACCGGCATAGAAAATCCCATACCGTTGTCCTCTTCCTTCACATCCACATTTTCCAGATAGGTCAGCAGCGGCTCTCCCTGATACCAAGGCATATTCTCAGAAGGGCTTGTGATATTGTCTCCTTCTGTGGCCGATACAGGGATGATTTTCAAGGTCCGGTAGTCAAATTCGGCCATCAGTACCTTGATATCCTTCTCGATCTTTTTGAATTTCTGCTTATCGTGATGTACCAGGTCCATCTTGTTCACGGCAAATACAAAATGTTTGATTCCCATCAGGGAACAGATCCTGGAATGCCTCTTTGTCTGAACGAGAACTCCCTGACTTGCGTCTACCAGAATCACGGCCAGGGAAGCAAAGGAAGCTCCCACCGCCATATTTCTCGTGTATTCCTCATGTCCCGGTGTATCCGCAACGATAAAGCTCCTGTTGTCCGTCGTAAAATAGCGGTAAGCCACATCGATCGTGATGCCCTGCTCCCGCTCTGCCATCAGGCCGTCCAAAAGCAGTGAGTAATCAATATCTCCATCCCTGGAGCCCACCTTACTGTCCAGCTCCAGCGCCTTTTTCTGGTCGGCAAAGAGGAGCTTCGCGTCATAGAGCATATGTCCAATCAAAGTAGATTTTCCGTCATCCACACTTCCGCAGGTGATAAATTTCAACAAATCGTCTCTCATCTCTAAAAATACCCCTCCCGCTTTCTTTTTTCCATGCTGGCGGAACCGCCGTCAGTGTCTATGATACGGCTTGTCCTCTCAGATTCCACAGCGCCCAGCGTCTCATCTATGATCTCATCCAGCGTCTCCGCATCAGACTCCATGCCGCCTGTCAGCGGATAGCAGCCCAGGGTACGGAAGCGTACCTTCTTCATCTCTACCTTTTCGCCAGGAAGAAGCTTCATACGATCGTCGTCTACCATAATAAGCTGTCCATTTCTCTCCACTACCGGACGTTCCTTTGCAAAATACAAAGAGACAATGGGGATATTCTCCCTGCGGATGTACTGCCAGATATCTTTCTCCGTCCAGTTTGACAGCGGGAATACACGGATGCTCTCCCCCTGCTCGATCTTCGTGTTGAACAGCTTCCACATCTCAGGCCTCTGGTTCTTGGGATCCCAGGCATGTTCTCTGTTTCTGAAGGAAAAGATCCTCTCCTTTGCCCTGGACTTTTCCTCATCTCTCCTGCCGCCGCCAAAGGCTGCCGTAAAGCCGTATTTATTTAACGCCTGCTTCAGCGCCTGAGTCTTCATAATATCCGTATAGGAGGAACCGTGGTCAAAGGGATTGATGCCCTGCTTCACGCCGTCCTCGTTGATATACTCCAGCATCTCGATGCCAAGCTCCTTCGCCCTCTGGTCACGGAACTCAATCATCTCCCGGAATTTCCATGTGGTATTCACATGAAGGAACGGAAAGGGCGGTTTCTCCGGATAAAACGCTTTCATCGCCAGATGAAGCATAACGGAGGAATCCTTACCAATCGAATAAAGCATGACAGGCTTCTCGCACTCAGCAGCCACTTCACGCATGATATAAATCGCTTCTGCTTCCAACTCATCCAAATGGTTCATATACTTTCTCCTGCTTTCACTTTGTATTTGGGGTTATTACATCGTTACCGTTTTTTTGTACTTTATGTATGGAAATAGGATTTTACCTCTTACCGCCCAAAAACAGGGCGGCCACATTTGCATACTTCTACTTTTACTATAAGATAGAAATATGATAGGAATGTGTTTCGCCAGAAGGGCAGACACCCACTTCTACTCTTACTACTGTACCTTAAAACGTGTCCTTCTGTCAATATATAAAAGGCGAAAAAGTATGTCTTTACGTGCGCAGGGTTACTGTGAACGGCTGCACACAAAAAAACGTTCCTTCTTCAAGGAACGTCTGTCTCAATACCATATAAAATCTTATCTCTTGCTGGTATGTGGGCCAGCCCACCAGCACCAGCAGGTTTTCACCAACTGGGCTAGCTGGATTCGAACCAGCGAGTGCAGCAGTCAAAGTGCTGTGCCTTACCGCTTGGCGATAGCCCAACAAAAAGGTGGATAAAGGGATTCGAACCCTTGGCCTCCAGAGCCACAATCTGGCGCGCTAACCAGCTGCGCTATACCCACCATATAAAACTTCCCTCTGCTTTCGCAGAAGTAACGAGCCTGAAGGGATTCGAACCCCCGACCCACGGCTTAGAAGGCCGTTGCTCTATCCAACTGAGCTACAGACTCAAAAGCGGGTGATGGGAATCGAACCCACATATCCAGCTTGGAAGGCTGGTGTTCTACCACTGAACTACACCCGCGTGTGTCTTGCGAACTCTGATAGTATAGCACCCCTTTTTCGAAAATGCAAGTACTTTTTCAAATTTTTTCATTTTTTTATTTTTCTGTTTATTGCTGTTTTTTTGGGGCCGCCGCCCCGGGATCCTCCGCAGTGAGGGATGCGTCACGCATACCGTTTCGAGGGGCCTTGCCTCCTGCCGCAAAGCCCCTCGAAACATATAAAGAGAATCTGACGGAAATTCAACCGCCTACACAAACGCGAACCATACCGCTTTGATCAAAAAGGCAGCTGCCCATGCCACCGCGCACTGTCCAATGACTACAACGGCCGCCCATCTTCCGCCCAGCTCCCGCTTAATGGCCGCCACCGCAGCCACGCAGGGTGTATAGAGCAGGCAAAAAACAAGAAGGCTCGCCGCCGCCTGGGGCGCGATCGCTTCCACCAGAGCCGCCGTGCTTCCAAACAGCACGGAAAGAGTGGATACCACGCTCTCCTTCGCCATAAACCCGGTGATGAGCGCTGTGGAAATCCTCCAGTCCCCAAACCCCAGAGGGGCAAAGACGGGCGAGAGACGGCCAGCCAAAGCCGCCAGGATGCTGTCCCCGGCATCCTCCACCACATTCAGATGCGGGCTGAAGGTCTGGAGAAACCAGATCGCGATCGTGGCAACAAAGATAACGGTAAAGGCTCTTTGCAAAAAGTCCTTGGCCTTATCCCACAGAAGCTGCGCCACATTTTTCGCCCCCGGCATCCGGTAATTAGGAAGCTCCATCACAAAGGGAACGGCCTCCCCCTGAAACAGGGTCCGCCGAAGCAGAAGCGCCAAAAGGATGCCTGTCAGGATACCTCCAAAGTACAGGGCCACCATCACCAGGCCGCCATGCTTCGGGAAAAAGGCGGCTGTAAAAAAGGCATAGATCGGAAGCTTTGCCGAACAACTCATAAAGGGCGTCAGAAGGATCGTCATCTTCCTGTCCCTCTCAGAAGGCAGTGTCCGGCTGGCCATAACCCCGGGCACCGTACAGCCAAAGCCCACCAGCATGGGCACGATACTTCTGCCGGATAGGCCGATCTTACGCAAAAGCTTATCCATCACAAAAGCCACCCTGGCCATATACCCGCTGTCCTCCAACAGGGATAAGAAGAAAAACAGCGTAACGATGGTGGGAAGAAAACTGAGAACACTTCCCACGCCGTTGAAGATCCCGTCAATCACCAGGGAGTGAAGAACCTCATTCACATGCCAGGAAAAGAGGGCTGCGTCCACCATCCTTGTCAGCCACCCGATCCCAAGCTCTAAAAGACCTGACAGGCCTGCACCTATCACATGGAAGGTAAGCCAGAACACCGCCGCCATAATCGCCACAAAACAGGGAATGGCCGTGTATTTTCCCGTAAGAATCCTGTCCATCCTCTGGCTGCGTATATGCTCCTTGCTCTCCCTCGGCTTCACGACGGTCTCCCGGCAGATCTTTTCAATGAACGTAAAGCGCATATCGGCGATCGCCGCCGCCCGGTCCACCCCTCTCTCATTTTCCATCTGGGTGATGATGTGCTCCAGCGTCTCTTCCTCATTTTTATCAAGCCCCAGCTGTTCCAGAATCAGCTGATCTCCCTCCGCCAGCTTTGCCGCTGCAAAGCGGACAGGGATCCCCGCGTTCTGGGCGTGATCCTCGATCAAGTGCATGATGCCGTGCAGACATCTGTGCACGGCTCCCCCGTTATCGTCCGCGTCGCAGAAATCCATACGCCCCGGCCGCTCCTGGTACTTCGCCACATGAAGGGCATGATTGATCAGCTCGTGAATTCCCTCATTTTTCGCCGCGGAGATCGGGATCACCGGGATTCCCAGCTTCTCCTCCATCTCATTGACACGGATAGAGCCGCCGTTCTGGCGCACCTCGTCCATCATATTCAGGGCAAGCACCATAGGAATATCCAGCTCCATCAGCTGCATGGTCAGGTAGAGATTTCTCTCGATATTCGTGGCGTCTACGATGTTGATAATACCTCTGGGATGCTCATTCAGGAGAAAATTTCTGGTGACGATCTCCTCGCTGGAATAAGGAGACATCGAATAGATTCCCGGCAGATCCGTCACCAACGTATTTTTATGTTCCCGGATCGCCCCATCCTTTCTGTCTACCGTCACGCCGGGGAAATTTCCCACATGCTGGTTGGAGCCTGTAAGCTGGTTAAACAGGGTGGTCTTCCCGCAGTTCTGGTTGCCCGCCAGGGCAAAGCTCAGGGTCTCCCCGTCCGGCAGGGGGTGTTCGGCTTTTTTGTCGTGATACTTTCCGCCCTCTCCCAGTCCCGGGTGGGGAATCGTCCTTTTGCAGGCTGTATGGCTGTTTTCCCTGCACTCCTCTACTTCCTGAACCTCTATCTTATCCGCGTCCGCCAGCCGCAGCGTCAATTCATAGCTGTGAAGCCGCAGCTCCACCGGATCTCCCATGGGCGCATACTTCACCACTGTCACCTCTGCCCCGGGTATCAGGCCCATGTCCAGAAAGTGCTGGCGCAACGCTCCCTCCCCGCCTACGGAGAGGATGGCGGCCGTTTTTCCGATTGGTAAATCTTTTAATGTCATAAGTACTCCTCCCAAATTCCGTAACAGGAACTATTTTTACTCATGTTTGCCATGGCCAGTATAATCCAATTCTTTTTTTCGGTCAACTCCCCTCCCGTCCCAGAAGCGGCGTATTTTTTCCGTGGCATTCTTTGTGGTACAAAAGCTATAATCGGCCCATTCCCTGGGAAAAAGCTCCCGGTACTGCCGCCCGGCAAAACGCTCATCCAAAAGCATGATCACTCCCTCGTCCTCATCTGTGCGGATGACACGGCCCGCGGACTGCAGCACCTTGTTCATCCCCGGGTAAAGATAGGCATAGGCAAAGCCGTCCTGCCCCTTCTCATCGTAGTAATTCTTCAGGATTTCCCGTTCATGGCAGACCTGGGGAAGTCCCGTGCCCACCACGGCCGCGCCGATCAGACGGTCACGTTTCAGGTCGATCCCCTCCCCGAAAATCCCTCCCATGACGCAGAAGCCCGCCAGACTCCTCTTTCCGTCCCGGGAGAAGGCCGCCAGAAATTCCTCTTTTTCCGTCTCCCCCATCCCGCTGTTCTGAACCAGGATTTCCGTATCACCGCCGTCAAGCTCCCGAAAACACTGCTCTACGTCCTGCAGCATCCGATAAGAGGGAAAAAAGATCAGATAATTGCCCTGCTTCTGCCCCACCAGCACCTGGATATATTCCGCGATCCTTCTGTATTCCTCGTATCCCCGTCTCGTATAGCGGCTGCTCACATCCGTCCCCACCAGCAAGAGCTTCTTCTCCGGCCGGAAGGAGGACTTCGCGTACATGGTGTACGGCTCCTTTTCCGTTCCCAGCAGGCTGATATAGTAGCGCACCGGCAGCAGCGTGGCCGAAAAGAAAACGGCGCTTCTCCCCTTATCCATGCACTCCTGAAGATTGGCGGAGGGATCCACACAGAAAAGCTTCACCATAAAACGCCCGTCCTCCAAAAGCTCTGTATAAATCACGTAATGCTCATCCAGCCTGTCGCAGATATCCAAAAAAGCGCGCACCGCAAAATACAGCTCCAGCACCTTCTCCCGCACCTCTCCCTGGGGCGCATCCTCCAGAAAGTTTTCCATCTCCCCGCTAAGGCCCATCAAAAGAGGGTACAGTTCATTCACATGGGGAAGAAGGCGATACGAGGGGCACTCCCGCTTCCACAGTAAAAGCTGTTTGTTGCACCGCTCAAGCTGCCTGGCAAGCTTTCGGCTGTGGTTCTTCACAGCCCGTTTCACCTCCAGAAAATCTTCCTTGATCAGCACGGCGCTGTACATCTCCCGCCCCCGTTCTACCAGGTTGTGGGCCTCGTCGATCAAAAACAGATAGTTTTCCTTTACTCCCTCGCCAAAAAACCGTTTCAGCCGTGCCCTGGGATCAAACACGTAGTTATAATCACAGATGACGGCGTCCACCCAGAGGGAAACGTCGAGAGACAGCTCAAACGGGCAGACCTGCCATTTTTCACTCTGGCGCAGAATCGCCTCCCGGGAAAAATCCTCCTGCTCCGTCACCATCTCATATACGGCGTCGTTCACCCTGTCAAAATGCCCTTTCGCGTAGGGGCAGTTTTCCGGATTGCAGGACGTCTCTTCGCAGACGCAGATTTTCTCCTTGGCTGTCAACGTCACTACCTTATAAGACAGCCCCCTTTCTTTCATCAGGGAAAAGGTCTCCTCCGCCACCGTCCTGGTGATGGTTTTTGCCGTCAGGTAAAAAATCCGTTCTCCCAGACCCTCTCCCACAGCCTTTACCGCCGGAAACAGCGTGGAAATGGTCTTTCCCACCCCTGTGGGGGCCTGGATAAAGAGATTCCGTTTATGAAAAATCGTGCGGTATACCCCCGCCGCCAGCTCTTTTTGCCCTTCACGGTACGGAAAGGGAAACTCCAGTTTTTTTATAGAAGCCGTCCGGATCTTTTTCCAGTGAAGCTCATATTCACACCATTTTTTATAGGCTTCCATGAGCCCGTCAAACCACCGGGCAAGCTCCGGAAAGGATTCCTGTTCCTGAAACCTGCGGATCTCCTCCGTCTCCAGGTTGCAGTAGGTCATCTGTACCGTGATCTCCTTCAGCCCTTTTTGCAGGCCATAGATATAGGCATAGCACTTCGCCTGGGCCAGATGAACCGGCACAGGCTCCTCCACAAAAGCCAGCTCCCGATAGACGCCCTTAATCTCATCCACCAGAACTCCGTCCTGATTTTCCTGAATACCGTCTGCGCGCCCCTCCACAGTGACGGCAAACTCCCCGTATTCCACGCGGTGGCGCAGGGGAACCTCCGCCCGGTAGTCCGCCCCCATCTGCCCCTGGATCTTCCGATGGAGCCTGCTTCCGATCTGCATGGCCTCCGTGTCCTGCGGGCCTCCTCTTCTATTATCAATATCGCCGCTCCGCAGGATAAACTCTACCAGGCTGCGGACGGACAGTTTGATTTCTTCCATGAAACTTCTTCCTCAATCATCACTTTTTATCTGTGCCAGGGGCTGCAAAACCTTCTTCCCCCTGGCGCATCCGAGACAAGTATACCCTGATTTTTCTCTACATTCAACTCTCCGCTTCACGTTGCGATAAACAAACCCTGCTGCCGTCCGGAGCTTTCCCGGTAAATCGGGTAGGACAATATGAAGTG
>DESK01000066.1 GCA_002361955.1 Lachnospiraceae bacterium UBA3316
ATTTCAACATCCTTATGTCTTACGAAATATTTTGCGCCCCTATTGCAAGAAGATTACCTGGAAGGTAAAAAGGTGCAAGGTGCGCGGAGAGCGGGCAGTTGTGAGAGTGCGCGTGGATTATGAAAACCTGCGGGAGAGATATGAGTTTGCCCTGTGTGATATGCTGAATTATGATTTTAGACATTCGGGTGTGACAGAGCAAGTCCTGATCAAGCGGTATATACGCAGCTTTAAGGAGGATGTGGCAGAATATGGTTCTAGAGGCTACTATTACCCGGACTTGCAGATTCGTCTGCGGAAGGTGGAGGGAAAGTGGAAAATCACAGAGCCGGTGGATGAGCTGCTGAATATCGCCTCCTGCGGCGGCTTAGATGGATTTGCTGATTTTGAGGGGATAGTGAGAAAGGGCAGCAGGAGGAACCGCAGGAAGTAGAAATCCATCTTAGAAAGTAATGTAACCGTTCAGGTATCTGAACGGTTACAAAATAATAGAAAATGATAGATACAAGATTGTGATTTTCTGTAATTGTTCCACATGGTTGCAGCGAAGTAACTAATACTGGGTAGGAGAACACATATGGTAAAAAGAGAATATGTACTTGAGTTGCTGGATCAGCATCAGACGTTTCTAATATATAGTAGGACAAAAGAAAATATATTTTACTATTTTACATGGGATGAAAAAAAGCAGGAATATGAGGAATATCGGGATTTACAATATGAAAATTGGAATGAATTACTGGGGGTTTATTAAGAGGGAAAAACGATAGAGATGTGTTTGAAAGATGCCGAGATTTTACTCGAGCACAGAGATGTTGAAATAGAAGCCGAAGTGGTATCAAATTTTATTCGGGCAGACTATAGAAAAAGGTGTCGGGAATTGCTTTCAGGGAAAAAAGAAAAAAGAAAGAAGTTTGCGGCACTTATACAAGACAATAAAGAGGCTTTGAATTTGTGTAAAGCTGTGAAAATGGAGGAGGAATATCATTTATATCCGAAACTACCTGATATATGGGAGAAAAGAAAAATTGGAAAAAAGAAAGGATATTTGATGACAGGCTTCTTTAATTTAAATACCTATGTGGGAAATATGGAGCAATTATTGGAGTTTGTTAAAAAATACGCAGCGTTTGATATGGGAATTCTATATTGCCCGGAGGAACAAGTAGGGATTATGCAATTTGACAGGGAAGTGACAGATGGAAGATGGTATTGGATAGAATAGAAGGCAAAATGATTGGCAGCGTGTGTTGAATACACTTCTGATTGATGTGTTTGCAAATGGGTTAAGACAATATAGTGGATATGCATATTAGGGAGAATAGGATGAATAAGAAAATGAAAAAGACATTAGGTGCATTTTGTATGGCAACAGGTTTGTTTGTGGGAAGCATGAGCGCAGCAGCGTCAGGTTATACACAGTCCAATATGCCGGGATTTCCGGATATCAGTTGCTGGGGACTCTTGGATTTTCCAGCAGTACGATGACAGCGACCACATCAAGTAATGGAAAAAATATTGGCGGATATAAGACAACTCTGACAGGAACCTTGACAAAGAATGGAGTGTCGCTGGGCTCCCAGAGCAACAGTGGGGAATCTAAAACCAGCATAACAAAAGCCGGTGCGAATGGATATAAGAGTGGTTCCGGAACGCATAACGTGTACTACTTAAATCAGACATGGACGGGATATACTTCTATTTGATGAGTTTGTCTGGGAATTGCGGATTTTCCGCAATTCCCAGACATTTAGCAGAAAAGCTTCAATCACTTCCACAGAATTTATATTTAAAAATCAAAATTATTTATTGAGAAATTATTAAAAATATAATATAATAAAAAATAAAATCATAAGAAAGAAGGGATGCGTTTCACAAAGAGAAGAGCTGAGTTCAACGGAACATAAGAAAGGGGGAACTTACATGAGACGAAGATGGTTTGCAATGGCGCTGGTAGTGGCGGTGGCGGCCTGCACGTTAGGCGGATGCAGAGAAAAGCCTGCGGCTGCGGAAGAAAATTTTTCTATGGTCGACAATATGCGTACCCAGGTAAAAAATGAAGGGATTTTCTATATTGATGGCTACACAGAATTGATGAAATTCTACGATTTTCATCTGGCGCAGTCGATCCCTGTCTGTGACAGGCCCAACTGCACCCATGATTCCGCAGACTGTAACGCCTATCTTCCCCAGGGCTACCGGTCAGGGATGGGATGCTACCGGGACAAGCTTTACTACTACGACAACGCTGACCCGGAGCTGCCCTTTTACCAGTGTGATAAAAATGGAAGCGGCCGGAAGCTTCTGGCAAAGCTGAATCCGGAGAAAAAGTATCAGCATCTTTCGGTGGTGCTGCCGATGTTTTTCACAGGAGAGGACGTGATCTTTCGCCTGGATATTTTAAAGCTCCTGACGGAACCTGTCGTGCAGGAGGATGGGACAGTCATGGATCAGGAAAACCTGTGGATGCTGGGGAAAGTCAATCTGACAAATGGAAAATTTGAGATTCTGAAGGAAGAAGAGAAGCTGGAGGATGGGTGGCTCACGGTGCATGACTGCATAGACGGGAAAGTGCTCTACGCAAAAGCAGGCGGCTCCCAGGGCACCGAAGAGCACAGCTATGACCTGGAAGAGAAAAAGGACGACCTTTGTTTTGCGGCGGGAGAAAACTATTATCTGGGGACGGTGCGCAGCATGGGCAAGGCAGTCTATCTGAGGGAGGACGGTAAACAGTACGAAGCTTATCTTCTGGATCCGCAGACGGGGGAAAAGGAACTCGCGTTTCAGAAGGAAGCGGAGGAGGGAATGCAGATTTCCTTTCAGATGGCAGGTGAGAAGCTGATTTATTGTATTTTCGAAGAGGGAAAAGGCAGTGATGAGGCAAAGGCTTTTGGCGCTTATGATTTCGCGAAAAAACAGGAGGCGGAGCTTACCAGGGAAGAGTTCTGGTATGCGCCGACAACGGCAGAGACAAAGGACTGGTATGTGGGCAGGACGGAAGCGGGTGCGGTCTGCATTTCCAGAGAAGATTATGAAAAGAAAAACTGGGATAACGCCCAGGTGATCGGTTCTTACTGAGGGCACAGATACAGACAGAGGAGATGAAGGTATGAAGAAAATGTATATGGTTTTAGGCGGAGCACTGTTGCTGGCAGGTATTTTGACAGGGTGTCAGACGGCAGATCCGGCGCAAGGGGAGACAGAGGCAACGGAGACACGGAAGGAAACGGCAGGGACCCAGACGGAAGAGACGGGCGGCAAGGATCTGGCAGAGGCAGAAGAGAGGGAGGTCACCAGCCTGGTCTGGGAGAGCAGCCAGAACTTCAGAAGCCATGAAAAATATTTTAATCAGATATTGCGCGAAAAAGGCTATCCTTACGAAGTGACATTTATAGAAAGCGATGGGCAGCAGGCCGCCGATTTAAAGGAAGTGCCCTGGACATGGATGGAGCCGTACGATGCTGCGGAGGAGATTCTGGCAGGCAGTTTTTTAGATCTGAGCGGATATCTGGAAACAGAAGAAGGAAGAGTGATCCGGGACAGCCTTCCGGAAAATGTCTGGGACGCCTATCGGGTGGATGGGAAAACGTATACGGCGCTGAGCGTGGGGTTTGTCCCCGCGAAAACCGTTTACATCTGGGATACGGAGCTGGCCGGGAAGTATGACGTCCATCCGGAGGAGTGGAACGGAAAGCTCTGGGAGTATGCGGACGAGCTGGAAAAAGTGTGTCGGGGAGAAAAGGGAACGAATGATTTTGTCACTGTACAGGGAGCGCGCCTGTATGGCCAGTACCTGGAAGGGATGACGCAGGCTCTTGGAGTCTGTTATCCCTTTGCGGTCAGGGAGACGGAGGAAGTTCCCCAGGCGGAGCTTTTATATGAGACGCCGGAATACAAAGAATATCTGGAGGGCATGAAAATCCTCTATGAGAGAGGAATCTATGATCCGGCCGCGGAAGAGAATCAGGCGCGGAGCAATACCTCTTTTTTGCGGATCGAAACAGATTTCAAGACAAAGGATGCTTATACGGCATGGGAGGGCGAAGACTTCTGGAAGACCCACGAGGTGGCGGAGATCTGGCAGCCGCCGCTGTGGAGACTGAGCGTCTGTGCCCAGGAGACGGGGATCTCGGTGGATTCGGCGCATCCGGACGAGGCCTTTTCCCTGTTGTGCAAGCTGTACGGGGACGCGGATTTGATCAATGCCCTCATGTGGGGAGAGGAAGGGAAAAACTATGCGCTTCGCGGAAACACAGCGGAGAAGCCGGTGACAGGCGGCTACCTTCCGGCCCTCTATGTGGGCAACAATTTCCTGGCCTATGCGGAGGTAGGGCAGGATGAGAAGAAAAAGGAGCTGTATCCCGAATGGCTGGCAAAGTGCGAGGACTCCGGGCTCAAAGGCTTTGAGTTTTCCGGGAAGCCCTGTGAGGAGGAGCTTCAGGCAATCTACCAGGTAGCCCTCGACTGGGAAGGCAGGAGCGGAAAGGATGTTCTGCTGGAGCATGAGAAGCTGATACAGGACTACCGAGAAGCCGGCGCTGACCGTGTCCTGGAAGAGTGGAACAGGCAGTATCGCGCATGGAGTGAAAAACAAGAATAGGAGACCGGAAGTATGGAATTGAAGATCGAAGGGCTGTCGAAAAATTATGGGGAGAAGCAGGCGCTCAAAGGGGTGTCCTGTACCTTTTGTGACGGTGTGTACGGGATCCTGGGAGCGAACGGGGCGGGGAAAAGTACCCTGATGAATATCATCACGGGCAATATCTCCGCCGATTCCGGGCAGGTGCTGATGGACGGGAAAAATATTTTCGCAGGTGAGGAGCGGGAAAGTTTCCGGGGCGTCCTGGGATATATGCCCCAGTATCCGGTGATCTACCGGGGGTTTACGGTATCAGATTTCCTGTTTTATATGGCGGCGCTGCGGGGGATCGCAAAAAAGGAAGCCGTAGAGCGCATTGCCAGGCTGTTGGATATGCTGGATCTGTCGGACGCGGCCCATGTGAAAATGACGGCGCTTTCCGGCGGTATGCGGCAGAGGATGATGCTGGCCCAGGCGGTGCTTGGCAATCCCAGGGTACTGATCCTGGATGAGCCCACGGCGGGGCTGGATCCGAAGCAGAGGATTTCCGTCAGGAACCTGATCTCGGAGATCGCCTTTGACAAGATCGTGCTGATCGCCACCCATGTGGTGACGGATGTGGAATTTATCTCCAGGGAGATTGTGCTGTTAAAGGATGGGGAGATCCTGCGGAAGGCGGAGAGGGAGACGCTGATTGAAGAGATGGAGGGAAAGGTCTGGGAGATTCAGGCTGATCTTTCGGAATTGAACGGAATACAGGGGCGTTATCTGGTGGGAAATATTATCAAAGACAGGGAAAAGGTTTATGTGAGGGTGGTATCGGAAACCCTTCCGGCGGAGGCCAGTGTCGTCCCGGTGCGTCCTTCTTTGGAGGATGTGTACCTGTATCATAACAGTTCGGAACCCATGGCCGGTGTCTGAGCGGTTGTCATGAACCACTTTCGGGAATAGGAGGATTTATGGGATTATGGAGGTTTGAATGGCGGAAGCTGTGGAAGAATCCGATGCTCTGCGGGCTGATCCTGGGATGCTTTCTGCTGAATGGCTTTCTCGTCCTGCGGCAGACAAAGAGCTATGATGAGGCGGCCAGATGTTTTCCGGATACGGTCAGGAAGGTTTATGAGGAGCTGTCAGAGCTCCCGGAAGAGGAACAGATCTCCTGGCTGCACGCGGAGCTGGAGCGCACAGAGAGCGCGGCCGCGGAGCTGGAAGGTATGGGGGATACGGATGGGCTCTATGAGCGGAGAAACGCCTTGAACCGTGTGCTGGAAAATCTGCAGGCAGTTGATGGGTATGAAGCCTATCTGACAGGCATGGAAGAACAGGCGAACGTGATATCCAGTTCGTTTCTCTTTGGGGAAGGAGATGTATTTTCCAGGAGAAACGCGGAACAGATTCCTGAAAAATACCGCCATCTGCATGGACTGGAATTAAAAGGGGACAATCCCCAGGGCGTCCTTCTGGCTACGGAGTCCGGGATGACAGATCTGATCCTGGGGGTCCTGATCGTTTTGCTGGCCTGCTTTTTCCTGAGTATGGAGCGGGAAGAGGGAACGATGGCCTTTGCCCGGTGTACCAAATATGGAGGGACGAAGCTTGGCCGGACAAAGATCGCCGTGATCTTCGCGGGAAGCCTGGCCTGCGTGCTCGTTTTGTACGGCACCAACTTTGCCATCGCGGGGGCCGTGTACGGATTCGGAGATCCGGGGCGGGGGCTGCAGTCTGTGGAAGGCTACCTGGCAAGCCCCTGGAAAATCACGGTAGGCGGTTATCTTGGCCTGTTTTTGGCGGCAAAGCTGGCGGCGGCAGCGGTCGTGACAGGGTGTGTTGTCTGGATCGTCCTGTGGGGAAGGAGCCTTTTAGGCACCAGCATTGTGCTGGTGGGAGTCACGGCGGTGGAGTACGTTCTCTGGGTATCCATACCGCCCCATTCCTGGCTGGACCTGGCAAAGCAGTGCAACCTGTTCCACTTTATGGAGAGCGGGAAGTTTTTCCAGAGCTATGAGACGATGAATCTCTTTGGGTATCCCGTCTCCTCCCTGCTGGTGTGCGGCGTGGCAGGGCTGCTGCTTCTCATAGGGGCGGTCTGGGTGGCAGGGAGCTCCTATGAGCGGGTCAGCCGGGGAGAGTATGTCAGGAAT
This sequence comes from Lachnospiraceae bacterium UBA3316, assembly GCA_002361955.1. GTDB lineage: Bacteria > Bacillota > Clostridia > Lachnospirales > Lachnospiraceae > Hominisplanchenecus_A. The sequence goes on from DESK01000066.1 coordinate 6,721, forward strand.
AAACCGAAAAAGCGTTTTCAGATGCGCAAAAAAGAGAAAAAGGCCCATTCCCTGCTTTACTATGAAGCGTATAAGAGCTTATGGCTGAGCGGGGCCGGGGTGCTGATGGCTGGGTGCCTGCTTCTGCAGTTGGCAGGCGCTTCCAGGGAGCGCGTCTATTTTTCACTGGATGAGCTGTATTATAAAAATTATATGAAAGAGCTGGAAGGGGATGTGACCGGTGAAAAACTGGAGGTTCTCCGGGCGGAGGAACAGCGGATTGCCGGAATGGAGGAGGAGCTGTACAGCCTGGGACAACAGGCGGAGGAGCTGGGCGAGGAAGAGCTTCTGAAAAGGTCGGCTGCGCTGAACCGGAAGCTGCTGTGCCGGAACGCCTTTGAACGGGTCAAAGAACAGGCGGAGCGGATCGGCAGGGACGGGATTTTTCTGGATGAAGTCGGCTATGCCTGTCTGCTGGACCTTCGGCAGCAGGTGTACCAGGCCGGACAACTGCTGCTGCTCATAGTGCTGGCGTTTTATTCCGTTTTTATCGCAGACAAGACGGCGGGCATGACGTCCCTCTGGTGCACCGTCCCAAAGGGGAAAAAGAAGATACAAAAAAGAAAATGGGCGCTGCTGGCGGGGAGCATCCTGTTCCTCTGCGTGGCTGCGACGGCCATATCCGCCGTTTACCGTATGAAGGCCCAGGGAATCACTGCGCTGAATGTTCCCCTGAGGTATCTTCCGGGATTTGAAGCATGGACAGGAGTGTCTGTGGGCGGATACCTGGCAGGGGCTGCGGCTGTGAAGGTTCTTCTGGGGATGGCGGCCTGCGCGGGCATCCGGCTGATCTCCGGCAAGGCGAAAAATGCCACCACCGTACTGCTGACGGCCGGAAGCGCCGTGGGAGCCGGATATCTGCTGCTGTGGTATCTGCTTCTGCTGCGGTGAGCCTGATACCTCTATCTATTTTGAGCAAGAAAACCCGTTGTGCAGTGGGAAAAGTTATGCTATACTGTAACCCGAACTAAAAACGGCGAAAGCTCAGAGAAGAGGGTGGTACATATGGATTTGTTATATAGAAGCACGAGGAATGAAGCTGCCTGCTTTACGGCGTCTCAGGCGATCTTAAAGGGATTGGCCGATGACGGCGGTTTGTTTGTGCCGGAGAGGATCCCTGCGCTTACAAAGAGCATGGATGAACTGGCAAAGATGAGCTACCAGGAAACGGCCTATGAGGTAATGAAGCAGTTTTTGACGGATTTTACGGAGGAGGAACTGAAGGACTGTATTTCCAGGGCCTATGATGAGAAATTTGACACCAAGGAGATCGCTCCCATCCGGGAGGAGGACGGCGCGTATTATCTGGAGCTGTTTCATGGAGCTACGATCGCGTTTAAGGATATGGCCCTTTCCATCCTGCCCCATCTGCTGATCACGTCTGCCAGGAAAAACCAGGTGAAAAATGAGATCGTGATTTTGACGGCTACTTCCGGGGATACGGGAAAGGCGGCTTTGGCAGGCTTCGCGGATGTGCCGGGTACCAGGATCGTGGTGTTTTATCCGAAAAACGGCGTAAGCCCGATTCAGGAGAAGCAGATGGTAACCCAGAAGGGGGCGAACACCTTTGTGGTAGGGATCCGCGGAAACTTCGATGACGCGCAGACGGGCGTGAAAAAGATGTTTGGCGATAAGGCTCTGGCAGAGGAGATGGCCCAGGCAGGCTTTCAGTTTTCTTCCGCCAACTCCATCAATATCGGAAGGCTGGTGCCCCAGGTCGTATACTATGTGTATGCTTACGCGAAGCTGTACGGGGCGGGAAAGCTTGCGAAGGATGAGAGGCTGAATGTGGTGGTTCCCACAGGAAACTTTGGAAATATCCTGGCAGCCTACTATGCGAAGCTTATGGGCGTACCCATTGGGAAGCTGATCTGCGCGTCCAATGACAATAAGGTGCTCTATGATTTCTTCCGTACGGGAACGTACGACAGGAACAGGGAGTTTATCCTGACGACTTCTCCTTCCATGGATATCCTGATCTCCAGCAACCTGGAGCGTCTGATCTACAGGATCGCCGGTGACGACGCCTCTGCCAACAAAGGGTTGATGGAAGCCCTCAGCGCGGACGGAGCCTACAGTATCACAGAGGAGATGAAGGCGCAGCTGGCGGATTTTTACGGAAATTATGCTCCGGAGGCGGAGACGGCGGAGGAGATCAAAGAGGTATACGAAAAGACCGGATACGTCCTTGATCCCCACACGGCGGTAGCCTCCAGGGTTCGCAGAAAATACGTTGCTGAGACGGGAGATACCGCGAAAACGGTGATCGCGTCCACGGCCAGCCCCTACAAATTTACGAGAAGCGTCATGGACGCCATCGATGAGAAGTACGACGCGATGTCAGACTTCGCCCTGGTGGATGAGCTGGAGAAGCTCTCCGGCACGGCTGTGCCCAGGGCCATCCAGGAGATCCGCACGGCGCCCGTGCTCCACGATACCGTGGTGGAGGTCTCTGAGATGAAGGATACGGTAAAGAAGTTTTTGGGTATTTGAAATTTTTTGAATAAGCATTGTCAAAATACAGATACTAGAGTATAATGTGAATAAGATATTCCTGGGGTGTTCGACAATCCTATAATTTTGAACCTACATTTACTTTTATGGGATTCTTATATCGCCGTCTGCGATGGCAGGCCGCCCATCAGGCAGCGGAAGCCAGAGCCTGCGGCTGCGGTTACCCACCTAGCTTTGCTAGGAGTCAAAATATAGGAAACGGCATTTTGGGAGTTACAAAAGAGAAAAGAGAGTATTCCTTGTGAATACTCTCTTACTGTATTAGAAAAACAAAAGAAGGGCTATAACTGTAAGGGCTAGAAACAGTTAGGATGAGGTGTTTTATGGGAAGCAAAGTGAGCAGTTTTGGGAGATTGGCTGACGGGACCGAGGTATCTCTGGTAACGCTGGTAAATAAAAACGGAATGGGCGTCGAGGTGACGAACTACGGCGCGACGCTGGTGTCTGTGACGGTGCCGGACAGAAAGGGAAGGACTGGCGATGTGGTGCTGGGCTACGAGGACGTGGCGGATTATGTGATGCACGCAGGCTGCCTGGGGGCTACCATCGGCAGGAATGGAAACAGGATTGCCGGGGCCAAGGTGACGATCAGCGGAGAAGAGTACATACTGGACGACAATGAGAATGGGAACAACCTGCACAGCGGATTTGTGGGATATCACAGGATGGTATGGGATATGGAGGTGCTGGAGGACCAGCTGGCTGTTAAGTTTTCCCGTGTGAGTCCCGACGGCGAGCAAGGCTTCCCGGGCAATTTCCAGATCTCTGTGACCTATACGCTGACAGAGGAAAATGAGGTTCAGATCCATTACCAGGGAGTTTCCGACAAGGATACGATCGCGAACATGACAAACCACAGCTACTTTAATCTGGCGGGACATGAGAGCGGATCTGTTTTGGAGCAGACCCTGTGGATCGACGCGGAGGAGATCACGGAAAATGACAGCACCAGTATTCCCACAGGAAACATCCGGAATATTAAGGGCACAGTGATGGACTTTACGGAGAGAAAGACGCTGGGACAGGATATCGACGCGGATTATGACCAGTTGAATTTCGGCCATGGCTACGATCACAACTATGTGCTGAAAAACCAGGGCACGGGAGTGCGGAAGGTGGCGGAAGCCATGGATGAGAAGAGCGGCCGCGTGATGGAGGTGTTCACAGACTGTGTGGCTGTGCAGCTCTATACAGGAAACTTTATTGATCCGGACAGCAGAGGAAAGGGCGGCGCCGTTTATCAGCCCCGTCACGGGTTCTGCCTGGAGACGCAGTTCTATCCGGACGCCAACCACCATGAGAATTTCCCGTCTTCGATTTTAAAGGCAGGGGAGGCTTACGATACCACCACGATCTATAAGTTCAGTGTGAGATAAATGAAAACGGATACCGCCGGGATTCTGGCGGTATATTTTTGCTCTTTCGCGATATACTTTCAGTAGGACAAATTGGGAACGGGAGAATCTAGGTGAGCCAGAATACATTGCGGCAGTTAATGATACTTGGAATCGGCGCGCTTTTTGTGCTGATGCTTGTGATATATAAGAAAAGCGGGGTGAACGGCTGGCAGGCTGTGCCCTTTGGGAGAAATGTGAAGGATGTCTCTGAGACGGCGGAGGCCATCGTGAGGGAGACGGAAACAGCGAAGGCGGGAACGGAAGCCGATCCCACCAGGCAGGAGCAGACGGCAGGGGACGGGAAGGGAGAAATCCAGGTGGACGTCCAAAAGGAAAACCCCAAGGTGCGTGTTTTGATCTGCGGCGATGATTACCAGGGGGAGTCCCACGGGAAGGTGACGCTGCAGTGCACCACGGATTATACGGTGAGCTACGGGGATGTGACGGAGGAGCATAAAGCCTCTGAGACGGTATGGCTTACGCCGGAGGACGAGTGGCTGGAGAAGGGAGCCGTCACCCTCACGCCAAAGGAAAAGGCGGGGCTGTTTACCTGGACAGATCTGAAGCGTTCCCAGGAGAATCCCGCCTACGGAGGGAAGTTTATCATAGAAAAGACGGAGGAAGGACTTCGCGTGATCAATGAGGTACCCCTGGAGACGTACCTTCGCTCCGTGGTTCCCAGCGAGATGCCCGCGGATTACCCCCTGGAGGCTTTAAAGGCCCAGGCCATCTGCGCCAGGACCTATGCCCTGAAACACCTGGCAGGGAGCCGGGAGGCAGCACAGGGAGCGGATCTGGATGACAGTGTTTCCTACCAGGTTTACAACAATATAGGCAGGAGCAGGCGCACCGACCGGGCCGTCCGGGAGACGAGGGGCCAGGTGCTGACCCGGGGCGGGGAATTGATCGACGCTCTGTATTATTCCACATCCTGCGGTCTGGATCTTTCCCGGAAGCTGTCGGATGAGGCTGTCTTCTGCGCTTTTATGACAGGGCAGGAAAAGTCCTGTGAGAGAGAGGAGCCATGGTACCGCTGGAGTACTTATTTTTCCCTGGAGGAGATAGGGGAGAGGGTACAGGAAGGCCGTGAGGAGGCGATCGGGGCGGTGAAGGAGATGACAGTGGAGGAGCGGAAGGACAGCGGCGTGATCGAAAAACTGGAAATCCGCGGGGAGGGAGGGAGCCTTCTGGCGGAGGGGGAGTACCAGATACGGAAGCTCCTTGTGCCGAAGGGCATGCCGGTGACGCTCCAGGACGGGAGCACGGCTCCGGATCTGGGCATGCTGCCCAGCGCCTTTTTCTATCTCACGCCGGAGTACCAGGGGGAGAAGCTTGCCGGCTACACCTTGACGGGGGGCGGCTACGGCCACGGCCAGGGCTTAAGCCAAAATGGGGCCCGCCATATGGCGGAGGCCGGGTATGCCTGTAAGGATATTCTGCGCCATTATTATGGAGCGGCAGGCCAGCCATGAGACACGTGCAGGTAATAACGGTTCAGGTGTGAGCAAAATCCCCTTGCCGCAGCGGGCAGTAATTGCTTGCGCAAGAGAGGAAAACATGGTATGATTCATTTCATCTGTGGGCGGAAGAAAAGGAAAGAGTAAGGATAGGGATCGATGATAAAGAGAGCAGTCTGTTTTGTGATAGGTTTTTCAAAAAAAATAAGCAGAGACCGTGTAGATGTCTATTCTGCCCAATCGGCTTTCTATATTATGATGGGTTTTATCCCGTTTGTCATGCTTTTGCTGACACTTTTAAATTATACTCCCCTGACGCCGGAGGATATGATGGCGGTGCTGACAAACGCGTTGCCGGACAGCCTGCAGGGGCTTGTGACAGACGCGGTAAACTCGGTGTTTGATTCTTCTACAGCCCTGCTGTCGGGAACCGCTGTCACAGCCGTGTGGGCCTGCGGCCGTGCGGTCCTGGCGATCACGAAGGGCTTGAACTCCATCCACAATATTGAGGAGACGAGAAATTATGTGATTATGAGACTGCGCTCCTCCTTTTACATACTGGCCCTGTTAGTGTCATTGATCCTGGCTCTGGGCCTGCTGGTGTTCGGTGACCAGATCCACAGGGTGATCGTGATGTACCTGCCCTTCTTCCGGAAGGTGTCTGGCTTTATTATCAGCGTGCGTACCGTGGCTATGATGGTGATCCTTACGCTGATTTTCGCGGCCATGTATACGATGCTTCCCAACAGGCGGCAGCATTTTCTGGGGCAGATTCCCGGGGCGGCGGCAGCGTCCGTATCCTGGTCCGTCTTTTCTTACGCGTTTTCCATTTATCTGGATTACGCCCAGGGGATGTCAACGGTGTACGGCAGCCTTACCACCGTGGTGATGCTGATGCTGTGGCTGTATGTTTGTATGTGGCTGCTCTTTTTCGGGGCGGAGATCAATGTATGGCTGAAGGAACCTGAAAGTTTTGGGTTGACAGAAAAGGAAAGTGTGTTAAAATGAGGAATAGTGAAAGGCAAAGAAGGTGCCAGTAGAGCATTGTTTTCTTACAGAGAGAGGGAGCCGTCGGCTGGAAGCTCCTTTAAGTGCAGATGATGCTTCGAATTTCTCACCGGAGCCGCATTTCTGAAGGGATAGTAGGAGATGCCGTCGGATGCGCGTTAAGCATATGAGAGCCTGCCTGGGCGCAGGAAACAGGGTGGTACCGCGGAATGTCAGATTTCGTCCCTTTTGGGATGGAAGCTGGCTTTTTTTTATTAAAAAATCGTAACTCAAGAAGGAGAATATACCATGAAAGAGAGACTGCAGGAAATCAGAGAAGAAGCAATCAAACAGATCCAGAGCTCTGACGCACTGGACAAGCTGAATGATGCCCGCGTAGCGTTCCTTGGGAAAAAGGGAAAGCTGACAGCCGTATTAAAGGGCATGAAAGATGTGGCGGCGGAGGAGCGGCCCGTCGTAGGACAGATGGTGAATGAAACCAGGGAGGCCATCGAGAGGATTTTGGAGGAGACGAAGCGGAAGCTTGAGGCAAAGGCGAGGGAGGAACAGCTGGCCCGCGAGGTCATCGACGTGACCCTGCCTGCAAAAAAGAACAGCTTAGGACACAGGCATCCCAATACCATCGCCTTAGAAGAGGTGGAGAGGATTTTTATCGGCATGGGCTATGAGGTGGTGGAAGGCCCGGAAATAGAGTATGACCTTTACAATTTCGAAAAGCTGAATATTCCCGCGAACCATCCCGCCAAGGATGAGCAGGATACCTTTTATATCAATAAGGATATCGTGCTGCGTACCCAGACGTCCCCGGTACAGGCCAGGATCATGGAACAGGGAAAGCTGCCGATCCGTATGATCGCGCCGGGAAGAGTGTTCCGTTCCGATGAGGTGGATGCCACCCATTCCCCGTCTTTCCATCAGATCGAGGGACTGGTGGTAGACAAGAACATTACGTTTGCAGACTTAAAGGGAACTCTGGAGGAATTTGCCAGGGAGCTGTTCGGGCCGGAGACGAAGACGAAGTTCCGTCCCCATCATTTCCCCTTCACAGAGCCCAGCGCAGAGGTGGATGTATCCTGCTTTAAATGCGGCGGAAAGGGATGCCGTTTCTGCAAGGGTTCCGGATGGATCGAGATCCTGGGCTGCGGCATGGTGCATCCCCACGTATTTGAGATGTGCGGCATAGACCCGGAAGAGTACACAGGCTTTGCCTTTGGCGTGGGCTTGGAGCGAATCGCGCTGCTCAAGTATGAGATCGACGATATGAGGCTCTTATACGAGAATGATGTAAGATTCCTGAAACAGTTTTGACATTCAGACCATTATGAAATATAGAAAGCTTCCTGTATACTTTAAA